>CAWDSX010000024.1:0-231928 GCA_963805135.1 uncultured Gaiellaceae bacterium | reverse complement strand
GACGGTCTCTTCCGAGAGGAAGAGCCGTTCGCCGATCTCGCGATTCACGAGGCCGTCTGCGACTAGCTGCAGCACCTCGATCTCGCGCGCTGTCGGATCCTGGCCGACCTCGCGCGTCGACGGAGGCGTGAACGGGATTACGGCTCCGCGGCGGTCGAGCTACGCCGCGCCGCGGCCGCCTCGAACCGGCGGCTGTGATCGCGATAGCGGTTCAGGATCTCTTCGCGCTCAGCGGCGTCCACGAGTCCGGTATCGGCGGCGTGCGCGTGCCCCTTTAGATCGCCACGACCATTCGCCCGAACGAGGGAGCTCGCCGGTACTGGAAACCTGTCGCCTGCGATCAATCCGTAGGCTCCGCGATCGTGGTGTTTGTGTGATCTCGAGCCGCCGCGTATCGCTGGGCCTTCGATCCCCGACTTTTCACATTCGGCGGCGTCGTACTCTTGGGGCTTCGATCGGTTACGCCCGCGACGCGGGCGGGAGAAAGGGGACTACATGAAAGGAGACTGACGAGCTGGCGGATTGGCGCGTTGAGCTCCGTGGTCGCACTGGTCGTGGTCGCTCTGGGCACGGGGGCGGCGCAGTCCGCATTCGGCAGTGCATCAGCGACCACGCTCGTCGACGGGACGACCGACTCGATCACGAACATCGATCCCGCAGGCACCTACGACTACGGGACGTTCACGCTCGAGAGCAACGTCTTCGAGCACCTGCTGGATTTCCGGCACGGATCGAAGCTGGAGCCGTCACTGGCCACGAAGTGCTTCTCCGTCGGGAACCTGAAGACGTGGCGCTGCAACCTTCGGAGGGCGTGACCTTCAGCGACGGCTCGGCGTTCGACTCGACTGACGTCAAGTTCTCGTTCGACCGGGTCACGAACAAGACGGTCGTGAAAGAGGCAGCCGCGAACACGCCCTCGTCGTTGCTCGGCAACCTCAAGAGTGTCAAGACGAACGGCAAGTACGCCGTCACGTTCAGCCTCAAGTCACCACAGGTCACGTGGCCGTCGATCCTGGCGTCGCAGGTCGGATTCATCGTGCCCTCGGACACGTACGAGCCGAACCACCTGCGCGGGAACACCGAGGAGCAGATCGGGACCGGCCCGTACGTGCTCACGAAGTACTCGCCGGGTCAGCAGGCCGTCTTCACCCGGAACGACGACTACTGGGGCACGCCGGCGAAGACCGACAACCTCATCATTCGCTACTACACGAAGTCGTCGACGATGAAGCTCGCGATCCAGCGCGGCGAGATCGACATGTCGTACCAGTCGTTCACGCCGAACGAGATCACGTCGCTGCAGAAGCAGAAGGGTCTCCGGGTCTACAACGGCGCAGGTGGGCGCATCCGCTACCTGACGATGAACGTCACCGCGTGCTCCGGCGAACAACGTCGCCGTCCGGCGTGCGGTCGCGTACCTCATGCCCCGCCAGGCGATCGCCACGCGCGTCTACCACGGCCAGGTGAAGCCGCTGTACTCGATGGTGCCCGCCGGCTATCCGGGTCACATCGACGCATTCGCGGCCTCTACGGACGGACTCCGAATCCGGCGAAGGCGAAGCAGGTCCTCCAGCAGGCGGGTCTCGAGACGCCGTTCCCCGATCGAGATCTGGTGGACGCCGACGCACTACGGAGACGCGTCGGCCGACGAGTACGCAGAGATCAAGCGCAGTCTCGAGACGAACGGCGTCTTCGAGGTGACGCTGAAGTCGAGCGAGTGGGCGCAGTACTCGAGCGTGTTCGGCAGCCAATACAACGTCTTCCAGCTCGGCTGGTTCCCGGACTATCCGGACTCCGAGAACTACCTCGTGCCGTTCTATCGGACCGACACCTTCACCGCCTCCGGATACAACAGCCCGAAGATGGAGGCGCTCATCAAGAAGGAGCTCGGCTCGAAGACGCTCGCCCAGCGGATCAGGGTCATCAAGCAGATCCAGCTGCTGGCGGCGAAGGACGTGCCGATCATCCCGTACTGGCAGCAGTCGATGATCGCCGTCGGTCGCAACAACGTGCGTGGGATTCCGGCCACGCTCGATCCGACGGTCATCATGCGGTTCTGGCAGTTGTCGAAGTCGTAGCGTAGGAGCGACTCTGTGTGCGAAGGGGCGTCTCGGACGCCCCTTCGCGGCTCGTCCGGCGCGGTACCCTTGGTCGATGGCTGAGGGGCCCGTCGCGATCGGCTAGGCGCAATGGCCAGTAACAAGGGAACCTCGCTCAGGAAGTACGCGCTCGTCCGGCTGGCGCTCGTCGTCCCGATGGTGTTCATCCTGCTGACGATGGTCTTCCTGCTCATGCGGGTCGCGCCGGGCGACCCGATCTCCGCGTCGCTCGGCGGACACGCTCCACAGAGCGAGATCGACAAGATCAAGGCCCAGCTCGGCTACGACAAGCCGATCTACCAGCAGTACTTCGAGTACCTCGGCCAGATCGCCCGGGGCGATCTCGGTACGACCATCACCGATCGCCGTCCGGTAACGGACATCGTCCGCGAGAACGGCGCTGCGACGCTGGAGCTGACGTTCTACGCGATGATCGTTGCGATCGTCGTCGGCGTCACGTTCGGTCTGCTGGCGGGTCGGTACCGCGACACGTGGATCGACGGGACGGGGCGGTTGTTCGGGATCGTGATCTACGCGATGCCCGTCTTCTTTCTCGGCCTCATGGCGCAGCTCTTCTTCGGCTCGTACCTGGGCTGGCTTCCGACCTCAGACCGCGCGAGCCCGATCGTCCAGGCGACGATGGAGACCCACACCGGGCTCTACACCGTCGACTCCCTCATCAACCGCGATTGGGACGCGTTCACGGACTCGGTCAAGCACCTCGTGCTCCCTGCGGTCACGTTGGGGCTCGTAACGGCGGGCATCTTCATCCGCCTCATCCGCGTCAACGTGATCCGCACGATGAAGGACGACTACATCGAGGCTGCACGTGCGCGGGGCATCGACGAGCGCTCGGTCGTCTACCACCACGCCTTCAAGAACGCGCTTGTCCCCGTCATCACGATCGTGGGCCTGACCGTCGCCCTCCTGCTGTCGGGAGCCGTGCTGACGGAGACGACGTTCAACTGGCCGGGCATCGGCCACACGCTCCTCACGTACCTCCAGAACCGTGACTACGCCGCCGTCCAGGGGATCATCGTCGTGTTCGCGCTCGTCGTCGTCCTCGCCAGCGTGATCATCGACTTCGTCAACGCGTACATCGACCCGCGGATCCGCTACTGATGGCAGTCACGACCCCTGCGGATACGACGCTTCAGGCGCGGAGACGTCGGCTGAGCGGCGTCCGCCGCGCTTTCGCTCCCGTCGCCGAGGCGCGCGGGATGACGCGCACGATGCTGTGGCTCGGCGCCGGAATCACGCTCGCATTCGTCCTCATCGCCCTTCTTGCTCCGGTCATCTCGCCCTACGACTTCGACACGTTCGAGGCGAACGGACAGCGGTTTCCGCAGCTCGAGGCGCCCTCTCGCGACCATCTGATGGGGACGAACGTCCAGTCGACGGACGTCCTTTCGAGAGTCATCTGGGGGACGCAGACGGAGCTCAAGGTCGTCCTCGTGTCGCTCCTCATCTCCATTGGAGTCGGAGTGCCGCTCGGGCTCTTCTCCGGCTACTTCGGCGGCAAGCTCGACCGCGTGCTCGTGCTGATCATGGACGCGCTGCTCGTCTTTCCGTTCCTGCTGCTCGCGATCGTGATCGCCTTCCTCCTCTCGGACAAGGTCGGCCAGGGAATCCTCACCGCCGCGATCGCGATCACGGTCGTCTACATCCCTCTCTACTTCCGCGTGGTCCGGAACCACACGATCAGCATCAGGGAGGAGCCTTTCGTCGAGGCCGCGCGGGCGTTGGGTGCGAAGCCCATGACGATCATCCGGAAGTACGTCTTCTTCAACGTCGTGCAGAACGTCCCGCCGCTCGCCACGCTCAACGCAGCGGACGCGATCCTGACGCTCGCCGCGCTCGGCTTCCTCGGCTACGGCATCCAGCCCACCGAGGGCGCGGAGTGGGGCTACGACGTCAACCGCGCGGTATCCGATGCCGCCTCTGGAATCTGGTGGACGGGCCTGTTTCCAGGCCTCGCAATCGTGTTGCTCGTCGTCGGTCTCACCCTGCTCGGGGAGGGTCTGAGTGAGACCGTGAACCCGGTGCTGCGAAAGCGGCCGATCACGGCCGTTGATCTCGATGCCACCTCGACACTCGGATCGAGGAGCCCTGACGGACGCACCTGTCGTCTCGGTGCGCGATCTGCGCGTCTACTACGGCACCCTGCGCGGCACCGTTAGCGCGGTCGACCGGGTCACGCTCGAGATCGGCGCCGGCGAGGTGCTCGGGCTCGTCGGCGAGTCGGGCTGCGGCAAGTCGACGCTCGGACGGGGCATTCTCGGGCTGCTTCCGGAAGGAGCCGTATCCGATGGCGAGGTGCTGTACGGCGGGCGCAACCTCGTCGGGATGACTGATCGCGAGCTGCGCCGTTTCCGCGGCCCGGACCTGGGGCTGATCTTCCAGGAGCCAATGACTCGGCTGAATCCGCTCATGCGGATCGAACAGCACTTTGCGGAGACCCTGAAGCAGCACGAGCCGCGCATGAAGGACGACGAGATCCGACGCCGGTCGCTGGAGACCCTCGGGCAAGATGGGCATCCCACCGACGCGGTTCAACCAGTACCCGCACGAGTTCTCGGGCGGAATGCGCCAGCGAATCATGATCGCCCTCGCACTCGTCCTTCGTCCGAAGCTCCTGATCGCAGACGAGCCGACGACGTCGCTGGACGTCATCGTGGAGGCGCAGATCCTGAGCATTCTCGCTGACCTGCGCCGCAACTTCGGCACTGCGCTCCTGCTGATCACGCACAACCTCGGGATCGTTGCCGAGGCTTGCGACCGGGTGGCCGTCATGTACGCGGGTCAGATCGTCGAGGAAGGAGATGCGCGTGACGTCTTCAGCGATCCCGCGCATCCGTACACGCGCGAGCTCCTGCGCTCGACGATCTCGCTCGACACGACAGAGCTCCATTCGATCCCGGGTGCGCCGCCGAACCTCATCGCGCCGCCGACGGGATGTCGCTTCCACCCTCGGTGCCCGGACGCGATGCGGGTGTGCGCCGCGAGGTTCCCGCCGCAGGAAGCCCTCGACGGCGGACGCCGCGTGTTCTGCTGGCTGCACACGCCGGACGAGCATGTCGGACCCGTCGATCGACGACCCCTCGAGCGCGAGGAGCTGCCGTGGCCGAGGAAGCCTGATCGTGGCCGCCACCGCCCAAGGCGTGACCGACGACGTCCTCGTCGCGGTTCGAAACCTGAAGACCTACTACGGCCTACGCGGAAGCTTCCGCCAGAGGCTTCTCGGCCGGGAGGCCGGAAGCGTCCGAGCGGTCGACGACGTCACGCTCGACATCCGACGCGGCGAGGTGCTCGGCCTCGTCGGCGAGTCGGGAAGCGGCAAGACGACGCTCGGGCGCACGCTGCTCGGCCTCGTCCCCGCAACCGAGGGGAGCATCCGCTTCGAAGGCGAGGAGATCACCGGCATGTCCGAGCGCGAGCTACGCGTTCTGCGGCGCCGGATGCAGATCGTGTTCCAGGATCCACACGCCTCGCTCAATCCCGCGATGACGATCGAGCAGTCCGTCGGCCACCCGCTCGAGATCCACGGGATCGCGAAGGGTGCTACGAGCGCGTCGCCGCGTCGCCGAGGCGCTCGAGACGGTCGGGCTGGCGCCGGCCGAGCAGTTCATCGACAAGTACCCGTCCGACCTCTCCGGAGGACAGAAGCAGCGCGCTGTGATCGCGCGCGCGATCATCCTCAATCCGGTCCTGCTCGTCGCCGACGAGCCCGTCTCGATGCTCGACATGAGCGTACGGGCCAAGATCCTCGAGCTCATGCTCCACCTCAAACACGAGTTCGGGTTCACCTATCTCTACATCACGCACGATCTCGCGACGGCGAAGTTCTTCTGCGACCGCATCGCCATCCTGTATCTCGGCCGTATCGTCGAGCTGGGGCCTTCCGAAGCGATCTACGAAGACCCGAAGCACCCGTATACGAAGGCGCTGCTGAGGGCGATCCCGGAGCCCGATCCGCGTCGGAGCGTCCCGCGCGATCTCCCCCGTGGTGAGGTTCCGGACGCCGCGCGCCCGCCGCTCGGATGCTCCTTCCACCCGCGCTGCCCCGCTGCGTTCGAGGTCTGCGGGTGGGAGAGCCGGGACCTGCGGGATGTGCTCGAGGCGCGGTGGGTCAAGATGGCGGCGGACGAGTACGAGAGCGAGCAGGCGGTGGTGGGGGACCTGGCGCAGCTGGACGTCTCGTCGACCTCGTTTCGGCTCGAAGCCGGAGCGGGCCACCGCGGTGCGGACGTCGCGGCACTTCTCGATCAGGTGCGTGCGGACGATCCCGTCGAGCCCTTCTGGCGCGGGGTTCGCAGCGTCAGCTCCGGTGACCGCGACGTGGAGATCGAGCTCAACGAGCCGTATCCGCCGAAGCTCTTGCCGGTGAATGGCGTCCAGGTCGAGTGCAACCTGTTCGACGAGAACGCGCTCGGCCGCGCGGAGGCGCTCGTCGTCGCCGACACATAGAAGCGTCGCCGACGAAGAGCCGCCCGCGGGCCGCTCTTCGTCGGCGATCTGCCTCGTCGAACGCCCGAAGTCAGGCGGCGAGGCCGGCGAGGTCGCGCAGAGCCTCGAGGCGCTTGAGCGCCTGGCCCTCGAGCTGCCGAACACGCTCGCGCGTGAGGTCGAGCTCGTGCCCGATCGCCTCGAGCGTCCACGGCTCGCCCTCGAACCCGAAGCGGAGCTCGAGGATGCGCCGCTCGCGCTCCGGGAGTGCGTCGAGCGCCCGACGGATGCTCTGCCGGCGGAGCGACTCCTCGGCCTCGTCGAACGGATCCGCCGCCTCGCGGTCGGCGAAGAGATCGCCGAGCTCACCCTCGTCGTCCGCGCCGACCGTCTGGTTCAGCGAGACCGATGCGTGAGCCGCGCCGAGCGCCTCGTCGACGTGCTGGAGCGGCAGACCGGTTGCCTCGGCGAGCTCTTCCTTCGTCGCCTCTCGGCCGAGCTCCACCTCGAGCCTGCGTGCGGCGCGGGAGAGCTTCTGCTGGCGCTCGACGACGTGTACCGGCACGCGGATCGTCCGCGCATGGTTCGCCACGGCGCGCTGCACCGACTGGCGGATCCACCACGTCGCGTACGTCGAGAACTTGAACCCGCGCCTCCAGTCGAACTTCTCGACCGCGCGATTGAGACCGAGCGTCCCCTCCTGGATGAGATCCAGGAACGGCACGCCGAGGCCGCGGTAGCCCTTTGCGATCGACACGACGAGGCGAAGGTTCGACTCGATCATCACGCGCTTCGCGACCGGGTCGCCCCGCTCGATGCGCTTCGCGAGTGCGACCTCCTCGGCGGCCGTGAGCAGCTTGTGCCGCCCGACGTCCGCGAGGAAGAGCTGGAGGCTGTCGGCCGCGCCCGAGACGGGACCTGCCTCGTAGCGCTTCTCGGCGACGGCGTCCTCCTTCTCGGCGTCGGCATCCGGCTGGACGATCTCGACGTTGTGTGCTTCGAGCTCGCGCTGCAGGAGCTCGGCATCCTCCTCGCCGATGTCGTGCTCCAGCACAAACGCCTCGAGCTCGGGGGCTTCGAGCTGGCCTCCGTGCTCCTCGGCACGCTCGATGAGCGCCTTCACGTGCTCGGATTCGAAGAGGTCTATGAGCTGGTTCTGCGTCAACGTCCTGTTTCAGTCCTTTCGATACTCGGCTGCGAGTGCGACAAACTTGCGGAGTCTATTGCGAATTTTTGGCGATTTCCAGGGTGATCCACGGCGACGTGCTGTCACAAGCTCGTAAACGATCGGGCCCTCTCTTGGTATTCCGTCGCTGAAGCGTCAGCGGTTCACGGGCGAACGTCGACAAGCCTGCTTCGGCTTTCTTCAACCTGAGACGTGTCCATCTCCGGTCGAGTTAGATCATGACCGCTCGAACGGACGGAAAAAACCCCCCCGGGAGAGCCTTTACTCGCTCTTAGCGCGTCTTTCAGCGAGGAGGTCGACGGCTCGTTCGAGGGTGATGGCCTCAGGTGTGTCGCCGCGGCGCAGGCTTGCGTTCGTCTCGCCGTCGGTGACGTACGGGCCGAAACGCCCGTCACGCAGGACGACGGGCTTGTCGCTCGCCGGATCTGTTCCGAGCTCCCTGAGCGGGCCGCGTGCGGCGCGGCGGCCGCGACGGCGCGGCGGCTCGGCGAGCAGCGCTTGTGCCTGCTCGAGGGTGACCGTGAACAGGTGCTCCTCGCTCTCGAGCGAGCGCGACTCCGATCCCTTCTTGATGTACGGCCCGTAGCGGCCGTTCTGAGCGGTCACCTCCTCCCCGTCGAGCTCGCCGACGACCCGCGGTAGCGAGAGCAGGCGAAGCGCCTCGTCGAGCGTGACCGTCTCGGGCGACATCGAGGAGAAGAGCGACGCCGTGCGCGGTTTGTCCTCGGTGCCCTCGGGCAGCACCTCGGTGACGTACGGCCCGTAGCGTCCGGACCGCACCACGATCTCGGTACCTGCGTCCGGATCGGTCCCGAGTGGCCGGTTGTCGGGCTGCGCCAGGAGCTCCTCGACGCGCTCGGGCGAGAGCTCGTCCGGGGCCAGGTCGGCCGGCAGGCTCGCGCGGCGCTCTCCGTGCTCGAGATACGGCCCGTAGCGCCCGACGCGTACGACCGCCTCGGAGCCGGGAATCGGGATCGAGTTCACCGCACGGGCGTCGATCTCGTCCAGATTGTCCGTGACGAGGTGGTGTAGCCCGGGGTCGCTCCCGTTGCCGAAGTAGAAGCGCTCGAGCCACTCGTTCCGGGCCTGCTCGCCCGACGCGATGCGGTCGAGATCGTCCTCCATCCGGGCAGTGAAGTCGAAGTCGACGAGCTGCCCGAAGTGGCGCTCGAGGAGGTTCACGACCGAGAACGCGACGAAGGTCGGCACGAGAGCAGTCCCCTTCTTGAACACGTAGCCGCGGTCGACGATCGTGGAGAGGATCGCCGCGTACGTCGACGGCCGCCCGATCCCGCGTTCCTCGAGGGCGCGGACGAGTGTCGGCTCCGTATAGCGCGCGGGCGGCACGGTCGAATGTCCGTCCGGCTCGAGCGAGACGAGCGCCACCTGCTGTCCCACGGCGAGCTGCGGGAGGACGCGTTCCTCGTCGTCGTCGGTCGGCTCGTCCTTGCCCGGCTCATAGGCCGCGAGGAAGCCGCGGAATGTGATGACCGTGCCCGAAGCGCCGAACTCGACGTCCTCGCCGTCCGCGCTCGCCGCGCCGATGCGCAGCGACACCGTCTGACCGCGGGCGTCCTCCATCTGCGAGGCGAGTGTCCGCTTCCAGACGAGGTCGTAGAGCGCGAGCTCGTCGCGGTTGAGCTCACCGGCGAGCCTGTCCGGTGTCCTGAACGTGTCTCCGGCAGGCCTGATCGCCTCGTGCGCTTCCTGGGCGTTCGCGACCGCACGGCCGTAGAGCCGGGGCTTCGCGGGCACGAAGTCCTCGCCGAAGAGCTCGGCGACCTGCGCCCTTGCCGCGGTGAGCGCGGACTCGGACAACGTCGTCGAGTCGGTTCGCATGTAGGTGATGTAGCCCGACTCGTAGAGGCGCTGGGCGACACGCATCGTCGTCTGCGCGGAGAAGCGGAGCTTGCGGCTCGCCTCCTGCTGCAGGGTCGCGGTGCGGAACGGCGCGGCGGGCTTCCGACGGTACGGCCGCTCGTCGACCGAGCGGACGGTGAACGAGGAGTCGGCGAGGCTCTCGGCGAGGGCGCGGGCGCGCGCCTCGTCGAGGCGGACGACGCCGCTCTCGCGCAGCTCGCCCGTCGTCGGCTCGAAGTCTTTGCCCAGCGCGACACGCTCGCCGGCGACCGAGACGAGTCGGGCCTCGAACGCGCCTGGGTCGAACGCCGCGAGGAGGTCCCAGTACTCCGCGGACCGGAAGGCCATCCGCTCGCGCTCTCGCTGCACGACGAGTCGCGTTGCCACGGACTGGACGCGGCCGGCGGAGAGTCCCCGTGTGACCTTCTTCCACAGGACGGGTGACACCTCGTAGCCGTAGAGGCGATCGAGAATGCGACGCGTCTCCTGCGCGTCGACGAGGCGGTCGTCGATGGCCCTCGTCTCGTCGAGGGCCTTCGAGATCGCGTCCTTCGTGATCTCGTGGAACACCATGCGGCGGACCGGGACCTTCGGCTTCAGCACCTCGACGAGGTGCCAGGCGATCGCCTCGCCCTCGCGGTCCTCGTCCGTCGCGAGCAGGAGCTCGTCCGCGTCGGCCAGGTGCTTCTTCAGCTCGCTGATCGTCTTCTTCTTCTCCGGCGAGACGACGTAGTACGGCTCGAATCCCTCCTTGACGTCGACGCCCAGTGCGCCGAAGCGCTTGCGCTCGGCCGCCGGCACGTCCGAGGCCTTGCTCGGAAGGTCGCGAATGTGGCCGACGCTCGATCCGAGGACGTAGCCGTCCCCGAGATAGCCGGCGATCGTCCGCGCCTTGGCGGGGCTTTCGACGATGACGAGGCTCTTGCCCATCGGCGCGACACCATAGCGCTGCCATCTGCGCACGCCGAGATCGCTCGCCGCAGATCTCGGCCGCGCCAAAGCGACAGACGCTCGCGGCGAGGGTTGGGCTACGAAGGCCGATTTCCCTGCTTTGGGAGCGCGATACTGCCGCGTGTGGCGTCGTCGACGCGTCCGAGCTGGCTCTACCTCTTGATCGGCGCCCTGACGCTGCCGGTCGTCAAGCTCGTATTTCGGCACCGCGCAGCGGGGACGGCGAACGTCCCTTCGACGGGCGGATTCGTCCTCGCCGCCAACCACTGGTCGAACCTCGACCCCTGGCCGCTCGCGATCCCTCTCTTCCCGCACCGGTTCCTGCGTTTCATGGCGAAGGCCGAGCTCTTCTGGTTTCCGCTCGGCGTGATCATCAGGGCGGGTGGAGCGTTCAAGGTGCGGCGCGGAGAGTCGGACGGTGAGGCGATCTCGGAGGCGATCCAGCTCGTAGGGGAGGGTTACGCGGTCGTGATGTTCCCCGAGGGGACGCGCCGGCGGAAAGGCATGCTGAAGCGACACGAGGCGCGCTGGCGGTCGGGTGCGGCACGGATCGCGCTCACGGCCGATGTCCCGCTCGTCCCGGCGGGAATCTCGGGAACGGAGCGCCTCGCGCGGCTCGGTCCACTGCGGGTCGCGTATGGGCCACCGATCGCGACGGACGACCTCTCGGAGCTGCCTCTCGCCGAGGCCGCGCGCGTCGCGACCGAGCGGCTGCGCGACGCGATCACGACGCTGGAGCAGAGCCTCGTATGAAGCCGCTTCTCATCGTCGACGGCGACTCGTTCACCCATCGCGCGTACCACGCGCTGCCCAGGTCGATGAGGCGCGAGGACGGCGGTCCGGCCAACGCGTTGACCGGGTTCACGGACATGCTCATACGCCTGTGGCGGGACGAGCAGCCGCGGACGGTGCTCGTGGCCTGGGACACGCTCGACGTCCCGACGTACCGTCATCAGGCGCTGGACGCGTATCAGAGCGGGAGGGTCTTCGAGGAGGAGCTCCTCGAGCAGCTCGACCTCCTGCCCGCCGTCGTCGGTTCGATGGGGTTTGCGTACGCGAAGGCCGCGGGTTACGAAGCGGACGACTTCCTCGCCGCAGCTGCGGCACAGGAGGAAGCAGCGGGTGGGGCCGCACTCGTGGCGACCTCCGATCGCGACGCCTTCCAGCTCGTCACGGACCGCGTCACCGTCTTGCAGCCGGCGAAGGGAGGACCGGCGCGGATCGGCCCGGCCGAGGTGCGTGAGCGCTACGGCGTGGATCCCGCGCAGGTGCCGGACTTCATCGCGCTGCGCGGCGACCCGTCCGACAAGATTCCGGGCGCGCGCGGCATCGGCCAGAAGCGCGGTGCGGAGCTCCTTGCGCAGTACGGCTCACTCGACGCGATGCTCGGGCAGGGTCGCTTCGCGACGGAGGCGGACGCGCTCCGCCTCTACCGGCGCATCGCCACGATGGATCGCGACGCGCCCCTACCGCCGCTCCCCGACGTCACGCCCGACTGGGCCTCTGCGGCCGAGCACGCGACGAAGATCGGAGCGTCTCGCCTCGCACGCCGGTTCGAGGAGGCGCTCACCTGGACGTGATCAGCCACCCGAGCTTCACGTGGCTGCACGTTCCGGAGACGAGCGGCAATCCAGAGCATCCGGGGCGCCTGCAATGCCTGCTCGACCGCTTTCGGGACTACACAACCGCTGAACCGGCGTCGAGAGCGCAGCTCGAGCTCGTACACGACGCTGCGTACGTCGACGCCATCGAGGCGATCGAGGCCGAGGTGTGGCTCGATCCCGACACGTACGCGAACGCGAGCACGTGGGAAGCGGCTCGTCTCGCTGCGGGGTGTGCGATTCGGGCGGTCGAGGTCGGAGGATTCGCTCTCGTTCGCCCTCCGGGTCACCACGCCCTGCGGGCCGAAGCAATGGGCTTCTGCATGTTCGGGAACGTCGCGATCGCCGCGCGGCACGCCCGGACGAAGCTCGGTCTCGAGCGCGTCGCGGTCGTCGACTTCGACGTGCACCACGGCAACGGCACTGAGGCACTGTTCCGCGACGATCCGAGCGTCCTCACGGTATCGCTGCACCAGTGGCCCTTCTGGCCCGGGAGCGGCGGGCCGGGCGCGAACTGGGAGGGAGTCGTCAATGTCCCGCTCCCAGCGGGCTCGGGCGATGCGGAGTACGAGCAGGCGTTCGCGGACGTCGTCGAGCCGGCGGTGCGATCGCACGAGCCTGAGCTCGTCATCGTCGCGGCCGGCTTCGACGCGCACCGGGACGATCCGCTGGCGGAGATGACCCTGAGCGCGGACGGCTTCCGCGAAATGGCGCGTCGCTGCGCGACGCTTGCGCCGCGCACGGCCGCGGTGCTCGAAGGCGGCTACAACCTCGAGACGTTGCCGTCCCTCGTGGCGGCTGCTCTCGACGGGTTCGAGAGCGTCGGCTAGGCGGCGCGCGCGGACTCGAGCCGTTCGAGCGCCTCGCGCCGCGACGAGACTCCGAGCTTCTTCAGCAGGCTCTTCACATGCGAGCGCACGGTGTGCTCCGAGATGAACAGCCGCTGGGCGATCTCGTCCGTTCCGAGGTGCTCGTCGAGGAGGAGCAGCACCTCGACCTCGCGAGCGGACAGCACGCGCGTGACCTCTTCGGGAACGCCGCTCAGCCGACCGCCGTCGCGCACGCGATCGAGAAGTCGTCGGGCGACTCCACCCGAGAGAGCTGCGTCTCCGCGCGCGACCCCGTGGAGGAAGGCGGCGATCTGCTCGGGCGGCTCGGTCTTGAGCAGGTACCCCGAGGCACCTGCCCGGATCGCGGCGAGGAGATTCTCCTCCGCATCCGACGCCGTGAGGACGACGATCTCGGAGTCCGGCGCGCTCTCGCGGAGCTTCGGCAAGGCCGTGAGGCCGTCCATACCCGGCATGGTCAGGTCGAGGAGCACGAGGTCGGGACGGAGCTCGGCCGCGGCGGTGATCGCGGCTGCGCCGTCCTCCGCCTCGCCGACGACGTCGAAGCCCTGTTGGACGAGGAGCGCAGACAGCGCGTCGCGCGTCAGCGGATGGTCGTCCACGATGAGGACGCGTTCCGTCATCTCCCCCTTATCGGCAGGAGGCGGCGTGCCGACAAGTGAGCTGTGGACCACGCTCGGTCCCAGACGTATCGGTCGTGGCTCTTCGGCGAGATCCTGCTCGTCTGCCTGCTCGCGTCCGGCACCGCCCTGTTCGCGGCGAGCGACTCGCTGAAGTCCGCGTACGAGCTCCACGATGCGCGGCTCGCCTTCGACACGGCCGTCGCGGTAGTAGCCACCTTCGTCTGCGTGCTCACGAGCGTCCGCTTCCTCGTCGAGGGCCGCACGCTCGACCTCCTGCTCGCGGCGGGCTTCTGGAGCATCGCGCTCGGTACCGTCGGGTTTGGCCTCGTTCCCGTCCTCGGCGGCGGATCGCTCGCTCCCGAAGCGGCGTGGCAGCTGGTCGGCGCCCGCCTGCTCGGGGCGGGCCTGATCGCGATTGCTCCCTACGTCGACGGTCGGATGGTCGCCCGCCGACGATCGCTCGTCTCGGTCGGTGTCGGCGTCGCCGTGATGCTCGTCATCGCGGGCGGCGCGATGAACATTCCAGACGGGAACCTGCTCGCGACGGACCTCGTCGAGGGGACGTACGTCCGGCTCGCGGCGCTCTTGCTCACGACCCTGTGGCTCGTTGCGCTCGTGGGGTTCGCGCTGCGCTACCGGCGCTACGGGCGCGACCTCGACAGCTGGATGTGCCTGGCCGCGACGCTGGCCGTCTTTGCCGACCTACACCTCGTGCTCACCCCGGTCGTGTCGAGCGACCTCGTCCTCCAGGGCGACTTCCTGCGCGTCGTCGCCTACGGAGTGTTGCTCGTCGGCGTCTGGCGGGCGATCGGCCAGGCGGAGTTCGGGCGCGCGGTGGCCGACGAGCGAGCGCGCGTCGCACGCGACATCCACGACGGTCTGGCCCAGTACCTCTTCGCGATCTCGACCCAGGTGAGCATGCTCGAGAGCGGAGCCCCGCTCGAGCAGGTGCTGCCGCTCCTCAAGCGTGCTGCGACGTCCGCGCAGCAGGAGGCGCGGTTCGCGGTCCTCGCGCTCTCGTCGGCCGGAGGCTCAGCGCGGTTCGACAGCTCCCTGCGCCGATACATCGAGGTCCTGACCGCCGACGGTCAACTCGACGTCGAGCTCGACGTCGACCCGCAGGTGCGACTCGCTCCCGACGAGCAGATCGAGGTCTTCCGGATCGTGCAGGAGGGCCTGGGCAATGCCCGCCGCCATGCTGGCGCAAGCCACGTCGACGTTTCGATCTCGCAGCCGGCGGGACGGCGGATCGTCACCGTGTCCGACGACGGCATCGGCTTCGACGAGACCGCCGTCATCGAGGGCCAGGGCGTCGCGAACATGCGCTCACGCGCTGAGTCGATCGACGGCGCGCTCACGTTGCGCTCGCGTCCCGGTCGCGGGACGGCGATCGAGGTCGTGCTCCGCCCGGCCTAGCTCGCGTCAGCGCGGACCGGACGGCTGTGCGACGCCGATCATCGAGTCGCGGGTGACCATCGCGGCAAGCGCGTCCTCGTCCAGATCGCCGGTACCGGACGGGCGCTGCGGGATCACGATGTAGCGGATGTCGGCGGTCGAGTCGACCACGCGTACCTCGACCTCGTCGTCCAGCTCGAGCCCGAACTCCTCGAGGACGCCCCGAGGATCCGAGACGGCGCGCGAGCGGTAGGGGAGGCTCTTGTACCAGTCGGGCGGCGGCCCCAGAAGCGCCTTGGGATAGCAGGAGCAGAGCGTGCACACGACCATGTGGTGCACGTCGGCCGTGTTCTCGAGCGCGACCACCTGTGGCGCCTCACCCGGGTCGAGACCGAGCTCGAGGGCGGCGAGTCGAGCGTCGTCGAGCGCACGCTCCCTGAAGGCCGGATCGATCCACGCGCGCGCCACGAGACGCGCGCCGTGCGCGGGTGTGCGCGAGACGAGCCAGTCGATGCGTGCGCGTACCTCGTCGTGCGTGAGGACGCCCTTCTCGACGAGCAGGTCTTCGAGTGCGCGAACGCGCGCGGCCGCGGGTGGCTCGCCGTCGCGACCGATCGCATCGTGCGGGTGGTCATGGTCGTGGCGCTCGCTCACGACGCGGGCTCCAGCCAATGCTCGAAGAGATCTGCGTACACACGGTCGCGGCTCGTCGACGCCGGCCACACGTCCGGTCCGGCGAACTCGACGAGGTAGAGCCGGAGCCGAGGTTTCCCATCCTCTCCGTATGCCCGTGTCTCGGGGTTCGTGAAGGTGCCGTGAACGCGGGCAATTCTTCCCGCCTTGCCCTTGAGGTAGCCCGGCGTACGGTGGTGCCCCTCGTGGCGCCGCTCGGCGACGCGGACGTCGTTCGCCCAACGCGAACGTCACGCGTCGACCCTCGCGTCGATCTCGCCGGGAGCGAGGACGCCCTTCTCCTCGAGGATCGACTCGACCGTGAAGAGCCAGCGCTCGTAGTACGACGCGGCCTCGTACGCCTCCACGGGCATTGCCTCGATGCCGCGGCGCATCTCGTGGGTGTTCATCACTCCGCGCTTCTCGAGGACGTTCTCGATCGCGTCCATCCGCAGCTCCCAGTCGGCGAGCTCGTGCTCGGTTCTGTCGATCGGCGCGTCGGTCGGCCATCCCCCGCGGTCGTGAACGCCTCGTTCCACGGTCGCGATCGTAACGCGCTTGACACATTCCGATACTGGAATATATTATCCGCTGCATGGCACGAGCGGCGACGACCACCGATGCGTTCAACGCCGTTGCGGAGCCCCGCCGGCGCCAGATCGTCGACGTGCTCGCCCGTGGCGAGCGGCCCGTCAACGACCTGGTTGCGCAGCTCGGCGTCGCCCAGCCGCAGGTCTCGAAGCACCTGCGGGTGCTGCGTGAGGTGGGCGTCGTCGAGGTGAGGGCCGACGGTCGCCGCAGGCTCTACCGGTTGAACGGGCAGGCGTTGAAGCCAATCCACGACTGGGTACGGGCCTACGAGCGGACCTGGTCGGAGCGTTTCGACCAGCTCGATGTCGTACTGGACGAACTCAAGGAGAAGGAGGAAGGGAAATGACGATGACCGGTAGCCGCAAGGCAACGGTGACGCTTCCGAGCGACACGCAGATCCTGATCACGCGCGAGTTCGACGCTCCGCGGGAGCTCGTGTGGAAGGCCTGGACGACGCCCGAGCTCGTCCGGCGCTGGTGGCATGCGAACCGAGGCGAGATGACCGTGTGCGAGATCGATCTCCGCGTCGGCGGGAAGTGGCGCTACGCCATGAACGCCGAGGGCTTCGGCGAGGTCGGCTTCCACGGGGAATATCGGGAGATCCAGCCGTTCGAGCGGCTGGTCTCGACGGAGGCCTACGAGGGCATCGCGGATGCGGACGCCAACGCCGCGCTCGACACGCTCACGCTGACCGAGGACGGCGATCGGACGCTCATGACCGTCCTCGTCGAGCACCCGACGAAGGAAGGGCGCGACGCGCACATCGAGTCGGGGATGGAAGACGGAATGCAGGACGCGATGGATCTCCTCGAGGACGTCGCGGCATCGCTCGCCTGACGGAAGGAGCCTGGGCCGCGGCGTGCCTGCGCGGCCCAGGCTGTTCGGATGCAGGATCACGCTCGCACCCGAGCGCTACCCTGCTCGCGTGGGCGGCAGCGTGCACGGGAATCGCAGCGGGACGACGGACGAGAAGGTCACCGGCGAGGACGTCGCCGAGCTCACAAGGGTCATGGCGGAGGCTTCGTCTGCGTTCATCCGCGGCGACATGCGCACGTACGCGACCCTCATGAGGCACGCCGACGACTACACGCTCATGGCCCCGTCGGGTGGGGAACCTCGGCGTGGGTTCGACGAGTCGGACGAGGCACTGGAGGCTTTGGCGCGTTACTTCCGAGGCGGCGAGGCCGAGCTCCAGGTCTTCGAGACGTATGTCTCAGGCGACTTGGCCGTCCTGGTCGCGATCGAGCGCCAGCACGGGATCATCGGGAACCTGCCGGAGCAGGACCTCTCGCTGCGAGTGACCCTCGTCTTCCGTCGCGATACAAGCGAGTGGCGCCTCGTGCATCGTCACGCCGATCCCCTCGTGCACGCGATCAGCGAGGCGCACCTGGCGGCGCTCGCCCGCGGCGACGCGACGACTGCCTGAGCGTCGCGCCGCTCGGCCGATGAACCGACCTCTCAGACGAGCCGGCAGGGCTCGGACGCTGCCGACGGAAACGAGGCGGAGTCCGTCACAGCATCAGCGCTCGAGCGTGCACCCGCCACAGTCGCGACAGTGCTCGCGATATGGAAAAGCCCCGCAAGACGGGGCTTTTCTGTAGCAGGCCTGTAAGCCGGATTCTGTCGAGGGTGACCATCTCTCTTGGCGGTGTACCCGGCTCCTCGGCGGGCCGCGTCAGCGGAGCCTGCTTCACCTTGCACCGGACGGGGTTTGGCAAGCCGACCGTGTCGCCACGGCCGCTGGTGGGCTCTTACCCCACCGTTTCACCCTTACCGACCAGGTTTCCCGGGCCGGCGGTCTCCTTTCTGTTCCACTTTCCGTCGGCTTTCGCCGCCTCGGTCGCCCGAGCGTCCTTGCCCTGCGGTGTCCGGACTTTCCTCGAGCTCCCGCCGAAGCGAGAGCCCGCGGTCACCCGGCCTGCACGGCGGATGGTAACGCGATCTCGGCGATCCGCTCTTCCGACTCGGCCAGGATCGACCTGCACTCGGGGCACGCGAGCGCTCCGCGCACGTGCAGGACGAACTCGCCGCAGACGAGACACTCGAGGCTCACGCCGCGGACGAGCGCCGCGAGCTCCTGGTCGAGCGAGCGGTTCAGAGGAGCGACCGTCATGCCCGCCTCCTCACCCGATGCTCCTGAACACTCCCGTGACCTTCCCGATGATCTCGACGTGCTCGGGGTAGAGGGGCTCGAGCGCCGCGTTCTCCGGCTGCAGGCGAATCCGGCCGTCTCGCTCGCGGTGGAACGTCTTCACGGTCGCCTCGTCGGCCGACTCGTCGTCGCCGACGAGCGCGACGACGATCTCTCCGGCGCGCGCGTCGGACTGCTTGCGCACGACGACGATGTCACCGTCGAGGATCCCGGCCTCGACCATCGAATCGCCCTTGACCCGCAGGAGGAAGTCCGCATCGCGGCCGAGTGGCTCGGGCACGGCGATCTCGTCCTCGATGGCCTCCTCGGCGAGGAGCGGTCCGCCCGCGGCGATCTGACCCACGAGCGGAAGGGTCGGCACGGACGACGGTGCCCGCTCCGGTGCCTCCTGGCGCTTCCGTCCGACGAGCTCGATCGCACGAGGCTTCGTCGGGTCGCGCTTGAGCAGTCCGGCTCGCTCGAGATTCGCGAGGTGCGCGTGAACGGTCGACGGCGAGGCGAGCCCGACGGCGTCGCCGATCTCCCGGACGGTCGGTGGATAACCGTGCGCGTCCACGTACTCGGCGAGGAACTGCCAGATCTCCTGTTGTCGCGTCGTCAGCATCGGTCTCTCCAGGGTCGGGGGCGGACGAACGTATGTTCGTCACAGGAGGGTAGATCCCTCCCCGGACGACGTCAAGTCGGGCGACGGGCGGCGAACGCGGCTTGCTCGAGCTCATACGGGTTCTCGACGGTCGTGTCGACGAGTTCCAGCCCCGCACCTGCGATCAGGCGCTCCCAGGTCGCACGCGGAAACACGCCGAGCGTGTGCCGGTCGTGGACGACCCGAACCTCCTCGCCCGGACCTCGCGCGATGATCAGGTAGTCGACGGCGTAGGTCGAGCCGTCCGGCGGATGGGTCCATTCGAGATAGCGGAGGCTGCGACCGTCCTCGCCGTCGTGCCCGCCGTGGTCGGTCTTCGGCTGGAAGATCTCGGTCGTCGCGTCGGGGGTGAGGATCACGACGCCGCCGGGACGCGTATGCGCGGCTGCGGTCTCGATCGCCGCGGCGAGGTCGTCCTCCGTCGTCAGGTACGAGATCGCGTCGTGGATGAAGACCACGTCGAACTCGCGGCCGAGCCGGAGGGTGCGCATGTCGCCCTCGAGGTGCTCGCACTCGGGGTTGAGCGTCCGGCTCAGCGCGAGCATGTCCGGCGAGAGGTCCGTGAGCGTGCACGTGAAGCGCGCCTTCAGATGCGATGCGTTGTTTCCGCCGCCCGAGCCGAGCTCGAGGAGCGTCTGCGCGTCGCCGACGACGACCTCGTCGACGACTCGGGTGACGAACGCCGCCTCGTCCCCGTAGTCGGACGGATGCGTCAGCAGGTGGAACCACGGCGCGAGGTCCGAGTACATGTGGAGCACGCGCCCGAGAATGCCCGAAGGCGGCCGGAGCCGCCTTCTCGTCATGCGCTGGAGAGGACTTGAACCTCCACGGCCTAAGTGGCCACTAGGCCCTCAACCTAGCGCGTCTACCAATTCCGCCACCAGCGCGCGCGTGCGTGAAGTCTAGAGAAGGTGGAACAGCACGAGCGTGTTGATCCCGAAGATCGCCGCGACCACCACGGTGAGCCGCGTGAGGTTGCGCTCGACGACGTGCGTGCCGCCCTGCGAGTGCGGTGTGAAGCCGAGCCCGCCCATGCCGGCCTCGCGTCCCGAGTGCATGAGGACGAGCGTGATCACACCGCGCTGCGAGGAGCACCTGGATGACCGCTGAGATCTGGAGCCACGGCATGGACGCGCCAGGGTAGCAACGGGGTCGCGACCGGGGATAGGCTCGTGTCGTGGCGGACGACGCGCGCGAACGCATCCAGAAGCTGCTCGTCACGGGCGACAACCGCCTCAAGCAGGGCGTCGACCACGAGAAGGTGCGCGCGACCTACGAGGAGGCCCTGGCGGTGGCGCGCGAGGCAGGTCTCGAGGACACGATCGGGCCGCTCGTCGAGGTCAGGCTCGCCGATCTCGAGCGCTTGGCGGACGAGCGCTGACACGCGGCGGCGAAGCAGTCGCCTTTAGAGGTCTTTGCCTTGCGCAGAACCTCGGGCGGCTCGAAGGAGGATCTCCTCCACCCGTTCGGCCTGCAGCCTGACGTCGTGCGCTGCGGCCGCTTCCCGGCCGGCGAGGTTCGGGCGTGGAAGCGCCGACGCTCTCGAAAGCGCCGCGACGAGCGCGTCGTCGTCGAGCGGGTCGACGAGGATCCCCGCCTCCGGCGCCACGAACTCGGGCGGGCCTCCGACCGCGGATGCGACGACCGACCGGGCGGACGCCATCGCCTCGAGCGTCGCGAGGCCGAACGGCTCGGAGAGGCTCGGCTGGCAGACGACGTCCGACGCGGCGATCCACGTCGGCACCTCGTCGTGCGCGACACGTCCGACGAGGCGGATGCCGGGCCGTCCGGTAAGGGCGCTCTCGAGTGGCCCGCCGCCGACGAAGGCGAGCGTGCCCTCGCCGCGCTGCTCGAACGCACGGGCGAGCCGCAGGACGTTCTTGCGCTCGGTGAGGCCGCCGAGGCAGAGGAAGCGCGTCCCCTCGCCCTCCCAGCCGACCACGTCGCGAGCCGTCTCCGCGTCGCGTGGCGCGAAGCGCTCGAGGTCGACGCCGCAGTCGACGACTTCGGTCTTGCTCGCCGCCTCGGGCACCTTCGACACGAGGCGGTCACGGAGCCAGCGCGAGACCGCGATCACGCCGGCGGCGCGACGGACGACGTAGCGGGTTGCGGCGTGAACGCCCGGGATCGCGCCGATGTTCGCGACGTCCTGTCCGTGCGCCGTCACGATCAACGGCGCCCGCGTCGCCAGCACCGCGGCGAGGCCGGCGGGAACCAGGAAGTGCGCGTACGCGACGTCCGGGTGGAACCGACGTGCGACGCGTCGCGCGTCGCGGACAAGGGCAACGTGCCGGCTCCGTCCTCCGCGGGCGTCGACGACGGCACGCTCGATCTCGTGGCCACGCGCCACGAGCTCGCGCTCGAGGTTCGCGACGAAGACTCCGAGGTCCGGATCGTCCGGCCCGGGGTACATCTGGGAGACGAGCAGGATGCGCAGGGCGCTACCCGCGCGTCACCTGGAGGATCCCGAGGCACATCTCGTCCGTCGTGCCCTCTCCCCAGAGGACGTAGCGGGGCGTCTTCGGGACGCCGTGGCCGCCATGCGTGCGCTTGCGGACGTCGTGGCGACAGGTCACGCGCACGACGTCCCCGGGCTCGGCCGTCACCGGGTTCGGCGAGCGTGTAGGCGTTCTGCCAGTGGAAGTCCCAGCGCGGGATGTCGAGCAGCACCTTCGCCCGCGACGTCCCCGGGTTCAGCTCCACCCTGATCGACGAGCCGAGGAGGTGCATGTGCCCGGCCGCGACGTAGATCGTCGTCGGCGTCGAGATGCGCCGGTCGCACGTCGACACCGCGCCCGCCGCCGGGTTCGCGGCGCTTCCCCGGCAGAGGATCAGAAGGCCGGCGGGGACGAACGCTGCGCCCGAGCCGTACTTGCGGGCGAGGTCGAAGAGCGCCTCGTTCCGATTGCACAGCCTCCCGTGCTCGCCCTTGGCGCACGCGAGCTCGACCGGGCCCGGGAGGAGGACCGTCTGCAACGGCTCGAGCCCGGCGGATGCGGGCGCAACGGTGAGCAGCGCGCGCGAGCGGTCCGGCGCGCGGCCGTTCAGCAGGTTGTAGTGCACCTGCATCACGATCTTGCTGCCCGCCGGAAGCGGGACCCCCGTTCCCTCGGGAAGTCGGTTCCCGCCCCATCCGGGCGCCCAGGCGGCGATCCAGTTCGCGTTGTTCAGCGAGTCGGCGATCCCTGCACCGTCGCCGCCGGCGGGGAGGCCGGTGCCGCCGAAGCACGACCAGCCGGGGCCGGCATCGCCCGCGTCCAGCGTCTTGGCGTCGGCGACCTGTGGCGCGGGCACGCGGAAGAGGATCACGTGGTGGACGACCTTGGGCTGTCCCGGCTCGATCCGCGCAGACGTCACGAAGGAGTCGCCCGTCTGACTCGGGTCGAGGAGGAAGCAGTGGTAGTCGTCGGTCACGCCCTTCGGAGCCGACGGCTTGTAGGCCGCCTGCATGCGCAGGTTCAGCAGCGACTCGCCGGAACGGACCTCGGGGCCCTTCTGCGCTGCCGGCTTGCGGGCAGGGCCGTCGACCCTGGCACCGGCACGGGCCCAGGCGAGGATCGTCGCGCGCTGGTCGGCGCTCAGGATCCGCGTGTCCTGCCCGACGTAGGCGGGCGAGCGCTTCCCGGGCGGCCAGGGTGGCATCAGCCCCGCCTCCACGGCGCCGGCGATCGCGGCGGAGCTCTGCGAGATCTGCTTCGCGGTGACGAGGGCGAACGGGGCGATGCCGCCGGGTCGATGACAGCCGGCGCACTTCTCGGCGATCACCGGTGCGACGTCGCGCGTGAAGCTCGGCGCGGCTGTCGTCGCGACCTCGTCTCGCGCCATCGCCAGCGCCGCGAGCGGGACGGCGAGTGCGACGACCGCGGCGGCAGCGATCGCGAGGCGGGTCGAGCTACGCATGCTGGGCGTCATATGTACCCCAAAGCTCGCGGAGGACGCCGCAAATCTCGCCGACGGTGCAGCTGACGCGCAGCGCCTCGCGCATCGGCGGGAGGAGGTTGGCATCGGCCGCGGCGACCGTCCGAACCTCCTCGAGCGCCGACCGGGCGGCCTCGCGGTCGCGCTCCGAGCGAACGCGTGCCGTGCGCTCGCGCTGTTGCTGCTCGATGCGGGGATCCACATGCAGGAGCTCGACCGGCTCGGCGCCCTCCTCCGTGAAGGCGTTCACACCGACCACGACGCGAGCGCCCGACTCGACCTCGTTCTGGTACCGGAAAGCCGACGCCTCGATCTCGGCCTGGACGAACCCCTGCTCGATCGCCGACACCGCGCCGCCCAGGTCGTCGATCCGTGCGATGAGCTCGCGGGCGCGATCGGCGAGCTCGTCCGTCAGCGCCTCGACGAAGTACGAGCCGCCGAAGGGGTCGGCGGTGTCGGTCGTCCCGGCCTCGACCGCGAGGATCTGCTGGGTGCGGAGCGCGATCCTCGCCGCGTGCTCGGTCGGGAGCGCGAGCGCCTCGTCGAACGAGTTCGTGTGGAGCGACTGCGCGCCTCCGGCCACCGCGGAGAGCGCCTGCACCGCGACCCGCACGACGTTGTTCTCCGGCTGCTGCGCCGTAAGCGTCGACCCGCCCGTCTGCGCGTGGAAGCGAAGTGCCTGGGCGCGCGCGCTCGTCGCTCGGAAGCGGTCGCGCATGATCTCCGCCCACAGACGGCGCGCGGCACGGAACTTCGCGACCTCCTGGAAGAAGTGGTTGTGCGCGTTGAAGAAGAAGGAGAGGCGCTCGCCGAACTCGTCCGGAGAGAGCCCGGCGTCGATCGCGGCCTCGCAGTACGCGATCCCGTTGGCGAGCGTGAACGCGAGCTCCTGCGCGGCGCTCGCCCCCGCCTCGCGGATGTGGTACCCGGAGATCGAGATCGTGTTGAAGCTCGGCAGCCGCTCGGCGCAGTAGGCGAAGAGGTCGGTCGCGAGCCGCATCGAGGGACGCGGCGGAAAGATGTAGTTACCGCGCGCGACGTACTCCTTCAAGACGTCGTTCTGGACCGTCCCGCGGAGCTTCTCGCCGGGGACGCCCTGCTTCTCGGCGACGAGCTCGTAGAGGAGGAGAAGCAGCGAAGCAGGTGCGTTGATCGTCATCGAGGTCGACACCTCGTCGAGTGGGATTCCGTCGAGCAAGGCCTCCATGTCGGCGAGCGAGTCGATCGCGACGCCGGTCCGGCCGACCTCGCCCTCCGCGAGCGGGTCGTCGGAGTCGTAGCCGAGCTGGGTCGGAAGATCGAACGCGACCGACAGTCCCGTCTGTCCGCGCGCGAGCAGGTAGCGGAAGCGCGCGTTCGTCTCCTCGGCCGAGCCGTAGCCCGCGTACTGCCGGATCGTCCACGGGCGGCCGCGGTACATGGTCTCGTACGGGCCGCGCGTGAACGGGAACTCGCCGGGAAGCTCGAGCTCGCCCGGTGGCAGGTCGCGCGCCGTGTAGACCGGCTTGACCTCGATTCCCGAGTCCGTCAGCCGGCGGTCGTCGGCGGATGCCACGGAGCGGATCGTACGGCAGGCCGGATCGCTCCGACCTGCCCGTGCGAGTCACCCCGCGCTAGAGGACGCCGCCTGCGCGCTCGATCGCGTCGAGGGCGATCTTGCGGCCGGTCTCGATGTGCTCTCGGATGGCCCGCTCGGCCCCCGGAAGGTCGCCGGCGGCGAACGCCTCGACGATGCGTCGGTGCTCGGTGACGAGGTTCGCGTGGCCCTCGACGTGGCCGCCACGGATCACCTGCATCATCAGGTTGACGGAGAGCTCGCGGTAGAAGCGCGACAGGAGCGCATTCGCGGCGATGTCGATCTGGTGCTCGTGAAAGGCGGCGTTCGCGGCGTCCCATTCATCGTGCGAGATCGCTGCGTCGGTCGCGTCGAGGAGCTCGCCGAAGCGCTCGAGCTGCTCGATGCTCACGACGCCGAGCGCGCGCTCGGCCGCGAGGAGCTCGAGCGCGAGCCGGACGTCGTAACCCTCGGCGAGCGCCCGGGCGGTCACGGGTGCGACGTAGTAGCCCCGCCGCGGTCGCACAGTCAGCAGCCCCTCGGAGACGAGGCGGGTCAGAGCGTGGTGGACCGGGCTCCGCGAGACGCCGAGCTCGGCGGCGAGGACGTGCAGGCTGAGCTTCGCTCCGGCCGGCTCCTGGCGCGTGAGGACACGCGTACGGAGCTCGTCGTAGACCCGATCGTTGAGATTCGAGGGCGCAAGCGTGTCCGTCATCGTCCTGGACCTAACATGTCACGAGCGCCGAAGCAACCGGCGGCTACGCTCAGCTCGTGAACGTACATGTGAGGTTGTTCGCCGCTCTCCGCGAGCAGGCGGGCACCGGACGGCTCGAGCTCGAGCTCGCGGACGGCGCGACCGTGGGTGACGTCTGGCCGCTGCTCGGCCTCGGCGACGAGCCTTCGGGCCTCCTCTACGCCCGCAACAAGGCCTACGTCGATCGCTCGGAGAGCCTCACGGCGGGCGACGAGATCGCGGTGATCCCGCCCGTCTCCGGCGGAGACTTCAAGCTGTCGGCGGATCCGCTATCCGTGGACGCGGCCGTCTCGGAGGTCCGCGACGAGGATGCGGGTGCGATCGCGACTTTCATCGGCACCACGCGCGCGCACTCGCGCGGACGCGACGTCCTCCACCTCGAGTACGAGGCCTACGAGGGCATGGCCGAGCAGGTCATGGCCGACCTCGCGTCGCAGCTCGCCGAGCGGCACGACCTGAGCAAGGTCGCGATCCACCATCGCGTCGGCCGGGTCGACATCGGCGAGACGAGCGTCGTCATCGCCGTCTCGGCGCCGCACCGTGCGGCCGCGCTCGCGGCCTGCCGCGAGGCGATCGACGAGCTGAAGGTCTCCGTGCCGCTCTGGAAGAAGGAGACGTACGTGGGAGGTGAGGAATGGATCGGCCAGGGGTCGTAGACCGCGAGCCCGACCGCGGTACGGGCCGGCCGAAGCTCCGGAGGCGCCGATGTTCCCGACGGCGGAGTCGTCGGAGCACGGCGAGCGCGGCTACGAGCCGATCAAGCCGCGTTCCGGGATCGGGGACCTCCTCCGCAAGCTCGTCGCGCCGATCGTCGGTCTCGGCCTGCTGATCGTGAAGTTCGGAGGCTTGCTCCTCAAGTTCAAGGTGATCACGACCGGCGCTTCGATGCTCGTCTCCATCGCCGCGTACACCTGGATCTGGGGGCTCCCGTTCGCGATCGGGTTCGTGCTCCTGATCTTCGTCCACGAGCTCGGGCACGTCCTCGAGCTCCGGCGTCAGGGCATTCGCGCGAGCGCGCCGCTCTTCATCCCGTTCCTCGGCGCGATGATCGGGATGAAGGAGCTGCCCGACGACGCCTGGAAGGAGGCGCGCGTCGCGCTCGCCGGGCCGATCCTCGGCTCCATCGGGGCCGCCGTCTGCTGGATCGCCGGCGAGGCGACCGGCTCGGAGCTCCTCGTCGCGCTCGCGTTCACCGGCTTCTTCCTCAACCTCTTCAACCTCATCCCGATCGTCCCGCTCGACGGCGGCCGTGCGGCCGGGGCGCTCCATCCGGCGCTCTGGTTCGTGGGGCTGCTGATGATGGTCGGGCTCGTGGTCGTCGAGGCCGAACCCGCTCCTCGTCGTCATCGTCGTCCTCGGCGGGCTCGATCTCTGGAGCCGCTGGCGGTCGCGTGGCGACGCCGGCGACTACTACCGCCTGACGGTCGCGCAGCGCGTGGGGTCGCCGTCGTCTACCTCGGCCTCGTCGCTGCTCTCGGCCTGGCCATGTCGGTCACGCACGTCGAGAAGACGTTCTGATGGCGAACAAGGCCGGGGTCCCGCGCCGGATCTTCCGGGCCAGCGCCGAGCCGCTGGCAGCAGACGTCTCCCTCATCGCCGCCGAGTTCCTCGCCGGGTTCCAGCTCGTGGAGCAGATCGACCGGCCCGCGGTGTCGATCTTCGGATCGGCGCGCATCGTCGAGGGGTCGCCGACGTACGAGCAGGCTCGCGCGACGGGGCGAGCGTTCGCCGAGGCCGGCTTCGCGGTCGTGACCGGCGGCGGGCCGGGAGTCATGGAGGCGGCGAATCGAGGGTGCAAGGAGGGCGGCGGCCTCTCGGTCGGCTTCAACATCGCGCTTCCCTTCGAGCAGGCGACCAATCCGTGGTGCGACCTCGCGCTCACCTTCGACCACTTCCACGTGCGCAAGGTGATGTTCGTGAAGGCGGCCGAGGGATTCGTGATCTTCCCCGGCGGGTTCGGGACGCAGGACGAGCTCTGGGAGGCGCTCACCCTTCGCCAGACGAGGAAGATCGGCGACTTCCCGATCGTGCTCTTCGACTCCGACTACTGGGACGAGATGGTCGACTGGGTGCGCGACGAGATGCTGGACGACGGGCTCATCTCCCACGACGACTACGCCGGGATGCTGCGTGCGGACCATCCGGCCGACGCGGTCGAGCTCGTCGTGTCGCACTACGACCGGCGCGTCGCCGAGGGCTCCGCGTGAGCCTGGAGGCCGCGGTCGCGCGCATCCGGGAGGCGTCTGCGCTCGAGCCGCGGGTCGGCGTCATCCTCGGAAGCGGCCTCGGCGGTCTCGCGGACGAGCTCGACGACCGGGTCGAGATCCCGTACTCCGGAGATCCCTGGCTGGCCGGTGTCGACGGCAGTCGGGCACGCCGGCGTCCTCGTGCTCGGGATCGCTCGACGGCGTGCCCGTCGCGGTCATGCGTGGGCAGGGCGCACCTCTACGAGGGGATCGGCGCGGACCGCGTCGTCTTCGGCGTGCGCGTCCTCGGCGCGCTCGGCATCCGCTCGCTCGTCGTCACGAACGCGGCCGGCGGGATCAACACCGACTTCCGACCCGGGCAGATCGTCCTCATCTCCGACCACGTCAACCTGCAGGGCACGTCGGCGCTCGTCGGGCCGAACGACGACGTCGCTGGGGCCGCGCTTCCCGGACATGAGTGACGCGTACGACCCGGAGTTCCGCGCCCGCGCGCGGGAGGCCGCTGCGCGGCTCGGCCTCGAGGTCGGGGAGGGCGTGTACGCGGCGTGGCTCGGGCCTCAGTTCGAGACGCCGGCGGAGATCCGGTTCATGCGCGCCGTCGGCAGCGACCTCGTCGGCATGTCGACCGTGCAGGAGGTGATCGCCGCGCGGCACCTCGGCATCCGCGTGCTCGGCATCTCCGTCGTCACGAACATGGCGGCCGGCGTGTCGCCGGAGAAGATCGACCACGAGGCGGTGCTCGAGATCGGCGGCCGGGCCGCAGGCTCGGTCACGGCGCTCCTGCGCGAGCTCGTTCCTACACTCTCGGCGTGAGGCTCCGCGACCTGCCCTCCGTCGACGAGCTGCTCCGCGACGAGCGGCTCGCAGCCGAGCCGCACGACCTCGTGGTCACCGCCGCACGCACCGTGCTGACGCAGGCGCGGCACGAGATCGGCGCGGGTGCCGACCCCGGTGCGATCGCCGATCGCGTGCTCGTGGAGCTCGCCCGCGCGCGCCAGCCCTCGCTGCGTCGCGTGCTCAACGCGACCGGCGTGCTCGTGCACACGAATCTCGGGCGAGCGCCGCTCGCGGACGCCGCGATCGCACGGATCGTGGAAGTGGGCGGAGGCTACTCGAACCTCGAGTACGACCTCGAGCGCGGCGAGCGCGGCTCGCGCCAGGACCATCTCGCGGAGCTCCTCGGGCGTCTCACCGGGGCCGAGGCGGCGCTCGTCGTCAACAACAACGCCGCCGCCGTGCTCCTCGCCCTGGCCGCGCTCGCGGAGGACCGCGAGGTCGTGGTCTCGCGGGGCGAGCTGATCGAGATCGGCGACGGCTTCCGCATCCCGGACGTCCTCGCCCGCTCGGGCGCGCGGCTCGTCGAGGTCGGGACGACGAATCGCACCCGCGCGTCGGACTACGAGGCGGCGATCGGGCCCGAGACGGCTCTGCTGCTCCGCGTGCACCAGTCGAACTTCCGTGTGGTCGGCTTCTCCGAGCGGCCTCAGCTGGGCGAGCTCGCCGAGCTCTCTCGTCGTCACGAGCTCCCGCTCGTCGACGACCTCGGCTCCGGCTCGCTCGTTCGCATCGGCGACGAGCCGACGCCTGCGGAGAGTCTTCGTGCCGGCGCCGACCTCGTCTGCTTCTCGGGCGACAAGCTCCTCGGCGGGCCGCAGGCGGGCGTGGTCGTGGGCCGCGCCGACCTGGTGGAGCGGCTGCGACG
This sequence comes from uncultured Gaiellaceae bacterium, assembly GCA_963805135.1. Taxonomy (GTDB): domain Bacteria; phylum Actinomycetota; class Thermoleophilia; order Gaiellales; family Gaiellaceae; genus GMQP-bins7. The sequence continues at coordinate 202,725 of CAWDSX010000024.1, read as the reverse complement.
CCACCCGCTGCAGCGCGCGCTCCGCGCCGACAAGCTCACGCTCGCCGCACTCGAGGGGACGCTGGCGCTCGCGCTCGATGCCGAATCGCGCGACGCCGTGCCGGTCCTCCGGATGCTTCACGAGCCGATCGAGGTCGTACACGCCCGGGCGGAGCGGCTCGCCGAGCTCGTCGGCGGCGAGGTCGAGGACACCGTCGCGCGCGTCGGGGGCGGAGCGCTTCCGCTCGCGGAGCTTCCGAGCGCGGCGTGCGCGGTCGACGAGGAGCTCGCGGATGCGCTCCGACTCGGAGAGCCGCCTGTCGTGGCGCTCGTGCGGGACGGGCGCACGTTGCTCGACTGCCGCACGCTGACGGACGCGGATGTCGACGAGGTCGCTGCCGCCGTCCTCGCACTGCGATGAGCGTCGTCGAGGTCGGCGACCCCGCCGAGCGCTCGAGGATCTGCGAGGTCGTGCTGCGGGATCTCCCTGATTGGTTCGGAATCGAGGAGGCGACGACGGCGTACATCCGCGACGTCGCCGAGCTGCCGACGTTCGCGGTCGGCGACGACGCTTTCATCGCTCTCAAGTCTCACAACCCGAAGGCGGCGGAGGTGTACGTCATGGGTGTTCGCCCGGAGCGTCACCGCCAGGGTCTCGGCACTGCGCTGCTCGGCGCGGGCGAGTCGTACCTGCGGGACCGCGGCGTCGAGTACCTGCAGGTCAAGACGCTCGGCCCGTCGAACGTCGACGCCGGCTACGAGCGGACGCGCCACTTCTACGAGGCGCGTGGCTTCGTCCCGCTCGAGGAGCTCCACGACCTGTGGGACGCAGAACCCGTGCCTGCTCCTCGTGAAGCGACTCTGATATGCCGCTGACCGTCGGGACCGCGGGGCACATCGACCACGGCAAGACGTGGCTCGTTCGCGCGCTGACCGGGAAGGACACGGACCGCCTTCCCGAGGAGCAGCGGCGCGGCATCTCGATCGACCTCGGCTACGCGCCGCTCGAGCTCGCTGATGGACGCCGGCTGTCGCTCATCGACGTTCCCGGCCACGAGCGGTTCGTCCGCACGATGGTCGCGGGCGCGACAGGGATCGACGTGTTCCTGCTCGTCATCGACGCGGGGGAGGGCGCGCGCCCGCAGACGTACGAACATCTCGCGATCCTCCGGTTGCTCGGAATCCGGCGCGGTGTCGTCGCGCTGACGAAGGTCGATGCCGTCGACGCCGAGACCGTCGAGCTCGCCGAGGAGGAGGCGCGCGAGCTGGTCCCCGAAGCAGCCGTGGTGCGCGTGAGCGCACGGACGGGCGAGGGCATCGACGAGCTCCGTGCCGAGCTCGGTCGTGTCGCGGATCACGTCGTTCATGCCCGTACCGACGCGCCGACACGGCTGTACGCGGACCGCTCGATCTCCATCCCCGGCTTCGGCACGGTCCTGACGGGGACGCTGTGGTCGGGCTCCGTCGGCGGTGGAGACCGGCTCCGGCTGGAGCCGTCGGGCCGCGACGTGCGCGTGCGGAGCGTCCAGGTGCACGACCAGGACGTCGAGCGAGCGGATGCCGGCCAGCGCGTGGCGGTGAGCCTCCCCGGGGTCGAGCGGGACGACGTGGAGAGGGGCGAGGCGCTCGTCGCCCCGGGCGCGTATCCGGTCTCGTACCGCCTCGACGTCGTCCTCGACGAGCTCGTCCCGATCGGGGACAACGCACGACGTCCACGTCCATCACGGGGCCGCGCACGTTCCAGCCCGGGTCATCCGCGCCGGCGATCGCTTTGCTCAGCTCCGTCTCGACCGCCCCGTCGTCGCCGCTCGCGGCGACCGAGTCATCCTCCGGTCCGAGACGACGCTGGGCGGTGGCAGCGTGCTCGACCCGTCGCCTCCTCGCCACCGCGACGGCGCGCGCCTCGAGCGTCTGGCTGCAGGTGACGTCGCGGCGACGATCCACGCGCCCGTGCGCCTGGACGCGCTCCGGCACGTGCTTCCAGAGGATCTCTCGAGCGTCGAGCGTGCGGGGCCGTGGGTCTTCTCGACCGCGTGGCTCGCCGGGCTCGAACAGGATCTCCGCTCTCGCATCGCAGCCGCCGACCCGATCGACCCCGGCGTTCCGGTCCCGAGCGCGCCCTGGGCTGCCGACGTGCTCCCGCTCGTGGCGTTCGAGCGGCGCGGCTCCAAGCTCTACCTCCCCGGCTCGACGCCGACGCTCGGCGGGCGGGAAGCGGAAGCCGAGGCGCTCGAGGCCGAGCTCGCGGGCGCCGGCCTCGGGGCGACGAAGGTCGACGACGAGGAGCTCGCGCGGTTCCTCGAGGCGAGCGGGCGGCTCGTCCGGCTCGGGGACGGCTACGCCGTCGGTGCCGAGGCGTTCGAGGTGGCGAAGGACGTCGTGCTCGTCGAGTGCCGCGGCGGAGGGTGGGATCACGCTCGGGCGGTTCCGAGACCTCGTCGGCACCGGCCGTCGCGACGCACAGCTCCTTCTCGAGCGGCTCGACGCGGACGGCGTGACCCGACGGGTGGGCGAGCGACGCGTGTTGCGGCGCGCCGCGACCGGGGCTACGAGCAGGCCGTCTTCGTGATCGGAGCGTCCGGGCCGGCGCCGTACCTCGCCGAGACGTCGACGGTGGCCGTCACGTAGTCGACGACGTGTCTCTTCGCCACTCGGGCTCGTCCTCGATCCCGACGCCGTCCGCGACCCGCGTGACGTAGTTGAAGTACGCGATCACCTGGATCGCGTCCGAGACGTCGGTGTCGGTCAGGCCCTCGGTGCGAAGTGCGTCGATGTCCGCCTCGTCGACCTCGGCCGCGAGCGTCGTCAGCTTCACCGCGAAGTCGCAGAGCGCACGTTCGCGAGGCGAGAGGTCCGCCTTGCGGTAGTCGTGCATCGCGTGGTGAGCGGTCTCGTCGTCTGCGCCCTCGGCACGGAGGTCGTCGGCATGCGCCGCCGTTCAGTAGCGACAGAACTGTTGCGCGGACGTGACCGTCGCGAGGAGCTCGCGCTCCTTCGCGAGAGCCCGGACTCGCCGAACATGATCGCCTTGTAGAGCTCCATCGACGCCCGCAGCACGGGCGGGTTGAGGCTCATCGACTTGAGGATGTTGAAGACCTTGCCGGCCCGATCGACCGCGGCGTCGTACTCCTCCTTCAGGAAGCCGTCCGCCTCGTCCTCGTCGATCAGCCGTATGTGCGGCACGCGGTCAGCGAGTTTGCGGGAACCCGAGGTCGACCTTGCTCGTCGCCGGATCGGGCCAGCGGCTCGTGACCGCCTTCGTCCGCGTGTAGAAGTCGATCCCCTCCGGGCCGTAGATGTGCCGGTCGCCGAAGAGCGAGTTCTTCCAGCCGCCGAACGAGTAGTAGGCCACGGGCACCGGGATCGGCACGTTGACGCCGACCATGCCGACGTTCACGTCGAACTGGAACTGCCGGGCGACGCCGCCGTCGCGCGTGAAGATCGCGACGCCGTTGCCGTAGGGGTTGTCGTTGACGAGCCTCAGGGCCTCGTCGTAGGTCTTCACGCGCACGACCGACAGCACGGGCCCGAAGATCTCGTCGCGGTACGCGTCCATCTCCGGCGTGACGTCGTCGAGCAGCGAGACGCCGAGGAAGAAGCCGCCGTTGTCGGGCGCAGTGTCGCGGCCGTCGGCGACGAGCGTCGCTCCCTGGGCAGGGCCGGAGTCGAGGTACGAGGCGACCTTGTCGCGATGCTCGCGCGTGACGAGCGGGCCCATCTCCGACGACGGGTCGAGGCCGTCGCCGACCTTGACCTTCGGCAGACGGTCCTTGATCGCGCTCACGAGCTCGTCGCCGGCGTCACCGACGGCGACGACGACCGAGATCGCCATGCAGCGCTCGCCGGCCGAGCCGTACCCGGCGCTCACGGCGGCGTCCGCCGCCATGTCGATGTCGGCGTCGGGGAGGACGATCATGTGGTTCTTGGCCCCGCCCAGCGCCTGCACGCGCTTACCGTGCTTCGTTCCGGTCTCGTAGACGTAGCGCGCGATGGGGGTCGAGCCCACGAACGAGACCGCGGCGATGCCGGGGTGCTCGAGGATCGCGTCGACTGCGACCTTGTCGCCGTGCACGACGTTGAAGACGCCGTCCGGGAGGCCGGCCTCCTTCAGGAGCTCAGCGGTGAGGATCGACGCGGACGGATCCTTTTCCGACGGCTTCAAGATGAACGAGTTCCCGCAGGCGATCGCAGGCGCCCACATCCACATGGGCACCATGGCCGGGAAGTTGAACGGCGTGATCCCGGCGACGACGCCGAGCGGCTGGCGGATCGCGTACACGTCGATCCCCGTCGAGACCTGCTCGGAGTACCCGCCTTTCAGGAGCTCCGGGATCCCGCAGACGTACTCGATCACCTCGATCCCGCGCTGCACCTCGCCGTGCGCGTCGGAGAGCACCTTCCCGTGCTCTGCGGTGAGCAGCCGTGCGAGGTCGTCGCGATGCTCGTCCATGAGCTGGTAGATGCGGAAGAAGAGCTCCGCACGCTTCGAGAGCGACCACTGGCGCCACGTCGCGTGCGCCTCCGTCGCTGCCGAGACGGCGCGATCCATCTCCTCGACCGACGCGAAAGCAACCTCTCCGGTCTGCTCGCCGGTCGCCGGGTTGTAGACCGGCCCCGAGCGCCCGGAGTCGCCGCGAATGCTCTCGCCGCCGATCCAGTGTCCGATCGTCCGTAGCTCAGTCGTCACTGCTGCGTTCATGCAAGCCTCCCGCCCACTCGTGTCGCCCAAGCGTACCGCGGCTAGACGGGGACGATCAGGCTCGCGAGGTCGCGCGGGTAGTAGGTCAGGATCTCGATCCCGTCGCTCGAAACGAGCACGGTGTCCGAGTGCCGATAGCCCCCGAGCTCGGGCGAGTAGAGGCCCGGCTCGACCGTGAACACCATCCCCGGGCGGATCTCGGTGTCGTCGCCCGAGTCGAGGAACGGGCCCTCGTGGTAGCGCAGCCCGATCGCGTGCCCGGTGTGGTGCCGCCAGTGCGGCCAGAGATCGTGCTCGTCGAAGGCGGCGCGCACCGCCCGGTCGACGTCGGAGCAGCGTGCGCCCGGACGAATCGCGTCGAAGGCGATGTCCTGGAGCCCGACCATGCGCGCGAACATCCGCTCCTGCTCCGGAGTCGGCTCGCCGACGAACATCGTTCGCTCGAGCTCTGACAGGTAGCCCCAGACGGGCGCGCTCGCGCCCGTGACGAGCACGTCGCCCGGCTGGAACACGAGGTTCCCGGCGAGGGCATGCGGGATCGCCGCGTTGCGCCCGATCTGTCCGCGGTAGCCTGCGTGCGCGCCGCTCGAGAAGAAGCTCTGCGCGCTGTAGATCTCGCCGATCGCGTCGAGCATCGCGAACGTCGCCTCGTCGCTCGCACGCTGCGACACCTCGGTCTCCGTGACGCCGACGCGCGTGTACCGCTGGAGCAGCCGGTGTGCGAGATTCCCCCAGCAGACGCTCTCGCGGATGAGCGCGACCTCGGCCTCGGACTTGACCGCCATCTGGCGTCTCGATCTGCTCGACGACCCGCACGACCGTCGCGCCCGACAGCTCCGACAGGGTCGGGCCGCGGTAGCCGAGGATCCACGGATAGCCGTCCTGGTCGGCGCCGATCCGGCCGGTGAGCCCGGCGTCGGCGAGTGCCGTCGCGAGCGCGTCCTCCGCACGTGGGTCGCCCGGGTACTCGAGGTAGTGCTCGACGCGGTCGAGCGTCGACTTCGACTCCGCGTGCTCGACCTCGAGCCTCGGCACGACGAGAGTGCGCGTCCCGTCGGCGCCGAGGACGAACGCGATCGGCCGCTCGGTCGGCACGAACGCGAAGCCGGCGTAGTAGAGGACGTAGTACGGGTCGAAGAGCACGACCCCTGCGAGGCCGGAAGACTGCACCTCCTGCGAGCAACGCGTCGCAGCGCGCCTCGTGCTCCTGCAGGCGAGATCGCGATCGACGTGAGCACATCGTGGAGCCTAGTGCCGCCTCCCGTCGGGGGAGGGATTCGGCCGCGAGCGCGAACTACATTCAGACCATGAGCATGAGGAACTTCTTCGTCGCGCTCGCGATCACCGCAGTCTTCCTCGGCATCCTGCTCGTTGCCGGCACCGCGCAGAACGAGCGGCTGCCTCCCGTGGAAGGAGCCGGTCATGGTCGGCGGCAACGGCACGTTCTCCGAGCGACCCGGGCACGAAGTCTGCAAGTGACGTCCGACGGAGCGGCGCCGGAGTCGAACCGACCGAGCCGTGGGCTACACGACCGCACGGGTTTTGAAGACCCGCTGGGCCACCGGGCCCATGCCGCTCCGAGCGGCAGGCTAGACCAGCGTCGATCACAACGCGAGCGCGGATCGCCGAAGGGCGATGTATTCGCCCGTAGGCTTGGGGTGGCTCGTCAGCCGCCCGCGTGAGGAGGGGGACTCACCGAGGAAACTCGTTCCCCCGTGCTGACCGGGCCATGCCGCTCCGAGCGGCAGGCTAGCCCGGTTTCTCGCGGCGCGGGCGCCGCGATACGCTCGCGCGCGTGAGACGGGCCGGGCTCATCGCGGCCGGAGTCGTCGGCGTGGTCGCGCTCGCCGGTCTCGGCGCGTGGCTCGCGCTCTTCCGCGACACGGCCGAGCCCGTGTCGGTAGCGGAGGCGGTGACGAGCTTCCGGACCGAGACCGCAGACGACGAGTGGGCCGTCACCGATCCCGCCTGGCGTCTACGTGTACGCGACCAGGGGGTACGAGAAGACCGACGCGCTGACGGGCGTCACGCATCGCTACCCGTCGCGCTCGACGATCACCGTCGGCGCGGCCGCAGTGCGGGACGAGCCTGACCTGGCGGGTGCTGAAGGGGCGCTCGACCGAGTGGACGTTCTGCGTCACCGACGAGGGCTGGGACCTGCGCTCGCAGGACGAGCGCCACACGTTCTTCGGCAGACACCGAGCGCACGACGTACGTCTGCGAGAACACGCCGATCCGACCGCTCGATCCGGGCCTCACGTCGTGGTCGCGTCTCGTGCTCGACCGGCGACGCCCAGGAGTCGGGGATCGCCAGGGTCGTTCCGGGCGCGATTCTCCGCGTCGGGGACACGCTCTTCCCGGTGCGGCACGTGCGCAAGACGACGACGTTCACGGGAGAGATCCGAGGCTCGGCGCGCTACGACTTCTGGTTCCACGCGCGACTCGCCGTACCGGTTCGGATCGCGATGGTGAGCCGGACGACGAACGACTCGCCCGTCGGTGACGTCCACTACGAGGAGGACGTCGTCGCTCATCGCTCCGTCCGTGCGGCCGCGACGGTGAGCCTCTCGGCGCGGCTCGGCTCAGCTCCGGCTCGCGCCGGACGGGCGGCCGCGACCCGACGCGCCGTTCGGCCAAGGCCCGCTCGCCGCGCGCGTGCTGCGAGGGCGCTCGTCGGCGCGAGCGCGACCGTCGGTCGGCTGCCCGACGGGCGTCGCGCACGGGCTCGCCGACGATCGGGTCGACGCTGGAGTGGGCGGCTCGGCCGGCGAAGCGTCGACGCCTGGCCGAGAACCTCTGCCACGCGCTGGGCGCTCCGCCCGAAGACCCAGCCGTCCGGGATCTCGTTCGCCGCGAGGTGCGGAACGAGGGGCAGCGATCGGTCGACCTCCTGTGGGCGCTCGCGAAGCCCGGACGAGCTTCGTGCGACGACGACGATCCACGGCGAGGAGCACATCGTGGAGGCGCTCGTCGCGCGGTCGGGGCATCCTGCTCGTCTCGACCCACGTCGGGGGCTGGGAGGTCGCGACCTCGCTCGCGAGGGAGTTCGTCCCCGTCCCGACGACCGCGATCGTCACCGACGACTGGATCGCCTGGGCGGTCGAGGGTCTCCGCGTTCGTGCCGGTCTCGGGATCATGTACGACTCCGAGCCAGTGTCGAAGGCGGTCGGCCTGCTGCGGTCGGGCGAGGCGCTTCTCCTGCTCGGCGACTACGCGAAGGACGGGATGCGGACCTATCCGGTGAGGCTGCTCGACGCGGTCGCGGAGCTGCCGGCTGGACCCGTCGCGCTCGCGCGCCTTTGCGGCGCCGCCGCTCGTCCCCTTCAGCGTGCTCCCGGTCGCGCCGCGGCGCTGGCGGATCGAGGTCGAGCCGCCGATCGAACCTCCCGGTCGCTCGGCGGGCGAGGCGGGCGAGCACGCGCTGCTGCAGACGCTCGCCGACCGTTGGAGCGACACACTGCGCGACCCATGCGGAGCACTGGGCCGCCGTGTATCCGATGACGTGGAGGCAGCCGGAATGAAGGGCTTCTCCTTCCGTCGCGAGATCACGCTCGGCCTCGGCGTCTACGGGCTGTACCTCCTCGTCAGGCGCCTCGTGCTCCGGCGGAACGGGCGCGAGCGTGCGCGTGCGAACGCGGAGCGGATCGTCGCGTGCGAAGAGCGGTACGGCGCTCGACGTCGAGCCCGCCGTACAGCGCGCGCTCCTTCGCTACCCGCGCCTCGTCCACGGGCTCAACGTCGGCTACGGGCTGTTCAACGTGACGCTCACGGTCGGCTGGCTCGTGCTCCTCTTCCGGCGCCGCGACGACGGCTACCACCGGTTCCGCGCGCATGTGCCTCCTCGCGCACGTCGGTGCGCAGCCCGTCTTCCTCCTGCTGCCGACCGCGCCGCCCCGCGTCCTCGACGGCTTCGTCGACACGCTTTCCGAGGTCAGCGGGCTCGACATCGAGCATCCGCTTCTCCTTCGCTTCTACAACCCGATCGCCGCGATGCCGAGCCTGCACGTCGCCTTCGCCGTCGTCACCGGGGCCGAGATCGCGAAGCGCAGCGACTCGCTCCTCGTGAAGGCGGCCGCGCGCTCGTACGCGCCGCTCGTCGCGACGGTGGTCGCCGGCACCGGCAACCACTACGTGCTCGACGCGCTCGCCGGGGCGGCCCTCGGACGTGTCGCGCGGACGCTCGCATGACGGACGAACTCCCCGAAGGCCGTCCGATCCCGCGCGCCTGGCGGCTCGCCGCCGGTGTGGTTGCGGCGGTGCTGCTCGTCGTCGGGGTCGGGCTCCTCATCGCGCGGGCCGCCGGGTTCGCGGAGGTGCGCGACGCGATCGAGGAGGCCGACTCCAGGTGGTTCGCGGCGTGCCTCGCTGCACAGGTGCTCGCGCTCGGTGCGTACGCTGACGTCTTTCGTGGGGCGTTTCGGTGGCGGGGCGGGCCCGATCCCGGTTTTCGCCTGAGCGCCGAGGTGATGCTCGCGAGCGTCGGAGCGACGCGCGTCTTCGCCGCCGGTGGCGTCGGGGCGATCGCGGCGACCTACTGGTGCTTCCGCAGGGCTCGCTTCGCGGCGGCCGACGCGCTCGTCCGCGTCCTCGGCTTCAACACGCTCTTCTACGTCTCCTTCGGAATCGGCGCCTGGACGGCGGCTCTTCTCGCGGCGACCGGCGTCTGGGGCGACGCGTCGCTCGCGCTCACGCTCCCCTGGCTCCTCCTCGTCCCGTTCTGCTTCGTCGCGGCCGCGTTCGTCACGCAGCCAGGACGCGTCGAACGACTCTCGGCGACGACCGGGTCGCTCCCGCGGCGCGCACTCGGGTACGCGATCGCCGGCACGGCGTGGGTGCGCGCCGCGCTGCCGGATCCGTCGCGCGCCGGCGGATGGTGGTGTCGAGCCGTCCTCTACTGGGCCGGGAACGTCGCGTGCCTGTGGGCGTCGCTCCGATCGGTCGGCGAGACGCTCCCGCTGCCCGAGCTCGTGCTCGCGTTCGCGGTGGGGCAGGCCGCGATGATCCTGCCGCTTCCGCTGGGCGGCGTGGGCGGCGTCGATGCGGCGATGACGTATGCGCTCACCGCGGTCGGCATCCCGCTCGCACCGGCGCTCGTCGCCGTGGGCGTCTACCGGCTGTTCGCGTTCTGGGCGCCGACGATCCCGGCGCTCGCGGCGCTCGTGCTGCTCCCGCGCGCCGGGAATCGGCTCGGACTTCTTCGTGCCGACCCGTCCCTAAGATGAGTGACATGAGGACACGCCCTCGTGTGCGTCGCGGTACTCGCCGTCGCAGCGACGGCAAACGCGGCGACCCCTCCGAATCCTGTGCGGGCGACGATGTCGACGACCTCGACGACGCCGCTGGTGGACACGCCGTGGCGCTACACGATCGTCGTCAAGGACCGCACGGGAAAGCCGCTGTCGGCGAAGGCGAGGCTGCAGATCCTCCTCGGGCACGCTCGTCGTCGGATGCTGGAAGGGAACGGCGATGACGCAGTGCTCCGGCGCGAAGGCCGGCACCTGGATCCCCTTCAAGGGGAAGCGGTCGGGCGTGCTCACATGGCCCGCGCAGTCCGCGGGGATCAAGCTCACGTTCCAGGCGACCGTCGTCGCGGCCGGCCGCTCACTGAAGCTCCGCGCGCCGGTGACGGTCAAGCTGCCCTAGGAGGGGGCGTTGCTCAGCCGCCGCGCCACGATGTGAAGTCGTAGTGCTCCTCGAGCCGTTCGAGCACCTTTGCGGCGATGATGTCCCCGGCCGGGCGCTCGAAATGGACGCCGTCGTCCGCGCGCATCTTCACGAGCTTGCCCGTCGGATCCTCGACGTACGCCGCGTAGCCGCCGTTCTCCCCCGCGAAGAAGAAGTACGTGTCGAGGTAGGACACGCGCCCCTCGCGTTTTGCGGCCTCCGTCTGCACGATCGAGTTGATGACGTCGAAGCGCAACGTCTGCGATGAGTCGCGCGTGATGGGGAGGCCGATCCACACGAGGAAGGCGCCGTTCCTCGTGACGGTGTCCATGACGTTCGCGACCCGTCTTCGGTACTCCGCCGCGCCAGCTCGGGCTACCGAAAGTGCCCACTTCGCGGCCCTCCGGGAGCCCGGTCATGAGGTTGTGGTCGTCGTTGCCCCCGAACATGAGCACGACTGCGCGCGGCTTGTCCGTCTCCATGACATCCCGGACGTGGGTGAACCAGTTGAAGACGTCCGGGCGTTCGAGCCCGCTCGCGATGCGCCCGTCGATCGCGTCGGCGGCGTCGACGGCACGGTTGCCCGCGACGGCTCGGAGGAGCGACTCGCCCGGCACGACTACGAGCGAGTCGCCCGCGATCCAGACGCCGAGCTTGCGCTTGGGCGTGAACCTCACGCGCTCGGCCGGCGTCTCCGGAGCCGTCACCGGCGGTGTCTTCGTGGGCGGCGGCTGCGGCGTGGCGACGGCCGTGTCGATCTCGTCGTCGTTCTCGCGGCCGAGAGCCGACTTGAGCGTCTTGCGCGGCCGGTCGAGGAAGACGGCGTCGCTCACGCTCTCGAGCGGCCCGGTCACGGCGAGCGCGACGTCGCGCTTCCAGCCCTCGGGTTGGATCGTCGCCGACTTGTGCAGCCCTGGGGCGTTCAGGAACAGTGCGATTCCGAGCCCGGTGAGCGAGACGACGATCGCCGAGCCCGCCGACTGCAGACGCCGTCCTCCCTCCGCGGTGCGCGGGCGTGGTCGACGGTGGGGCGGCTCGCGGGTCTCCATCAGAACTGGAAGTAGATGAACGGTGCCACGCCCTCGGGGCCCATCGCGTGGATGACGAGCAGGGCGAGCGAGAGGACGACAGCCTGCGCCGGGATGGGCAGCCGCGAGAAGCGCGCCATGACCTGGAGGGGAAGCCTCCGCGGGAGGTACTGGGAGCCGATCCCGACGAGGATCGCCGCGGCCACGCCCCAGGTGACGAGCGGCGACGGCTCACCCCAGGCGGTGAACAGCCGCTGGATGAGGTCCCACGCGTCCGCGAACGAGTCCGAGCGGAAGAAGATCCACGCGAAGCAGACGACCTGGAAGGTCACGAACCGGTGCCAGGCGCGCCGGCCGGCCGTCCACGGGCGCTCGACGAAGCCCGACCGTCCCCGCCACCAGCGCTCGACGCACAGAGCGGTCCCGTGGATGCCGCCCCACACGACGAAGGTCCACCCGGCGCCGTGCCAGAGCCCGCCGATGAGCATCGTCAGCATGAGGTTCCGGTAGGTCAGGAGCGTGCCGCCGCGGTTGCCGCCGAGGGGGATGTAGAGGTAGTCGCGGAGCCAGCGCGAGAGCGTCATGTGCCAGCGCCGCCAGAAGTCCGTGATCGACGTCGCCGAGTAGGGCGCGTCGAAGTTCTGCGGGAACTGGAACCCGAGCAGGAGCGCGATCCCGATCGCGATGTTCGTGTAGCCGAAGAAGTCGGCGTAGATCTGCACCGCGTACGCGTAGATGCCGACGAGCACCTCGGGCGACGAGTGCTGGTTGGGCGCGCCGAATACCTCGTCGACGATGTTCGCCGCGAGGTAGTTCGCGATCACGACCTTCATGAAGAGCCCGGTCCCGATGAGGAAGAACGCGCGCGAGGTGTCGACGTAGCGGGGATCGCGCGGCGACGACATCTGAGGGATGAGCTCGCCCGGCCGCACGATCGGGCCGGCGACGAGGTGCGGGAAGAACGAGAGGTACGCCGCGAACGTGCCCATGCGGACCGGCACGAAGTCGCCGCGGTAGACGTCGACGACGTACGCGATCCCCATGAAGGTGAAGAACGAGATCCCGATCGGAAGCAGGATCGAGCGCGCCTCGAGCGGCAGGTCGAGCCCCACGAAAGCAAACAGGTTGTTCGTCGAGGTGACGAAGAAGTCGTAGTACTTGAAGTACCCGAGGAGCCCCAGGTTCCCAACGAGGGCGATCGCGAGGAGCTGCTTGCGCGCGCGCTTCGACGAGCGAGCGTGGATCGCCCCCGCGAGCAGCTGGTTCCACACGATCGAGAACGCGAGCAGAAAGCAGAAACGCCAGTCCCACCCCGCGTAGAACACGAAGCTCGCAGCGATGATGAACGGCCGCCAGCGCTCCGGTCGCGGCTGAAGGAGCCACGAGAGCGGCAGCACGACCATGAAGAAGATCGCGAAGGTGGCGGTCGGGAAGAGCACGCGTCTCGAGCGGCCGCGGGGAGGGTTCCCGGATGCTACTCCGGCTGCGGTGGCGGCAGGCGGGTCGCCGCACGGTCGCTCGCGGCGAGGTCGAGCATCGTGTCGTCGGCACCGACGTCGAACCACGACGGGTCGTCCGGGAGCCCGGTCTGCACCGCCGCGGTGCCATAGACGAGCGCCCGCTCGCGCATCGCTCCACGTGCCGCCGCCCACTCGGCGATCGCGACGAAGAGCCACGCGATGATCATCACGCCCGCGATCACGGGCGCGTCGAGGCCGGCTACCGCGGCGAGCGTCGCGACCGCGACGAGGAAGGCGATCTCGACGAGCAGCCACGGAACCGAGAGCCCCCGCGCCCGCGGCGAGTCGACCGACCGCACCCAGCTCGGGCTCTCGCGGACGACGGGACGGCCCTCGTCCCAGCCCGCCTGCTCGCCGTTCTCGGACGGGAGCACGCGCGTCTCCTGGCGGAGCGCGTGCAGCTCGGCCTGCAGGCCGCCGACCTGGGATGCGAGCGAGCGGACGGCGCCCAGCACCCCTTCCGACTCGTCGAGCGCGGGCTCGTGTGAGACCTGAGTCGTCTCGGACCGGTCCGCCACGGCTACTGCGTCAGGCCTCGTCCGAGGACGCCATCTCGTCGACCGTTGCACGGCCCTGCGCGTGCACGTCTGCGCGGCGATCCTCGACGGACGCCTCCGGCGGCGCGTCCGGCTCGATCGCCCCGTCCTCCGAGCGGGATTCCGCGAGCTTCTGCCGGAGCTCGTCGGCCGGATCGGTCGGTGGCGGACCGGACTCGAGCTCCGCCGCGGCCTGACGCCGTTTCCGCCAGCGCAGGAACGCGCGAATGCCGAGTGCGACGAGCGCGATCTTGATCAGCTTGCGCACGCGGGCGATGGTACCGCCGACGTCAGAGGGGCGCTCGCGCCCGAGATCGAAGACGCTCGCGAGCCAGACGAGGACGTTGTGGCCGACTGCTACCATGCCGCGGCTTCCTGCTTCGCCCAGGCTCCGTCCGTTCCCGGCGGCGCCGCCCGCGGTGAGGCCGATCAGACCGAAGGAAGGAGAACGGGAACGTGAACGAGTACGAGATCTTGCTGCTGCTCGACCCCGACCTCGACGACGAGCGACAGAGCGAGGTCGTCTCGCGCGCGCGCGAGCTCGTCGAGTCGGGCGGCGGTACCTGGGACCTGCACGACACGTGGGGCCGGCGCAAGCTCGCCTACGAGATCGACCACAAGGGTGAGGGGAGCTACCACCTGCTCCACTTCACGTGCGACGCCGGGACGCTCGACGAGGTGTCTCGCGTGCTGCGGATCGACGACGGCGTCATGCGTCACATGGCGACACGTCGGATCCAGGGGAGTCCCGCGCGGCCCGTAGCGGTGGCGGCTCCGAGCCGCGACGATGCAGTGGCCGCATCCGACGTCGAGGCCGAGGAAGAGGAGGAGTAGATGGCAGGCAACATCAATCGCGTCGTCCTCGTCGGGAACCTGACGAGAGACCCGGAGCTGAGGCACACGCCGTCCGGCACGCCGGTCTGCTCGCTGCGGCTCGCGGTCAACACGCGCCGCAAGGACGAGTCGGGCCAGTGGACTGACAAGCCCAACTACTTCGACATCACCGTCTGGGGCCAGCAGGGCGAGAACTGCGCCCAGTACCTCTCGAAGGGCCGCCCCGTCGCGATCGACGGGCGCCTCGAGTGGCGCGAGTGGGAGGCGCAGGACGGCGCCAAGCGACAGGCCGTCGAGGTCGTCGCCGAGAGCGTCCAGTTCCTCGGCGGGCGCCAGGACGGCGAGTCCGCGTACGTGCCCGCCGGCGCAGGTGCGGCCGCGTCGGGCGGCGACGATTTCCCGACCTCACCGGCCGACGACGACATCCCGTTTTGAGTTGTGCGCGACCGGAAACCGCCTAGCGGCGGATTTCCGGTCGCGCGAGAATCCCTAAAGCCGGTCGCTTGGCGACCGGATCGCAGCTAGACCAGGAGAACGAGACAGATGGCTCAAAAGAAACAGCAACCGCGCCGCCGCACCGGACCGTCCACCGCTCCGGGCAAGCGGAAGAGCTGCCACTTCTGCCGCGACAAGGTGCAGGAGATCGACTACAAGAACCTCGCGCAGCTGCGGCGGTACATCTCCGAGAAGGGGAAGATCCGCTCACGGCGCATCACCGGCGCGTGCCGCCGGCACCAGATCCAGGTCGCCTCGGCGGTGAAGCGCGCGCGCGAGATGGCCCTCCTGCCCTACGTCGGCTGAGATGGCGACGGTGAATAGACCCGGCAGCGGTCGCGAAGCGGCCGCCTTCAGGGGTTTCCGCGCGCTCGAGTTCCGCGCGAGCGGATCTCGAGGGGGGTGCGCATAGTGCAGGTCATTCTTCTCAGCGACGTCGAGAAGCTCGGCCTGCGGGGGACGTCGTCGACGTCGCTCGCGGCTACGCGCGGAACTACCTGCTTCCCCGCAAGCTGGCGGAGAACGCCACGCCTGCGCGCGTGGCGGAGCTGCAGAAGGTCGACGCCGCGCGCGCGAAGCACGAGGCGCGGAGCGCGGAGCAGGCTCAGGAGATCGCCGAGCTCCTCGGCAAGACCGTCCTCCGGTTCGAGGTGAAGGCCGGCCCGACGGGCTCGCTCTTCGGCTCGGTCACGCCCTCCGACATCGCCGACGAGATCTGGCGAGCACGGAAGGTCCGCGTCGACCGGCGCAAGATCGCCATCGACCCGCTCAAGCGGGTCGGCCGCTTCAGCGTCCCGATCGAGCTCTTCCAGGACGTACACGTGGAGGTCAAGACCCTCGTCGTTCCCGAGGGTGGCGAGCTGCCGCCCGAGGAGGAGCTCGCTGCGATCGAGGCTGCAGAGGCCGAGGCAGCCGCGGCGGAGGCCGAGGCCGTCGCGGCAGCAGCGGCTGCGCACGCCGAGGCAGAGGCCGCGATCGCCGAGGTGATCGCCGAGGAGGAAGAGGTGGACGAGGAGGATGCGGCAGAGGACGTCGAAGAGGACGTCGAGCCCGCGACCGCTTCGACGACCGATGCACCGTTCACGTCCGACGACGATTCCCCGCCGGAAGCTGCCTGACCTGCGCGCGGCGCTCGCGCTCGCGCTGGCCGTCACGGCGGCGGTGCTCGCGTGTGCTGCGGCGGCGGCTGCGCAGCCGTCCGCACCGGCGAAGACGCGGGTCACCATCATCGGCGACTCGATCACCGCGTCGTTCAACTACGTCGTCTCGGCCAAGCGATACCTCGGGAAGGGGCTCGATCTCCGCTCCGACGCACTCGTCTGCCGGAGGCTCGTTGCGGCGAGCTGTTCGTTCCAGGGCACGACCCCGCCGACGGTGCTCGAGCTCGTCGGCGCGCAGGGCCATGCGCTCGGCCCGGTCGTCGTCATCAACGTCGGCTACAACGACTGGGCGGCCGTGTACGACGTCGACCGCGTGATGAAGGCACTCAGGACGGCGGGCATCGAGCACGTCATCTGGGTCACGTTGCGGGAGGCGGGCTCGAACGCGTCGATCTACGCGCAGTCGAACGCGCGCATCCGCAGCGCTGGCAAGCGGTGGCGGAGCAGGCTCGTCATCGCCGACTGGAACACGTTCAGCCGCGGGAAGCCGTGGTTCCGCGAGGACGGCCTGCACCTGACCTCGTCCGGGGCGCTCGGTCTCGCTCGGCTCCTCCGCCCGCTCGTGCTCGCGAACGCGTCGTAGCCTGTCCACAGCGGGTGTGGGAAACGCGCGGAACTTCGCGCTCCGAGCGCGTGTTTCCGACTGGACAACTTCGCGCGTTCTGTCGACAGGACATCCGCCGGCGGGGATAACCTGGGAACGTATGTTCTGTTCTCCCTGCACCGATGCGGGGTGTGCTCGAGCACACCCCGCGCTGGACGCGGCCGCGCGGGACGGCTTGACTCACGCGTCGTGACTCCGCCCGCGCCACGCTCCTCGCTCCTTCGCGTGCACGGACCGGAACGCGGGTGAGCCATGCCGAGCTCGAGCGCGTCGGCGACCGGCTGAGCGCCGTCGTCCCGCCGCAGAACCTCGAGGCCGAGGAGTCGGTCCTCGGGGCGATGCTGCTCTCGCCGGTCGCGGTCGGGACCGTGAGCGAGATCCTCGACGCGTCGGCCTTCTACCGCGAGAGCCACGCGAAGATCTACCGGGCGGCGCTCGCGCTCTGGGCGAAGGGCGAGCCGGTGGACGCGATCACGCTCGTAAACGAGCTCGAGGAGCGCGCCGAGCTCGAGGCCGCGGGCGGCCAGGCACGCGTCGCCGAGCTCGCCGCGCTCGTTCCCGCGGCGTCGAACGTCGAGCACTACGCACGCATCGTCAAGGAGATGTCGACCCTTCGGGGGCTCATCCGCGCGGGTCAGGAGATCGTGCGCCTCGGCCAGGAACGGGAGGGCGAGGTGTCGGACCTCGTCGACCGAGCCGAGCAGATCGTCTTCGACCTCGGTCAGCAGAAGGTGACGAGCGACTTCGCGCACATCGAGGTGCTCCTCAAGGAGAGCTTCGAGCGCATCACGCACCTGTACGAGGCGGGCGCCGAGATCACCGGCGTTCCGACCGGGTACAAGGAGCTCGACCTCCTCACCTCCGGTTTTCAGCCCGGCAACCTGATCATCCTCGCCGCGCGCCCGTCGATGGGGAAGTCGGGCCTCGGCCTGTGCATGGCCGCCAACCTGGGCGTGCGCCACCAGATGCCGGTCGCCCTGTTCACGCTCGAGATGTCGAAGTCCGAGGTGACGCAGCGGATGATGTGCAGCGAGGCGAAGGTCGAGTCGCAGCGGCTCCGCACGGGCCGCCTCGCTCCGGACGACTGGCCGCGGCTGACCGCGGCGTGCGATCGTCTGATGAAGGCGCCGATCTGGGTCGACGACACGGGTTCCACCTCGATCATGGAGCTGCGCTCGAAGGCACGGCGGTTGAAGTCCCGCGAGCCCGGCCTCGGCCTGATCATCGTCGACTACCTCCAGCTGATGGCGTCCGACCGGAACGTCGAGAGCCGCGTGCAGGAGGTCTCGCAGATCTCGCGCGCGCTCAAGGTCCTCGCGCGTGAGCTCGAGGTGCCGATCCTGGCGATGTCGCAGCTCTCCCGCGCCGTCGAGCAGCGGCACGACAAGCGGCCGATCCTGTCCGACCTGCGCGACTCGGGCTCGATCGAGCAGGACGCGGACCTCGTGATGTTCATCTACCGCGACGAGTACTACCTCGGCGAGGAGTCCGACCAGCAAGGCATCGCCGAGGTCATCCTCGCGAAGCACCGCAACGGGCCGACCGGGACGATCAAGCTCTCGTGGCTGCGGCGCTATGCGAAGTTCGCCGATCTGGCCGCGGCGTAGCCCGCTCGCTGCGCAGGCGGGCGAGCTCGCCGCCAAATGTGTTCGCCGATCTGGCTGCGGCGTAAGGCGATCGCCGCAGTCCTGACGTCCGGCGGCGGCTGAAGACTCAGGCCGTGCCGCTGGCGATCGAGTTTCCGCCCGACTCGGCCGAGTGGGTCTTCTTCGTCTCGTTCGCGGTCATTCTCCTCGGCCCGCTCCTCTTCGAGCGGCTCGGGTTTCCGGGGATCATCGGGGTCATGCTCGGCGGCCTCCTGGTCGGGCCGGGCGTCCTCGACTGGGTCCAGCGCGAGGGCGTCGTCGAGTCGCTCGGCGACCTCGGGATCCTCTTCCTCATGTTCCTCGCGGGCCTCGAGCTCGACCTCGACGAGTTCGCGGCCAATCGGCGCGGAGCGCTGACGTTCGGCGCGTTCACGTTCACGATCCCGTTCGTCCTCGGCATCTCCGTCGCCGTGGGCTTCGACTACGGATTCGCCACGGCCATGCTGTTCGGGTCGCTCTGGGCGTCGCACACGCTCGTCGCGTACCCGATCGTCCAGGAACACGGGCTCTTACGTGACCGCGCCGTCGGCATCGCCGGCGGCGGGACGGTGATGACGGACACGCTCGCGCTGTCCGTGCTTGCCGTCGTCGCGGGCTCTGAGGCGAGCGACGCCCGTCCCATCGGCGTGCTCGTCGAGGTCGCGGTCGGAATCGTGATCCTCGCGCTCTTCTGCGCGTTCGTCCTGCCGTGGGTCACGCGCTTCGTGTTCGCGGGAGTCGGCCAGCATCGCGGGGCGCGCTTCCTCTTCGTCGCCGTCGCACTGACGGCCGCCGCCCTCGTGGCGGACCGCGCGGGCATCGAGGGAATCGTGGGCGCCTTCTTCGCCGGGCTCGCGCTCAACCGGCTCGTCCCGAGCCGCAGCCGGCTCATGGAGCAGATCGAGTTCGTGGGCGGCGTGCTGCTGATCCCCTTCTTCCTCCTGTCCACGGGCATGCTCATCGACCCCGAGGCGTTCACCGAGCGGCGCGTGATCGGGATCGCGTGCATCTCGCTCGCCGTCGTCTTCTTGGGGAAGCTGGCAGCTGCGGTCATCTCTGCCCGCATCCTCGGCCTCTCGCGTCCGCAAGGGCGCCTGCTCTTCGGCCTTTCGCTCGCGCAGGCGGCCGCGACGCTCGCCGCCGTCACGATCGGCGTCGACATCGGGCTCTTCGACACGCCCCTGCTCAACGCGACCCTCATCGTCGTGCTCGTCACCGTCCTCGTGTCCAGCATCGTCACGCGGAGCGCCGCGCGCCGCATCGATCCACCCAGGGTCCAGGGCGAGCGGCTGGCGGAGACCATCTTCGTGCCCGTCGACGTCGTCGACGACCCGGAGGTCGTCGAGCTCGCGGGACGCATGGCGATGGCCAAGGGCGGCACGGTTCTCGTCGGCGCGGTCGCGGCTACGCCCGGGCATCAGCTCGAGAGCGCTCGCGGGAGAGCGGAGGCGGCGGTGAAGCAGGTGCTGGGCATGGGAGGCGAGGCATCGTCGGTCGTTCGCGTCAACCCGTCAGAAGCGTCGGCGATCTCGGCGATGGTGGCCGAGAACGCCGTGACGCTGATCGTCACGGGCTGGAGGCGCGCCGCCGTCGCGGCGGACATCGTTCTCGGAGGGCAGCGGATCGACCTCGTCGCGCTCGCCGACGTCCCGGTGCTCGCGGTGCTGGCGGCTCGAGGCCACTACGAGCGCGTCGTCCTCGCGCTCGACGACGACGACATCTCCCAGAACCTGACCGAGCGCGACCTGGCGATCGCGGTCACGATCGTCGCAGCGGCCGCAGTCCGAGGCCGGGCGGTCGTCGTCGTCCCCGCGGGCGCGGATCCCGACCTCGTGGCGCGTCTCTCCGCCGGAGGTGCACAGATCGTCGAGGATGCCCGCTCACGCCGGGAAGCCGTGGCGGCGGTCGCGCGCGGAGACGATCTCGTGCTCGTACCCGCTCGGCCCGGGAGGTCGCCTCTGCACCGCGACGCGGGTGCGATCGCGTCGCTGCCGGCCGGATGCTCGGTCGCCGTGCCGGCGAGACCGCACACGGGAGCCGGCCTCGTGACGGGAACGACGACGCTCGTCGGCAGTCGCAGGACCGCGTAGGCCGCATCCGCACCGGTAGGCAGAGCCTGCGAGACTGGGGCGCGTGCCTGCGACCGTGATCGTCGGCGCGCAGTGGGGCGACGAAGGCAAGGGGAAGATCGTCGACCTGCTCGCGCAGGACTCGGATCTCGTGTGCCGCTACCAGGGCGGCCCGAACGCCGGCCACACGGTCGTCGTCGGCGACGCGACGTACAAGATCCGCCAGATCCCGACCGGGATCATCGCCGGCAAGCGCTCCGCGATCGGGGCGGGCTGCGTCGTCGACCCCGGGGTACTCGTCTCCGAGCTCGACGACCTCGAGGCGCGCGGGCACGAGACCCTCGGCCTCCTGTTCGTGTCGGGGAACGCGCACCTCGTCATGCCGTGGCACGTGGCGCTCGACGGCGCGCGCGAGCGCCGCCTCGGCCGCCTGCAGATCGGTACGACGCGCCGCGGGATCGGCCCCGCGTACGCGGACAAGGCGACGCGCATCGGCATCCGCGTCCAGGACCTGCTCGATCCGAAGATCCTCCGGAAGAAGCTCGAGCTCGCAGTCGCGGAGAAGAACGTCTGGCTGCAGCGGGTCTACGAGCTCGAGCCCTTCGAGGTCGAGGACGTCGTCTCGACACAGCTCGGCTTCGCCGAGCGACTGGCGCCGTACGTCGCGGACACGTCCCTGCTCGTCGACCGAACGCTCCGCGCCGGCGAGCGGGTGCTCTTCGAGGGCGCGCAGGGGACGCTCCTCGACCTCGACCACGGCACGTACCCGTTCGTCACCTCGTCGAGCCCGATCGCCGCGGGCGCGGCGGTCAGCTTCGGCATCGGGCCGAACCGCATCGAGGAGGTGCTCGGGGTCGCCAAGGCGTACGTGACGCGCGTGGGCGAAGGGCCGTTCCCGAGCGAGATCGTCGGGCCGGACCACGAGCGCGTGCAGGCGCTCGGTCACGAATTCGGCACGGTCACCGGGCGTGAAAGGCGCTGCGGCTGGCTCGACCTCGTCGCGCTTCGCTTCGCCGTCCGCGTGAACGGGATCACCGTCGCTCGCGCTGACGAAGCTCGACGTGCTGTCGGCGTTCGCCGAGCTGCCCGTATGCGTGCGCTACCGGCTTCCGGACGACTCGGAGACCGAGGACTTCCCCGCGCACCAGAGCGACTTCCACCACTGCCGGCCCGTCTTCCACGTGCTCGAGGGGTGGGAGTCGACGATCGAGGACGAGCTTCCGGAGGCGGCGCGCGCGTACGTCCGGTTCGTGGCGGAAACGCTCGACGTTCCCGTGACCCTCGTGGGTACTGGCGCGGCGCGCGAGCACGTGCTCGCGCTCGGCTGAGAACGATACGCTCCGCCGAGTACGGGCGATGGGGCTCGCCCTCGAAACCGCCGTTTCGGCTGATGGCTCCTACTCGCGAGAGGAGGCGGACAGATGTCGACGATTGCGCTGTGTTCGTGGGCGGCGCGCTCGGAGCGCTGTCGAGGTACGGGCTCGACCGGCTGATCGAGCAGCGCGGCGAGTCGACTTCCCGTGGAGCACGTTCGCGATCAACGTGAGCGGCTGCGTGCTCGTCGGCTTCCTCATCGCGGCGATCGTCGATCGCCACTCGGCGCCCGACTGGCTGCGCGCCGGTCTGGTCGTCGGGTTCTGTGGCGGCTACACGACGTTCTCGACGTTCGCGCAGGAGACGCTCGACCTCGTCGCGGCGCGCGAGGTTGCGATAGCGGCGCTCAGCGTTTCAGCGAACGTCTTCCTGGGCGTCCTCGCGGTGGTCGCCGGCGCGCGGCTCGGGAGGCTCACGTGACGACGCTTCCGGCTTCGTAGACTCCCGCGGTGCGGGTCCTCGTCGTCGGTTCGGGGGGACGCGAGCATGCGCTCGCGTGGAAGCTCGCGCAGTCTCCACTCCTGGAGGAGCTCCATGCGGCACCCGGGAATCCGGGAATCGCCGAGCTCGCCGTGTGTCATCCCATACGCGCCGACGACGCGGAGGGTGTGCTCGGGCTCTCGCGCTCGCTCGACGTCGACCTCGTCGTGGTCGGCCCCGAGGCGCCACTCGTGCTCGGACTTGCCGACGCGTTGCGCCGCTTCGGGCTCCTCGTCTTCGGGCCGAGCGCCGCCGCCGCGCGCATCGAAGGGTCGAAGGCATTCGCGAAGGACGTCATGGCGGCGGCTGGAGTCCCGACCGCAGCGCGCCTTCCGCTTGCTCGACCCCCGTGTGTCGTCAAGGCGGACGGGCTCGCAGCCGGCAAGGGCGTCTTCGTCTGCCGCAGCGAGGACGAGGTCGGCGCGGCGCTCCGCACCCTGCGCGGCGCGGGTGCGGACGTCGTCGTCGAGGAGCTGCTCGACGGGCCCGAGGTCTCGTCGTTCGCCGTCTGCGATGGGCACGACGCGGTCCCGCTCGTGTCGGCTCAGGACTTCAAGCGCGCGTTCGACGGTGACGACGGCCCGAACACCGGCGGGATGGGCGCCTACGCGCCCGTGCCCGGCGTCGGCGCCGCCGACGCTGAGTCCCTCGTCGAGCAGGTGCACCGCCCGGTGCTCGCCGAGCTCGCGCGGCGCGGCGCGCCGTTCGTCGGGCTGCTCTACGCCGGCCTCATGGTGACCGCAGACGGCCCGAAGGTCCTCGAGTTCAACTGCCGCTTCGGCGATCCCGAGACGCAGGCCGTACTTCCGCTGCTCGAGAGCGACCTCCTTGCGCTCCTCGCCGCCGCGGCGAGGGGCGACCTCGCGGGCGCGTCAGCCTCGTTCGGCTCGACCGCCGCCACCACGGTGGTGCTCGCGGCAGGTCGCTACCCGGCCGACGGCGACCGCGGGAGCGAGATCACAGGTGTGTCCGATGCCCGAGGAAGGCGGTGCGCTCGTATTCCACGCCGGTACCGCACGTCAGGGCGACAGGCTCGTGACGAACGGCGGGCGGATCCTCGCCGTCACGGGGCTGGGGGAGACGATCGGAGCCGCCCGGGAGCGTGCGTACGACGCGGCGGGTCGGATCCGCTTCGAAGGGGTGCGCTTCCGCTCGGATATCGCGGAAGCAGCCGCGGCCGGCGCCCGCGTCTCCCTCCGAGCCCGCACGGAGACCTGAGGCGGCGACCGCTGCCTGGGGCCACCCCGCGCCTCCACCCGCTGTCGAGCGTATCGCCGAGATCGATACGCGTGGTGCACGGCTTGGTGTCGAGTGTGTGTCGACTGAGACGGCGGGAGCGGCGACTAGAATCGACCCAGTGATCGCCCGTTACTCCAGGCCTGCGATGACCCGGGTCTGGTCGGACGAGGCGAAGCTCGAGACGCTGGCTGAACGTGGAGCTCGCCGTCCTGGACGCCTGGGCGCAGGTGGGAACGATTCCGGCCTCGACCGCGCGAGCCGTACGCGAGCACGCCCGCGTTCCGACTCCGCAGCGCGTCGCGGAGCTCGAACGCACGACGAACCACGACGTCGCGGCGTTCGTCGACGCGGTCGCGTCGGACCTCGGCGCCGAGGGTCGCTGGTTCCACTACGGCCTGACGTCGTCGGACGTGCTCGACACGGCGCTTGCGCTCACGGTGCAGGCGGCGGGCGAGCTCGTGCGCGAGGGGCTCGATCGCGCGATCCGAGCGATCGACGTGCGCGCAGACGAGCACCGACGCACGGTTACGATCGGCAGAACGCACGGCGTCCACGCGGAGCCGACGACGTTCGGCCTGAAGCTCGTGGGGTGGGCGTTTCAGCTCGAGCGAGACCGCGAGCGGCTCGACGCGGCGCTTGCGGGCATGCGCGTCGGCAAGCTGTCCGGAGCCGTCGGCACGTACGCGACGACGACGCCCGACGTCGAGCGGATCGCGTGCGACGCGCTCGGGCTCGAGCCTGCCCCGAGCTCGACCCAGATCCTCCAGCGCGACCGACACGCGGCTCTCCTGTCCGCGCTCGCCGGCGTCGCGTCGAGTCTCGATCGTTTCGCCCTCGAGATCCGGCACCTTGCGCGCACGGAGGTGCGCGAGGTGGAGGAGCCGTTCGCTGAGGGGCAGAAGGGCTCGTCGGCGATGCCGCACAAGCGAAACCCCATCGTCGCGGAACGGATCTGCGGTCTCGCGCGCCTCGTTCGGGGGTACGCCGTCGTCGGTCTCGAGAACGTCGCGCTGTGGCACGAGCGCGACATCTCGCACTCGTCTGCGGAGCGAATCGTCCTCCCCGACGCCTTTCTCGCAGTCGACTACATGCTCGATCGCTTCGCCTGGCTCGTCGAGGGGCTCGTCGTGCGGCCCGAGCGCATGCGGGCGAACCTCGAAGCGACAGGCGGCCTCTTCTTCAGCCAGCGGCTGCTGCTCGCGCTCGTCGAGTCCGGCCTCGACCGGGATGCCGCCTACCGGCTCGTGCAGCGACACGCGATGCGCGCGTGGGACGAGGGTCTCGACTTCCGGAGCCTCGTGCGCGGCGATGCCGAGATCTCGCGCCCGCGTCGACGTTGGTGAGGTGTTCGACCTCGGCGCGTATACGAGGCACGTGGACGTGGTCTTCGAGCGACGCCAGGTGAACGTGCCGGAGGAGGCGCCTGCGTGAGCGGCGGGGCGACGCACGTCGCGAGCGGGAAGGTCCGGGAGATCTACTCGCTCGACGAGCAGACGCTCGTGTTGGCAGCGAGCGATCGGATCTCCACGTTCGACGTCGTCCTGCCGACGCCGATCCCCGACAAGGGGCGCGTGCTCACCGGGCTCTCCGCGTTCTGGTTCGGTCGGACACGCGAGATCGTCCCCAATCATCTGCTCGAGCTCGCGGCCGACGGCCGCACGATGACCTGTCGCCGGCTCGAGATGCTGCCCGTCGAGTTCGTGGTGCGCGGCTATCTCGCCGGCTCGGGCTGGAAGGACTACCGGGAGACCGGCCTGGTGTGCGGGCACACGCTGCCGACGGGACTGCAGGAGTCGTCGCGACTCCCGGAGCCCATCGTGACGCCGGCGACGAAGGCGGCCGAAGGTCACGACGAGAACATCGACGAGGCTCGCGCCGCCGACATCTGCGGCGAGCGCACCTACCTGGAGGCGCGAGCAGCGGCGCTCGAGCTGTACCGGTTCGGGTCGAAGCACGCCGAAGCCTGTGGGATCGTCCTCGCGGACACGAAGTTCGAGTTCGGTGTCGTTCCTGACGGGGCCGTCGTCCTCGGAGACGAGGCGATGACGCCGGACTCGTCGCGCTTCTGGCCGGCGGACGGCTACGCCCCCGGTCGACCGCAGCCGTCCTTCGACAAGCAGTTCGTCCGCGACTGGTGCGAGCGCACGGGCTGGAACAAGGAGGCTCCCGGTCCACAGCTTCCCGCCGACGTCGTCGAGGGTACGCGCGCGCGCTACATCGAGGCGTTCGAGCGCCTTACGGTGTCGGCTTCGACGAGTACGTCGCGCGACCGGGGTCGTGCTGTGAAGGCGACCGTGCTCGTCCGCCCGAAGGAGGGCATCCTCGACCCGGAGGGCGACGCGGTCAGGCAGTCCCTGCGGAAGCTCGGCTTCGAGGTCGCGACGGCGCGCGTCGGACGCGTTATCGACCTGGAGCTCGGCGGGGACGACGTCGATGCCGCGCGGAGCGAGATCGAGCGCATGTGCGGCGAGCTCCTCGCGAATCCGCTCATCGAGAGCTTCGAGATCAGGCTCGAGGAGAGATGAGCGACAGGCCCCTCGTCGCCGTCGTCGTGTTCCCGGGGTCGAACGACGATCGGGACGCGGCGTGGGCGCTGGGCTCGGTGGGCGCGGAGCCGGCGTTCGTATGGCACGAGGAGACGTCTCTGCCGGAGGGGACGGCCGCCGTCGTGTTGCCGGGCGGCTTCTCCTACGGCGACTACCTTCGCACAGGGGCGATCGCCAGCGTCGCTCCGGTCATGGACGCGGTGCGCGCGTTCGCGAGCGACGGCGGACCGGTGCTCGGCATCTGCAACGGCTTCCAGGTCCTCTGCGAGGCACGTCTCCTGCCGGGCGTTCTCCGGCCGAACCGGCAGCTCGAGTTCGTCTGCCGCGATGCGGCGCTCCGCGTCGAGGCCGCCGAGAGCCTGTTCCTGCGCCGGTGCGTCGTCGGCCAGGAGCTCGTCATCCCGGTCAAGCACGGCGAGGGGGCGTGGTACGCGGACGAGGGCACCTTCGTCCAGCTCGCCGCCCGCGGGCAGATCGTCCTCCGCTACACGGACGACGTGAACGGCGCGCTCGGGAACGTGGCAGGCGTCGTCAACGAGGCGGGCAACGTCATGGGGCTCATGCCGCACCCGGAGCACGCCGTCGACCCGCTTCTGGGATCGGCCGACGGAGGGCTTCTGCTTGCGGCGCTCGTCGACGCGGCGGCGGCGCACCGCGCGCTCGCGGCGGCGTAGCGCGCGAGCGCGTCAGCGACCCGAGGCAAGGGCTCCCAGCGCCTCCCTGAGGACGGGCGCACGCTCGAGCGCCGCCCGCAGTCGCTCGAGGTCGCGCGCCCGCATCGTGACGGGCCCGCGGCGGGCCGACCCGTCGGTCCTGTACGCGAATCGGATGAGGCGCTCGCCGCCCGGCGCCTCGAGCAGCTGGACGACGACCGAGAAGCGTCGGTCGCCGACGCGCTGAGCAACCGTCGCCTCCTCGAGGAGGCCCGCCGCGCCCCACGGGGTCGCCGCCTTCGATGCCTTCGAAGGCTTCGCACGGGTCGCAGTCGCCACGAGGCGAGGGTAGGCGCGGCTGCGTCACGGGTGGGACACGGCTTCGTGCCGATTCCGTCACGACCTATTCTCGCGCCGTGCACGACGTCGTCATCGTCGGAGGCGGCACGGCCGGCTGCGTGCTCGCCGCTCGCCTGACGGAGGACCCCGCGGTCTCGGTCCTCCTGCTCGAGGCGGGACCGCTCTCGCGGAAGCTCGAGATCAAGATCCCCGCGGCGTTCTCGCGTCTCTACCGCACCGACGTCGACTGGGGCGACTCGACGACGCCGCAGGCACAGCTCGACGACCGCGAGATCGTCTTCCCGCGCGGCCGGATGCTCGGCGGGTCTGCGGCGATGAACGCGATGATGATCCTCCGGGGGCACCGGGCCGACTACGACGCGTGGGCGGCGGCCGGCTGCAGCGGCTGGTCGTGGAGCGACGTCGAACCGGCGTTCGCGCGAAGCGCGGAAGGAGCCTTCCCGTTAGCCGAGCTCCCCGAGCGGCACGTCCTCGCCGAGGCGTTCGTCCACGCGGCCCAGGCGGTCGGGATCCCGTTCACCGACGACCTCAACGGCGAGAGCAACGAGGGGGTCGGGTTCGTGCCGGTGTCTCAGCGGGGCGGCCGCCGCTTCAGCGTTCTCGACGGCTACCTCCGCCCGGCGCGGCGCCGTCCGAACCTCACGATCGTGACGGACGCGCTCGCGACGCGGATCCTGATCGAGGACGGCCGCGCCGCCGGCGTCGCGTACCGGCTCGACGGGGACGAGGCCGAGGAGCAGGCTCGGTGCGACCGGGAGGTCGTCCTCTGCGCCGGGGCGATCGGCTCGCCACACCTGCTCCAGCTCTCGGGGATCGGACCGGGCGACGCTCTCGCGGACGCCGGGCTCGCCGTCGTGCGCGACGTGCCCGGCGTCGGCGCGAATCTGCTCGACCACCTCGCGAACGGCCTGCTCGTCCGGACGACAGGAGTCGACACGCTCGCGTCCGCGGACTCGCTTCGGAACCTTGCCCGCTGGGCGCTGCGCGGCCGGGGGCCGCTCACGTCGAACCTCGGCGAGGCCGTCGCCTTCGTCCGGTCGCAGCCGGATCTCTCCGCCCCGGACGTCGAGCTGCTCCTCGCGCCGGTGCTCTTCGAGGAGGAAGGCCTCAAGCAGCCGACGGAGCACGGGCTGACGCTTGCGGTCGTGCTCCTCCGGCCGCGAAGCGCCGGCACCGTGCTGGTGCGATCGGCGGATCCGGCCGTTCCGCCCGCGATCGATCCGCGCTACCTCAGCGATCCGGACGGAGCGGACGAGGCAACCCTCCTGCGCGGACTCCGTCTTGCTCGGCGCGTCCTCGCGCAGGAGCCGCTGGCGTCGTTCACGGACGGGGAGATCCTCCCCGGCGACGACGCGCGCACGGACGACGATCTGCGAGCGCACCTCCGCGCGCTCTCGCAGACGCTGTATCACCCGGCCGGCACCTGCCGCATGGGCTCCGACGCCCAGTCCGTCGTCGATCCCGAGCTGCGCGTGCGGGCGTTGGCCGGGCTCCGGGTCGCGGACGCGTCGGTGATGCCGATGCTGCCTCGCGGACACACCAACTGGCCCACCGTCATGATCGCCGAGCGTGCGGCGACCTTCGTCGGGGCCGGCTAGCTCCGGGGGCGCTCGACGAACGCCGCGCCGACGACCCGGTCGTCGTCGATCTCGAGCACCCAGGTGCTCGCGACGGGAGAGTCGAGCGGGCCGTCGAGCCGGACGCCTGTCGCAGCGACCGAGCGGACGACCTCGTGGAGCACGTCGCCGTGCGTGCAGCACGCGATCGACTCCGTCTTGCTCAGCGAGAGGAGGAGCTCGAGGGCGCGCCCGCCGTCGGCTCCCTCCGCGAGCAGATCGGTCGTCTCGATTGCGAGGTCGAGCGCCTCCGCGAGCGGCTCGAACGTCCGCACGCAGCGTGTGAACGGGCTCGAGACGAGGCGCGCGAGCTCCTGCGACCGCAGCCGCTCGGCGAGTGCCACTGCCTCTCGCTTGCCCCGCTTCGTCAGCGGGCGCAAATCGTCCGGGTCGGTCCACTCCGCCCGGTTCTTCGCCTTTGCGTGTCGAACGAGATGCACGTGTGTCATCGCTGGTGATCTACGAGATCGACGAGCTCGCGGTCGCGCGGGTACGTCAGCAGCGCTCGTGCCTCGTCGACGGCGACGAACGTCGCGGCGTCGACCTCGTTCGCGGCCGCGAGGTGCCCGCCGAGTGGCGTCATGAGCCAGTACCGGACGGTCTTCGGCCGCCCGCGGCCGTCTCGATACCGCGTCGTCGCGAGCTCGCCTGCGAGGATGCAGCGCAGACCGGTCTCCTCCTCGACCTCGCGCACCGCTGCTTCCTCCTCGCTCTCGCCGTCCTCGCACTTCCCCTTCGGGAACGACCAGTCGTCGTAGGCGGGGCGATGAACGAGCAGGATCTCGACGACGCCGTCGTCACGGTGGCGCACGACGATGCCGCCCGCAGCGCGAACCGTGTCGGTCACATCCAGGCGCGGAGCTTCTGCTCGGCCAGCTCCTCCCAGACGGCGCGCCACCGTCCGCGCAGCTCCTCTGCCGCCGAGCGCTCGGCGGAAGCGAGCGCGCCCGCCGCGTCGGATCCGTCCCCATCGCTGCTCTCGGTCGCCCACGCCTCGAGCCACGCGCCGGCGACGACCGCGTCGTTCAGGTCGCCGAGCACGTCCTGGAGCTTCGCTGCCGCATGCGAGAACGCACGCGCCGGCTTGCCGACGACCGGCTCCGCCGCCTCGGCCGCGTACCGCACGCGCTTCGTGTGGATCCGGACCTCGTGTAGCTGAGCATCGGTCGGCGCGGAGCCGAGCGCCTTCGCCCGCTTCGCGAGTCGGTGCCACGGTCTTCGCACGAGCGCGGGAACGGCATCGGTCGCCGGCTCGCCGGCGTCACGTCCGAGAACCGGCGCGTTCGCAGCCTCGACGAGTCGGTCGAGCAGGTGCGCGTAGCGATCGGAGCGCAGCGCTTCGACCAGTGCCGTGAGGGCGGAGTCGCGGGAGGTCTGGAGTGTGTCCAGCACCCGCGCTGCGTCCTCGTCGATGCCGAGCTCCGCCGCCCGGTGCCGCAAGCGTCCGAGAAGCACGTCGCCGTCCCGGACGTCGCCGAGAGCGCGGGCGATCCAGCGGAGCTCGTCTCGGAGCGCGGTCGACCACTCCTCGTCGAGGAGCGGTCGGAACGTCCGCAGGTCTGAGCGAAGACGGCGCGTCGCGACG
Organism: uncultured Gaiellaceae bacterium; assembly: GCA_963805135.1. Classification (GTDB taxonomy): domain Bacteria; phylum Actinomycetota; class Thermoleophilia; order Gaiellales; family Gaiellaceae; genus GMQP-bins7. Next base: position 172,659 of record CAWDSX010000024.1, on the reverse strand, counting down.
CGCGCCTGGTGCACGCCCTCCGGATCGACGTCGAGGCGGACGACCGGGTCGTGACGGATGAGCCGGATGACCGAGAGCGCGATCGCACGACGGGCCGCGTCGCCTGCGCTCGCGTCCGGGCCGAGGTCGGCGACGGCGATCTCGGGCGTCAGCGGCGATGCCGGGGCAAGCGCACGGATGTACTTGGCCGTCTGGTCGGGCGCCCCGGCGCCCGCCTGCCGGAGGCGCTCGACGAGCGCGTCGAGGAGGTCGGGCGTCATGTCGTCTCCGATCTCGACCTCGAGCTCGCGGAACGAGGCGGCCGGGCGCGAGCCGTTCGGTACGGACACGGCATCGTCGACGACGCCGGCGATCAGGCGACCGTCCGCGTCGTGCATCTCGGTGCGGCGACGGATCGTCGTCATGTGCACGCTCTCCGCGAGGTTGCCGGTGCGGACGAACCCGCGCACGAGCTCCACCGCGGCAGGGGGCGGAGCGTCGCCGTCGCCCTCGAACACGATCTCGGGCCGGACGAGGAAGGGCGCGTCGCGTTCGGCGGGGAGCTTGACGGTCCAGCCCTCGCCGGGACGGTGGCGCAGGCTGGCGCCCCAGCGGGCGAGGCGCAGGTCGGGCGTGTCGTAGTACGTCGTCTCGTTGCGCTCCGGAGGCGCCTGGCGCACGATCGGCCCCACGAGCCCGTAGATGCTGGGCATCTGGAAGTCGCTGGTCGCGGCGAGCTTCAGCTCGCGCTCGGGGCTGTGCTCCACTGTCGTCTCAGCGTAGCGCTCCGCGATTCGCCGCCCACAGGAGCGCCGCACCCGCCGCTGCGAAGCCGGCGGCGAGCACGACGGCGCGCGCGAGGACGCCCCCGTAACCATGCGCGGCGAGGTCGACGAACGGGTACGAGTACCAGTCGACGTCGGCTCCACGAGCCAATCGGCGACGAGGACGACCGGGCGTGAGCTTGTGCGGGACGAAGTCGACCCACGAGGCCGATGTCTGCAGGTCCTCCTGGAGCCCCGAGAGCAACAGCGCGAAGACGACGCCCGTGGGCGGCATGTAGAGCACCGCGGCCGTGCGCGCGCAGTCGAAGAGCGCACGGAGCTAGAGTCGCCACCGTGACGCCGGTGGTGACGCGCGAGGGTGGCGCGCCCTGACCCCCGACGCCCGTCGCATCCTCGCCCTGCAGGCGCTCAGGGCGTTCGCGTACGGCCTCGGCAGTGTCCTGATCGGCGTCACGCTCGCGCGTCGCGGGCTCTCCGGGTTCGAGGTCGGGGTCGTGCTCGCGGCGCTGCTTGCGGGCGTGGCGCTGACGTCCATCGCGATCGGCCGGACGGCCGACCGAGTGGGACGGCGGCGGTGGTATGCCGCGCTCTTCCTCGTGATGGGAATCGCCGGCGCGGCCTTCGCGCTGACCGACGAGATGTGGCTGCTCGTCCTCGCTGCGTTGAGCGGGACCGTTTCGACCGAGGTCGTGGAGTCCGGGCCGTTCACGTCGCTCGAGCAGGCGATGCTCCCGAGCGCGGCCGGTGCGAGCGGTGACCCGACGCGGCTCTTCGGGACGTACAACACCGTCGCCGCGCTCTCCGGCTCGCTCGGCGCGCTCGCCGCGGCGTTCGTCCCCGTCCTCGGCGTCGAGCCGCAGCGTCTGCTGCTGGTCTACGTCGCCGTTGGCATCGTCGGCGCGGTCCTGGCTCGCGGGCTCTCGGCCGACCTCGAGGCGGGGCGGCTGGCCAGGGCGGCTCCGCTCGAGCGCTCGCGCGGGATCGTGCGGCGACTCTCCGCCCTCTTCGCGCTCGACTCCTTCGGCGGCGGCTTCGTCACGCAGGCCTTCATCGCGTACTGGTTCACGGAGACGTTCGGGACGTCGCTCGAGGTGCTCGGGGTGGTCTTCTTCACGCTCGGCATCTTGCAGTCGGTCTCGTTCCAGGTCGCGACGCGCCTCGCGGGGCGCTTCGGGCTGCTGAACACGATGGTCTTCACGCATCTGCCCTCGAACGTCCTGCTCGCCGCGATCCCGTTCGCCCCGACCCAGGCGGCGGCGTTCGCGCTCCTGCTCGCACGCGCCCTCTTGAGCCAGATGGACGTGCCCACGCGACAGGCGTACGTCGTCGGCGTGGTCGACCCCGATGAGCGTTCCGCCGCGGCGGCGTACACGAACACGGCCCGCTACGTGACCAGGCCGCTCGGCCCGCTCGTCGCGGCGCCGATCATGCAGATGTCGCTCGGCGCGCCCTTCGTCGTCGCGGGCGTGCTCAAGAGCGTCTACGACACGGCGCTCTACCGTGCGTTTCGTCGCCACCCGCCGCGCTGGACGGCCGACGAGGACTAGCTGCGCCCGATCAGCTCGATCCGATAGTCGTCGGGATCGCGGACGAAGCAGATCCGTGATCCGCCCTCCGTGACCTGATACGGAGGGCGCTCCGGCTCGATGCCGTGACCGTCCTTCAGGGCCGCGAGCGTCGCGTCGAGGTCGTCGACGCCGACCGCGATGTGCCCGTACGCGGTCCCGAGCTCGTATGTGCGGCCGTCGTGGTTGTAGGTCAGCTCGAGCACGTTCTCGGCGTCGCCGAGCGAGAAGAAGTAGTTGGTCGCCTCGAGCTCGCCGTTTCGGACGATGTCCATGTCGCGCGAGAAGCGAAAGCCGAGGGCCTCGTAGAAGCCGCGGCTCCGCTCGGGGTCGGTGATCCGAACCATGGTGTGCAGGAAGGTCGCCATGGCCCGAGCCTACCGACGCTAGGACGCTGTGCAGGGCCACGGGCGGCTGAGCGAGAGCCGCTCGAGGTGGAGCGAGACCGACCTGCGGTGCTGCAGCAGCGCCTCCCCGCGGGAGACCACACGGATGTCCACGTGGTCCCCGGCGGGAGCGCACACCGTGACGTGCGCCGTCGCGAGACCGAAGCGCGTCTCCCCGGCCGCGGCGAGGAGGAAGTCGCTCGGCTGAGCGTCGTGGCGGCACGAGCTATGGTCGGTCCGTGATCAGCGCGCGCGAGGTTCAGGAGGCGCGGCTCTACGCCGCCGAGCGCCTCGCCGAGGCCGGCATCGTGCTGACCGCGGAGGAGCGCGACGCGATCGAGGTCGCCGACTTCGGCCTCTCCCGGCTCGAGGCGTCGGGGCTCCAGCTCCTCGTCTACGTCAACACCGACCGTTACTGCGCGAAGGAGCTCGTCCTCCGGCCGGGGCAAACGTGTCCGGAACACCGGCACCCGCCGTTCGACGGGACCCCGGGCAAGGAGGAGACGTTCCGCTGCCGCAGCGGTCTCGTCTACCTCTACGTGGAGGGCGAGCCGACGGCAGACCCCGCGTGCGAGCCGCCTCGCGGCACCTACACCGTCCACCACGAGATCGAGCTGCGGCCCGGAATGCAGCACACGATCGCTCCCGGAACGCTGCACTGGTTCCAGGCGGGACCCGAGGGCGCCGTCGTCTCCGAGTTCTCGACCGCGAGCCGCGACGACCTCGATGAGTTCACGGACGAGCGCGTCGCCCGCGAGACCGTCGTGGGCTGAGCTCGCTCAGCCGAGCCGACCGTGCCTGGCGAGGAGCTCGAGAACGTCGTCGTGCGGGAGCGCGTGCCCCACGCGGCCCTCGCGTCCGACCACCTCGGGGGCGGCCCAGAGTGCGTTGAGCACGGCCTCCTCGGTCACGTCCACGACCGCCTCGAAGACGTCGTTCAGCGCGCCATCGGGGACGTCCTGCACGGGCGCCTCGCCGCGCGGGCGCCGGCCGGGCGGAGCGAACGCCATGAAGATCTCACCGCTGCCGTGGTGTGCGACCGAGCCGCAGCGGGCAAGGCCGAGCCCCACGCGCCGGGCAACGCGCTGCAGCTGGTGCGGAGACAGCGCTGCGTCGACGGCGACGACGCCGATGCAGCTCCCCGCCTTCGAGCGGGTCGCCTCGGGCGGCTCGCCGAGGACCTCCCCGATGTGGACGCCGTCCATGACGAGGCCGGGGGGTGGGTAGAAGTTCGAGAGGACGAGGACGCCGACGGCGCCGCCGATCGAGGGGGCGATCCGACTGGCGGTGCCGATGCCCGCCTTCCAGCCCTTCGTCATCATCCCCGTCCCAGCTCCGACCGCCCCCTCGGCCACCGTGCCTCCACCAGCCGACGCCACGGCTCGAGCGACGTCTCCGGCTTCGACCTGGACGACGCGTCCTTCCGAAAGCCAGCTGTCGTCGCACTCGCCGACGACCGGGATGACGAAGTCCTCCGTCCCGACCCGCGGCTCGACCTCGACCGCCACGGCGACTGCTCCGTCGTACACGCGTCCCACCGCGTGCGTCGACGTGAGGTAGACGGGCGTCTCGATGCAGCCCCAGTCTCCGATCTGCAGCGAGCCGGTGAGCTCGCCCGATCCGTTGAGCACGGCGGCTCCCGCGGGAACGGGGCGCGCGTGCAGCGTCTCGATCGGGCCGGGCAGGACGGCCGTCACACCGGTCCGCGCGACGCCACGTCCTTCGGGGGGCTCGGCCTCGTCGCGCCAGAGGGTGACGTGCCCTACCGTGACCCCGGCCACGTCGGTGATCGCGTTCGCCGGACCGGCCTCGAAGCGGCCGATACGGAGGCCGTGCTCGCGGAGGCGGGGACCACGTGGGGGAGGCGGAGTCATCGCGCGAGCGTACATTCGCGCCTCCAGGGGACTATGCTCTCGCCCGTCTCATTCCGGGCGGGCACAACTTCGATGGTGTCGATGACGTCAAAGCGTCGGGGGCAGCGACTCCGGACGGAGGAGGAGAAATGAAGCGAAGGCGGTCGGGGCGGCTCATGTTCGCACTGCTGGGCACCGTGGCACTCGTGGCGGCCGGTTCGGCAGCCTGGCTCGGGTCTCAGCGCGCGACAGCGAGCTCCGGGACAGCAGCAGCCAGCCAGGCTGGAGGGAGCGGGATCCTGCGAATCGGCACGACGAGCTACATCGACTCGTTCAACCCCTGGAACTACATCGAGGGTCAGGGGCTCAACGCGATGATCATGACCTACCCGCTGCTCGTCCAGGTCGATTATTCGAACAAGGAGGGCTACTTCATCACCGGCGACTTGGCGAAGTCGTGGAAGGCGTCGACGGACGGCAAGACCTGGACCTTCAAGCTGCGGCCGAACGGGAAGTGGTCCGACGGCAAGCCGATGACGGCCGACGACGCCGCGTGGACGATCAACACGACTGTCAAGTACGTCGACGGCGCCACTGCGGTGCAGGGGTCGTCGGTCAACCATGTCGTGCGCGCGACGGCGCCGAACTCGACGACGCTCATCGTCCGCTACAACGCTCCGGTCGGGAACGCGCTCTGGCTCATCGGCGCGTTGCCCATCGTGCCGCGGCACGTCTGGGAGCCGTACGAGAAGAAGGAGAAGGGCGGCAAGGCGCTCAAGACGTACCGGCCCGAGGGCAAGCTGCCCATGGTCACCGGCGGCGCGTACACCCTCAAGTCGTACGAGAAGAAGGGCACGACCGTGTTCATCGCGGACCCGAAGTTCTACGGGCCGAAGTCGAACGCCGACGCGGTCGCGCTGACCTTCTACACCAACTCGGACTCGATGATCGCCGACCTGAGGCGCGGAAATCTCGACTGGATCGACCAGGTCCCCTTCGGCGCGGTGAGCGCCGTCAAGAAGAGCAAGGGCGTGAAGGTCAACGAGTGGCCGGGCGGAGAGATCACGAACATCACGTGGAACTCGAACCAGCGCAAGCTCAAGAACCGCGAGCTGCTCGACCCGCGCGTGAAGAAGGCGCTCTCGATGTGCGTGAACCGCGACAAGATGATCCAGGTCGTCTTCGGCGGCTACGCGACCAAGGTCGAGAGCCTCGTCGGCCACATCTCGCCGCTCGAGAACCCGAACCTCGGCCCGACGCAGTACAACTGCTCCGCGGCGAACAAGGCCCTCGATAGGCTCGGTTACAAGCGGGGCTCGGACGGGATCCGCGTCGCGCCCGCGACGAGCGGCAAGTACTCCCAGCCGTCCCATGCCATGAGCTACGAAGTCATCATCCCCACCTCCCTGGACTTCAACGGCACCCGGATGTTCGAGATCCTCAAGGAGGGCTTCGCGAAGGTCGGCGTCACGGCCAGGCTGAAGGTCGGAGGCGACGCGACCGCGAGCTACGCGCTCGAGACGGACGCGAAGTGCGACGGCGCGAAGAACGTCGGGTACTCGAAGTTCGACCTCGCGATGTGGGACTGGATCGCCGGTCCCGAGCCGGACTTCCAGCTCTCCGTCGTCACGAAGGGCCAATGGTGCTCGTGGAGCGACACCGGCTGGGACAACCCTGCGTACGACAAGCTCTACACGCAGCAGTCGGTCACCGTGAACGCCGCCAAGCGGCGCGCGATCATCTACAAGATGCAGAAGATGGTGTACGACGCGTTCGTGTACACCCAGCTCACGAACCACGTCGCGCTGGACGCGACGTCGACGAAGTGGACAGGCTTCAAGAACGAGTTGAACGCGTTCTCGAAGACGTACTACACCAGCCCGAGGAAGAGCTGATCTAGCGGTCGCGATCGCGAGCGGCGCCCCGAGACGACATGCGCGGTACCGATTACGTCGTCAAGAGGGTGCTGTTCGCGATCGGGACCGTCTTGGTCGCCATCACGCTGAACTTCGTCCTCTTCCGCTCGCTGTCGGGGGACGCGGTCTCGGCCCTTCGCTGCCGAGGGTGCTCGCAGGACTTCAAGGAGTACCAGCGCAAGACGCTTGGGCTCGACAAGTCGAAGTGGGAGCAGTACAAGATCTACCTCGGCGACCTCGCCCAGGGGGACATGGGGCGCTCGCTGCGCACGGAGGAGCCGGTCACCAGCGTTCTTTGGGAGCCGCTCAAGACGACGATCCCGATGGTCGCGCTCGGGACGTTGTTCGCGATCGTGTTCGGCGTCGGCACGGGCGTCATCGCCGCCTGGCGGCGCGGCACCGCGACCGACAAGGCGACGCTGTGGGGTGGGCTCGGGTTCTACTCGATGCCGCCACAGTGGCTCGGCCTCGTGATCGTGCTGTTCATCTCCGGCTGGCTCGGATTACCGACGTCCGGAGTAAAGGATCCGACCCTCGGCATCCTCGACGACCCCGGCCTGATCGAGGTGGTCGTGGACCGCCTCGAGCACATGATCCTGCCCGCGCTCACGCTGGGACTCGTCGTCTTCGGCGAATACACGCTCATCGTCCGCTCGGCGATGCTCGAGACGCTCGGCGAGGACTACATCCTCACGTCGCGCGCGAAGGGCCTCACGAACTGGGCGACCGTCTGGAAGCACGGCTTCCGCAACGCGATGCTTCCGGTGATCACGCTCGTCGCGCTCTCGCTCGGCTTCATCATCGGCGGGGCGATAACCGTCGAGTACGTCTTCTCGTACCCCGGCATCGGGCTCCTCATCGTCGAAGCGATCGACCAGCGTGACTACCCGGTCCTGCAGGCGGCGTTCCTGCTGCTCACGCTCTCGGTGATCGTCTTCAACCTCATGGCCGACCTCCTGTACTTCAGGCTCGACCCGCGGGTGACCGAATGAGTCCGGTCCAGACGGGCGCTCCGCACGTCGAGGAGGCGCCCTCCCCGACCCGTTCCCTGAAGTGGCGCGCGATTGCGGCGCCCGTCCTGAGGAACAAGTCCGCGATGGTCGCGGTGTTCGTCCTCGCTGTCTTCGTCTTCCTCGCGGTCTTCGGCCAGTGGCTCATCACCGGCGATCCGAAGGCCAAGGTCGGAGAGGTCTTCGAGCCGCCGAGCCGCGAGTTCCCGCTGGGGACGGACGGCGGCGGGGAAAGCATGCTCGCCCTGCTCGTCGCCGGGGCAAGGGTCTCGCTGCTCATCGGCTTCTGCGCGGCGGCGATCTCGGCGGTCATCGGAGGGACGGTCGGGATCCTCTCCGGCTACTTCGGCGGCAAGACGGATACCGCGCTCATGCGGCTCACCGACTACTTCCTCGTCATCCCCGACGTCCCGCTGATGATCGTCATCGCGGCGCTGTTCGGCCGCAGCACGTGGAACATCATCGTGATCATCGGGATCATCTACTGGACGTTCACGGCGCGGCTCCTGCGCGCGCAGACGAAGAGCGTCCGCGAGCGGGTGTACGTCCAGCGCGCGCGGGCGCTCGGCGCCCGCAACTCGCGCCTGATCGTGCGTCACGTGCTGCCGCAGGTCACGCCGCTCCTGGTCGCGAACACGGTCCTCCTGATCGCGTACGCGATCTTCGCCGAGACGTTCATCACGTTCCTCGGCCTCGGCGATCCGACCTCGATCTCCTGGGGCCGGCTCATCGAGAACGCCTTCACCGACGACGCGATCATCAACGAGGCCTGGTGGGCGGTCATCCCGCCGGGCGTCTGCGTGATGCTCGTCGTCCTCGCGTGCACGATCATCGGCCAGACGATGGAGGACGCGCTGAACCCGCGTCTCCGCACCGGCCACCTCTCCGTCCGTCGCTTCCGTGTCCTCCGCCCGTCCGAGCGACCCGAGCCGCAGCCGCAACAGCCGTCATGAGCTCAGCACTGCTCGAGGTCGACGACCTCCACGTCTGGTTCGACCTGCCGAACGGCCGGAAGCTTCACGCTGTCCAGGGCGTGTCCTTCTCGGTCGATGCCGGGACCCGGCTCGGCATGGTGGGCGAGTCGGGGTGCGGGAAGACGACGACCATTCTGGCGCTGATGGGGCTGCTCCCGCCGACGGCATCCGTCTCCGGACGCGTGCTTTTCGACGGCGTCGACGTGCTCGAGCGCGGCGAGCAGACCGTCGCGCCGCATCGCTGGAAGGACATCGCGATGGTCTTCCAGGGAGCGATGAACGCGTTCGATCCGGTGCGTCGTATCGGCGATCAGATCGTCGAGCCCATGAAGCTGCACGGACACGCGAGCGGAAGCGAGGCCGCCGAGCGCGTGCACGAGCTGCTGGACCTCGTCGGGATTCCACCCGGGCGCGCGCGCAGCTACCCGCACGAGCTCTCGGGCGGGATGCGCCAGCGAGCCGCGATCGCAATGGCGCTCTCGTGCTCGCCGCGCGTCCTGCTCGCGGACGAGCCGACGACGGCGCTCGACGTGATGGTGCAGGCGCAGGTCCTCGAGCTCCTCACGTACCTCTCGAACGCGCTCGGGCTCGCGCTCGTGTTCGTGACGCACGACCTGCCGATCGTCGCGCAGACGTGCACCCACGCGGCGGTGATGTACGCGGGCAGGATCGTCGAGCGCGGGCCGACCGAGGCGCTGTACCACGAGACCCGGCACCCGTATACGCGGATGCTCTGGGCCGCGACCCCCGATCTCGACGCGCGCGAAGAGGTCCTCTCGATCCCAGGTGTCCCGCCGCGTCTCGATGCCGAGCTGCACGGATGCCCGTTCGCGCCGCGCTGTGATCTCGCGGCGGCGCGGTGCACCTCCGAGCGGCCCGAGCTCCGCGCGATGGGCGACGGCCACGTCAGCGCCTGCCACTTCGCGGACTCGGTCGGGGCGGTGGGATGAGCGGGCCGGAGGGCAACGGGCGTCCAGTTCTCGAGGTCGACGACCTCGTCGTCCGCTACCGCGTCCCACGCGGACTCAGCGGATCGATCCTGCGCCGACCGCAGCGGTTCGTGCACGCGGTGTCGGGCGTCTCGCTCGGCGTCGCGCGCGGGGAGATGGTCGCGCTCGTGGGGGAGTCGGGGTGTGGCAAGACGACGACTGCTCAGGCGATTCTCCGGCTCGTTCGCGCCGAGTCCGGAACCGTCTCCTTCGACGGCGTCGACGTCTCGAGTCTCTCATCGGGCGACCTCCGGGCGTTGCGCCGGCGGATGCAGATCATCTATCAGGATCCGTACGAGTCGCTCGATCCTCGTTTCCGCGTCGCCGCGACCGTCGCCGAGCCGCTCGTCATCCACGGGATCGGGAACCGCGACGAGCGGCGCCGGGCGGTCGAGCATGCGCTCGAGCAGGTCGGACTCGCTCCGGCCGAGCTCTTCGCCGATCGCTATCCGCACGAGCTCTCCGGCGGCCAGCGGCAGCGGGTCGCGATCGCCGCGAGCCTCGTCCTCGGCCCCGAGCTCCTCGTCGCGGATGAGCCCGTCTCGATGCTCGACGTCTCGGTCCGGGCAGGAATCCTCGGGATCCTCGACGAGCTTCGCCACCAGGGCCTCGCGGTGCTGATGATCACGCACGATCTCTCGACGGCCGCTCGCTTCGCGGACCGCATCTGCGTCATGTACCTCGGCCGGATCGTCGAAGAAGGGCCGGCGCGGCAGGTGATCGAGGATCCGCGCCATCCGTACACGAAGGCGCTGCTCTCCGTGGTGCCGCGCCGAGACCCACGGCATCGCGTCGAATCCCAGATCCTGCGCGGGGAGACCCCCAATCCGATCGAGGTTCCGGCAGGCTGCCGGTTCCATCCGCGCTGCCCGATTGCGATCGACGCGTGCCAGGAGACGGATCCGCAGCTCGAGCCGGCCCCCGGTGACGCCCGCCACCGCGCGGCCTGCATCCGAGCCTAGCGCTGCGCTCGCTACTGCAAGCGGCGCGGGATCGTGCGCTCGAAGCGGCGCTGACGGCGTCCGATCCCCGTGGGCTCGTCGTCGGACAGCTCCTCGGCGACCACCTCGACGGTGACGTGGTACGCGTCCGCGTCCGAGCGGAGGTCGAGCGTCGCCTCGGTCGCGCAGGCGGCCTCGGGCCACCGAATGACGTAGCGGCTCGCGGCGCGCGCCCACGCCGCTCCCGGGTCGGTGAGGGAGACTCCGACCGCGCCCTCGTAGCGCTCGTCGATGCGGGCGCCCGCTTCGCCGTCGTAGCTCGATCCGTGCGAGACGACTGCCCGCCGCTCGCGTCCGAGCACGTCGTGCTCGATCCTCCAGACGAGCGGAGGCTGCTCGCCGGTTGGCGCCGGACCGTGCGTCTCCTTGCCGGGCGAAGGCGCGAACGAGGGCGCGTCGCCGACCGGTGCCACGCCGTCGACCACGGGCAGCGAGAGCCCGAGAGTGCTGCGGTCGACCGTGAGGGTGCCCGCCGTGGGCGGCGGCCACACGTTGGGCCAGTCGGCCGCGGCCAGTGAGAGGCGCACGCGGTGGCCCGGCCTCGAAGACCCACGAGGTCGCGTCGAGCTCGACCGTGACCTCGGTCGGCAGCCCCGGGCTCGAGCGGCTCGGGGTCGGTCGACGAGGACCGGTGCGTCGAGGTTGAGGACGCCGCGCGACACGAGCGCCGAGGTGCCGTCGGGGAAGACGTCGCAGAGCTTGGCCGAGAGGTACGCAACCGGCACCGACGACGTCATCGCCGCGGAGAGAACCGGGTGCCCGAGGATCTCGAGCTCGTCCTCGAGCGGCCCACTCGTGGACGAGGGAGACGCGCGTCGTCTTCCCGCTGGTCCAGCGCCTGTCCCCACGGCAGCCGCCCGGCGCACGAGATCCAGGCGCTCGTCCCGACGTCGCCGCGGATCGGGATCTCGTCCGAGCCGAGTGACGGCTCCGGCGTGAACGTCCGCACGCGGCTGCGGTCGAGCGGCCAACGCGGCTCGGAGCGCCAGTCATCCGCGCAGCTCGGTCAGGTCCGGCTCCGGCCTCGTCGAGCGTCTGACGAAGACGCTGATCGGAGGCTCGTCTTCGACGCCGTTCTCTTCGTCGCAGAGCCAGCGGCGGAACCAGCGGACGAGCTCTGGCACGAGGTCGATGTGCGGCCCCGGAAGCGATGTCGCGGTGGACATGTGGCTCCACGGCCCGACGAGCAGCCGCTTCGGGCAGTCGAGGCGCCTCGAACGTCCTGAAGGTGTTGTTGCGGTAGCCGTCCGCCCAGCCGGCGACGATCATGGTCGGGCACGCGATCCGCCCGTAGTCGGGCCGCAGCGACCCGTGCCGCCAGTACGGGGAGTCGACCTGCTCCTCGAGCCAGTGCAGGAGCCACGGCTCGGCGCGCTCGATACGAGCGAGCCACTCGTCGCGCCAGCCGTCGCCGAACACGGCCGGCACGGGTGGGAGCACGTTCATCGCGGCCATGTACAGGACGTAGTCGACGAGGTCGATGCACCGGAGCACCCCGCCCGTGTAGTGGACGTCGTCCGTGTAGCGGTCGTCCGTCGCGTAGATCGCGCAGATCGCTCCCAGCGCAGGCGGTCGCTCCATTGCGAGCTGGATCGAGTTGAAGCCCGAGTAGGACGTCCCGTACATGCCGACGCGGCCGTTGCTCCAGTCCTGCGCCGCGAGCCAGGCGATGACGTCCACGAGATCCGCCTGCTCCTGCGGCGGGTACTCGTCCGTCGCGATCCCCTCGGAGGAGCCCGTGCCGCGGAGGTCGACGCGGGCGACAGCGAGCCCGCCCTCGTCGCACAGGCGCTCGTACTCGCCCGCGTACGAAGAGGTCAGGTCGTCCATCCGGTACGGGAGCGCCTCCAGCACGACGGCGGCGGGGCGCGCATCGGGCACCCACAGCCGTGCCGCGAGCCGCACGCCGTCGGTGAGCGGAATCCAGGCGCGCCGGTGCTCCACTCGCCGATCCTACGCACCGTAGGATCGGCGCTCGGTGGACCTGCGCTGGAGCGACGAGCAACGCGCGCTGCGCGCGGAGGCGGCGGCATTTGCGGCCGCGCTACGTCCGCGGCTCGAGGAGGATCCCGAGTGGCGGCGGCAGGGGATGCTCTCCGACGGCGACTCGCGCGAGGTCACACGCGCGCTCGGCGAGGCGCGGCTGGATCGGGATGACCTGGCCCGAGGAGCTCGGAGGACGCGGCCTCAGTCACGTCGACGCGGCGCTCGTCGAGGACGTGCTTCGGCTACCACTGGCTCCCGCTCTCGCTCTATCTCCTCTCCTACAAGACGATCGGCTGCGCGCTCGAGCGGTATGCGGCGCCCGGGCTCAAGGAGCGCCTGCTCGGCCCGATCGCGCGCGGCGAGCTGACGTTCTGCCAGGGCTTCTCCGAGCCCGGAGCAGGGAGCGATCTCGCGTCGCTCACGACCCGGGCGGTGCGGCGCGGCGACGCGTTGGGTCGTCGACGGCCACAAGATCTGGACGTCGAGCGCCTGGCTCGCCGACTGGATCTACCTCGCCGTGCGCACGAACCCGGACGAGCCGCGGCATCGCGGCATCTCCGTCCTCGTCGCGCCGCTCGACACGCCCGGGATCGAGGTGCGACGCTTCCCGGTCCTCGGCGGCGGCTACCTCTGCGAGGTCTTCCTCGACGGCGTCGAGATCCCCGCGGAGAACCTCGTCGGCGAGGTCGACCGAGGCTGGGACGTCCTCATGCACACGCTCGACTTCGAGCGCATCACCGCCGAGAAGCTCGGCGGGCTCGCCTGGGTGCTCGACGCGCTCGAGGCGCGGCTCGCCGAGATCGACCGTCTCGATGCTGCGTGGGATCGGGTCGCGCGTCTGCGCGGCGAGCTCGCCGCGGCGCGACTGCTCTCGCTGCGCGCAGCCGACCTGCTCGATCGCGATGCAGACGCGAGCGCGGCGTCGGCGATGGCGAAGCTCGCGGGCGCGCGGCTGGCGCAGCGTCTCGCCCGGGAGGGCATCGAGCTCCTCGGCCTCGAAGGACTCGCCGACGGCCATCGCGTCCTCGCCGCTCGAGGGGCGGCTCGGCGGCCTCTACCGCGCGTCCGTGGGCTCGACGATCTCCGGCGGCTCGGCGGAGATCCTGCAGGTCGTCATCGCGCGGCGCGGGCTGGGACTCAGGTGAGCCTGCCGCTCGAGGGCGTACGCGTCGTCGAGTACGCGCAGTACGTCGCCGGCCCGCTGTGCGGCGTGCTGCTCGCCGATCTCGGCGCCGACGTCGTCAAGGTCGAGCCGCCGACCGGCGACGGCTACCGGCACGTGCTGCCCGGCGGCGCCGGGCGTCGGGCGGTACTTCGTGCCGCTGAACCGCGGGAAGCGGTCGATCGTCGTCGACCTCAAGTCCGGCGAGGGGCTCGCGACGAGCGCTCGCCTCCTCGGCTCAGCCGACGTCGTCGTCCACAACTTCCTGCCCGACCGCGCAGCGACGGTTCGGGCTCGAGTGGGAGCAGCTCCACGCTGCGCAGCCGGCGCTCGTCGTCGGCCGCGTCACGTCGTTCGGCACGTCCGGGCCGCTCGCGGGCGTGCCCGCGTACGACCTCGTCGCGCAGGCCCGAGCGGGACTGCTGACCGCGCACGCCTCGCGCGGCGACACCGTTCCCGTCCGTGCCGGCGGCATTCCGATGGCCGACCTCACCGCAGGATTCCTGCTCGCCACCGGCGTCCTCGCGGCGCTCGTCCGCGCACGACGAGACGGGGAGCGGCGAGCTCGTCGACGTGTCCCTGCTCGCCGCGGCGCTCGCCGTACAGCTGCAGGATCTCGTCTGGCTCGCGGGCGAGGCCGGACGCCGACACCGTCAGCCTCGCCGACCGCGCGTACCTGGATGCGCGCGCGGCCGAGATCGCCTCCGGCGTCGCGCTGAACCCGTACTACCGCTGCTTCGAGGCCTCCGACGGCTTCGTCGCGGTCGCCTGTCTCAACCTCGCCCAGCGCCGGGCGTTTCTCGCGCTCTTCGGGCTCGAGGACGCGACGATCGACGCGCCCGACCTCGTTCCCGACGACCCGGCTGTGCTCGCGGCCAAGGAGGACGTCACCGCGGCGATCGCGGACGCGTTCGCGCGAGCGCTCGGCCGACGAGTGGATCGCGCGACTCGAGTCGGCCGGCGTGCCGTGCGGCCGTGTGCAGCAGCGCGAGACCGTCCACGCGGATCCTCAGGTCGTGGCCGAGGGCCTGTCGCCGACGTCGAGCAGGACGGTCTCGGCGCGGTCCGGCTGCTCGCGCCGTTCCTGCGCGTCGGCGGTGCCACTGCCGCGCCGGCGCCGGCCCCGGCGCTCGGCGCCGACACGGAAGCCGTCCTCGCGGAGCTGCGATGACGTTCGACGTCCCCACCGACCTCACGCTCTTCGCCGAGTCCGTGCGGGCTGCGATCGGCGACTGGCAGCCGCCGCTCGAGCCCGAGCTCGGTGACTGGCAGGACGATCGCGACGACGATCTCGCTGTCGCGTCTCGCCGACGTCGGGTGGAGCGAGCTGTGGGCGGGCGAGGAGCTGCTCGGCGCCGTCGTCGCCGGCGCGGTCGAGCTCGGCCGAGCGGCCGCGCCCGTGAGCCTCGTCGACGAGCAGACGCTCGGGGCTCCTCTGTACGTCGACGGCCGCGCACGGCACGGCCGTGGCGCAGCGTCGCTCGCAGCGCCGCGCCCTCAGGGCGGCCTCGCGCTCGCAACGCCGGCGGGCGAAGGCCGCGCCGAGCCGACGCTCGACGGCAACGGCACGATTCTCGTCGAGGTCGGCGCCGCCGGGGAGCTCGAGCCCGTCGCTGCGGCTGCGTGCTGGCGCGCGTGGAACGCCGCGACGCTCGGCTACCTGGCCGGGCTTGCCTCGCGCTCGCTCGAGCGAGCCGTGGAGCACGCACGCACACGCGAGCAGTTCGGCGCGCCGCTCGCGTCGCTTCCTGCCGTGCAGTCACGTCTGGCAGACGCCGCGCTCGCCACCGACGCGCTCACGCTCCTCGCGTGGTCCGCGACCGCGAACGACGGGGGCGTCCAGGACGGCGAGCTGCGCTGGGCGGGATCGGCGTGCGGCGACGTCACCGCGAGCGCCCAGCAGGTGCACGGGGCGATCGGCTTCGCGCTCGAGAGCGGCCTCCACGTGTACTACCGGCGTGCGCGTTCGGTGAGCACCTGGGCCGTCGCCGTCTGCGACGCGCTGCGCTGAGTGTCAGCCCGGGGCGAGCCGGCGCCACTCCTCCGACTGGATCTCGGCGAGCGCGTCGTCGAGCCAGGCGAGTCGCGCCTCGACCGTCTGGATGCCGCCTTCGAGCGCGATCCGGAGCGTCCGCGCCTTCTTGTTGTGCCCGGTCGGCTCCTCGCGGATCCGGAGGAACTCGTCGAGCACGCCCTGCCAGTACGCACGCTCGCCCTCGAGCTGCTCGCGAGCCTCGTCGGGCTCGAGCAGCCAGAGGAAGAACGTGCGCAGAGCCGCATCACTCCTCACTCGCCGGTCCGGCTCCGTCTCGCGCAGCCACGTGCGGAGCTGGTCGAGGCCGGCCTCGGTCACCGCATACGTCTTCGAGTTCCGCGCCCCGGCGCCCGTCTGCTCGATGAGCCCGTCCTCGAGGAGCCGCGCGAGCTCTGGATAGATCTGGCTGTGGCTTGCCGGCCAGGCGTACGCGAGCGACTGCTGGAAGTGCTTGAGGAGCTCGTAGCCCGTTCGCGGCTGGTCGGCGAGGGCGCCGAGGAGTGCGTATCTGAGCGCCATTCTAATATGTCAATCTTGACATGTAGAGATGCGATAGGACATCCTCCCACGCAATGCGGATGCCGGGCCTGCTCCTCGTGCCACTCGCCATGGTCGCGATCGTCTCATCGGCGCAGGCTCGTCCCTCCGCTCCGGCGACGCTCGCGCAGGACGTCCACGAGCTCGGCGCGACGATCGAGCAGATCCATCCCGACCCGTTTCGCAGCGTCTCGCGCCGGCGGTTCGAGGCCGAGGTGAACGCCCTTGCGGGGCGCGCGTCGAGCATGTCGCGCGACGAGTTGCTCGTCGGGGTGCTGCGGGTGATCGCGCTCCTCGGACCCCGCAACGGGCACACGGGGCTCTTTCCGGGCGATCCGTCGCATGCGCGCGAGCTCCACCTCTACCCGCTACGGCTTTACGAGTTTGCGGACGGCCTGTACGTCGTCGATGCGGTCGACCGCTCGCTGATCCGCGACAAGGTGGTCGCGATCGAGGGCATGCCCGTGGCCCAGGTCCTCGAGCGAGTCGACCCGCTCGTGCCGCGCGACAACGACTCGAACCTTCGCGGCCTCGCGCCGCACTTCCTGCTCACCGCCGAGATCCTCGGCGGCCTCGGGATCGTCGACGGGGCGCAGTCGGCCGACTTCACGTTCGAGCGGCCGGGCGGAGAGCGCGTCGACGTCTCGCTCGCGTCGGTTCCGGCGTCGCAGTACGTGTCGACGTTCGCGGACGCCCTGTACGGCCACTACCCGTCGATCCTCCCGCACGCCGCCGCGCCCCTCTACCTCTCCGGGAGCGCCAGGCCGATGTGGGCGCGCACGCTCTCGGGCGGACGCGCCGTCTACCTGGGGTTCAACTCCGTCCAGCGGCCGACGCCCGGCTTCCTCCGCGCGCTCGGCCGGCTCGTGCGCGCCCCGAAGGTGCGGCGGGTGATCGTCGACGTGCGGCTGAACGGCGGCGGCGACAACACGACGTACGGCCCGCTCGTCGACCTCTTCGCGCTCGAAGCAGGTGAACAGGCGCGGCCGGCTCTACCTCCTGACGGGACGCGCGACGTTCTCGGCGGCCGCGAACTTCGCGGCCGAGATCGACCGCGACACGCGCGCGATCGTCGTGGGCGAGCCGACCGGAGGGGGCGTCGAGACGTACGGGGACACGTTCCCGCTCGCGCTCCCGACGGCCGGCTGGACGGTTCACATCGCCGAGCGCTACCACGAGCGGAAGAAAGGCCCCGGAGACCACCGGCTCGCGGTCGAGCCCGACGTCGGCGTTGACCTCACCTCCACGCAGTACTTCGCCGGGCTCGACCCGGTTCTCGCGCGGGCGCTGAAGGGGCTCTAGGCACGCTGCTCCCGCGTGCTCGCGCGTGCGCAGCGCCCGCGGGTCGTCGATCAGGTCGAACGTGTCGCCGAAGATCAGCCCCCGGACGTCGTCGGACTCGAGGAAGTCGCGCGGGAAGCCGGCGCTGAACCCGCCCGCCGTTCCGAGACGCTCGAGGTGCTCCGCGGCGAGCTCGACTTCGAGTGCGCCGATGTTCTCGCGCAGCTGCGCCTCGCTGCGCGCCCCTGCGATCGGGACGGTGTGCCACGGCTGTGCGCGGACCCATGCGATCGCGACCTGGGCCGGCGTCGCGCCGACCTCCTCGCCGACCGCGATCACCTCCCGGGCAAGTTCGTTGGCTCTCGGTCCGACGCCCGTGTAGCGCCGCGGCTCCGCGGTGTCGTCGAGGTACTTCCCCGTGAGCGCGCCGCCTTCGAGCATCCCCCACGGCGTGAACGTCAGTCCGAGCGACCGCGCCATCGGCAGCAGCTCGCGTTCGACGTCGCGGTCCAGGAGGGAGTACGGCCCCTGGACCGCGACGAAGGGCGCCCAGCCACGCTGCTCGGCCAGCGTGACCGCCCGCGACACGACCCAGGCGGGCGTGTCGGACACGCCGACGTAGAGGACCTTCCCCGAGGACACGAGGTCGTCGAGGGCGCGGACGACCTCGTGGACCGGGGTCATCCCGTCCCACATATGGAGCCAGAGGAGGTCGACGTAGTCCGTGCGGAGCCGCCGCAGGCTCGTCTCGAGCGTCTGCACGAGGTTCTTGCGCTGGTTGCCGCCGGCGTTCGGATCGTCGCGACGCGCTGTCAGCGTGTACTTCGTCGCGACGACGAATCGCTCACGGTTGCTCTCGACGAGCTCGCCGACGATCTCCTCGCTCTGGCCGTCGGTGTAGTTGCACGCGGTGTCGACGAAGTTCCCACCCTCCTCGACGAAGGCGTCGAACATGCGGCTGCACGACTCCTTCGAGGCGCCCCAGCCCCACGCCTCGCCGAACGTCATGGTGCCGAGCGCGACCTCGGAGACTCTGAGGCCGCTGTTTCCGAGCAGCGTGTAGCGCATCACTGGTTCCTCCGTTCCGACGAGGCTCGCGACGAGCTCCGCGACCTCGGCGGGCGCGTCGCGGCGCGGGACATAGGTGTAGGCGCGCGCGTTGCCCTCGAGTGCGACGAGGCCGGCGCCGCGCAGCTGTGCGAGATGGTGATGGACCGTCGAGCGCGTCAGCCCCGTCGCCTCGACGAGATCCCCCGAACGGCCGACGCCGCGGCCGACGAGCCCGAGGATCTCGACGCGCTTCGGATCCGAGAGCGCGCGCCCGAGGGCGACGAGTGAGTCTTCCGAGCCCCGGTCCGGCTCCGCGACGTAGGCGACGAGCCGTGCGGAGCGATGCTGCGCGAGCACGAGGGGGAGCGTTTGCTCGAGGTGGGGGACGAGGACGACTCGGTCCGCTTCGACCTCCGGGACGTAGCGGTACCCAGCGGTCAGGCGCTCGATGGCGGCCAGAGGGTCCTGGTCGGCCAGCACCGTCGCTGCCCGATCGGCCGCTGCGGCCAGCTCGCCGGCCGCGCTCGCTGCCACGAGTGGGGTCGCCGCTTCGACCGCCCGCACGAGTCGTCGCCGGGTCTCGTCGGCGTCGAGCGGCAGCACCGTCGCGAGTGACTCGGCCGCGTGGCCGCCGTAGTACCGCGGATGCTCGAGTAGCCTGCGCGCGGCGTTGCGGTCGCCCGCGGCCGCCGCTTCGATGTCGTCGATTCCGGCGAGCGTGCACCACGACCAGGCGAACCGGCCGAGGAGGTGACGACGCACTTCGAGCCCGTCGCTCGTCTCGAGCGCGTCGCGCAGCCGCTCGACGGTGTAGGGCGGCCCCGCATCGAGGGCGACGCCGAGGAGGTTGAGCCACGTCTCGCCCTCCGTGTCACCGACGCCGGCGAGCGCGGCGGCGAGCTCGTCCGGAAGCTCCTCGCGGTCGCCGCGCGACGCGGCGGAGAGGCTCAGCAACACCGCGAAGGCCGTTCCCGCGGCGACGTCGACCGGTGGCGTGTGTCCGATAATCATCGGACATAGAGTACAGATATCGAACACACGTGGGTCTCCCTCGTTCGAGGGATTGCATCCCCCAGAGGGGTGCATAGCGTCAGTCAGGGGTAGCTGTGACCGACGCTCACCTGGGGAGGGAGCGCTGACGTGACGAAGGGGTCGAACGGGGTGCGGGTCGAGATCCTCGCGCGCGAGGACTGTCCCAATCGCGACATGGCGATCATCGTCGTCGAGCGTGTCGTCGACGAGATCGGCGTTCCCGCCGAGATCCAGATCGTCGACGTCGTCGACGACGAGGAGGCGGCGGAGTACCGGGTGCTCGGGTCGCCGACCGTCCTCGTCGACGGCCGCGATGTCGACCCCGAGCCGATGTACGACGTCTTCAGCGCGGACGATCGCCTGTATCGCACCCCGCGGGGCCCGTGCGGCTGGCCCGAAGCGGAGTGGATCCGCGACGCGCTCCTCCGCGCCGTCGCCCAGACGACCTCGAACGGCACGCACTGAATCGCCGGCGTCTCAGAGGCTGCGGCTGGGTGTTCGCGCCGGCTGGTCGTCCGCGATGTCCTCGACGACGAGCCCGTACAAGACACCGTCTACCCATTCGTCGTTACGCCAGTACGCCTTGCGGCGCACGCCCTCGCGTACGAACCCGGCGCGCTCTGCATGGCGCATCGCCCGCTCGTTGAAGCCGTAGATCTCCATCTGGGCCCGGTGGAACCCGAGGTCCTCGAAGAGGTGGCGCTGGAACAGCCGAGCCGCCGTGTCCCCGACCCTCGCACCACGGAAGTCCGGGTGCACTGCGAGGCCTCCGAGGGAGGCGATGCGACTTCTCGTGTTCGTGCGCTCGAAGCGCATCGTGCCCGCGCGCTGATCGTCGACCTCGATAACGAACAGGCCGAAGGCGTCCGGCTCGCTCTCCGAGCGCTCGATCTCCCCCAGGATCTCCTCGCGTCCTTTCGAGCGGACGGCGGCGAGGAACGGCTCGACGTCCTCGTGCGTCACGAGCTCGACGAGGAAGTCGGCGTCGTCGGCCCGCGCCCGCCGAATCGAGACGCTCACGTTGCTCAAGCGGCGCTCTCCTGCGCGCGTACGCCGAAGAAGCGCTGGCCCGACGCGAGCGCCGCGCCCACGACGATGAGCGAGAAGCCGGCGAGCATCGCCGCGGTCACGGGCTCGTCGAGCAGGAGCGCGCCGTACACGACGGCGAACGCCGGCATGAGGTACGTGACGATCGAGAGCTTGCGGCTGCCGTGCAGGCGGAGGACGCGGAAGAGGAGCAGCTGACCGGCGAAGGTCGGGATCAGCACGAGGCCGGCGAGGCCGGCGAGCGCGGTTCCGCCGGGAACCTCGGTCGGAGGGTCGGCGATCGCCAGCGGCAGGAGGAAGATCGCCGCGGCGAGCATGTTCCCGGTCGCGAGGACGGGGCCGGGGATGTCGTGCACCTGGAGCTGCCCGTACACGCCGCCGCTCGCGTACGACAGCGACGAGAGGACGACTGCGAGCGTCCCTGCGAGTGCCCACCAGCCGCCCTCCGAGGGGAAGCCTGCCAGCAGCGCGACACCGAGGAAGCCGATCGCGACTCCAGCGACACGGACGAGCCCCACGTGCTCGTGAGGGAGGAACTTCGCGGCCAGGATGAACGTGAAGAGCGGCACCGTGGACTGGGCGATGCCGGCGACGCTCGAGTCGATGTGCGTCTCTCCCCAGGCGACGAGCCCCATCGGCACTGCGGCGTTGATGACGCCGAGGACGGCGCAGGGGACCCACGCGCGGCGGAGCTCGCCGACCGCGCGTCCGGCGCCCATGCGCACGGCGACGTAAGCGAACAGGAGGGTTCCCGCGAGCAGAACCCGAAGCTCCGTCATCGCCGCCGGCGGGATGTCCTCGACCGCGACCTTGATGAAGAGGTAGGAGGCGCCCCACATCGCGGCGAGCGAGAGGATCAGCCCCCAGTACGAGCGCACGGGCCGAGGCTACCGACCGGTGTGTCCTTTGCTCCGGGTAGGCTCAGGTTCTGAGCAGCGTGACGGAACCGGCCCTCCATCGCGCACTCGGTCTCACCGACGGAGAGTTCGAGCGGATCCGCTCCCTGCTCGGGCGCGACCCCAACGACTTCGAGCTCGCGGTCTTCTCGCTCCTCTGGTCCGAGCACTGCGGGTACAAGCACTCGGCGCTCCTCCTGAAGCGGCTCCCCTCGAGCGGCCCCCGTGTCCTGCAGGGGCCGGGCGAGAACGCCGGCGTCCTCGATCTCGGCGACGGGGTCGCGGTCGCGTTCAAGGTCGAGAGCCACAACCATCCCTCGGCCGTCGAGCCGTTCCAGGGCGCCGCGACCGGGGTCGGAGGAATCCTGCGCGACATCGTGGCGATGGGCGCGCGCCCGATCGCACTCCTCGACGGCCTCCGCTTCGCCGAGTCCGACTGGCACTTCTCGCGCGCCGTCGGCGGGATCGGCCACTACGGCAACTGCGTCGGCGTCCCGACGGTCGGCGGCGAGGCGGTCTTCGACGACTCGTACCGAGACAACTGCCTCGTCAACGCGATGTGCGTCGGGCTGCTGCCCGTCGACCGGGTGATGCGTGCGAAGGCGACGGTCGCCGGCCAGCTCGTCGTGCTGTACGGCGCGACGACCGGGCGCGACGGCATCGGCGGCGCCTCGGTGCTCGCGAGCCAGGAGCTCGACGAGGAAGCGGCCGAGAAGCGGCCCTCCGTCCAGATCGGCGACCCGTTCATGGGCAAGAAGCTCATCGAGTCGTCGGTCGAGCTCGTCTCGTCGGGGCTCGTCGAGTCGCTGCAGGACTGCGGAGCCGCGGGCATCGCGTCCTCGCTCTCCGAGATGGCCGCCGACTTCGGCATCGACGTCCACCTCGACCGGGTGCCGCTCCGGGAGGAGGGGATGGAGCCGTGGGAGGTGATGATCTCCGAGTCCCAGGAGCGGATGATCGCGATCGTGCGTCCAGCGATGCTCGACGCCGTCGAGGCGATCCTCGACCGCTGGGAGCTCGAGCACGCGGTCGTCGGTGAGGTCACGGACACCGGTGAGCTGCGCGCGTTCTGGCAGGACGAGGTCGTCGGGGAGATCCCCGCCCGGCTGCTCACAGAGGAGTGCCCGCGATACGAGGTCGAGCAGGCGCCGCGGCCGGCGCGACCGCTTCGCGAGATCGAGTCCGCGCCGCCGGCCGCCGAAGCGCTCGTCGAGTTGTTGAGTTCGCCGTCGCTCAGGAGCCGCGAGTTCGTCTATCGCCGCTACGACCAGCTGGTCGGCTCACGGACCGTGCGCAGGCCGGGCCTCGACGCCGCCGTGCTCCGGCTGCGCCCGTCGCTGCGCGGGCTCGCCGTCTCGCTCGACGGGCAGGGACGGATCGCAGGCCTCGACCCTTTCACCGGCGGAGCGCTGGCGGCGATCGAGGCCGCGCGCAACGTCGCCTGTGTGGGCGGCGAGCCGATCGGGCTCACCGATTGCCTCAACTTCGGGAATCCCGAGAAGGCCGAGATCGGCTGGGAGCTCGCGTCGGCGATCGACGGGATCGCGGCCGCGTGCGAGGCGCTCGACGTCCCGGTCGTCTCGGGCAACGTCTCGCTCTACAACGAGACGAACGGACGCGCGATTCACCCCACGCCCGTCGTCGGCGCGGTCGGGCTCGTCGAGGACGTCCGCCGCGTCCCTACGGGTTGGCGCGAGGGCGACGTCCTCTTCGCCGCGTTCGCGTCGCCCGTCTCGCTCGCCGGGTCCGAGTATCAGGCCCGTTACGGCGAGACGAGCGGCATGCCTGCTCCGCTCGACCTCGAGGCCGAGGCGCGGCTCGTGTCCTTCCTGTGGCGCGCGGCTCCCTCGGCGACGCTCGTGCACGACGCCTCGGAGGGCGGGCTCGCCGTCTGTCTCGCCGAGGCCGCCCTCTTCTCGGGCTCGGGTGCCGGGCTCGATCTCCGGGACGACGTCGTCGAGCTGTTCGGGGAGGTCGGCGGCCGCGCCGTGATCGCATGCGCACCGGCCGCGGCAGCGGAGATCGAGTCCGTTGCGTCCGAGTTCAGCGTCCCCCTGCGGCGGGTCGGCGAGGCCGGCGGGGGTACTCTCCTCGGTGTTGCGCTCGACCGCTTGCGGGGCGCCCGGGAGCAAGACGACTGATGTGTGGAGTCTTCGGCATCCGTTCCGAGGAGCGGGACGTTTCACGTCTCGCGTACTTCGGGCTGTTCGCGCTCCAGCACCGCGGCCAGGAGTCGGCCGGGATCGCGGTGTCCGACCAGGGTCGTCTCACGGTCCTGCGCGAGATGGGGCTCGTCGCGCACGTCTTCGACGAGCAGCAGCTGCAGGCGTTGCCCGGCGAGGTTGCGATCGGTCACACGCGCTACTCGACCACCGGTGCGAACAAGTGGTCGAACGCGCAGCCACACATCCATCACGGGAGCGCACGGACGATCGCACTCGGCCACAACGGGAATCTCGTGAACGTCGAGGAGCTTCGTAGCGAGCTCCTCGCGCGACGGCATCCGGATGTCGTCGGGATCGGACACGGAGCTCATAGCAGCGCTCCTCGGACGCGATCCGGCCCCGCTCGTCGAAGCGGTGGCGAACACGATGGGACGGCTCGAGGGCGCGTACTCGGTGACCGCGATCGTGGACGACACGCTCGTCGCGCTTCCGCGACCCGCGCGGATTCCGTCCGCTCACGCTCGGTCGACTCGGCGACGACTGGGCGATCGCGTCCGAGACGTGCGCGCTCGACCTCATCGGCGCCGAGGTCGTCCGCGACGTGCAACCGGGCGAGGTCGTCTGGATCGACTCCGAGGGTCTGCACGCCGCGCAGGCCGTCCCCGCCGGGCGGAGCGCGCTCTGCATCTTCGAGCACGTGTACTTCGCGCGGCCCGACTCGCAGGTCGGAGGCGTCGAGGTGCACGGCGCGCGCGTGCGGATGGGCGAGCGCCTCGCGCAGGAGGCACCCGCGGACGCAGACCTGGTCATCGGCGTCGCAGACGGCGGCACCCCCGCCGCAATCGGCTTCTCGAAAGAGTCCGGGATTCCGTACAACGAGGCGCTCATCAAGAACCGCTACGTCGCCCGCACGTTCATCCAGCCCGATCAGGGCATGCGCGAGCAGGGGATCCGGATGAAGTTCAACCCGCTCGGCGAGGTAGCCGGCAAGCGCATCGTCGTCGTCGACGACTCGATCGTCCGCGGGAACACGACCCGCCAGCTCGTGCAGATGCTCTTCGACGCCGGCGCCGGCGAAGTGCACGTGCGCGTGTCGTCCCCGCCGGTCGTCTCGCCGTGCTTCTACGGGATCGACATGGCCGACGAGGACCAGCTCGCCGCCGCGCACCGCTCGGTCGAGGAGATGCGCGCGCACATCGGCGCGACCTCGCTCCACTACCTCTCGGTCGAGGGCATGCAGGAGGCGACGCAGCTGCCCGAGGACTCGGTGTGCCGCGCGTGCTTCACGCGCGACTACCCGACGCGCGTGCCGCCGAAGGTCGCGAAGCTCCGCTTCGAGCCTGCTCCCGCCTAGGCGCTTCGCGGCGGCAGCGGGACGAACGCGCTCGTCGTCCGCTGGTACTCGGCGTAGTCGGGCCGCGAGCGCAGCGCCTGTCGCTCGGTCGCCGGTATTCCCGTCACCCGGAAGAGCAGGAACAGGAGACCGGCGGGGACGATCCACGCGATCCAGCCGCTCGGCGCCGTCGTCGCGACGAGCGCGACACCGCACCAGGTCACCCACTCGAAGAAGTAGTTCGGGTGCCGTGACCAGCTCCACAGCCCGGCCCGCACCGTTTTCCCCGCGTTCGCCGGGTCTGCGCGCCACACGGCGAGCTGGCGATCGGCCGCGATCGTCCCGACGTTCCCGACCGCCCAGACCGCGACGCCCGCCCACGCGAGCGGTGAGATCGTCGTGTCGGGGTCGAGGCACAGGAACGCGAACGGCAGCGAGAAGAACACGACGAACAGCGCCTGGAACTGGAAGAACCAGAAGAAGTTCCGGTTCGCGTCCTCGCCCCACTTCGAGCGGAGCGACTCGGTAGCGGCCGTCCTCGTCCTGGCCGCGGATCCGGCTCAGGTACAGGTAGCCGGCCAGCCGGAATCCCCAGACGGACGCCAGTGCGGCCGCGAGCACCCGGTGGCCGACGTCGCCGTCGGCGAGGAGGGCGTAGAGGATCGCGGCGCAGGCGACGAGGGCGGCCCAGGCGACGTCCACGTGGCTCGCGTCGCGGATCCGCACCTGCACGTACCAGAGCGCTGCCATGACGGCCGACGCGAGGACGAGCCCGACGAGCAGGAGCCCCCAGACCCAGCCGATCACGTCGAGCTCGCTCCAGCGCCGGTAGCGGACGGCGCGGCGCGCGGTGCGCTCGTCGACGCCGCTCTCGATCAGCTCCTGGCGCACCTCGCCCTCCTGGGCCATGCGCAGGAAGAGCCAGGCGAGCGCGACGATCGTGACGAGCGAGCCCTCGAGCATCATCAGCGAGCCGGCGAGGCTCTGGTCGGCGTCGGGCGACAGCCCGAGGTAGTCGTCCCCGGTCTCGTAGACGTCGTAGAAGGCGGAGCCGCCCCAGACGAAGACGTTGCCGAGGATCGTCGCGACGAGCCGGACGCCGACGATGTAGCGCGAGCTTCGCGCCGGTGCCGAACCACTCCGGGCGCGGGCAGCGTCTCGAGGATCGGCAGCCAGAGGACGATCCCGCGCTGAAGAACGCGATGTGCTCGAGCGCGTGCACGCCGCTGTGCTCGACGGCCGCCTCGTAGAGCACGGGGAGGTGCCAGAGGACGAGGTTCGCCGCCCAGATCGGGAACGCGACGAGCGGGTTCGCGAGGACGCGGAGCCGCATCACGCCGGGGAGCGCGAGCAGCGGACGCAGGAGCGGCCCGGTGAGCCCGGCGAGGATGCAGAGGGGTGCGAGGTCGCCGAGGAGCAGGTGCTGCGTCATGTGGAACGAGAAGAGCTCCGTCTCCCCGATCTCCGCGATCGGCGACGCGACGGCGATCACGAGGAGTGCGATCCCGAGCGCGAAGAGCGCGATCCTCCAGCCGGGAACCGGCTGGCCGCGACGGGCGAGCGTCCGTGCGCGAACGGCGTACGCGACGGCGATGACGACGATCGGCGCGAGCTGGAGAGGCTCGAACGTCCAGCTCGTCAGCAGCGACGGCTCGCTCATACGCCGGTTTGTGGCGTATGAGCGGGGAGGGGCGTAGGGAACCGGGAGGTTCCCCACGCTCTCAGGAAGAAGGGGGCACGCGGGGGAAACAGGGTTTCCCCCGCGAACGCGGGCCGGAGGCGAGCGTTGTCCACGTCGCTGACTGTACGCTCGGCCCGTGGGCGGGGAGCAGACGTACGAGGCCGCCGGCGTCTCGATCGCGAAGGCGGACGCCGTCGTCGAGCGGCTCCGCGCAGCAGTCGAGTCGACGGGCGCGCGCGGGTTCGGGGCGTTCGCCGGGCTGTACCCGCTGGACGGCGAACGTCTGCTCGCGGCGTCGACCGATTCGGTCGGGACGAAGCTCATCCTCGCGCGCGAGCGCGGAGCTCTTCGCGCTTGTGGCGCCGACCTCGCCGCGCACTGCATCAACGACGTCATCACCACGGGCGCCGACCCGCTGTTCCTCCTCGACTACGTCGCGGCGAATCGCATCGAGCTCGAGACCGTCGCCGAACTGGTGGAAGGCGCGGCGGAGGTGTGCCGCGACGCGGGGTGCGCGCTCGTCGGCGGCGAGACGGCGGAGCTTCCCGGGCATCTACCGCGAGGACGAGCTCGACTTCGCGGGGACGTGCGTCGGGATGGTCGCGAGCGACGCCCTGATCGACGGTTCGGGCATCGGTCGAAGGAGACGCCGTCGTCGGCCTGCTCTCGGCCGGTGTGCACGCGAACGGGTTCACGCTCGTCCGGCGCGTGCTCGAGGTCGAGGACTACTCCGGAGACGACCTGCTCGCCCCGACGAGGCTCTATCTCGATGACGTGCGACGCCTGCGCGCCGCGGCCGCCGCGTTCGCGCACGTCACGGGCGGCGGGATCCTCGGGAACCTCGCGCGCGTGCTGCCCGAGGGGCTGCGTGCCGAGATCGATGTGGGACGCATGGGAGCGGCCACCCGTCTTCGCGTGGCTCGCACGACACGTGTGCCGAGGACGAGCTCAGGCGCGTGTTCAACCTCGGAATCGGGTATCTCGCGGTCGTGCGCGACCCCGGCGACGACCTCGTGATCGGACGGATCGTCGCGGCGTGATCGGCGTGCTCGTGTCGGGCGAGGGGACGAACCTCCAGGCGCTGCTCGATGCCGGCCTGCCGGTCGCCGCGGTCGCGTCCAACCGGGCCGGTGTCGGCGCGCTCGCGCGCGCCGAGGCGGCCGGCGTGGCGACGGCGAGCTTCGAGCTCGACGATTTCCCCGATCGCGATGCGCGCGATCTCGCGATGGCCGACTGGCTGGCAGAGCACGGGGTCGAGCTCGTCGTCTGTGCCGGCTACATGCACCTGCTGCAGCCGGCCTTCCTCGAGCGCTTCCCGCAGCGTGTCGTCAACGTCCATCCCGCGCCGCTCCCCGACTTCCCGGGCGCCCATCCGCTCGAGGACGTCCTCGCAGCAGGTGCGCCCGCGGCAGCCGCGACCGTCCACTTCGTCGACGAGGGCGTCGACACGGGCCCGGTGATCGCGAGCGAAGCGGTTCCCGTCCTCGCCGACGACACCGTGGAGTCGCTGCGCGAGCGCGTGCACGACGCCGAGCATCGACTCCTGCCGAGGGTGGTGCGCGAGCTGTGCGCGCGCTGATCTCCGTCTACGACAAGACCGGCGTCGTCGACTTCGCCCGCGGCCTGGCCGACCTCGGCTTCGAGCTCGTCTCGAGCGGCGGCACGGCGACGGTCCTCGAGGACGCGGAACTGACCGTCACGACGGTCGAGCAGGTCACGGGGTTCCCCGAGCTGCTCGGTGGGCGCGTGAAGACCCTCCACCCGCGCGTCCACGCCGGGATCCTCGCTCGACGCGAGCTCGAGGAGGACCTCGCGGCGATCGCAGAGCACGGCATCGAGCTCTTCGACCTCGTGTGCGTGAACCTCTATCCCTTCGAGCTCGCCGTCGACCGTCCGGAGCTGGACGAGGCCGCGCTCGTCGAGATGATCGACGTCGGCGGCCCGGCGATGCTGCGCGCTGCGGCGAAGAGCTTCGCCTCGGTCATGGCAGTCTGCCGCCCGCAGGACTACGAGCCGGTGCTCTCGGAGCTGTGGGCGGGGCAGGGCACCACCACGCCGGAGCTTCGGCGCCGGCTGGCCATGATCGCGTTCGCGAGAACGGCAGCCTACGACTCCTCGATCGCGCGCTGGTTCCAGCGTGGCGATCCGTTCCCCGAGACTTTCGTTCCGTCGTTCGACCGGGTGCTCGAGCTGTCGTACGGCGAGAACCCGCATCAGGCGGCGGCGTACTACGCCGAGCGAGGTACGCGGACGCACCTCCTCTCGCATGTCGAGCAGCTCCAGGGCAAGCCGCTGTCGTTCAACAACCTCAACGACCTGTCCGCCGCACGCCTGCTCGCGGCCGAGCTCGAAGGGCCTGCCTGTGTGATCGTGAAGCACGCGAACCCGTGCGGAGTCGCCGTCGCGGAGACGATCGAGGATGCGTACGCGAAGGCGCTCGCCGCAGATCCGGTGTCGGCGTTCGGCGGCGTCGTCGTCCTGAACGGCGCGGTGGGAGAGGAGCTCGCCTCGGCACTCGCCGAGCAGTTCGTCGAGGTGCTGTTCGCCCCCGCTTTCCACCGCAAGGCGCTCGAGACGCTCCAGCGGAAGGCAGTCGCTGCGCGTCCTCGAGCACACCGAGCAGCGAGCGGTCGACGAGGGCGAGCGTGACTACCGGCGCGTGATCGGCGGGCTGCTCGTCCAGCAGCGAGACGTCGGTGGGGTGGTGCGCGCCGAGCTCGACGTCGTCTGCGGGGAAGTCACCGAGGAACGCTGGGCGGATCTGCTCTTCGCGTGGCAGGTCGTCAAGCACGTGACGTCGAACGCGATCGTCCTCGCGCGCAACAGGCAGACGCTCGGCATCGGCGCCGGGCAGATGAGCCGCGTCGACGCGGTGCGCATCGCGGTCGAGAAGGCGCGAGAGCTCGGCCACGCGCTGGAGGGCGCCGTGCTCGCGTCGGACGCGTTCTTCCCGTTCGCCGACGGGCCTCGGCTCGCGCTCGACGCGGGCATCGCCGCGTTTGTCCAGCCCGGCGGCTCGAAGCGCGACGCCGAGGTGATCGAGGCCGTCTCGTCAGCCGGCGGCGACGATGGTCTTCACCGGCCGTCGCCACTTCCGGCACTGAGCTAGGCCTTGCGGATCGTGTCGCCCGGGCGAACGGACCCGGGCGTGACGACGCGAGTGTTCATGCCGCGAAGCCGCAGCTCTCGATGGGGCTTCGCGTTGATGAAGCGCGTTGCGTCCGAGCCGAATCGCGCCGTGAACTTCGCGCACCCCGTGTGCGGGACGTCGCTGACTTCGAGCGTCGCCGAACCGACCTGGAGACGCGTCCCGGGCGGGAGGTTCTCGGCACGCAGATCGAAGTCGACGTACAGCTGATCTCCGGCGAGGGCCCAGCGGTCGCGGTCGCCGTCCGCGACGAGGTCGACGACCCGCGCGTTCATGAGCGTGACCTCCGTGCCCCCATGCGTGTCGGCGCGGAGGGTGTGCCGGTCGCCGACGAGCCCGGGGAAGTCGAGAACGCCCTCGGCGATGATCTCGCGCTCCCCCTCGGACGGACGCCGGACGACGAGCTCGACGGTCCCCAGTTCCGACGGCGAGTCGAGGATGTGCGTGAGCCCCGCTTCGAGTCGATCGGCTTCGACGTAGACGGTCACCGGCCGAACGCTACCGACGCGGGCTGCCGGGGCGTCTAGGCTTTGCCGCCGATGGCGCGCCGCGAGTACCCGACCGTCCTCGAGCTGGTCGGGCATACGCCGATCGTGCGTCTCGATCGGCTCTCGCGGGACGTCCCCGGCGAGCTCCTGGCGAAGCTCGAGTACCTCAACCCCGGCGGCTCGGTGAAGGACCGGATCGGTCACGCCATGGTCGAGGCGGCGGAGAAGGACGGCCGCCTGCGCCCCGGAGGGACGATCGTCGAGCCGACCTCGGGGAACACGGGCGCCGGGCTCGCGATGGCCGCGGCGCTCCGCGGCTACCGCTGCATCTTCGTGATGCCGGACAAGATGAGCCAGGAGAAGATCTCGATGCTGCGCGCGTACGGCGCGGAGGTGGTCATCACGCCGACGGCCGTCGACCCGCACTCGCCCGAGAGCTACTACGCCGTCTCCGATCGGCTCGCCGAGGAGATCCCCGGCGGCTTCAAGCCCGACCAGTACTCGAACCCCGCGAACCCGGAAGCGCACTACGAGACGACCGGGCCGGAGCTCTGGGAGCAGACCGACGGCGGCGACGTCGACGCCGTCGTCATCTCGGTCGGGACTGGCGGGACGATCACCGGCGTCGGCCGCTACTTCAAGGAGCAAGGCTCGAAGGCGCGAATCGTCGCCGTCGACCCGGAGGGCTCCGTCTTCACCGCCGACGCGGAGCATCCCGAGGGGCCGTACCTCGTCGAGGGCATCGGCAAGGAGTGCTGGCCGGACACCCTCGACGCGTCCGTCGTCGACGAGTGGGTGCGCGTGTCCGACCGCGACTCGTTCCTCACCGCACGCCGTCTCGCCCGCGAGGAGGGGCTCCTCGTCGGCGGCTCGACCGGGTCGACCGCGTGGGCGGGACTGCAGGTCGCGACGCGGCTCGGACCCGACGCTCGCGTGCTGATGATGTTCCCGGACTCGGGCAGGTCGTACCTGTCGAAGTTCTACGACGACAACTGGATGATCCAGTACGGATTCCTCGAGCGCACGACCCCGCCGCCCGCGATCGAGGAGGTCCTGCGCTTCCGCCGCGCCGTCGGCCACGAGGTGCCGGATCTCGTCACGATCGGGTCGCACGAGAAGGTCGGGGCTGCCATCGACGCGATGCAGCGCTACGGCATCTCGCAGCTGCCCGTCGTTCGTGAGGATCCGGTGGACTCGCTCGCGGACGTCGTCGGCTCGCTGCAGGAGCGTGAGCTCCTCGACCGCGTGTTCAAGAACGCGGACGCGCTGAGCGAGGACGTCGCAGTCGCGATGCAGCCTCCGCTGCCGGCGGTCGACGCCGACGCGTCGGTCGACCAGGTCTACGAGGGGCTGTCGAGCGGAAGCGGCGCCGTCGTGGTGGTGACCGGCGGCAAGCCCGCCGGAATCCTCACGCGGTCTGATCTGCTGGAGTTCCTCGCGTCGCGGCGCTCCCAGGTCGAGCGCTCGTAGCCTTCCGCGGGAACTCCGCGCGTATCGCCACGTAGACCGCGCCGATCACGAGCGCGGCGCCGGCGAGCGTCCACGGGCTCGGCCGCTCCCCGAGGAACGCCATGCCGAGCGCGATCGCGACGAGCGGGTTCACGTACTGGTGCGTCACGACGAGTGAGATCGGCGCGGCGCGCAGGAGCCACGCATAGGCCGTGAAGCCGACGAGCGATCCCATGACGACGAGGTAGAGCCACGCCAGGACCGAGTCGAGCGCGAACGTCCCCGAGCCGAGGTCGCCGTACTCTCCGAACGCCGTGGCGCCGAGCATGAGGAACGTCCCGCCGAACGCCATCTCGTAGACGGACGCGACGAACGGATCGCCGGGAACCGAGACGCGCTTCGAGAGGAAGGAGCCGAGCGTCCAGCACATCGTCGCGGTCACCATCACGGCGAGCCCCAGCGCCGTCGAGCCCGCGCCGAGACCGGGGGCGACGACGAGGCCGAGGCCGAACAGGCCGGTGAGCGTGCTGAGGCGCGTCGCCCGCGCCGGATTCTCGCCGCTCACGAGGCGCAGCACGATGATCTGCAGCGGAACCGTGCCCGCGATCATCGCCGCGACGCTCGAGTCGATCCTCGTCTCGGCGACGTGGACGAGGCCGACGCCGAGCCCGAGCAGCAACGCACCGACGAGCGCGGAGGCGGCGAGCTCCTGCCGGCTGATTCGGAGCGACCTGCCGCGCAACGCGAGGATGGTCGCGAGCAGGAGCCCTGCGACGAGGAAGCGCGACCCCGCTGCGAGGAGCGGCGGGATCGTGTCGACCGCGACCTTGATCCCGAAGTAGGTCGACCCCCAGACGACGTAGACGACGAGGAGGGCGATCCAGACGTGTTTGGCGGGAGCGGTCATGGTGAGGACAACGTGGGGGCGGCCACGGGTGTGAGAACGTCCAGCGTCGCTCGTGCACTCCGAGAGCGCGATTCGAGCTACTGCTCGAATGGACCGCGCTAGGCTAATGCGGCCCGTTCCAGACCTGGCTCCGGACCTGGGTTCCAAGGACTGAGGCGACGAGGTGAACCGAAGAGCGAGCGTCTTCGACGTTCGCGGCCGGAATCCCGTGCTAGCGGGATTCCGGCCTGCGGGAAACTCAGTCCCAGCGGCGGGAGAGGCGGAACGCGGCGTTGATGAGCCCGACGTGGCTGTACGTCTGCGGGAAGTTCCCGCTCTGCTCGAGCGTGTCCGGGAGGATGTCCTCCGAGTACAGGCCGAGTCCGTTGTCGAGGCCCAGGAGCCGGTCGAAGAGGTCTCGCGCCTCGTCGGTGCGGCCGATCAGCGCGAGCGCCTCCACGAGCCAGAACGTGCACACCGTGAACGCCGCCTCCATGTGGCCGAAGTCGTCCTGCACCGTGTACCGGCGGAGGAGGCCGCCGTCGACCGACAGCGAGGCGCGCGTGGCGTCCACGTGCCGCGACGCGCGCGGGTCGTCCGGCTCGAAGAAGCCGAGGTGGATCGCGAGGAGCATCGCCGCATCGAGCTGCGGCTCGCCGGCGACCTGTGTGAGCGCGCCGATCTCGTCGTTCCAGCAGCGCGTCTCGAGTAGCTCGCGTGCGCGCTCCTCCACGGACCGGGCGCGCGCGCCGAGCTCCGGCGCCTCGAGCGCCTCGGCGACCTCCACCGCGCGCCGGGAGCCGGCCCAGTGCATGAGGACGGAGAAGCTGTGCAGCCGCGTCTTCCCGCGGAACTCCCACAGACCGGCGTCCGGCTCCTCGAGCCGCGCGTCCATCTGGTCGACGAGGATCTGGACCATGTCGACGGCGGTATGGCGGGGCACCTCGCCGACGAACCGCGCATCGAGGAACAGCCTCGAGACGCCGAGCACCATCTCGCCGTAGACGTCGTTCTGGACGTGCTCGAACGCCTGGTTGCCGATCCGCACCGGCCCGTCGCCGTTGAAGCCGGAGAGGTGCTCGAGGACGCGCTCCTCGGCGCGGGAGTCGCCGTTGATGCGGTAGGCGGGCTGGAGCACGCCCTCGTTCTGCTCCGCGAGGTTCCGGAGGTACTCGAGGAAGTGCTCCATCTCCTCCGAGTGCCCGAGGCGCTCGAGCGCGTTCAGCGTGAAGTACGCGTCGCGCAGCCAGCAGAAGCGGTAGTCCCACGTGCGGCCCGACCCGGGGTGCTCCGGGAGGCTCGTCGTGGTTGCGGCGAGGAGTGCGCCCGTGTCCTCGTACTGGTGGAGCTTGAGCGCGAGCGCCGAACGCACGACCTGCTGCTGGTAGTCGCGCGGAACGCGCGTGCCCTTCACCCAGCGGCGCCAGTAGTCGAGCGTCCGCTCGAGGAAGCGCTCGGCCGTCTCTTCGAGGCCGGCCTCGAGCGGCTCGCCCCACGTCAGCACGACGTGACGGTCGCGTTCGAGCAGGAACGGGCGCTCGTCCTCGACGTATGTCAGGGGTAGGTTCGTCGTGAGCCGAACGGGCGTGGGGAAGCCCGTGAACTCGATGTGGTTCGAGGCGCGCCAACGGCCGATGTCGTCGAGCCCGTACTCGTATGTCGGGCGGCAGCGCACTCGCGCGCGCGGCTCCCCCGAGATCGGACGGAGGATCCGGATCAGGGTCGACGGCTTGAAGAAGCGGTCGTACAGCTGGAACCGCGGGGCGAAGTCGATGAGCTCGAACGCGCCGCGCTCGCCGCGGAAGACCGTTCGCAGCACGTTCGTGTTCTCGACATAGGTCTGCTCGACGTCGGTCGCGTCGACACCCTCGACGGTGAACGCGCCGCCCTTCTCCCGGTCGAGCAACGAGCCGAAGACGAAGCTCGAGTCGGGGCGAGGCCAGCAGAGCCATTCGACCGAGCCCTCCTTGAGGAGTGCGCTGTACGAGCAGTTACCGATGATGGCGAGGCCTTGGCTCATGGATCAAGCTATTCGCGGACGCGTAGGTTGTACCTACCTACCCCCGCCCCGAGGAGGGAAGCTGGCGCGTCATAGCGGACACCTGGTCATCGCGAGCAACCGCCTGCCGATCCGCCTCTCGATGTCGGACGACGGTATCGAGGTGGCGCCGAGCTCCGGCGGGCTCGCTGTCGCGCTCCAGGCCGTTCGCGGCGACGCGGCGTGGGTCGGCTGGCCCGGCACCGTCGTCCCGCCGGAGCAGGAGCGGCGTGTCCGACGGCGCCTCCGGCGCGACAACCTCGCGCCGGTGCTGCTCACGCCTCAGGAGGAGGAGGACTTCTACAACCGTGTCTGCAACGACACGCTCTGGCCGCTCTTCCACTACTTCTCGGACCGGCTCCGCATCACCCCCGAGGCATGGGCTCGGTACGTCGAGGTGAACGAGCGTTTCGCGGACGTGATCCTGGAGTGCACCCAGCCCGGGAGCAGGGTATGGATCCACGACTTTCACCTCATGCTCGTGCCGGGTCTCCTGCGTAGACGAGATCCGAGCCTGTCGATCGGGTTCTTCCTGCACACGCCCTTCCCGTCGAGCGAGGTCTACCGCCTGCTTCCTGGACGCGAGCAGCTCCTTCGCGGCGTTCTCGGAGCGGATTACGTCAGCTTCCAGATCGGCGACTACGCGCGGCACTTCCGCTCGTCGGTGCTGCGGATCCTCGGCGTCGACTCCGAGCCGGACTGGCTCGAGATCGACGGCCGCCGCGTGGGGATCGGCGTCGATCCGATCGGGATCGACACGGAGGGCTTCCGGGCGACGCTGAATCATCCGGAGACCGCCCGGCTGCTCGCCGAGCTCGACAGCCAGTACGAGGGGCGCAGGCTCGTCCTCGGCGTCGAGCGGCTCGACTACACGAAGGGGATTCCGCAGAAGCTGCAGGCGTTCGAGCGCTTCCTCGAGCAGGACCCCGCGCGCGCCAGAACCACCACGATGATCCAGGTGCTCGTCCCGTCGCGGCTCGAGAGCCCGGAGTACCGCGCCCTGCGCGACGAGATCGAGCTCCTCATCGCGCGCATCAACGGCCGCTTCGGCCAGCCGGGGTCGACGCCGGTCGAGTACATCCACCGCGACATCTCGAAGCCGGCGCTCGTCGCGCTGTACCGCAGGGCCGACGTGATGATGATCACCGCTCTTCGAGACGGGATGAACCTCGTCGCGCACGAGTTCGTCCTCTGCCAGTCGGAGCCGGGGCTGCCCGGCCGCTGGCGCGGGGCGCTCCTCCTCTCCGAGCTCGCAGGAGCGGCACAGGTGCTCCCGGGCGCGCTCCTCGTGAACCCGTGGAACGTCGACGGAGTCGTCGAGCACCTCGGGACGGCACTCGAGCTGACTGCACGCGAGCGCCAGCGGCGCCTGGAGACGATGGCGAAGCGCGTTGAGGACCTCGACACCCGGCGCTGGGCCGACGGCTTCCTGACGCGGCTCGGCCGCTACTCCCGGCGCGATCGGCGGACGAAGAGGCCGCCGGTGGTGGACGAGGCCCTCCAGGAGCGGATCTCGCGGCGTTTTTCCCGTGCGCGCGAGCGCTCGATCATCCTCGACTACGACGGGACACTCCGCGAGTTCGAGATCCACCCCGACCTCGCCCAGCCGACGCCGGAGATCCGTGCGCTCCTGCGGTCGCTGGCAGCGCTCCCCGAGACGAGCGTCCACATCGTCAGCGGCCGCCGACGCCGGAACCTCGAGCAGTGGCTCGGCCGTCTGCCCATCTACCTCTGCGCGGAGCACGGGTACCTCGCGCGTTCGCCGGGCGGCGAGTGGAGGACGCTGCTCGACCTCGACCTCTCGTGGCTACGCCCCATCGAGCGCCTGCTGCGGCGGGTCGCCGCGGACGTCCCCGGAGCTCACGTCGAGCGGAAATCGTGCAGCGTCGCGTGGCACTACCGGCAGGCGGAGCCCGAGTACGGGTCGTGGCGCGCGCGCGAGCTCCTGAACGACCTCCACCAGCATCTCGCGGGCGCGCCTGCGGAGATCCTCGCCGGTCATCAGGTCGTGGAAGTGCGCGCGCTCGGCGTCGACAAGGGCGTGTACGTCCGGAGTCTCTTCCCGAACGGGAAAGAGCCGACGCACTTCGTCCTCGGGCTCGGCGACGACCGGACCGACCACGACCTCCTGGACGCCTTGCCGGCAGGGTCGATCGCCGGCCACGTGGGCGGCCTCCTCCCGAGCATCCGAGGCGCCGACGGGCGGCGGGAGGACATCCACATCGTCGGTCCGGGCGAGGTGCGCGCGTTCCTGCGAGGCCTCGTCGAGAGCGTCGGCTCGTCCTAGACGCGCGCCCGGCGCCGCTCCTCACGCAGGGTTCGGAGCAGCGCGAAGCTCCACCACCGCCACGCGGTGAAGGCGAAGAAGGCGACGGACACGACGATCGCTTCCGGCGTCCCGAAGATGCGCTCGGTCACGAGGTAGAGGACACCCGTGAAGGCGAGCGAGCTCGCGACCGTGCCCGCGATCGCCTCGCGGTTCCCCTTGCGGAGGATGTTGTCCTTGTCGCCTTCGCGGAAGCGGAGGCGGTGATGCGCCGCTGGAGCCATGAAGAGGACGATCGCGACGGCCGTGCTCACGAGCGTCGCGAAGTAGACGTAGCGCTCCGTCGCGATCGAGGTTGCCGAACTCGTTCGTGAACGTGACCGCGAGGAGGAAGCCGAGCAGGACGTTCGCCCCGGGGATGAGCGAGCGCAGCTCCTGCAGGAGCTCGTTGTGCTCTCGCTCGAGCCGGTCCTTGGGAGCCTCGGCGCTCTCGGCCTCGAAGAGCTCCTGCTCGAGCGAGTCGGGATCGGTCGCGCTCACGCGTGGGTGGCGACGCCGACCGCTCGCCGGAACGCGGCCGCGTGCCCCCTCGCGTTCGCCTCGCGCAGCGCGTCCTCGTCGAGCGCGCCGATCCGAAGCAGGAGCTCGAGCTCGTCGCGGAGGTGGGTGCGCATCATCTCCGGCCCGTCCGTCGCGATCGTGAAGGGCACGTCGTGGTCGGCGAACGTCCGGATCGTGTCGCGGACCGCGTCCTCGTCCGGGAGCGCCTTCGTGAGGAGGTTCGAGGTCGGGCAGATCTCGAGCGTGATGCCCAGATCGCGTATCGACGCCATCAGGCTCGAGTCCTGCGCCGCGAGGATGCCGTGGCCGATCCGGTCGGGTCGGAGGTGCTCGACCACCTCGCCGATCTCCTCGCGGCCGATGTCGCCCCCTTCCTCGCCGACGTGGATCGTGATGCCGAGCCCGGCGTCGCGCGCCGTCTCGACGATCGGCTCGATCTGCGCGTACGCGTAGCGACCGCCGCCGGGCCGCGGGCCGGCGATGTCGATCCCGACGATCCCGCGTCCTGACCAGCGGATTGCCTTCTCCACGATGATCTCGTTGAGCCGCAGGTCGAAGGTGCGATCCATCATGAGGATCAGACCGGCGCGGACCTGCGGGTACTCGATGCTCGCGCGGTCGACGCCCCGGATCGCGGCGAGGATGATGTGGTCGAGGTCGCGCTCGCCGCCGCGGTTGCGCTTCATCGGGTTGAAGCGGAGCTCGAGCGTCGTGATGCGCTGGGAGCGATAGGCGCCGCCGATCGCCCCGTGGACCGAGCGCTCGACTGCCAGCGGCGACGACTGGATGATCTCGGTCCAGTGGTAGATCTGGTCGAGCTCGTCGAGCCCCTGCACCCCCTGCGGATCGGAGACCGTAACGAGTGCGTCGAACTCCCAGTAGTCCTTGCACGGGAGCGCGATCCCCTGCTCGTGTGCGATCGACCACAGGATGTCGGAGGCGACCGAGCCGCCGAGATGCGTGTGGAGCTCGGCGAGCCCTTCGCCCTCGAGGATCATGCCGCGAGTCTAGAGCGCTCGACGCGCGGTTAGGCTCGCCGGGTGAATGCCAATCGTCTCGCCGCGAGCGCGACGAACCACTGCCTGACGGGCTGCGGCATCGGCGAGGTGCTCGGCATGGTGCTCGCGACCTGGTGGGGCTGGGGGAACGCCGCCTCGATCGCGCTGGCGATCGGGCTCGCCTTCCTGTTCGGCTACTCGCTGACGTTGATCCCGTTGCTGCGCGCCGGAACGGCGCTCGGAGTCGCGATCGGCATCGCGCTCGTCGCCGACACGTTCTCCATCGCGACGATGGAGCTCGTCGACAACGCGGTGCTGCTCGTGTGGCCGGGCGCGCTCGACGCCGGGCTCTCCGACCTCCTGTTCTGGGCCTCGCTCGCGATCTCGCTCGCGGTCGCCTGGGGCCCGACCTTCCTCGTGAACCGCGCGCTGATCAGGCGCGGGAAGGGCCACGCGCTCGCGCACGCCCACCATTAGCCGACGTCAGGCGGTCTTGGCCCAGGGCCGCGGGTCGGGCAGCGGCGTGAGGATCGGCTCGACCTGGGAGCGGAGATGCTCGAACGCCGGCGGGAGGATCAGCGTCTCGCCGAGGTGCTCCGGATCCTCGTCGAGCGAGAAGCCGGGGCCGAGCGTGGCGATCTCGAAGAGGATGCCGTTCGGCTCGCGGAAGTAGATCGAGCGGAACCAGAAGCGGTCGATGATCGGCGAGGGATGCATGCCTGCAGCCATGACGCGCTCGTGCCACGCGGCGTGCTCGTCCATCGTCGACGACCACGCGACGTGGTGAACGGTTCCGCCCCCGCCGAGGCCCCTCTCCGCGGGCGGGTCGTCGTAGGCGTAGAGACCGCCGCGCGAGGAGCCCCGCGCCTCCCAGGCGTTCTCCCCGGCAGCCGTGAACCCGAGCGTCTCCTCGAGCAGGCCGCTGCTCGCCGAGGGTGAGAGCGCGTACGCGCGAACGGCGTCGAACCCCTGCAGCGCGTGCTCGGCCGGAACCTCCGGATGGTCGGCGAGGAGGGGCGCGTCGTCCGACGGTCGAGACGACGAGCCGGTGTCGGAGTCCCTCGGGATCCGTGAACGTGACGCCTTCGGCGTCGCGCGCGGACGTCTCCGAGAGCCGCTCCTCCCAGAAGTCGAGCGACGTTCTCGGAGCCGACGCGCCACTGGACGGTGTGGATCATCCCCGCGCCCGCCCGGCCGGGACGGACGCCCGGGTACTCGAAGAACGTGATGTCGCTCCCGGGCCTCCCGTCCTCGTCCGCGTAGAAGAGGTGGTAGACGGTCGG
This sequence comes from uncultured Gaiellaceae bacterium, assembly GCA_963805135.1. Classification (GTDB taxonomy): domain Bacteria; phylum Actinomycetota; class Thermoleophilia; order Gaiellales; family Gaiellaceae; genus GMQP-bins7. The sequence continues at coordinate 132,879 of CAWDSX010000024.1, read as the reverse complement.
GTCGTCCTGGTTGACCGTCTTCTTCACGAGCCGCAGGCCGAGAACACGTGTGTAGAAGTCGACATTTCGCGGCGCGTCGCCGGTGATGCAGGTCACGTGGTGGATGCCGTCGAGGCGCACAGTTCGTCCTTCGCAAGACCGGAGATCCGCTAGCGCGGAGCTCTCCGGTCGCACAGACTCCCTAAAGGCGGCCGCTTTGCGGCCGCGTCGCAGTTCGTCCTCATCGACTGCCTAGCGTAGCCGTCCGTCGTTAGGCTCCCTCCGATGAAGATCGGGATCGTCGTCCCGTTCTCGTGGTCGTTCTGGGGTGCCGTCGTCGAGCATGCGGAGCTGCAGGCGGCGGCCCTCGAGGATCTCGGCCACGACGTCCGCCTGGTCATGGGCAACGACCCGCCGGGCCAGTTCACGCGGGTCCTGCACCCTCGCGTGGGACGCCACGGGGAGCCGCCGGACAACGTCATACCGGTCGGCCGCTCGGTGATCGTCCCGGCGAACGGCTCGCTCCCGAACATCGTCCTTTCTCCGCGCTCGTACTTCCGGACCGTGCGCGCGCTCGAGCGCGAGCGCTTCGACGTGCTCCACCTGCACGAGCCGATGACGCCCACGATCTGCCTGACGGCGCTCATCCGTGCACGCTGCCCGCTCGTCGCGACGTTCCACGCCTCCGGTGACCTCGGCTGGATGAAGTACGGCACGCCGCTCTGGGGATTCCTCATCGACCGCATCGACCGCCGCATCGCTGTGTCGGAGCGCGCGAGGGAGTCCCAGAACCGCTGGCTGCCCGGCGACTACGAGGTGATCCCGAACGGCGTCCTCGTGCCGTCCGAGGCCGCCCGCGGGAGAGCGCGAGCACCGCGTCGTCTTCGCGGGCAGGCAGGAGCCGCGCAAGGGCCTGCAGGTGCTGCTGCGCGCCTGGCCGGAGATCCACTCGCGGACGGGGCTCCGCCTGACCGTCGCAGGCGCCGACCCGCTCGCTGTTCGCCTCCTGCTCGCCCGGCTCCGGGTCTCCGACGAGGGATCGACGTCGTCGGGTTCCTGAGCCAGGACGAGCTCACCGCCACGCTGCTTCGCTCGAAGGCGCTCATCGCGCCCTCGATCGGACAGGAGAGCTTCGGGATGGTCCTCACGCGCGCCTTCGCGTGCGCGCTGCCCGTCGTCGCGTCCGACATCCCGGGGTACCGGGAGGTGCTCACGCCGGACGCAGCCGTCGCCGTGCCGCCCGACGACACGCCTGCGCTCGTCGACGCGGTGTCCGAGCTCGTCGCGGACGAGCCACGGCGCGAGCGGATGGGCGAGGCGGCGCGGGAGCTCGCGGTCGAGCGCTACTCGTGGCCGACGATCGCGCGGCGTCTCGGAACGGATCTACGAGGACGTGACCCGGGTCGGCCTCGACGAGGCGCGCGCTGCATGAAGACGGCAGGCCGGATCTGGAAGAGCGGCTGGACGCAGGCGGGCGTCGCTCTCGTCGCCTTCGTCGTCGCCGCGACGCTTCTCTGGTGGCGCGGGCCCGAGTGGGGAAGCGTGCTCGACGCGTTCGAGCTCGTGATCTGGAGCTGGATCGTGCTCGCGTACCTGCTCAACGTCGTGTCGACGCTCTTCCGCGCGCTCTCGTGGCGGCTGACCGTCGGGCAAGCGCTGCCTCCGGAGCACCAACCGAAGCTCGTGCACGTGCTCTCCTCGTTCGGCGTCGGGCTGCTCGCCAACGCGATCGTGCCGGGCCGACTCGGCGAGCTCGCGCGCGTGGCGACCCTTCGGCGCCACCTCCCCGATGCGCCCCCGGGCACGAGCGCGACCCTCGTGGGGACCGTCTTCGCCCACCGCCTGTTCGACCTCGTTCCCGCGTCGATCCTCGTCACGTGGGTGCTCCTGACGGCGGAGGTGCCGCACTGGGCGATCGTGTCGATCACGATCGCGGCCGCCGTCGGCTTTGCTCTCTTCACGATTGCCTGGCTCGGCGCCAAGCGCAACGACAGGCCGGTCGTGAGCGAGGGCATGGGCTCGATCCGGGAGCTCGTGAGCATGGGGCGGCAGGGCCTCTCCGTGCTGAAGGCGCCTGTCCCCCTGGCCGCGGCGATCCTGCTCCAGTGCCTCGGGTGGCTCATGCAGCTCCTGGCGGTCTACGTCGCGATGCAGGCGTTCGACATCGACGCGCCGCTGCCGGCCGCGGGGCTCGTGCTCGTCCTCATGAACATCGCGACCATCGTCCCCCTGTGGCCCGGCAACATCGGCCTCGTGCAGGCTGCCGTCGCGATCCCGCTCCGCAACTACGGCGTCGCCTACCCGATCGGCTTCGCATACGGGATCGTGTTGCAGGCGATCGAGATCGCATGCGGCATCTCGCTCGGCCTGATCGCGCTCGCGCGCGAGGGCATCTCCATCGCGATGCTGCGTCGGATGGAAGACGACGAGGAGTCGACCGAGAACGCCGTCGCGGAGGTCCGCGAGATGGTCGAGGACCTCGAGGACGAGAACGAGAGCGAGCCCGAGGCGGCCCGTGAGGGCGCTGCTGTGTCCCGCTAGCCTCAAAGGCGTCCTCACTGCCCGAGCTGCAGCCGCCGCACTGGCGGCAGGTGTGCGCACCGCGGGCGCGGAGGCCGTCGAGCTTCCGGTCGCAGACGGGGGAGAAGGGACCGCCGACGCGCTGTACGCACGCGCTCGGCGGCGAGTGGCGCGAGGCGCTCGTCTCCGACCCGCTCGGGCGACCTCTGTCTGCGCGCTGGCTGCTCCTCCCGGACGGGCGCGGCGTCGTCGAGGCTGCCGCGGCGATCGGGCTCCCGCTCCTCACGCCCGGCGAGCGCGACCCACTCGTCGCGTCCAGCCGCGGCCTGGGCGAGCTCGTGCTCGCGGCACTTCACGCGGGCGTCGGCTCGCTCGTCGTCGGACTGGGCGGGAGCGCGACCGTGGACGGCGGCGCGGGGCTCGGGGAGGTTCTCCGCGACCTGCCGGTTCCGACGACCGTCCTCTGCGACGTGCGGACGAGGCTCGCCGACGCCGCCAGGCTCTTCGGTCCGCAGAAAGGAGCGTCGCCTGCAGACGTCTCGGTCCTCGAGCAGCGGCTCGCAGGCATTCCGGAGCTCGCGCCGTACGCCGAGCTCGAGGGAGCAGGCGCCGCCGGCGGGCTCGGGGCGGCCTTCGCCGCGCTCGGGGGCGCGCTCGTCGCCGGCGCTCCGACGGTGCTCGACCTCGTCCGCTTCGACGAGCACCTGGCCAAGAGCGACCTCGTCGTCACGGGCGAAGGTCAGGTCGACGAGACGACGGCGGAGGGAAAGGCGCCGGGTGTCGTCGCCTCGCGGTGCACGGCGGCCGGGGTGCGGTGCGTCGTCTTCGGCGGTCGGGTCGTCCGCCCGCTCGACGGAGCAGAGACGGTCAGCCTCTCAGGAGACCCTTCGCGGGCACACGACGATCTCGAAGAACTCGGTCGCCGACTGGTCGGCTAGGAGTCGCTGCCGTGGGGCCGCGGATGCGGCCGCCTTCCGGACGGATCAGCGCGACTCTGCGAGGGCGAGACGGTCGGCCATCGCCTCGAGCATCTTCCACGCGACCTGCGGCCGGGCCTCGACGAACGGTCGGAAGACGAACACCGGCAGGCCGTAGGCCCTGACCTCGGTGACGGCCGTCACGGTCGCGGTGCGCGGGCGGCGGTCGATGAGCGCGATCTCGCCGAACGACGGAGCCCGGTCCGAGGTTCGCGACGGGCTCGCCGTGCTGCTCGACCGACAGCTCGCCCTCCTCGACGACGAAGAACATGAGGCCGCCTTCCCCTTCGAGGGCGATCTTGTCCCCGGCGGAGAAGCGACGTTCGCTGAACTCGTCGGCGAGGCTCTCGAGATCCCGCTCGTCGAGGTCGGAGAAGAGGCGGACGTTACGAAGGAGTGCTGGAGTCGGCTTCGACATGGGGCGATTCATACACCAACGGGGGTGCCCCTGTCACGGCACGGGGTCGCCGCGGGTGCGAGCTCCTCGATCCGCAGCTCGGCGCCTTGCAGGCGCTCGACGCACGCCTTGTAGAGCTCCTCGCCACGCCGGAAGAGCGCGATCGCGTCGTCGACCGGGACGTCGCCGCGCTCGAGTCGTGTGACGATCTCCTCGAGCTCGCGCTGCAGCTCCTCGAACGACCGCTCGTCGCTCACGTGCGCACGTCCTCGACGCGTGCGCTCAGCGAGCCCGTCGCGAGCTGAACCTCGAGCGCGTCGCCGGCCTGCACGGTCGCTGCATCGCGTACGGCTCCTGCGCCCGAGCGGACGATCGCGTATCCGCGCGCGAGCGTGGCCAGCGGCGACAGAGCCTGCAGCCGCGCTCCCGCGTGGTCGATGCGCGGACCGGCGCCGCTCGAGCAGGAGGCGCGGAGCGGAGTGGAGCCGCTCGCCCTGGCGCTCGAGACGGCTTCGCGAGCGCTCGAGCTGCGCCCGCAGGCCGATGCGGAGCCGCCGCCGCGTCGCCGCGAGCGCAGTCTCGAGCTCGACCGCATCCGGGACGACGAGCGCCGCGGCGGCGGTCGGCGTCGCCGCACGTGCGTCCGCCGCGAGGTCGCACAGCGGCGTGTCCTGCTCGTGGCCGACGGCCGAGACGACCGGGACACGCGAGGCGGCGACGGCCCGCACGACCGCCTCGTCGCTGAACGGGAGCAAGTCCTCGACGCTGCCGCCGCCACGGGAGAGAACGACGACGTCGACCTCCGGGTGCTCGGTCAAGGACGCGAGCGCGCCCACGATCGCTTCCGGCGCGCCTCTTCCCTGCACGCGCGTCTCGCAGACGACGACCTTCGTGGCCGGGAAGCGCGCAGCGATGGTGGCGACGAGGTCGCCACGGGCAGCGGCGTCGGCCCCGGTGAGGATCCCGACGGCGCGTGGGACGCGCGGGAGCCGGCGCTTCCGCTCCGTCGCGAACAGGCCGTCGGCTGCGAGCTTCCGCTTGAGCTGCTCGAGCGCGACCAGGTGTCCGCCCACGCCGATGCGCTCGATCGTGGTGGCGCGGAACCCGAGCTCGCCCTTCTGCTCGTAGAGCTCCGCGCGACCCGCGACGTGCACGGTCTCGCCTTCCTTCAGCTCGAGCTCGAGGCGGTCGTACACCGCGCCGCGCGATCGAGACGGTGAGCGTCGCCGCGGTCTTCGGATCCTTCAGCGTGAGGAAGACGTTCGCCCACGCGGGATTGCGGCGGAGCTCCGTGACCTCGCCTTCGACCCAGAGCGTGGGGAGCCGGCCGAGGTGCAGGCCGATCCCGCGATTGAACGCCGACACCGTGAACACCTTGCGGTCGCCGTACAGCAGGTGCTCGACCTTGGCCACCTCGCCAGGCTATCCGCATCGCCCGCGCCGCTCGCGCGCCGCGACCAGGGACGGCGGCCTCAACGGACAGGGCGGGCCTACGATCCCGAGATGGGCGACGGGCCGTCGAGGGAGGAGCTGGAAGCCTTGCACTGCTGGGAGAACGACGACCACGTGCCCGGACGCCCGGCGATGACCGAGTTCCGTCGAACTGTGCGCTTGCACCAGGCGCGCTGGCGTGAAGCGCACGGCCACCCGATCGGTTCGCAGCCGATTGCTCCCACACGGGGCAAGCCGTCGCGCCCGGTCGGAAGCCGCCTTCCGCTCGACTACGCACGCAAGACGGGAGCGAACTTCCTCACCGCAGCTCCGCGGGGGGCGGTGAGAGCGCGAACGTCGGTCGTCGAGCCGCATCAGACCGTCGACCACCAGCGCCTGTGGGCCGAGCTCCTCTGGTCGCCGGCACTTGCTTTCAACCTCTTCGGCGACCTCGCCGCTGATCTCGCACTCGCGAACGAGGCGGTACACGCGTGGTGGCCCGACGCGCCCGGTCCCGTCGCCGAGGTCCGCTTTGCGCATTCGCCGGGCCGCCTGGATCCCGAGTATCTGAACAGCCTGCGCGCGTTCGATACCGCCTTCGTGCTCGACCTCGGAGACGGCACGCGGGGGATCGTCGGTGTCGACGTCGAGTACCACGAGTGGACGAAGCCCGAGATCCCACGGCCGGGCAACCTCGCCCGCTACCTGGGGGTCGCCGAGAGGTCAGGCGCGTTCGACGTCGGGGCTACGGACCAGCTCAAGGGCAGATCCGGACTGGCGGTGATGTGGCTCGAGCACCTGCTCCTGCTGTCGATGCTGCAGCACGTGAGCAACGCGTGGGGCTGGGGCCGTTACGTCGTCGTCCACCCCGCTGGCAACTCGGACTACGCCGACGGTTGTGAGCGGTACCGCGCGCTCCTCGCGAACGACTCGACGTTCTCGACGATGACCCTCGAGGGACTTCTCGACGCCGGGGTACTGCCGTCGCGTACGACCACCGGCTTGCGAGAGCGCTATCTCCCCGGCTGAGACCCGGTCCAGGCGAAGCTCCACTGCGCTGGCGTCGGGGCGTCGCTCGGAACGCTCGACCCCTCACGGCAGCTCGAAGCGGGCGATGATCCCCTCGTCACCGCCCTCGGGTACCGGGCGCTCGGGATGGCGCGTGGCGACCCACGCAACACCGCGCTCCGGGTAGGCGACGACGTCGGGGAACCGCTTGCACGAGATGCCGAGCACGCGGCTCGGCTCGCTCGACGGGTTCGAGAAGTCATGCAGGCCGTCCGGGCCTTCGGGGAAGTAGACGACGTCCCCGGGCGAGAGCCGCTCCTCGCCCTCCGGCGTGCGAACGGTCGGTGTTCCGCTCAGCACGAAGAACATCTCCTCGACGCCGTAGTGCATGTGCAACGGTCCTCCCGGCGACCCGGGCAGGTACTCGGTCAGAGACGCGCCCAGCATGTCGGCGCCGAACGGGTGTCCGAACCAGCGGGCGCGCTTGAGGTCGTCCCCTGCTTCGTCCCAGGGTTCGTCTTCCAAGAAGTTCAGGCGTCGCATGCGTTCCTCCGTCTCCGTCGGCTGTATGGCGAGATCATGCTCGCCTGCGCGAGCGTGCGGACATGTGCTCGAAGAGCCCGGAGGCGGCTACCGCTATCGGATCGCCATTCCGATCGTCCCCACCATGACGATCCCCGCAACGGTGTTGGGAACGATCAGCGCGGTGCTGGCCGCAGCGACCCCCTAGGCGACCCATAGGCCGAAGCCGATGAGCAGGACGAAGAACGAGGTGGAGACGCCACGCGAGCTCTGTAGTCGACGATTCGGCGTATCTGAAGCACCGGGCCGAGCGCCATGGCGATGGCCCAGGCGGCGGCGGCAAAGGCGAGCGTGGACTTCACATCCTTTCCTTCGAGTCGAGGTCGGTATTCACGCCCGTGTGCCGGCGCTCTCGGATCACAGTCCGCGGGCTCGAGAGCGACCACGCGCTCCCAGTAAGCGCAGAGAGGCTCGCTGGATCGCAACACGACGTCGCGACGCGAGTCGATGGTCGGCTCAGCGCAGCACGAGCCGATAGACCTTGAGCCTTTTGTTGCCTTGGCCCTCGTGAACCAAGGCGATCGCTTCTCCCGTACCACGGGCGTTCGCGAACCTTCCCCTCCCCCCGGTAACCGGGTACGTCTGCCTCGGGCCCAGACGAACGTGGCCCGCGGCTCGGAGCCAGCCTCCTGGAAGGGTCGACTCCACGATCACATCCGCGCGGGTACGCGAGCGGATCGTGAGGATCACCGTGTCCTTTCCTACCGCGGCGCCCTTCGAGCGGCCGAACTGCGCGACGGCGTTGCGCAGCGCAGACCCGACTACGAGCACGTCGCCTTTGCTGGCCTCGTTCGTCGGCGGTCGATCCGTGAGCACCTTCGAGTAGGTCGCCGTCGAGATCAGCCGGATCGTCATCGTCGTCGCTTCTCCCTGAGGTGCTGCGGGTGCCGGCAGTGTCAGGACGATCAGGCTGCCGAGCGCGAGCGTTCGTACCCACGTCATGCGGGAGACCCTACGACTGGCAGCCCCGTCGACAGGCACCAGGGCGCTACTAGGTATCCGCTTGCGGGTGGATCCGGATCCGGCCGCGTGCCCCCCGGGCAGCAGTTCAGCGTGGTGGGACTGCTCGGGAATGTCGCTCGACCAGGCCAAGTCGGCGCACCTGAACCCAGGCGACGATGCGGGTCCGCCTGCTTAAGGCGCCGTCCGCGCGGCCTGCAGGGCGTCAGCGAAGCTTCGCACCGCCTCGTCGGAGCGCAGGCGGTGCACCGAGAGGTGCGGGTGCCGGGCGAACAGCCCCGGCAGCCGCCTGCGATTCTCGAAGCCACGCTTGAGAGACGGCCAGATCAGGTATCGGACCGACTCGCGCCAGGGACCCTCGCGGTTTCCGTGCCAGAGCTCGGTTCCGTGCTTCTTTCGACGGTACGTGCGCAGCAAGAGCCGCCACATGACGAGCCGTACCGGAAGGTCGAGCCAGGCCACGGTCTCGACGCGTTCGAACACGAGCTCGCCGATCATCTGGTGGTACGTCCCGTCCGAGACCCAGCCGTCTCCCTCGGTTGCGGCAGCGACCCGCTCACGGAGCTCCTCGCGGCTGCACGGCTCCCAGTTTGGCCCGTGATGCAAGGCGTCGATCTCGATGTGACGAAGGCCGAGGTTCTCCGCGAGCTGCGACGAGAACCACGTCTTCCCGCTCCCACTCGGCCCGATGACCGCGATGCGCATGCCGAAGAAGAGCATGCCTGCCCGAGCGATCGATCAGGAACGTCTCTCGAGTCTCCGGCGATCGCGGCTCGCCGAACTCCCAGGTCGTCGAGCACCGTGCGGATGTAGTCCATCCTCGCCTCGAGCGTGGGCAGGCTCTCGACCCTGACCCGATCCGAGAGGCCGCGGCCGCGCGGGTCGAAGACGACCATGCGCGCGAGCGTTGCGAGGCGGCGAAGGAACCGAGCGAGCGTGGGCTCCCCCCAGTACAGGTCGAGCTGCGAAACCCACCCCGGTACCCACACGAGCTCGGGGCCCTCGCCGAACACCTGATACGCGATCTGGACTCCGCCGCTCGCCGCGTAGTGCGTCTCGGGCACGGGAACCTGTGTCCACGCGGCGAAGTAATGCACACTGGCTAGGCGAGTGCAGGTCGCCGTCCGCCAATTGACCTAGCTTGCTTGCGCCGTGTTCTTCCGGTTGAGCAGTTGGGAGCTCGGGCTCCTCATCTTCGTGGTGATCGGCGGTGCCGGGGCTCTCGGCGTGCTCGCCGGCCGGTACATGCGCGGGCACTCGGACAGGTATCGCGAGCCGATCGGCGTTCTGCAGGGAGCGCTGCTCGGCGTGGTCGGCCTGATCCTGGCCTTTGGCCTCTCACTTGCTGTAGGTCGCTACCAGGACCGCCGCGCCGACGTCGTGACCGACGCGAACACGATCGGGACGGCCTACCTCCGTGCGCAGACGGTCGCCGAGCCGCAACGAACCCGTTCGCTCCTCCTCCTTCGTCGCTACAACGACCTCGCGATCCGAGTCACGTACGAGATCCCGGGCAGCGCTGCGATTCGCGCGACCTCGGTGCAGCAGGGACAGGTGCAACGCGAACTCTGGCGTCTCGCGGGCGCGGCTCTCGACGGCCGTCCACGCGACAGCGCGCCGCGGCTCTACGTGGAGAGCCTGAACGAGATGATCGACCAGCAGACCGTCCGGATCTCGGGCCTCAACAACCGCGTCCCCGGCGCAGTGCTCTGGCTCGAACTGCTGGGCGCGGCGGCTGCTCTCGGCCTACTTGCTCTCTACCTCTCGGTGCTCGGCAGGGGCATCGTCCCGATCGCCGCCGCAGCCGTGCTCGTCAGCTTTCTCGTCCTCGTCACCTTCGACCTCGACCGGCCGACGCGGGGTCTGATCAAGGTTCCCGCCACGCCACTGCTCGCCGAGAAGGCGACGATGAGCCTGCCGCCGGCAGCTCGCGCGCCCGGCTGACAGCCAGCACGCCATGCTGACAGCGCTCTGCGCTCGAGCGAAGAGGACATCCGACGGGAAGCTCGACCGGCTGTCAGCCCCAGAACCCCTGGTGGACCATTGCCGCCCGTTCTGTGAGGTGCGGCCCGCTGACTTCGATGGCTCGCCCACCTCGCGCGAATACCTCACGGCACGAGAGCGCCAACGTGAACGATCCCGAATCGTCCTTCACGATGCCCATGAGTTGCTCGCTGCCGAGTGCATAGACGACCCGTCCTATGCCCGACCAGTAGATCGCACCCGAACACATCGCGCACGGCTCGGTGCTCGTGTAGAGCGTGGACTCTCGTAACGCCTCGACGTCGAACTGCATGCTGGCGGTGCGCACCAGGCTGAGCTCGGCATGAGCAGTCATGTCATGACCCGTGACGACGGTGTTCTCCGCTTCAAGGACGACCTCGCCCTTCATATCCACGAGAAGCGAGCCGAACGGATGGTTGCCCTTCTCGCGCGATCGTCGCGCGAGCTCGATCGCCCTTGAGAGATGACCCTCGTCTACGGGTTCCAGAGGCATCGAGTCAGCCACGACCCTAACCCCGGACCGCCTGGGGCGAGGCGGCACCAGGTGCGCGAGTGTCACGGAGCGTCGCTTGACGGCCTAGCTCGCGGTAACGCCCCCAGCGCCTTCCCCTGCGATCCACTGCTCCCACTCTGATCTGAGCAGCGCGTACTCGACGTCGCCTTCGTCGTCACCCTCGATGTGGTAAGGCCAGGGTTGGCGAAACGTCCTCACGAACCTCAGGCCCGCCTTCTCCATCACGCGTCGCGACGCGACGTTCACAACCATCGTGGACGCAACGACGCGTTCGACACCGAACTCGGTGAAGCCCTTGTGAATCAGTGCGCGCGAGCCTTCCGTCGCGTAACCCTTACCCCACGCCGATCTTCGTAGCCGGTAGCCGAGCTCGACCTCACCGGGCTGGGCGGCCTCCGGGGGTCGGAGGTGAAACCAACCGAGGAACTGTCCGGTCGACTTCTCGAGGGCGGCCCAGAAGCCGTAACCGGCGAAGCGCTCGTAGTAGCCGAGAAAGGCCGGCAGGACGTCGTTCTCGATCTCGCGGCGCGGCGTCGCTCGACCGCCGGTGATGAACCGCATCACGTCGGGGTCGCCGTCGAGCTCGACGAGCTCGGCGACGTCGTCTTCCGTGAAACGTCGCATCAGCAAGCGTTCGGTCTCCAGGAAGATCTGCATACACGAATCGTCGCAGCCTCCCAGTTAGATTCAGTCGCATGCAGGAAGTCGAGCTCGTCTCACGGGGGCGTGAGGCCTTCGCTCGGCGGGCGTGGCCCGATGCCTTCGAGTCCCTGTCGCGAGCCGACCAGGTAGCGCCTCTGGGGGCGGAGGAGCTCGAGCTACTCGCGACATCCGCCTACATGCTGGGGCGGGACGAGGACTACGTCCGCGCGCTCGAGCGTGCGCATCACGCCTACCTCGGCACCGGCCGTATCCCGCGCGCCGTGTACTGCGCGTGCTCGATCGGGCACAACAAGATGCTGCGCGGGGAGACCGGTCCCGCGACCGGCTGGTTCAGTCGCGGGCAGCGGCTACTCGAGCGCGACGGACAGGACTGCGCGGAGCGTGGCTACTTGCGCATCCCTGACCTCGTTGCCCACGCGATCGCCGGCGAACACGAGGCCGGATACGCAACTGCGAGCGAAGTCGCCGAGATCGGCACGCGCTTCGGAGACCAGGATCTGATCGCGATCGGCGTGCACGAGCAGGGTCACGCCCTCGTCAGGCAGGGGCGCTTCGAGGACGGCCTCCGGCTGCTGGACGAGGTGATGGTGACGGTCACGACCGGGGAGTTGTCGCCGATCGTCGCAGGGATCGTCTACTGCAACACGATCGGGTTCTGGCAGAGCGTGTCGAGTTGCGCCGCGCTCGCGAGTCGACCGACGCCCTGACCCGCTGGTGCGAGGAGCAGCCGGACATGGTGGCCCACACCGGCGTCTGCCTCGTGCGCCGCGCAGAAATCATGCAGCTTCAGGGCGCGTGGGACGGCGGCTCTGGAGGAGGCGCGCCGAGCCGGCGAGCGTTTCGTCGAGGGAGTGCTCAACGAACGCGTCTGCGGGAAGGCGTTCTACCGACAGGGAGAGGTCCACCGGCTTCGAGGCGAGCGGAGCGCGGCCGAGGAGTCGTATCGCGAGGCCAGTCGGCGTGGGTTCGAACCGCAGCCGGGCCTGGCGCTGCTGCGCCTGGAGGAGGGAAAGCGCGACGCCGCGGCGTCGGCGATGCGGCGGGTCTTTGACGAGACCTCGAGGACGCACGCGCGTGCGGCTCTGCTTCCTGCCTACGTCGAGATCATGCTGGCCGTCGGCGAGGTCGAGGAGGCGCGCGGCGCCTGCCGCGAGCTCGAGAACATCTCCCGTGCTCACCGGAGCGACATGCTGCGGGCGATGTCCTCGCAGGCGCAGGAGCGCTCGCACTCATCGAAGGGGAGTCCCACAGGGCTCTGGTGGCGTTTCGCGAGGCATTGCGCGCATGGCAGGAGCTCGAGGCGCCCTACGAGGTCGCACGTGTCCGCGTCCTCGTGGGTCTCGGGTGCCGAGCGATCGGGGACGAGGATGCGGCAGCGTCGGAGTTGGACGCCGCCCGCAGGGTGTTCGACCGACTAGGGGCCGTTCCGGATGTTTCACGCGTCGACTCACTCAGCGCGAGTGTTCGAGCGGCAAGTGTTCACGGACTCACACAACGAGAACTGCAGGTGCTGCGACTCGTCGCCGGCGGCGCGACGAATAGGTCAATTGCAGCCGAGCTCGTGCTCAGCGAGCGGACGATCGACCGGCACGTGAGCAACATCCTCGCGAAGCTGCGCGTTTCCACGCGCGCCGCGGCCACGGCATACGCCTACCAGCACGACCTCGTCTGATCCGCCTCCGTGGGTGGAAGTACCCAAGCCGCCCGCCGGGGCAGGTTGGGTGGTTCAGCCGAAGCGAGGGCGGCGCTCCGGGTGCAGATTGTCGTGACACCCGATCCCGCACCGGGATCGCGAATCGAAGGGAGTGCCGCCATGTACATCGTCGCTCAGCACCGGATCAAGGACCCGGCTCGCTTCTGGTCTCTCAACCCGGAAGGGCCCGGAGCCCCGACACTCCACGCGGCCTATCCGAGCAACGACAAGACCGAGGGCGTTTGTCTCTGGGAGTCGGACTCGATCGACGCCCTCCGCGACTCCCTCGACACGCTGGTCGGAGATGCCGCCGAGAACACGTACTTCGAGGTCGACGCTGGAGTCGCGGTCGGCCTTCCCGAGCGCGCGACGACGAGCGTCTAGCGTCCTTCTCGACACCTCTCCGAGACGTAAAGCCGATCGAGCCCTCCTCGGATGTCGTTTGCCAGTGGCGATCCGAGAGGGCTCATCTGCCGACGAGTCACGGCACGCCGAATGCACCAGTGCGTGGGAGTGTCGCTCGAGCTACGACGTCGCCGGCAACACCCGACAGGAGCCGGTCAGGAGGCTTCGGCGGGTGAAACGGCTGTGCGCATCACGCAATTCTTCTTTCCCTTGGGCCGCTCGTAGCTGAAGCCGACCTCCTCGAAGAGGCTGCGCGTGGCGCTGTAGAGGAACTGGGACCGAACCTTCTCGCCCTGCAGGTCGTGCGGATAGCCCTCCACGACGCCGCCGCCCGCCTTCGCGATCAGATCGAGGGCTCCACGAACCGCCACCGCTGCTACGCCTTGTAGCCGATAGTCCCTGTCGACGAAGATGCATGTGATGCGATAGGCAGGCGGCTCCCCCGTGAGACCGGCCTCCCATTCCTTCCGGTGATAGATGCGCGGAAGCTCCTCGGGAGAGCCGTATTGGCACCACGCCACCGCGTCGTCGCCGTCGAAGACCAGGGCGGCGTGCGCTTTCCCCTCGCGAACGAGACGCTCCTTCCAGGGGCGGCCCATCTCGCCCTCGGGCCTGCCCTCTCGCGTGTGGAACCACGTGCACCAGCAGCCTCCGAACCCCATGCCCTTGTGCTTCTCGGCGAGCCGAGCGAAGGCATCCCACGTGGAGGCGTCAAGGGGCCGAATCTCGTAGTCATTCATCGCGCCCTCCGCGCACCGGCGTGGCCAGCTGACCAAGGGAGTCTAGGTGCTTTCCGGGCGGCAAGGAGGGTGCGCACCGGATCGTCAAGTGTGCGGGAATGTCCCTTGAGCTCCACGGGATTGCGTCCGCCCGCGATCGCCCACATGATCACCTGATCCAGAGGAAGGAGTCAGATGCAATCCAGAAGTGCACGCGTCCTCGGCCCGAGTGACGGGCGCGCGGGACTGCTCGGGTCGATGGGAGTGCGGTTCATGCTCGCGGGGGAGGAGACGGGCGGTGGCTTCTCGCTCGTGGAACATCCGATTCCGCCACGAGCTCTAGCAGCGCCGCTCCACAGGCACAGCCGCGAGGACGAGTACACCTTCGTTCTCGAGGGACGGCTGGGTGCGCTTCTCGGGGACGAGGTCGTCTACGGGCACCCGGGCGACCTGATCTTCAAGCCGAGGGGTCAATGGCATACGTTCTGGAACGCAGGCGACGAGCCGGCTCGCATCCTCGAAGTGATCTCGCCCGCGGGGTTCGAACGGTACTTCGAGCAGATGGTCGAGCTCCTCGAACGATCCGCCGGCGCCCCTGATCCGATCGAGCTCGGCGCAATCGCCGCCGAGCATGGGCTCGAGGTGGATCGCGAGAGCATTCCTCGCCTTACCGAGCAGTACGGCCTGCGCTGGGGGCCTTCGCCGGATTAGTGCACCAAGCGCGACGCCGCGTGGCCACGGCGATCGAGGGGCGGGACCGTCGGATGCGCGAGTGTGCGGGAATGTCGCTTGAGCCCGGGCGAGCGCAGTGCATGGCCAGGGGCGACGCGATGAGCGTGCTCTGCGCTTACGACGACAATCGCCGCGGGTGGTGTTTAGCTCGATCCCGGTCAGACTGGTCTCAAGAGGCGTCGGTCCGGAGCGGAACGGCGTCTTCTTCACCGAGCGACCAGCTGCCGCCGTCTGCCCGATAGGCTCGACTAGTGACGACGGCCGTCGAGTCGGGAGCACAGGGCATTCGCTGGGACCTGACGCCGCTGGCGCCGAGCGAGGAGGCCATGAAGGAGCGGCTCGAGGCCGCCGTGGCGGACGCGGCCGCGTTCGTGGAGCGATGGTCGGCGAAGTCACTGGAGACGATCGAGCCGACGAGCCTGCGGGCGCTGCTGCGCGAGCTCGCAGATATTCGGGCCGCCCGCTCCGAGGCCAGGCAGTGGGCGTTCATGCTCACCAAGACCGACAGCGAGAACCCGGCCGTTCTCGACATCCGGGCGTGGGTCGACAGCCGCTCGCCCCGCCTCGACGACGCGATCCGCCACTTCGAGCTCGCATGGATGGCGCTTCCCGACGACCGCGCCCGAGCGCTGGCCGAGGACGACGCAGTGGCTCGGGACCGTCATTACCTCCTCGGCGTCCGGCGGTTCCGCCCGTTCATGCTCTCGCCGGCCGAGGAGCGCGCGCTGTCCGCCCGCGACGCGAGCGCGAGCACAGCCTGGCAGACCCTCCGCGACCGCACGCTCGGCCCGCTCTCGGCCCGCTTCGACGACGGCACGGGCGAGCGGGAGTGGCCGCTCTCGGAGCTCGAGTCGGCCCCGCGCTCCCATCCCGACCGCGACGTGCGGCGGCGCGCGCAGGAGACGACGACTGCGCTCTTCGAACCCGTTCTGCCCGTGCTCGCCCATTGCTACGACTCGCTCGTCGCCGATCGGCTTGCCGTCGACCGCCTGCGTGGCCACGACAACCCCATGGATCAGACGAACCTCGAGAACGAGATCGACGCCGGCGTGGTCGAGGCGCTACTCGCCGCGTCCGAGGCGCACGTCGAGATCGCACATCGGTGGTACCGCCGGAAGGCGGCGCTGCTCGGCCTCGAGCGGCTGGACGCCGTCGACCTGCAGGCTGCGGCCGTCGAAGAGCGGTTGCTGCCCTGGAACGAGGCCCGCCGGCTGGTCGTGGACACGTTCGGGGCCGTGACGCCGGCGCTCGGCACGGAGGCCGAGAGCTTCTTCTCCGAGAACCGGATCGACGCCGAGCCGAGGCGCGGGAAGCCGAGCATGGCCTTCTGCGTCTGGCCCAGCACGCGCGTGCCGGGCTTCGTCTTCGTCAACTGGACCGGGCAGCTGCGCGATCTCGTCATGCTCACGCACGAGCTCGGGCATGGGACCAATTGGGGGCTGGCCGCTCAGGCGCAGACGGACAACTCGCTCAAGCAGGGCATCGCCCTCGCGGAGGTCCCAGCGAAGTTCGCCGAACTGCTTCTCGTCGAGCACCTCCTCTCGACCGACGAGGATCTGGGCCGCGCGCTGCTCGCACGGGAGCTCGACCACGTGGTCATGTCCGCGTACATGTTCGCGGCGTTCGCGCGTTTCGAGCAGGCTGCGTATGCGCTTCGCGCCGAGGGCCAAGCCCTGACCGCGGACCGGCTGAACGCTCTCTGCGAGGCCGCGGTGGCGAAGGTCTGGGGCGACGCGGTGACCGACGAGCTCGGCAGCGGCAAGCTCTGGTGGGCTTCGCTGCCGCACTTCGTCGGCGCGCGCTTCTACAACTACGCCTACACCTTCGCGTTCCTCCTCGCCGCCGGGCTGGTGGCCCGCTCGCGTGAGCCCAGCTTCGCGGAGCGCTACGAGCGTTTCCTCACGGCCGGCGGGTCGGCGTCGCCCGCGGAGCTGATGGCTGTCGTCGGTGTCGACCTCGGCGACCCGGAGATCTGGAACGACGGGTTCGCCGTCCTGGAGGGTTTGGTCGAGCGTATGCGCTAGGGAAGGGCACGGTGCGCGAGAGACGCGGTCGAAGGCTGATGCGACACCGCAAGCTTTCCGGACAGCCCGGCGCGGTTTAAGGAGCTCTCTGGCCGCTGGGCGAGAGGACGCAGGCTTGCGCCAGCGTGCGGGAATGTCGCCTGAGTGACGAGCTGGCATGCTGGCTCGCTGGCTGTCCGGAGCGTTCGCTTCAATCGTGCCGATGCTCAGCGGCGAACGAGCACTGAAGATCGAGAAGCAGCTGGCACAACTACTCGACGTCGAGGTCGACGAGCTGCGCGATTACCTCGCGGGCAACATCGGGACGAGCAGCACCCGCCGGACGGGCTTTCGCTTCGTCCGCGGAACGCACGGCGGTCACTACGTTCGTGACCGCGAGGGAACCGACATCCGCCCGGCCGGCGTGACCGTCCGCTGAGATCCCCGCACGGCCGAAGAGTCATCCCGAGCGGCTTTTTCGGACGCGACCAGAGGATCTCGGGGCAGGCGCTACTCGGCGCGTCTGCAGAACGTGAGCATCAGGACGTGCTTGCTGCAGCGTCCGGGTCGGACGCACGGCGGAACCTCAGTGTCCGCAGCGTGAGCAGGATCGCGGCGAAGCCCACGATGACGTTCACACAGGTGAGGGTTAGCTTCATTCCGACGCTGAAGGCCAGGAGGGCCGACCGCGATGCGCTACCGCGGAGGGTGTAGACGAGGAGCGCCTGCTGTGTCCCGATCCCACCGGGGCTGATGGGTACGAGCGTCGCGAGGCTCTCCGCCGCCTGCACCAGCAGCACGTTGCGGGCCGACTGCTCGATCCGAAACGCGCCGAGCATGAACCAGACCGTCGCGAGGCGAAGCGCCCACTCGGCGAGCTGCCAGGCGACAACAGTGCGGACCCACCGCGCAGGAGTGCGGACGACGGTGAATGCCTGGCGGACACGCTGCCTGAACTCGGCGACGTTGGCTCGGATCCAGACGCCGAGGGCGAGGACGCCGAAGGCAAGGACGACGAGCGTGACTTCGGCGGCGGTCTCGTGCCGGAGAAACCACGCAAAGTCGAAGCTCGGCAAGTATGGGAGCACGTCGAGGTTGGGCAAGACGCCCTGCGTCACCGCCCAGGAGAAGAGCGCGATCACGCACAGCGCATCGACGATCGTCAGCACGAGGCTCGAGCTGACGAGCGTCGTGTACGTCGACCCTTTGATCGCACGGTGCGCCATCGTGAGGCGAACGACGTCTCCGATGCGGGCGGGGAAGAGCGCGTTAACCCCGGCGCCTGCGACACACGCGGCGTACAGAGGAAGCCAGCCGACGCGTGTGTCGGGATAGGCAGCCACGAGGACATTGCGCCACGCACGGCTCGCGCACACGGTCTTCGCCAGGTGGCAGCTGAGCGCAAGTGCGAGCGCGACGCGGTGGACAGAGGCAAGGTAGTCCCAGAACGCCGCGACGGCATCAAGCACGGTTTCCACGCGCTCACGCTATCCGTGCGAGGCACGAGCGCCCATGACCCACGAGCCTTCGCCCGCTGCCACTAGCGAGGGAAGCCCGCACACAACGACGTCACCGGGCTCGATGTTGCCTAGGTGTGAACGCGTCCTAGGCGGACCAAGCGGAGTTGACGGTCGGCTGAGCGCGGCGTGATCATGTCCACGCATGGATGACTACGAGGTAGTTGCCGAGGAGCTGAGCCAGCTCGGAGAAAGGTGGCGCGAGCTAGAGGAGCGCGTGGCCGAGGTCGAGAGAGTGAACGCGCGGCTCGAGGAAGCCGCCCTGACCACCGCCCGTGCACTGGGAGAGGTCTCACATCACTGGGACGCGGTGTACGACGCCATGCGCCGAGGCAGAGTCGAGGACGAGATCTCGTCCGAGCGCGACCACGGTGCGGCTAGGGCGCGTCGCGGCGAGTCATCGGAAGAGGCCAGATGAGGCCAGTGCTACGTTCGAAGCAATGACGACACCCGATTTGGACAGCGAACACGACGCCTGTCCGAACTGCGGGTCACGCGTGGAATCCGCGATCAGCGCCCCGGCGACGCGCCACTCCGTGAAGCGACGGAGCGGCGTTGCCCCAACTGCGGGAAGGCCCTACGGCGAGAAGTCGGAGGCGAATGGACGGTCGACTCGGCCGAAGCCAGACCAGTCGAAGATTGGGAAGACGAGGGCGGCGCGACGCCCTAGCCTGTCCTCGGGTCACTCGAGCGTTGCCTTCGTGCGACGCAACACGGCGCGTCCCTACCGCAGCTATGGTGGATGAGCGCGTTGGTTGTCTCTGAAGCCGTCGAGGCTTGGCACGTTCCTCTTCGACTGTCGCACCGACCTGAGCGCAGCAGGGAGTTCGTTCGGACTCTCCTGTCCTGATAGGAGCGAAGGAGCATCACATGTTCGCGACCATTCGCCGCTACGACGGTGTGGACCAGAATCGCACGACGGAGCTCACGACGAAGGTCAACGAGACCCTCGTCCCGAAGCTCAGCAAGCTGCCCGGCTTCGCCGGCTACTACCTGATCGAGGCCGGTGACGGCATGTTCAGCTCGCTCGGTCTCTTTGAGACGGCCGAGCAGGGCAAGGAGTCGTCGAACCTCGTGGCGACCTGGATCCGCGACGAGAAGCTCGAGACGTTGATCCCCAACGAGCCCAAGATCACGAGCGGCAAGGTCATCGTCCACAGTAACGGCGTCACGCGCGCGTAGCTCTAGCTCGCGACCACACCCGTCCTAGCCGAAGCGAAGCAGCTGATCGGAGGCTAGACCTCCGAGGCAGCTGTTTCGCGCCGCCCATGATCGATGAGAGGAGTACGAGATGACCGCAGTTCTCACCGAGGTCCAGAAATCCGACGAGATGGTCAAGCTCGCACGCGCGCAGATCGATGCCTTCAACAAGAGCGACTGGGAGCTCCTGCGAGGAGTCCTCGCCTCCGACGCCCGGTACGAGGAGTTCGGAACGGAGCGCAAGGTCGACGGGCCGGAGAAGATCGTCGAGCTCTTCAAGGGCTGGAAGACGGCATTTCCGGACGTCGTCGGCACCGTGACGAGCTCGGTTGCCAGCGGCAACAAGGCCGCCCTCGAGGTGACCTGGAAGGGCACTCACACCGGCCCGCTCACGACTGCACAAGGGACGATCGCAGCCTCGGGCAAGCTTCAGGAGACGCCCGGCGCCGTCTTCTACACGTTCGAAGGAAACAAGATCAAGTCGAGTCGCCAGTACTTCGACTCGCTGACGCTCATGAAGCAGATCGGCGCACAGGCCAAGTAGGCGCCGCTGCCAGGAGAACGAAGGGGGCGGCCGGGCCGCCGCCCCCTTTTTCCAGGCGAGACAACGTCCCAGTGTACGAGTGATCGGGAATGTCTCTTGACGAGCACGAGGGGCTCCGCTCCGATGCCGAGGTCAAGCGCTTCTCAAGAGCGTCGCGTCGGCAAGCTGACTACCTACGCGAGACCAACCCGGACCGTATGCTCGCCGTGCATCTCGTACGATCGCGGAGGATGCCACGTGGTGACGTCTGATCCGATCGCCGAGATCATCGGCGACTATCGAGCCTTCGCGGCGATGCAGCGCGACCGTCTTTCTGCCCGCGGCATCGACATCTCACCGTACGCACTCAGCCACCTCGCCGTCCGCGTCGCCGATTGGGACCTGTACGTCCACCAGCGGACGCTTCTCGAGCGCCATGCGAGGGCGAACCGCGAGAGCGTCTGGAACGGGCGTCCGATCTCCTTGCTCGTGCTCGCCGAGCCGCTCGATGTCCTCGACGGGACTCCGGTCACGCGCATCGAGCTCATCCCGCCCGTTCACCAGCGTGTCTACCGGATGGGCCTCGAGCACCTCGGCGTCGTCGTCGGTGAGGAGTTCGACGAGTTCTCGCGAGTGCATCGGGCCGCGCTGACTGGGCAGCAGTTCCAGAGTCCCGATGTCGAGCCGGTCTACGTGCTGTTCGAGGACTTCACCCACGTGAAGTTCTACCGGCGCTCCTTCTTCGACGTCGTCGAGGACGAGGAAGGGCGCTTCGAGGGCTTCAGCCACGTCGACGACTGGATGCCGCAGCGCCTCGTCACCGCCACCGGCCCGAACCCGCTGCCGCGGTGACCCAGGCGGCTGCCGAGCTACAAGACCGCCCGCTGCCCGAGTGTGCGGGAATGTCCCTTGGTCAGTTGGCATCCCAAAGGAGCAGATCCCATCCGCACTCGACACAGCGGAAGTGATGGATCGTGCTATCCCATGCCTCTCCGGGAGGGGGCGCGTACAGCGGGATCATCTCGGGAATGATTGGAGGATCGCCTCCGTAGACGTCGTGCTGAAGGACGTACGCCTCGACGTTCGATCCGCTGAGCTTGGCGATCTCCCGTTCTCCGACCTCGCCGAGATACGAGCGGGAACGCCGCCAGTGGACGGCCACTCCTGGTCCTGCCAGGGCTCGAACCTGTCGCCGCCGGGGTAGCGCTCGTACTCGGACATCGGAGTAGAGGTACCCGCACGGTCGGGATGGGCAACGCCGTCATGCGCCAGTGTTCGGGAATGTCACACGACGAATTCGTGCGAGTGTTCGGTGGTGTTCCCTGACGGGATGGGTGGTCGCTAGGCCCTACGCTTACGACTGCTCCGCTGACCATTCGAGAGGACGAGATGACCAAAGCGATTCATATCAATGTCCGGTTCCAGGCCAAGCCGGGTAAGCAGGCCGAGCTTTCCCGGCGTATGGTCGAGCTGCGCCCAGATGTCGAAGCTCTGGGAGGGACGAGCATCGTGACTGTCGATTCCGATGACGAAACGGTCTTGTACTTCATTGAGACGTTTCCCGACCAGGCGGCGATGGACGCTGATATGAAGACGCCGCTCGTACAAGCCCTCGTTGCCGATCTGGGTGAGCTGACCGTCCACGGGACTGATTTCCGTATCGAGCGGAGCTCCCCCGTCGCTCAGTAAGCCGAACCCATGCAAGGGTGACCGAACGGCTTGGGTCGCCTGGTCCGTGGATCACGGAGGCGCCCAGAGTCTGTGCCGGTCGCCTGCGCGAGTGTGCGGCGGGAATGTCGCTTGAGCTATGTCCGGTCGCCTGGCGCTTGTGCTCAAGCCAGCAGTCGAAGGATGCCTCTAGAAGACAGCGTGCTCATCGGCCCACGCCGCTGAGATCCGCTCCGTATCCATGAACGTCGCTGCGTCAGTAATGACCGCGTGCCATTCGGCGCTCTCCATCGCCGTTCGTACGGCGGGGAGACTCTCGAACCAGACTTCCCCGAGACCCGCATAGGGCGGCTCGGCTCCATCCGGTCCAGGAATGCAGAGGTTCTGCACGTACCGCGTAACTCCCGGAACTCTCTCGAGAAGCGGTGCATGCTCCTCCCTCCAGTATCGAAGTGCCTGCTCACGACTCATGCCCTCGCGAGGACTCCACTGAGTCATGCGCTTGATCATGTGGCCTCCTCTGCCAAAGCCGGCAGCCGCGCCTCAAGATTGGCAATCGTCCGCCGGAGGGCGCGTTCGATGCCACGCCGTACGAGAAACCGGTCGTACAGACCGCGAAATCCAGTTCTCGGCTCGTATTCGACCACGAGGCGGTATCTCAAGCGTCCGTCGTCCGACACGAAGTGCCGTTCATGACGGGTATCTGGGAGCCCGGGCTGACGGCTTTTGTATTCGACGAGCTGGTTCGGTTCTAGGCGGCTCATGGTCATCCGGAGTTGGACCTCCCGACCGAGAAGGCGGACCACAGTCACCGCGTCGTCCCCTGGAGTGCTCCACTTCGAACCCGGCTCGATCCGGACGAAACTGGGCCAGTAGTGCGGCCAGTTGTCGATATCCGTGATGTACTCGAATCCCGCCTCGACCGAGCAGTCGAATCGATGCTCGCGCTCAATCCGGAGCATTGCATGGAGGATAGCCCGGGTTACGAAAGGTCACCAGACGTGCGGTAGCAGGCGCCACGTGTGACTGGAGTACTGGACGTAGGGCTCGCCGAGCTCCGCTTGCAGCAGCGCTTCCTCGTGTGGAATACGTCGGATGAAGCCGATCGCGGGCAGCACGAGGCACGCTGCCAGGCTCAGGGTGTTCGCCAGGCCGAGTCCGACACCCGCGAACATGAGGATCGCTCCGGTGTACGAGGGATGCCGCAAGTACCGATACGGCCCGTCGACCACGACCTTGTGGTCCTCCGCGATCTGCAGGTTGCGGGTGAAGTAGGCGCCCAGGGTCCAGATCGCCCACCAGCGTAGGACTACACCTGTCAGTCCCACTGCGCATCCAAGTACTGGCCAGAGCCACTCGTTCCCGGGAAGCGCTGCACCCTGAGCTTCCTTGGCGAGCAAGATTCCGAGGAGCAGGCCGGCGATCTGCCATACCTGCAACTGCCAGTACGTCGGATCAGACCACCGACGCCCTGCATCGCCGCGAAACCGTCGGTGCTCGACGAGCATCGACCCGACTGGAGCTCCGAAGACGAGCAGCGTCGCAGCGAAGTTCTCGAGGGCGAGCGGATCGGACATGGAAAGCGCGAATTCGCGCCCGGCAATACTTCCAGCGGCGGTGGGACACGTCCAGGTAGGTCGATCTCGTCTGGGCGAGCGTGCTGTCGCTTGGCGCGACCCTGGAGGCGGCCGCTAGAGCAGGATCTCGGTGGCGGTCACGGGATCGCAACCGCGGGATAGCATCTGCACGGCGTCGTGGAGATCGACCTCGCTCGCGGCGATGCGTTCCGCGAGGTGCACGGGGTATCCGGCCTCGAGAAGGATGTGCAGCCGCCAGCTCTCGACTTTCGCTGGCTCGTTCTCGTGCCAGAGGGGCGTCTCGGTCGTCTCTGCCATGCGCGCGTGATTCGCCGTTCCGCGGGGCATCCCTTCCGACTCGGTCAGGCGGTTCTCTGCGCCTCGTACTGGCGCGCGAGCTCGATGAGCCGGTCGTCGATCCGCTGCGACGCCTTGGTGACGGCCTGCTGCAACTCGGCGGCGATGAGGCCGTCGGCGCGGCGGAGGAACGACTCGGCGATGCGGTCGAGCTCCTCCCTGAGCCGGTCGGCCGCTTCCTCGCGGATGGCACGCATCCGGTTCTCGAACTCGAGGGCGCCCGCCTCGCTCCGGGAGTCGATCTCGCGAGCGATCGCGCGCTCGACATGCTCCACCTGGCGTCGCTCGAGCTCGGCGAATGCGAGCTCGATGCGCGTGCGGGCCTCGCTCTCCGCGTGGTCGACCTGTTCCGTCACCGCATGCTCGTGCTGGCGCAGGCGCTCGTTCAGCTCGTCGATCGTGCGGCGACGATCGTCGGCCTGCAGCTGGACCTCCTCGAGCGACCTCGCGAGGGCGTCGCGCGCGCTCGTCTCGAGCTCCTCCCGCAGCCTCGCGGCGGCCGCGCGCTGCTCGTCGATCGTGGCGTCGAGCTCGTCCGATTCCGAGGCGACCCGCGACTCGACGTCGGCGATGCGCTGACGCATCCGCTGCTCGAGGGTCGCGACCGAGCCCTGGAGCGCGTTCTGGGCGCGTTCGAGATCGGACTCCCACGCGCGGAGCCGCTCTTCGACGCGCTGCTCGACAGCCGCCACGAGCTCGGCCATCCGCTCGGAGAGCTCCCGCTCGCGCACCGCGAGCTCGCCGCGGCGCTGGTCGGAGAGCCGGCGTTCCTCGGACACGTAGGCCGAGAGCGAATCGGCCTGGGCTCGCGCGATGGCGACGCGAAGCTGCTCCGCCTGTGCGGCCGACTCTTCCTCCGCTACCGCTCGGACCGCACGCCGCGCCTCCGACACGAGCTGCTCCGTGCGGACCGCGCGGGCATGTGAGCGCCTCACTGCGAGCGCGAGTGCGACGACGATGACTGCCGCGAGGACGAGCGCGCCGAGGAGGATCCAGGCAACCGTGGACACGCGGCCACTCTAGATCCGGAATGCCACGAGAGCGGCTGCGAGCACCAGCGACGTCGCCGCGAGCAGTCGCAAGCCCGTCTCCTCCGCTGCGATCAGCGCATCTGCATCGAGCTTCGACATCGACCCGTCGCGCAGCTCCACGGACCCCTCGACGCTGACGACGCGGCGCCGGACGAAGCGCACGTGGTTCGAAAGCGTGCGCTGCGCGAGCGACAGCAGCACTGCGAACGCCGCCCCGAGCAATGCCGCGACGTCGAGACTCCCTGCGACGGCGGCGTACCCGCATACGACGGGGAAGCCGCCCCACGCGAGCCCGAACCAGAGATCCGAGTGAAAGCGCCCGCCGAGGAGCTCGAGGTTGTAGGCGAGGACGAGGAAGAGTCCGACCGGGACGAGCGCGACGAGCCACGGCTCGAACGTGATCGCTCCGACGACGCCGATCAAGCACGCCCCGACGATCGAGATCGCGGCGAGACCGGCGAGGACGGGGCTCGGGATTCCGGTTCGCAGCGGCCGTCCGCGCAGCTCGTCGAGCGCGTGGGCGCCGATTCCGACTGCGAGCGCGAATGCGAGCACCGCTGCGCCCAGCCTTCCCCACGCGACGACTGGCGCGAGGCAGCCTCCGATGACGACGTACGAGAGATGCCATGCCGTGTACGGCGGATGGAGAAGCGTGAAGTAGTCGCGCCAGCTGCCGGCCTCGAGTGCGTACCAGGCCGGCCTCGCCGACGGCGCGCTCATGTCTTTCGACCCCAAAGCACGACGCCGCCTCCCAGGCTCAGCCTGCGCACGTCGATCCCTGTGATGCCAGCATCGGCCCAGAGCTCGAGCTGGCGCTCGAGCGGGTAGGCGTCCCAGAACGAGCGGATCGAGCCGCCGAGGAAGTCGCCGACCTCACTCCAGCCGTGCCGCAGGGCGCGCCCGGCGAGCGGCAGACCTGCACGGACGTAGAGCTCCCAGGCCGGCCGCGCAAGCCCGGTCGGCACGCCGAACTCGAGCGAGGCGACGACGCCTCCGCTGCGCACGACACGTGCCAGCTCGCGGAGTGTCGCTCCGGGATCCCCGACATAGCGCAGGAGATAGGTGACCGTCAGGTGGTCGAAGGAGTCGTCCGGGAACGGCAGTTCCTCGGCCGACGCGTTCACGAGCTCGATCCGCGGGCCGAAGCGCTCCCTCGCGCGTGCGAGCATCTCCGTGCTCTGGTCGACGCCGGTGACGTCGAAGCCGCGACGCAGCAGCTCCGCGGCGACGAGGCCCGTGCCCGTCGCAACATCGAGCACGTGCCCACCGTCTCGCGGCAGCCGGCTCGACCAGGAAGCGCCTCCAGCGCGGGTCCTGGCCGAACGAGAGCGCGGCGCCGACGCGGTCGTACGAGGGGCCGAGCGGCGCGAACAGCTCCTTGGCGTCGACCGTCGGCACGCCGCCTATTGTGGCGACATGAGCCTGGAGGACGAGCTCGAGCGCGCCGCGGAGCAGGCCGTGGCGGCCACGGGGGACGGCTCGGCCGTCTCGGGCGTGCTCGCGACCGAGGCCGAGGCAGGCGGCGCGTGTACGTGTGCTCGATCGACGTCTCCGACGGCACGCGCGGGTGGCTCGCGGTTCGCGGCGACGGCTCGGTGGTGTCGGGGCGGCCCGAGCTGCGCGCCGCGGTGTCGATCGCGGCGCTGTGCGAGGTCGCGGCCGACTCGGCGGGCGGAGGCGACCTCGACGGTCTGATCGCGAGCCTCGCCGATCTCCGCGAGCGCGAGGCGCCCGAGGGCATCGAGGACGCCGAGGCTGCAGCCCGGGCGTTACGGGAGGTGATCGGGGACCCCCCGCAGCTCTCGACACCCGCCCGGCTCGACGAGATCGGTGCCGCGACGCGTCGCCTCGAGCAGGAGCTCGATCCCGGGGGAGCATCGCCGTTCGCCGCAGCGCTGAAGTCGGCGCAGGGTGCGGTGTCGGAGCTCCAGCGCGAGGTCGAGGCCGGCTACCTGGTCGATCTCGAGGCCTGAGCCGTCTCGGCCAGCGCCAGTCGGACCGCCTCGCGGAGCTCACGCATCGCTGCGAGGTGGTCTCGGGCGGGACGCTCGAGATGTCGGTCGAGCCGCTCGAAGGCAGCGACGACAGCCGGCCATCCGCGGTCAGCGATGCTTCGGCCCTTTGCCGTGAGGACGAGGTGGTACGAACGGCCGTCCGCGGGGTTGGGCACCTTGCGGGCGACGCCCGCCGAGACGAGGCGACGCACGTAATCGCGGATCGTCGTCGGCGGGAGCCCCGTCTCCGCCGCGAGCGTCCCCGGCGTGACGGGCTCGAGTCGCGTCACCCAGCCGATGAACGAGAAGAGCCGGTCGGGGACGCCGATCTTTCCCAACTCGGCGTCGACGAGCAGCCCGACGAGGAGCCCGGTCGAGTAGAGCTCCTGCAGGAGGTCCTCGTCGCGCGTCTTGCGTACTGCCACGGAGCGGATCATACGGTGGACTTGCTGCGAGTTCGTCGGTAAAGTTACTGCGAATTCGTCGCTATCTAGGAGGCCGCATGAAGCTCGCAGCGCTCGTCGTCATCGTCGCAGCCGGCATTGCTGCACCCGGCGCGGCTCAGGGCTCGCCGAGCATGGCGACCGGGCGGATCCCGCAGGCGTACGCAGTACGTGCGTGCGCGGGCGCAGGTCCGTACTGGCCGACGATGACCCTCGCGCTGCAGGGGCGCACGGCGTGGATCGCGTGCAAGGAGCAGGCACGACTCGTCCGCCTGCGTCTACCGGGCGGCCGCAGGATCACGGCCGTGCCACTCGAGGGAGAGGTGATCGCCGTCGCGGTCGGGCTCGGCTCGGTGTGGGCGCTGGACACTGGCTCGACGCTCTACCGCCTCGACCCGGCGAACGGCCGTATCGTGAAGCGGATCCAGATCGCTGCGAGCGCCGCGTACAACGTCTGGATCGGCGGTGGCGCAGTCTGGGTCGCCGACGACCAGGGAGCGGCGGTCCTGCGCGTCTCGCCGTCGGCGAACAGGGTCGTCGCCCGCGTCCCGGTCGGCGATGGTCCGGCGGACATGGTGTTCCGCGGGACACAGGCCTGGGTGATCACCCACCGTGACAACACGGTGTTCCGCATCGACATGGCCTCGAATGAGGCGACGCGGCTCGGCAGGGTGGGCGACAGCAATGCCGCCGCCGAGCGTCTTGCGCTCCTCGGCGACGGGCTCTGGATCACCGGACGAGGCGTCTCGCTCGTCGAGATGGACCCGGCGAGCGGTGCGATTCGGCGAACGGTCGACATCGGCGGTACCGGCATCGACGTCGTGTCCGCCGCCGGAGCGCTGTGGGTGCCGGTTCGGACTCCGGCTGTCGACCGAACGGGCTTGCCGACGATGACGGCACTTCGCCGCCTGACGGCCGACGGGAGCGTCCGAACCGTCGCCACGGCCCGGGGACGCGTCGACGTCCACGGCCTCGCTGCCGGGCTCGGCTCCGTCTGGATCGCGGACAACACGAGCGGCATGCTGTATCGGCTCCGCGTGTGATCCACGCCTCTGTACCCTTGGACGGATGGAAGGCAGCGGCGGCTTCTTCCCCTTCGGGGGCGGCGATCCCGAGGATCTCCTCGGCGCGTTGCGCGACTTCGCGGAGCGTCAGGCCGAGACGGTGCAGGAGACCCAGCGCGAGCAGTTCGCGACGCTGACGTTGAGCACGGCCGTGGAGCTGACCGCGGCCGCGCTCGGACAGATGCAGGTCGAGGGACCGTCCGACGCGCAGGCGCTCGCGCTCCGTGACGCCATGCGAGTGCTCTTCCCCGAGGCGGTCGCGCTCGTCTCGGCCGCCCGTCAGGGCTTCATGCGCCAGTAGCCCCGATGTTCGTGAGCAAGCTCCAGCCGCCGTCGATGACGACGGTCTGGCCTCGGATCATGTCTGCGTCGGGCGAGCAGAGGAACGTGACGACCTTCGCGACGTCCTCGGGCGTGACCATACGACCGACGGGATTCCGCTTGCCCATCTCGAGCATCGCGTCCTTGTTCGGGAAGTGCTCGAGCGCCCCGGTCTCGACGACGCCTGCGGACACGGCGTTGACGCGGATCCCGCGCGGCGCGAGCTCGACTGCGAGGTAGCGAACGAGCGCCTCGAGCGCGGCCTTCGAGGCGCCGACGAGCGTGTAGTTGTCGAGAACGCGCTCCGAGCCGAGGCTCGAGATCCCGACGATAGAGGAGCCCTCGGGCATGTGCGGCGCGGCCGCGCGCGTGAGCGAGAGCAGCGCGCGCGCGTTCGCCGAGAGCGTCCAGTCCCAGTGCTTGTCCTCGGTCTCCAAGGCGGGGCGGATGACGCCCGTCGCGGCGGCATGGACGAGGACGTCGAGCGGGCCGAGTGCGGCCACCTCCTCGGCGACGCGCGCCGACGCGACGTTCCCGCGCACGAGCACAGGTTCGGCCCCGAGTGCACGCAGCTCGTCGGCCGTCTCCTCGGCCGGCTTGTCCCCTCGCATGTAGCCGATGGCGACGCGCGCCGCACCGAGCGACGCAAACCGCAGCGCGATCGCCTTGCCGATGCCGCGTGACCCTCCGGTCACGAGCACCGAAGCGCCCTCGAAGCTCATTCGGCCTTCGGAAGCGGATCGTACGCGGGCGCGGACGACGGGATCGTCTCCCAGCCGATGCGAGACGGTGGCTCGCGTGGACCGCCCTCCGCGAGCGAGGAGGCGTGCCCGAGGCGGTCGAGCAGCTCCATCTTCTCCTCCCCGTACTTCCGGACCGGATGGTCGTCAGGCAGATCCTCGACGAGCTCGCGGACGCGCGCGCGAAGCTGGTAGGCGAAGTGCGGTGTGGCGGGCCCGACGAGGGCGTCGATGTCGTCGCGCGTCGGCTCGGCCATCGCGCGCAAGCCTAGCGCCGGTACGGTCGGCCGATGCGGCGACCGACGTCCGTCGAGCTCATGCTCCTCACGACGGTCCTCCTCTGGGCGCTCAACCTCAGCGTCACGAAGGTCATCCTCGACGAGGGGCTCGCGCCGCTCTCGTACGCCACCGTTCGCTACGGACTGGCGGCTGCGATCTTCGTCGCGCTCGCGCTGGCCGTCGAGGGGACGCTGCGGATCGCGCGCGGCCACCTCCGGCTCGTCGCGCTCGCGGCGCTGACGTTGTGGGTGAACCAGCTGTGCTTCGTCTTCGCGCTGGATCTGACCGCGGCCTCCACCGTCGGGATCCTCCTCGGCGCGATCCCCGTCTTCACCGGGCTGTTCGGCCTCGCTCTCGGCACCGAGCGTGCATCGGGGCGGTTCTGGGTCGCCGCGTCGGTCTCGTTCGCCGGCGTGGCCCTCGTCGCCCTCGGTGCCGCCGGCGAGGTCTCGGCGTCGCTGACGGGAGTCGTTCTCGGCATCGCCACGGCCGCCACCTGGGCCGCATACTCCGTGGTCTTCGCGCCGCTCACGAAGACGTACTCGGTGGCGCGCATCAGCGCAGTCGTTCTCCCGTGCACGTGGGTCCTGATCGCGCTCTCGGGGATCCCCCAGACACGGGACCAGGACTGGTCGCTCGGGTGGGAGATCTGGGCGCTGCTCGTCTTCGCGACGATCGGCCCTCTCGTCGTCACGAACGTCCTCTGGTTCCGCTCGATCCGTCGCATCGGCGCCAATCGCGCGACGCTCATCGCGAACATCGAGCCGTTCGTCGCTGCGGTCCTCGCGGTGATCCTGCTCTCGGAGCCACTCGGACTGTTGCAGGTGCTCGGCGGGTTCGCGATCGCAGCCGGGATCGTGCTCGGGCGCCGTCGGCCCTCGAGCGCTCGGGCGGCCTAGAATCGGACCCATGACCGACCACGACTTCATGCCGCTCGACGGCTGGGACCACCTCGAGCTCTGGGTGGGGAACGCGAAGCAGTCCGCGTACTTCTACGAGCACGCCTACGGATTCACGCGCACCGCCTACGCGGGGCCGGAGACGGGCGTCCGCGACCGCGCCTCGTACGTCCTCGAGCAGGGCGAGATCCGTTTCGTCGTCACGAGCGGCCTGCGCGCGGACAGCGAGGTCTGCAAGTGGGCCGCGACGAAGGGCGACAGCGTCCGCGACGTCGCGCTCGCCGTGCCAGACGCGTCGAACGCGTACCGGCAGGCAGTCCAGCGCGGCGCGCGGGGCGTCTTCGAGCCGCACTGGGTCGAGGACGAGCACGGTCGCGTCGAGCTCGCTGCGATCGCGACCTACGGCGACAACATCCACACGTTCGTCAACCGCTCCGAGTACTCGGGCCCGTACCTCCCCGGGTTTCAGTCGGTCTCGCCGAACGGCGGCCCGGCGCGCGGCGTCGGCTTGATCGCGATCGACCACGTCGTCGGCAACGTCGAGCTCGGCCGCATGGACGAGTGGGTCGACTTCTACGCACGTGTGCTCGGCTTCACGCAGCTCACGCACTTCTCGGACGAGGACATCTCGACCGAGTACTCGGCGCTCATGTCCAAGGTGATGACGGACGGCGAGGGGAAGATCAAGTTCCCGATCAACGAGCCGGCCGAGGGCAAGCGGAAGAGCCAGATCGAGGAGTACCTCGAGTTCCACGGCGGTCCGGGCGTCCAGCACATCGCCATGCAATCCGAGGACATCGTGCGGACGGTCGCGGCGCTCCGCGAGTCCGGCGTGCTCTTCATCGCGACGCCGGAGACGTACTACGACGTCGTCCGTGAGCGCGTCGGCGAGATCGACGAGAACTGGGACGACCTGCGCTCGATGGGCATCCTCGTCGACCGCGACGAAGAGGGGTATCTCCTGCAGCTCTTCACGAAGATCGTCCAGGACCGTCCGACCCTCTTCTTCGAGGTGATCGAGCGGCACGGCTCGCGCGGCTTCGGGATCGGCAACTTCAAGTCGCTCTTCGAGGCGATCGAGCGCGAGCAGGCGCTTCGCGGCAACCTCTAGCCGCGCTCGTGCCGCTCGCCCGGACGCAGTACGTCACGAGCGGAGACGTCGACCTCGCATATCGAGTCTTCGGCGCGGGTGACCGCGAGCTTCGTCCTCGTCATCGACTGGGCGAGCCACCTCGAGGTCGTCTGGGAGATGCCGTTCATGGTCGAGTTCCTGGAGGCGCTCGCTCGGTTCGGGCGCGTGCTCTGGTTCGACATGCGCGGGCTCGGCATGTCCGACCCAGTCCCCGGGGGCGTGCTGCCGGTCGAGTCTGGGTCGATGACGTAGCCGCGGTGATGGATGCGGCGGGGTTCGGTCGGGCTACGATCATCGCGCAGGGTCACGCGGCGCAGCTCGCCTTGATGGCCGCCGCGACCCACCCCGAGCGGATCGTCGTCACTCGTGCTCTGAACGGCTTCGCGCGGCTAGCTCGGGACGAGACTACCCGGCCGGCATGCCCGCGCACGTTCACGATATCTGCAAGGCCACCTCGAGGCGAACTGGGGCAACGGCACGATGGCGCGGGATCCTCGGCCCTTCGGTCGCGCATCGGCCCGGGATCGTCGAATGGTGGGGGCGGGTCGAGCGCTTCGCCGCTACCCCGGTACGGCGCTATCGAGGCTCGCATCCATCTTCGAGCTCGACGTCCGGCACGTCACTCCCGCTCGTCGAGGCGCCGACGCTCGTGATCCACAGCCGCGACAACGAGTACGTCCGCGTCGGGCACGGACGGTACCTCGCCGAGCACATCCAGGCGCGCGTCTCGTCGAGCGGGACAGTGCCGACCACTGGCCGCTGCCCGACTCGGACCTCCTCGGCGCCATCGAGGAGTTCGTCACGGGCTCGCGGGCGGAGTCGCAGGACGCCGATCGCGTGCTCGCGGCAGTGCTCTTCGTCGACGTCGTCGGATCGACCGAACAGGTGAGCGAGATCGGCGACGCAGCTGGCGCGTCACTGCTCGACCGCTTCGAGGAGGTGGTCCGGCAACGTGCTCGCGCTACACGGCGGGCGGCTCAGCGACACCGCCGGCGACGGGCTGCTCGCGACGTTCGACGGCCCTGCGCGTGCGATCCGCTGCGCCCAGCACATCCGCGACGAAGTGCGGCTCGTCGGGCTCGACATCCGGTCGCGGGCTCCACGCCGGTGAGTGATCGCGCGGCCCGCACTGGATCTCCGGGATCACCGTGCACATCGGCGCCCGCGTGGCTGCGCTCGCCGGGCCGGGCGAGGTGCTCGTGACGCGCACGGTCCGCGACCTCGTCGCCGGCTCGGGGATCGCCTTCGAGGAGCGGGGCGAGCACGAGCTCAAGGGCGTTCCCGACCGCTGGGCGCTGTACGCCGCCGTCGGCTGACCTAGCCTTCGCACATGTCGCCGCAGCGGCGCACCGCGCTCGTCTCGGTCGGGGCCGCCTGTCTCCTCGTCGCGATCAAGCTGGCCGCCGGGCTCGCGAGCTCGAGCCTCGGCCTCCTCGCCGAGGCAGCGCACTCGGGAACCGACCTCGCCGCGGCGCTGCTGACGTTCTTCGCCGTCTCCGTTGCGGTACGTCCTGCGGATCGCGGCCATCCCGTACGGCCATGGGAAGGCGCAGAACCTCGCCGCGCTCGCCGAGTCCGGGTTCCTCGCCGCGGTCAGCGTCCTCATCGCGGTCGTGGCGATCCTCCGCCTCGCGGACGTCGTCGAGGTCGACGTCGACCCGACCTGGTGGACGTTCGCCGCGATCGCCCTGGTCCTCGCGATCGACGGGTCGCGGACGATGGTCTCGCTCCGCGGCGCTCGGCTCTACCGCAGCGACGCGCTGCTCGCGAACGCGCTTCACTTCGGCAGCGACTTCGCCGGGACGCTGGCGGTGCTGGCCGGGCTCGTAGCGGCGGCGCTCGGGTTCCCGGCCGGCGACTCGATCGCGGCGCTGTTCGTCTCGGGCCTCGTCGTCGTGGCCGCATTCCGCCTCGCGAGCCGAAACGTCGATGTGCTCATGGACCGCTCGCCCGAGGACGACGAACGCGTCGCGCGTCGTGCGATCGCCCGGCTCGAGCCGGCGGTGGAGCTGCGGAGGCTGCGCCTGCGGCGAGCGGGCGCCGAGCGCTTCGCCGACGTCGTCATCGGCGTCGCCCCGGACGCGGCGATCGGCCAGGGCCACGCCGCGGCCGATCGCGTCGAGCAGGCGCTGCACGACGCGCTGCCCGGGATCGACGTCGTCGTCCACGTCGAGCCCCAGCGAGGAGACGCCGCGATTCGCGAACGAGTCCTCGCGGCCGCGCTCACGGTCTCGCACGTCCGCGAGATCCACAATCTGTCCGTCCTCGACGTCGACGGGAGGATCGAGGTCTCGCTCCACGTCAAGCTTCCGGGCGATCTCGCCGCTCGAGCGCGCGCACGACATCGCCGAGCAGGTCGAGTCGGCGATCCTCTCGCAGGTTACGGAGGTCCGCTCCGTGCAGACCCACCTCGAGCCGATCCGCGAGACCGCCGCGGCGGAGGAGATCGACATCGACACCGCCGTGATCGAGGACGCGTGCGCGAGGAGACCG
Organism: uncultured Gaiellaceae bacterium; assembly: GCA_963805135.1. GTDB lineage: Bacteria > Actinomycetota > Thermoleophilia > Gaiellales > Gaiellaceae > GMQP-bins7. The sequence continues at coordinate 99,054 of CAWDSX010000024.1, read as the reverse complement.
GTGCAGCGCCTCGCGAGCTCCGGTTCGTGCGCACCGACGACGGGATCGTCGTCTTCCTCACGCTGGGACTCGGAGGCGCCGGATCGCTCGCCGACGCCCACGGCCGGGCGAGTGCGATCGAGGAGCGTGTGCGCAGCGCGGTGCCGGCGATCGCGGACGTCGTGGTACACACCGAGCCATGAGGCTCTGCATGTTCCATCCCGTCGGCCATCCACTCGAGCGGGGCTGGGTCGGCCGGGTCGACGGCGATCGGGTCGTCCACCTCGCCGCGCAGACGTTGCAGTCGTTCTTCAGCGGTGGCGGAACGGCGCGCGAGCACGCCGAGTACCCGCTCGACGGAGACGGTGCTGCTGGCGCCCGTGCTGCACCCGCCGTCGATCAGGATCTTCGACGAGCAGGCGTCGTTCGCGTTCGCGAATCCCGCGGCCGTCATCGGCCCCGGCGCGTTCGTCCCCGGGCCGATCGTCCAGTCTCGTCGTCCACCCGCGCATGGCAGCGGTGATGGGCGCCGGAGGCGAGATCGGCGGATTCACGGTGTTGGCCGAGTGGCGGGCATCCGGAGTCGCGGCTCCCAAGGACCGCGACTTCGCGCTCGGCCTCGGGCCCGTCGTCGTGACCACGGACGCGGATCGACCAGCCGCTGACGGCTTCGACTGGACGGCGGCCGTCGAGCTCGCCGCGGCGGGCACCGCGCTCTATCCGGGCGACATCCTCGCCTCCCCCGCGGGCGAGCCGATCGCGGGCGAGCCAGGGGCCGTGGTCGCGGTCGAGATCGCCGGGATCGGCGCGCTCGAGCAGAGGCTCGCCGAACGCGCTGGGGGGCTCAGCGGCTAGCTGGTGTTCGTACCGCAGGAGTCGCTGCGGTACAGCTCGTAGCGGCTCGGCGTGAGAATCCAACTCCAGTGCGACCCGACCGCGACGGCGTTGAACGTGTGCGTGAACGCGTTCTTCGCCCCGGCATTCGTGAGGTCAAGGCGGAGCGTCACGGCCTTCGCCGCCGACGTTTCCGTGTCGCCCGGCACGCGAAGCGTGCGGTCCTTCACCCGGACGACGGAGATCGACCGCAGCTTCCACCCGACGGGCGACTGCATCTCGCAGGCGACGTACTCGTCGGAGCCGGCGATGCGCTGGTGCGGCGGGTAGAGCGTCTCCCAGGCGTGTTCGTAGTCGTCCAACACGATCTGGGTGACGACGCGGGACACGAACACGTCGGGGCTCTCCCTGGCGCCGGAGCTCGACCCGGCGAGGACGTGGTACCCGAGGACTGTCGCGCCCATGGAGGCGACGAACCCGATCGCGATAACCGCAAGCAGTGAACCTCGCACTGGTCAGGCTCCTCCGGCGTTCACGGTCGCATCTTGCACGCGCGGGGCGATGTGGTGAGCTGATATGAGACGGCGATGCCCGCGCGCCTCGTCATCGACTGGGACGGCACCGCGACCGCGGGCGACACGTTGCACGCCGCAATCGAGGAGTTCGGTGATACGGACGTGTTCGTCGAGATGCAGTCCGAGCTCGGCCGACGGATGACGCTGCAGGAGGTCATCGCGGTCGAGATGGCGACCATCCATGCGCCGCTCGAGGACGTCGTCGCGTTCCTCCTCGAGAACATCGCGCTTCGCCCCGGCTTCGCCGAGATCGCCGCGCAGCACGATCCACTGTCGTGTCGATGGGGTTCCACGAGCTCATCGAGCCGCTGCTGGAGCGCGACGGCATCGAGGTCCCGTCGTAGCGAACCGACTGGACGTGCGCTCGGATGGATGGCGTGCCGCTTTTCGCGAGCAGGCGGTGTGCGACGTGTGCGGGGAGCCGTGCAAGCGCTCGGACGTCGCGGCGCTCGGCGCGTTCGTCTTCGTCGGCGACGGGTTCTCCGACCGCTGCGTGGCCGGCGCCGCGCCGCTGTGTTCGCTCGCGACGGCCTCGCCGCGTACCTGACGAGCGGGGCGTGCCGTTCGAGCCCTTCGAGGACTTCTACGACGTTGCGCGTGTGCTCGACGGCGCCGCGGTCGTCCCGCCCGGACGGAGTCGCGGCCGGAACACGTAGCTGGGCTGCCGCTGGCCGGGCCTGTCGACCTGGCTCCAGAGCGCCTCTACCGCAGTGCGCGCGATCTCGTCGATCGGCTGTTCGACGGTCGTGAGCGGCGGGTTCGTCCAGCTCGCCGCCTCGATGCCGTCGAAGCCGACGATCGAGAGGTCGTCCGGGACGCGCAAGCCATGCGCGTCGGCCTCCTGCATCGCGCCGATGGCCATGAGGTCGCTCGAACAGATGACCGCTGTCGGCGGCGCATCGCCTCCGGGTTCGCTAGGAGCTCGCGCAGCGCCTCCTGCCCACCGCCGACCGTGAAGGCCGCGTGGGCGACGAGTCCGTCCTTCAACTCCGCCGAGCGCAGTGCGTCGAGGTGTCCGAGCTTCTTCTCGCGCGTCGGCAGGGCGTAGGCGTGCCCGGCCACGAAGCCGATGCGCTCGTGACCGAGCGCGATCAGGTGCTCGGTCGCAATGCGTCCGGCCGCGCGCTCGTCGACCCCGACCGACGTCACGTCGAGATCCTCCGAGCCGCCGTTGACGAAGACGAGTCGGGCGCCGCGCTCGAGGAGCTTCGCGTAGTGCGAGTGCCTGCCGCGGACGTCCGTGATCTCGGCCGAGATGAAGACCATTCCCTCGACGCCGCGCTCGAGCAGCATGCGGACGTACTCCCGCTCGCGCCCCGCCGAGCCGTGCGTGTTGCAGAGAATCGTCGCGAGATTGCTGCGTGCCGCATGCATCTCCATCGCCTCGGCCAGCGCCGCGAAGACCGGGTTCCCGAACTCGGGCACGAACAGCCCGATCGCGCCCGAGGCATCGACCCGTCCCGGCGGGACGTACAGGAGGTCGCGCATGGCCCCTCGACCCGCTCTCGCGTCGCGGGGCGGACTGCCGTCGAGCCGCTCGCGACGCGCGAGGCGGTTGCGAGGCTAACTCCGGCACGATCGGCGACGTCTCTAAGGCTGGCCATCAGCCTCGAGTCGGCGTCGCCCGTGGGGGGCAGCGAGTCGTTTCTAGGGAGGAAACGATTGTCATGTCAATCCGGCCCGATCTTAACAGCGTTCAGTGAGACTATTGGTCGCTTGACCGATCGTCTCCATGCGGTTAAGCTCTCGGCGCGTTTCATGAGAATGAAACAACATTTCATTCGGCGCGCAGTCTCTCGTTCCTCAAGGAGGGCATCTCTATGTTGAGTTCTCGCAGGCTGCGAGTCGCTGCCGGCGCTCGCCGTCAGCGCGCTCGTCGCCGTGGTCGCCGTATCGACCGGCGCCTCGGCCACCAGCCAGTCGGCGAAGATCGTCATCTGGGCGGACGCTGACCGCGTGCCTGCGGTCACGCAGGTCGCCAACGCCTGGGCCGCCAGCAAGGGCGTCACGGTCCAGGTCGTCCAGAAGCAGTCGGGCCCGATCCGCCAGGAAGTCTCCACGGTCGCCGTCGACACCGCGCCGGACGTCATCGTCGGCGCGCACGACTGGGTCGGCGAGCTCTCGGGCAACGGCTCGATCATCCCGCTCTCGCCGTCCGCGGCGACGAAGAAGCAGTTCCCCGCGTACGCGCTCAACGCGTTCTCGTACGGCACCGCCATCAAGAAGCTCTACGGCGCGCCGGTCGCTCTCGAGAACGTCGCGTTCGTCACGAATACGAAGCTCGCGAAGGTCCCGAAGTCGTTCGCGGACCTCGAGAAGCAGGCTCTCGCGTCGAAGAAGAAGACGAAGTCGCAGGTCGGCCTCGCCGTGCAGCAGGGGCAGGGCGACGCGTATCACATGTACCCGTTCTTCTCCGGCCTCGGCGGCTACGTCTTCGGCACGAACAGGGCCGGCAACCTCGATCCGTCGGACATCGGCATCGCGAACCCGAAGTTCCTGAAGAACGCGTCGCTGATCGACAAGTGGAACAAGGAAGGCCTGATCCGCTCGCAGGTCAACGACTCGATCGCGAAGGACCTGTTCCTCAAGGGCAAGGTCGCCTACTGGATCACGGGCCCCTGGTTCCTGGCCGACATCCGGAAGTCGGGCGTCCCCTACGCGGTCTCGGCCTTCCCGCCGATCGTCCCCGGGATCAAGTCGGTGCCGTTCCTCGGCGTCCAGGGCTACATGGTCACGAAGTACTCGTCGGCTCACGGCGTGGAGAGCCTCGCGAAGGATCTGGTCGCGAACTACATGATGCAGCCCGCGGCGCAGACGACGCTCGCGCTCGCGAACGACCGGTCGCCCGCGAACCTGAAGGCACTTGCACAGGTCAAGGACAAGGACCTGAAGGCGTTCGGCGCCGCGTCGACCGGCGGCGTGCCGATGCCCAACATCCCGCAGATGGCGAGCGTCTGGCAGGACCTCGGCGCTGCCTGGGTCCGCTCGACGAAGGGCTCGGGCTCGATCCCGGCCCGGCAGTCGTTCATCGGCGCACAGAAGAGCATCGCGCAGAAGATCGGCTGAGCAGTCGCGCGAGCCGGAGGTCCGCGGCGAGGATCTCCGCGCGCGCCCGAATCGCTGTCCGCACGCATCGAGTCGTCGGCGCCGTGACGAGTGCCCAGCGCTCCCATGGCATCCGACTCGGCGGTCCCGGAGCCGTCACTGCTCGCAAGGGCGATCGGGTTCTTCTCGGGCACCGTCGGCCTCGTGATCAAGCTCGTCCTGCTCGGCGCCGTGAACGCCCTGGCGGTCTGGGCGATCGGCGTTCCTCTTCGCCGACGGGAAGTGGCTGGCAGCGCTTCGTCATCGGAGCGGCGATGGTCGCTATCGACGCTGTCTACCTCGTTCCCGGACCGGCGACTGGTTCCGCTCAAGTACCTCGTGCCGGGGACGGTGTTCCTCGTCGCGTTCGTCGTGGTCCCGATCGTCTCGAACGTCAACATCGCCTTCACCAACTGGTCGACGCTGCACAACCTGACGAAGGACGAGGCGATCGTCGGCGATCGAGGAGCGATCCCTGGTCGCCCCCGCGGACGCGACGACCTACACGGCGACGCCGGCGAAGAAGCGACGGCGAGCTCGTGCTCCTGCTCAACGATGACACGACCGGCGATCTCTTCGTGGGCACGGAGGACGGTCTCGAGCCGCTGGCGCCCGGATCCGCGACCGTCGAGAACGGCACGATCATCGGCCGCCGAGGGCTACGAGGTCGATCAAGGGAAACGACCTCTTCACGATCGACGCGGAGCTCAACGCGCTCAAGATCCCGACGGGGAGGACACGTTCATCAAGCCGGAGGGCCTCACCATCGCCAACGAGGTGCGTGCCGACCCTTGTCTACGACCCGGCGAACGACACGTTCACGGACGTCGAGACCGACACGGTGTACTCGGACAACGGCGAGGGAGCCTACGAGGCCGCCGTCGGGTGCACTCCTCGAGCCGGGCTGGAGGACGCACGTCGGGTTCGCGAACTTCAAGACGATCCTCACCGACCCGCTCGTCCGCGATCCCTTCTTCCGGGTCTTCATCTGGACCTTCGCGTTCGCGTTCCTCTCCGTCCTCATCCAGTTCGCGATCGGCCTCTTCCTCGCGATCACGCTCGAACAAGCCAGGCCTGAAGCTGCGTCGGACCCAGCGTGCGTTGCTGGTGCTCCCCTTCGCGATTCCGGCCTTCCTCTCGGTCCTCGTCTGGCAGGGGCTCCTGAACGACGAGTTCGGCATCGTCAACCAGACCCTCCGTACGGACATTCCCTGGCTCTTCGATCCGACCTGGGCGAAGGTGTCTGCATCCTCGTCAACGTCTGGCTCGGGTTCCCGTACTGGTTCCTCGTCTGCACCGGCGCGCTTCTGGCCGTGCCCGAGGAGCTGACCGAGGCGGCACGCGTGGACGGCGCCGGTGGGCTCCAGGTCTTCCGCAAGGTGACGCTCCCCCTGCTGCCGTCGCGACGGCGCCCCTCCTGATCGCGTCCTTCGCGTTCAACTTCAACAACTTCAACAACATCTACTTCCTGACGGGCGGCGGCCCGTACCAGGTCTCGCAGACCGTCGCCGGCTCGACGGACATCCTCATCAGCTACACGTACAAGATCGCGTTCCAGGCAGGTGGGGGAGCGGAGATACGGGCTCGCGGCCGCCGTCTCGATCTTCATCTTCTTCATCGTCGCGGGAATCTCGGCGATCTCGTTCTGGCGGACCGAAGGCGCTGGAGGAAATTCGATGACGACACTCGATCACGCCGAGACGGTCGCCGGTACCCGGGCTCGCGGAAGCGGCTCCGGGAAGGCGCCCGATCTTCTCCTACAACTGGTGGCGCTACCTCGTGAGCCTCGCCGCGATCCTGTTCGCGCTCTTCCCCATCGTCTCGGTCCTCTCGGCGGCGTTCAGCGCCGTTCCGTCGCTCACGGGCGCTCAGCTCGTCCCGGAGGACGTCACGCTCGAGAACTTCCGCCGGATCCTCAGCGGACACCCCGGCGAGGCCGGGACGGAGCAGGAGGCGCTCGACGTTCCGTACAAGAGCTGGTACGTGAACACGATCCTCATCTCGGGGGCGATGGCTCTCTTCTCGGTCTTCTTCGGGGCGCTCGCGGCGTACGCGTTCGCACGCTTTCGGTTCAGGGGGCGCCGGATGGGGATGATGTCACTGCTCCTCATCCAGATGTTCCCGACCTTCCTCGCGGTCGTCGCGCTCTACCTCATCGTCCTGCGCATCGGCGACGTCTTTCCCGCGTTCGGCCTGGACACGCGGACGAGCGTCATCCTCGTCGGACTCGGCGGCGCGCTCGGCGTCAACACGTGGCTCATGAAAGGGTTCCTCGACTCGATCCCGGACTCGCTCGACGAGTCCGCGCGCGTGGACGGCGCGACGCCGGCTCAGGTGTTCTGGGGGATCATCCTGCCGCTCGCGACGCCCGTGCTCGCCGTGGTCGGGCTGCTCTCGTACATCTTCTCGATCAACGAGTTCATCATCGCGAGCCGTCTCCTGCAGACGACGGACAAGTTCACGCTCCCGGTCGGTCTGTACGGATTCATCAGCGACAAGTACGCGCAGCAGTGGGGGCCGTTCTGCGCCGGCGTGGTCCTCGCGGCCATTCCGGTCGTCATCCTCTTCTTCTTCCTCCAGCGCTACATCACCGAGGGCCTCACGCGGGGCGCGGTCAAGGGCTAGGCAGACGTGTATGTACTCCTCGCGACGCCGCACCACGACGGCTCGGAGGTGCATGTGTACGGACCTCGCCGTCCGAGCCGGGGACGACATCACGGTGCTCCTCCGCGTGCCGCGCGGATCGGCCGTCGAGGCGGTCGTCCTCCGGTACCTCCGCGACAGCGAGCCGAAGGCCGCCGCGCGCAACCGTGGACCGAACGACGGAGACGGACGTCTGGTGGCGCGCGACGTTCCCGGTCTGGAACCCGGCGACGCCGTATAGGTGGCTCCTCTCGGGTGGTGACTTCGGCTACACGTGGCTGAACGGTGTGGGCCTCCAGCCGTTCGACGTCCCCGATGCCGACGACTTCGTGGCGACCCTCGACCAGGGCGGGCCCGAATGGCACCTCGAGTCGGTCGTCTACTAGGTCTTCCCGGACCGCTTCGCATCCTCGCGGGCTCGGCGTCGAGCCGCCCGAGTGGGCCGTCCTGCGGGAGTGGGACGAGCTGTCCGAACGGACGAAGGCGAGAGACGCCGGTCGAGTGGTTCGGCGGCGACCTCGTCGCGGAATTGCAGAGCGCCTCGACCACATCGCCGTCGCTCGGGGTGAACATCCTCTATCTGACACCCGTCTTCCCGGCGCGGCAGCACGCATCGCTACGACGCCACCACGTTCGATTCGGTCGACCCCCTGCTCGGCGGGGACGAATCGCTCTCGCCGCGCTCGTCCGCGCTGCGCATGCGCGCGGGATCTGGGTGATCGGCGACCTCACCACCAACCACGTGCGGCCGGGGCACGAGTGGTTCATCGCTGCCCGGGCAGCACCGTGAGCCGGAGCGCCGAGTTCTTCTACTTCGACGACGCGCTACGAGGACGGCTACGAGTGCTGGTTCGGCGTGCGCACGCTGCCGAAGCTCGACTACGGGTCCGGCGGAGCTCCGCGAGCGCATGTACGCCGGATCGACGTCGGTGGTGCGCCGCTGGCTGGAGCCGCCGTTCGACCTCGACGGCTGGCGGGTCGACGTCGCGAACATGACCGGCCGGCACGGCGCCGACGATGTCCTCGCACGACGTCGCCCGCGGCGTGCGAGGCGCGATCACCGAGCGCGGTCGGACGGCCTCGTCGTGGCCGAGCACGGCGCACGACTGCCGCGCCGACCTCGCCGCGGCGACGGCTGGCACGGCACCATGAACTACGCCGGTTCACTGCCGCCCGGTGTGGACCTGGCTGCGCGGCGACGAGCCTTCCGGCCGAGCCCGCGAACGGGTTCCTCGGAGCTTCCCGATCGGCGTCCCGCGGCTTCCCGGCGAGGAGATCGTCGCGGCGATGCGCGCGCTTCCGTGCCGGCGTCCCGTGGGACGCGTCGCTCCACTCGTGGGTCGCTGCTCGACAGCCACGACACGGCGCGCTTCCGCACCGTCGCCGGCTCGCGCGAGCGCCAGCTCGTCGGCGTCGGCCTGCAGATGACGACGCCCGGGGTGCCGATGGTGTTCGCCGGCGACGAGCTCGGGCTCGAGGGCGACTGGGGCGAGGACGCGCGCCGGACGATGCCGTGGAGCCCGCCGCGAGACCTGGGACACGGCCGCTGCTCGACGCGCTACCGGAGCCTCGATCGCGCTGCGCCGCGGAGTCGCGCGCTCGCGCGCGGGGGGATGCGCTATGCCCACGTCTCCGCCGACGCGATCGCGTACCTGCGCGAGGCGCGGGACGAGGCGGCTCCTCTGCCTCGCGGCGCGGGCGGCGCACGAGCCCGTTCGCCTGCCGCTCGCCCCGTTCGGCGGCAGGAGCTCGAGACCCTCGTCGGGCGAGGACGCTCCGCGTCGACGGCGAGCGCGTCGAGCTGCCGGCCGGCGGGCCGGCTTTGCACGTCTGGAGAGATCGTGACTGACGAAGGAGGGCTGGACGTGGCTGAGGTGCAGCTCAAGGAGGTCGACAAGATCTACGAGGGCGGCGTGCACGCCGTCCAGGACCTCTCGCATCGACATCGCGGACGGCGAGTTCCTCGTCCTCGTCGGGCCCTCGGGCTGCGGCAAGACGACGGCGCTGCGGATGGTCGCCGGGCTCGAGTACGATCACCGACGGGACGATCACGATCGGCGACCGGGTCGTGAACGAGTTCTCGCCGAAGGATCGGGACATCGCGATGGTGTTCCAGAACTACGCGCTCTATCCGCACCTCTCGGTCGCCGACAACATCGCGTTCGGGCTGCGGCTGCGCAAGATGCCGAAGGCACGGATCGACGAGCGCATCGCCTGGGCCGCGAAGATGCTCGACCTGACGCCGTACCTCGCGCGCAAGCCGAGAGCTCTCGGGCGGCCAGCGGCAGCGCGTCGCGATGGGCCGCGCGATCGTCCGCGAGCCGCAGGTGTTTCTCATGGACGAGCCGCTCTCGAACCTCGACGCGAAGCTGCGGGTCCAGATGCGGGCCGAGATCGCGAAGCTTCAGCACGAGCTCGGCACGACGACGATCTACGTCACGCACGACCAGGTCGAGGCGATGACGATGGGCGACCGCGTCGCCGTCATGAGATGGGCGTGCTCCAGCAGGTCGACACGCCGCAGCGCCTGTACGACGACGCCGCGAACTCTTCGTCGCCGGGTTCATCGGGACGCCGCCGATGAACCTCGCTCCGAGGGACGGTCCCGACGCGAGACCGGCACGTGTCTCCGTGACGCTCGGCGCGACCACGCTCGCCGTCGAGCACGTCGTGCGTCGCCAGGTACCCGGGGATCCGCGCGCTCGACGGGCGCGACGTCGTCGTCGGTGTGCGCGCGGAGGATCTGTACCCGGCGGCCGACGCGTCAGGACCTGCCCGACGCTCGACGCGCGCGTCGAGCTCGTCGAGGCGCTCGGCTCCGGCGTCATGGCGTACTTCCACGTCGAGATCGACGCCGACCGCCCGATGCGAGGCGCGAGGCGCGGGTGCCGTCGAGGGCGAGGGCGAGCGCGGATCCGCGAGCACTCTCGCCGGCGCGTCTCGCGGCCCAACCAGAACCTGGTCGCGCACTTCCCGCCTCGCGTCGACCTGCGGCTGGCGACACTGTCCCCGTCGCGGTCGACCCCGGCGCGCTCCACTTCTTCGACGAGGAGACGGGTGCCGCGCTTCACGTAGAGGCGCCGCGCCGGCGCGATCGTCGCTCGCTCGCGGCGCTCTCGCGGTCGGCGGACCGGCGGCAGCGCGTCGCGGCACGGCGACGCCGAAGCCTCCGACCGGCGCCGCGCTCGAGGCGCTCGCGCAGCCGCCGACCTACTGCGCCTTCGCGTCGCAGCGCATCTACTTCGTGATGCCGGACCGGTACGCGAACGGCGACCCGTCGAACGACCGCGGCGGGTTGACAGGCGCCGCGGTCGCGTCGACCGGCTACGACCCGGCCGATACGGGCTGGTACCACGGCGGCGACCTGAAGGGCTGACCGGCGACGTGCACCGACACGCGCACCGGGCTCGCACGGCTCGAGGACCTCGGCTTCACGGCGGTCTGGGTGACGCCGGTCGTCGCCCAGCAGTACCGTCCAGGGGGACAGCGCCGCGTACCACGGCTACTGGGGCCTCGACTTCACGCGCGTCGACCCGCACCTGGGCACCGAACGCCGACTTCGCCGCGTTCGTCGACTGCGCGCACCGGCTGGCCTGAAGGTCTACCTCGACGTCGTCGTCAACCACACGGCCGACGTCATCACTCCGGCCGGGGGCTCGACGTATCGCGGCACCGACGAGGTGCCCTACCGCGACTGCAAGGGCAAGCCGTACTCGGCGCAGCACTACGCCGGCACGAAGCGCTTTCCGTGCCTCTCCGCCCGGTATCAGCCGCGTCAGCCGCTCGTGCTCCCGCAGAACCGCGACCTCGAAGAAGCCCGCGTGGCTGAACCAGGTGACGCGGTACCACAACCGCGGGGACATCGACGTTCGACAGCTGCTCGACGGCGTGCTTCGAGCAGGGGACTTCTTCGGCCTCGACGACATCTTCACCGAGCAGCCGTTCGTCGTGAACGGGCTCGCGAAGGTCTTCGGCGACTGGATCCGTGAGTTCAAGGTGGACGGGTTCCGCGTGGACACGGCGAAGCACGTCGACCGCGCCTTCTTCAAGGCCTGGGCACCGAAGATCCTGGCGGCGGCGCGGGCGGCAGGCGTGAAGGACTTCGAGATCTTCGGCGAGGTGACCGCTCAACGGACGCGGCCGAGCTCGCGATCTTCCAGCGGGACCGTCGACTTCCCAACGTTCTCGACTTTCCGCTCCAGGACTCACTCGTGCGCTTCGCCGGCGGCTCCGCCGGCTCACGCGGCATTGCGACCCCGGCTGGCGGACGACGACTACTTCCGCCGGCCCGACGGAATCGCGCCCACGCCGGCGACGTTCCTCGGCAACCACGACATGGGCCGTGCGGCGCTCCTGATCAAGCAGCCAGACGAACGCGACCGCGGCTCGAGCTCCGCAGCGCGGCTCCTGCCTCGGGTACGCGCTGCTGTACCTGCTGCGGGGCGCGCCCGTCGTCTACTACGGCGACGAGGTGGGCATGATCGGCCGCGGGGGCGACAAGGCCGCCCGCCAGGACATGTTTCCGACGCAGGTCGCGCGAGTGGCGGTCGGAGGAGCGCGTCGGCGGCCCGCCGATCGGGACCGGGCTCGTCGTTCGACGTCGACACCGTCGACAACAACGTGGCGGCGAGCGCTCAGGAACCTCGCAGAGCTCCGCGAGCGACTCCCGGCCTTCGCGACCGGCTCCACGGTGGTCCGGCACGCCAGCGACGGATTGCTCGCCGATCAGCCGCTTCGACCTCGCCGACCGCCGCGAGGTGGTCGCCGTCTTCAACGCCGGCGAGGATGACCAGTCCATTTCGTTCACCACGTCGACGCCGTCTGCCGTCTGGACGCAGTGGAGTGGGTCGGACGTGAAGCTCGTGGAAAGCAGCGCGAACGGACGCGTGTCCTTCGTCATCCAGCCCCTGGACTTCGTGGTGCTGCGCGCGGAGACGCAGCTGCCGCGGCCCGGCGCCGTGCGCGCGACGGTCGAGCTCGCCGCCGACCGCTTCACCAACCTGAAGATCCTGAGCGCGACGGTTCCCGGACGCGACCCGTGGAGCGTCACCTTCGCAGCTCGCAGGAAGGGCGCCACGGCATGGACGCGCCTCGGTGTCGACGACGGCGCGCCGTACCGTGTCTTCCTCGATCCGCGGAGCTATGGGAAGGGCGAAGCGGTCTCGTTCGTCGCCGTCGTGCGCGCCAGCGATGGCTCGGTGTCCACATCCCCCGTGGCAACGGCGGTGCCGCGATGAGCGTTGAGCTGGCGAAGACTCCTCTCGAGGAGGCATCGGCCTGGTGGCGCGACGCGGTCGTCTACCAGGTGTACGTCAAGTCGTTCGCGGACGCCGACGTAGACGGCGTCGGCGACCTGGACGGCGTGACGAGCCGGCTGCCCTACCTCGCGGAGCTCGGCGTGGACGCGATCTGGCTGAGCCCGTGCTTCCCGACACCTGACCGCGACGGGGGGTACGACTTCGCGGACTACCTCGACATCGCGGAGGTCTACGGCGGTCTGCCCGCGCTCGACCGGCTGCTCGCCGCTGCCCATGAGGTCGACCTGCGCGTCATGCTCGACATCGTCCCGAACCATTGCTCGTCGGAGCACGCGTGGTTCCAGGCCGCCCTTTGCGAGGGGCCGGGGGCGAGCACCGGAACCGGTTCCTCTTCCGGGACGGCCGCGGCGCCGAAGGCTCCGAGCCACCCAACAACTGGCAGTCGCTGTTCGGTGGCTCCGCGTGGACCCGCGTCATGGAGGCCGACGGGAGCCCGGGCAGTGGTTATCTCCACCTCTTCGACTCCCAGTCAGCCCGACTTCGACTGGCGTCATCCGGCCGTGGCGCGTTACTTCGAGGACGTCCTCACGTTCTGGTTCGACCGCGGGGTCGACGGCTTCCGCATCGACGTCGCGCACGGGCTCGTCAAGGAGGCCGGGCTTCCGGACTTCGACCCGAGCGGAGCAGGACCGTCCCCCATGCTGCACCACGCCGACGTCCACGACGTCTACCGCAGCTGGCGGGCGATCGCCGACCGGTACCAGCCGGGCCGGGAGCTCGTCTTCGTCGCGGAGGCGTGGGCCGCCGGGGGCGACGCGAGGCTGCCGCGTACATTCGCGCGGACGAGCTGCACTCCACCTTCGGCTTCGAGCTCCTCGTCCAGCCGTGGTCCGCCGCTGGTTTCCGCGTGGGCGTGGAGCGGAGCCTCGCGGCGGTCGCGGAGATCGCGAAGGGCGCCCGTCCGACGGGCGCCATCGCGTGGACGCTCAACAACCACGACGTCCACCGCTCGGTGACCCGGTACGGACTGCGCGATCAGGTGTCCTCGTCGACGAGCGATCCGATCGCGCGGACACGCCTGCGAGGCGACGTGGATCTGGCGCTCGGGGAGGCGCGAGCCCGTGCTGCAGTGCTGTTCCTGCTCTGGCTGCCCGGCCCCGTCTATCTGTACCAGGGCGAGGAGCTGGGGCTGCCGGAGGTCCTGGACCTTCCCGACGAGGCGCGGCAGGATCCCGTGTGGATCCGATCGAACGGTCGCGAGGTCGGCCGGGACGGCTGCCGAGTGCCGCTTCCCTGGAGCGACGCCGGGCCAATGTTCCGGCTTCTCGCGCGACGGCGCGACGCCCTGGCTGCCGCAACCCCCGAGCTTCGGGGAGTACGCAGCCAGCCGCCAGGAGAACGATCCGGACTCGACGCTCTCGCTTTACCGGGACGCGCTCGCTCTCCGCAGGAAGCTCCTTCCCGGCGTGCCCGCGCCGCTCGAGTGGCTCCCGACGGGCGACCGCGAGGACGTCGTCGCGTACCGGCGTGGGCGTGTCGCCGTGGTGTGCGTCTTCGGCGCCGAGGGCTTCGTCGTGTCCGATGCATGGGGCGAGGTCGTCATCTCGAGCGCGAGTGTCGACGGCCGAAAGCTTCCCGGCTCGGGCGCCGCCTGGCTCGCGACCTGATTCACTGATCGTCCGTGCTGCTCGAGATTCCCGCAGCCGTACGACTTCGACCTCTCGACCGTCCGCTTCCGCGACTTCGGGCTCGGACGGGGCGACCGTCTGGCACGAGGGCGGGCTGCACCGCGTCGTCGCCGGGCGGGAGGTGCGCGTGACGGCCGCCGACGGGCGGCGTGAGCGATCGAGCCGTGGAGCGCGGAGGCCGCGGCCGAGGTCGGCACGGCTGCTCGGCCTCCCGTTCGACCTCGGCGCGTTCCGCGCGTGGGCGGCCGGACGAGCCGGTGCTCGGGCCGATCGTCGAGGCGCTCGCCGGGCTTCCGGCCGACGCTGAACCCGCGAGCCGTTCGAGGCGCTCGTGGTCGCGATCACGACGCAGCAGATCTCGCTGCGTGCCGCGGCCGCGATTCGCGGGAACCTCGTCCGGGCGTACGGCGTGCAGCACGAGGTCGCGTGGGAGTTCCCGACCCGCGAGCGCGTCGAGGAGCTGCGGCCGCGCGCACTTCACGCCGCTCGGGCTTCTCGCGCGCGAAGGCGGAGTACGTCCTCGAGCTCGCCCACTCGCGGCCTCGACCTCGACGCGCTCGCCGCGCTCGACGACGACGAGGTGATCGCCGCGCTCACCTCCGTCCGCGGTCTCGGCCGCTGGACCGCCGACTGGTTCCTCGCGCGGCACCTCGCGCGGCCGCACGCGTGGCCGGCGGGTGACCTCGGCGTGCGAAAGGCGGTCTCGACGTTCTACGCTGGCGGTCGCCACTGTCGATCGAGGAGGTCCGCACGCATGAGCGAGCGGTTCGCGCCGTTCGAGAACCTGTCCGCGCAGTTCCTGCTCGCCGGCGCGCGGATGGCAGGCTGAGCGCGTGAACGTCCGGCGTGCGGCAGCCGACGACTTCGACGCGATCGCGGAGCTCTGGCGCGAGTTCGACCACGAGGTCCCTCCGCCGACCCACGAGGGACCGGCGGACGAGGAGAAGGAGCTCGGCGAGATCGCGCGAGATCATCGCGTCCGAGATCGCGTTCGTCGCGGAGGACGACGACGGACCCCCGTCGGATTCGCGCTCGCGCGGCGCCGCGGCGTCGGGCTTCGGGACGCTGACCGACCTCTACGTCGCTCGCGATGCGCGGCGCAGCGGGATCGGGACGGAGCTCATGCGCGAGGTCCTCGGCGGCGTTTCGCGAGCTCGGGATCGAGGAATTCGACCTCGACGTGCAGGCGTCGAACCACGTCGCTCGCTCCCTCTACGCGCGCTGGGGGCTTCAAGGACGACGTCGTCGTCATGACCGGCTCGGTCGCGGCGCTCGAGGAGCGGCTCGGGGCGCAGGAGGCGGCGTCGTTCGGCTCGATCCACATCCAGTCGGACGACCTGAGCGCGGTCGAGCAGGCCGTGCGGCAGTTCGTCCCGCAGGCTCCCCGGCGGCTCGCGCGGCTCGCTCGTCGCGCCGCCGCGTGGCGGCTGGATCGCCGTCTACGACGACGTCTGCGACCGCAACCCGGAGATGCTCCGGCGGCTCGCGCGCGAGCTCTCCGACAGGATGGGCGCCGTGACGCCTGCTGCTCGGCGTCGAGCGCGAGGAGCTCGTGCGGATGATCCTCTTCGAGCGAGGGAGGATCGTGGACGAGTACCTCTCCGTGCCCGAGTTCTACGGCCCGCTTCCGCCCGGCGACGTCGTCGGGCTCGCGGCGAACCCGACGGTCGTCGCCCGGCTCACGCGGCGCCGATCCCGACGCCGTTCGCCGCGTTGCGCGGACGCGCCGCGCCCCGGCCGACCTCCCGCCGGCGCGCGAGCTCCTCGCCGAGCTCGCGGCCGCCATGCACGTCGAGGGCGCCGAGACCGGCTGGGCCGACGCGCCCGACCTCGAGGGTTCCGTCAGGATCGAGCGCTCGTGAAGGTGTTGCTGCTCCACGGCTGGCCGGTCTCGCGAGCGGATCTGGGTCTCGCAGGTCTCGGCGCTGCGCGAGGCCGGCTTCGATCCCGAGGCCCCGCACCTCTACGGCGCGCGGGCCGTCGATCGACGACTGGGCGGCGCAGCTCCTCCGCGACTTCGACGGCCCGCTCGTCGCCGTCGGCGCGTCGATGGGCGGCTACTGCGCGCTCGCGCTCGCCCGCCGCGCGCCCGAGCGGATCCTGGGGATGGTGCTCGTCGGCTCGCGCGCCGACGCGGACACGTTCGAGCGTCGCCGCCTCCGCGAGCGGATGATCCTCGACGCTTCGCGCCGGACACGTCCCCGATCGCGCGGACGAGGACGCGAACCTGGAGCACCTTGCGCGTCGCGCAGGAGGCGATGCGCGATCGCCTCGATCTCTCGGGCGTCGTCGGCGTCGTTCGGCGGCCCGCTCCTCGTCTGCGTCGGCGACCGTGACGACCTCGTCTCGGTGGCGAAGCGGAGCAGCTCGCAGCGTCCGCGCTCGATGGACGTCTCGAGGTCTTCCCCGGCGCCGGACACTTCGTCGCGGTCGACCAGCCGGACCGCTTCAACGAGGTCCTCCTCGACTTCCTGAGCCAGTGGAAGACGTGACGCTCGCTGAGCTCCGCGAGCGGCTCGGCGAGGACGGGCTGACGGTGCTCGACGTCCGCACGTCCTTCGAGTTCGACGGGGCGGCGGGCGCGCATTGCGACCCGCGGCAGGGACACATCCCGGGCGCCGTGAACCTCCCGCTCGAGCAGATCGTGGCCTGCCGGAGCGCGCAGGAGGTCCGGAGCCTCGTCGGCCTACCCGAGGGATCCGAGATCGTCGCCTACTGCCACTCGGGGAGCCGGTCGCGATTCGCCGCCGAGGTACTTCTGGGGGCGGGGTACAAGGCCCGTAACTACGTCGGCTCCTGGCACGAGTGGTCGCGCGAGGTCGCGGACTAGCGCCGACGCGGCTGCCTCACGCAGGAACGCGTCGACCAGCCACCGACCCTGCGCGTTGGAGCGTCCGATCACACTTTTCGACTGGGCGAGCAGTTCGGCGGCGGGCATCGGAAGCTCGTCGGGGTCCTCCTCGGCCCACGACGAGAGCATCTCAGCGTCACCTCCGCGTGGAACTGGATTCCCCAGGCCGGCCGACCGTCGAGCCGGAACGCCTGCGTGCAGACGTCGCTGCGAGCGAGCTCCACGCCGCCTCGCGGGAGGTCGAACGTGTAGTGGTGCCACTGGAAGACGGTGGCGCGCGGCGGGCAGCGCGCCGAGCACGGCGTCGGCGCGCCCCGCGGGCGTGAGGGAGACGTCGAGCCAGCCGATCTCGGGCGCGCTCGCGGGCCGGACGCCCGCTCCGGCGGCTCGCGCGAGCATCTGCGCGCCGAGGCAGACGCCGAAGACCGGAACCCGGGCCGCGAGCACGTCCGCGAGGAACTCCTCCTCGTTCGCGAGCCAGTGGAAGCGGTCGTCCTGGTCCGGGTGCATCGAGCCGCCGAAGACCATGACGGCGTCGTAGCTCGTCGGCCGGATCGGGCGTGCCTCCTTCGGGCACGGGCCAGTCGCTCCAGGGTGTGGCCGGCGGCCTCGACGGCCTCGTCGAAGACGCCGCCCGGGACGCTCGGGCCGTGGGTGACCGAGAGGACGCGCACCGGCGGACTGTACTCAGAACAGGGTCGGCGCCAACGGCGGCGGCTCGATGCCTCCGCGTGGCCGGGATGCCGGCCTCCTCGAGCAGCCCGCGCAGGATCACGGCGCTCCGCGGGGCGAAGTCGTCGCGGTTGTTGTTGAAGACGGCGTAGACCTCGTCGGCGTCGGACGAGAGGCGGCCGAGCTTCTCGACCCACTCCGCGAGCTCCTCCGCCGAGTACATCCAGTCGAAGCGCTCCGAGGACTTCTCCGCCCTGATGTTCCACGTCTTCTCGTTGCGGCCGTGGAAGCGGACGTACGCGACCGAGTGCGTCGCGGCTGCGTGCCGCGCGATGACGTTCGACGCGCGCGTCATCGGGCGTGTCGACGGATACGTACGCGAGCCCGTTCGCCTCGAGGAACGCGAGCGTGTCGGCACGCTCGTCGGGCTCCATCCACGACCGGTGGCGGAACTCGACGAGCGGAACGAGAGGCTCGAGCCGCGGGCGAACGCGTTCGAGCTCGGCGAGCGCATCCGCCGACTTGACGAACCGTGGGTGGTACTGCATGAGGATCCCGCGGAGCTTGCCCGACAGCTCGAGCGGCTCGAGCGACGCGCGGAACGCAGCGAAGGCGTCGTCGTTCGGCTCGCCCTCGTGCCACGTCATCGTCTTGTGCGCCTTGACGTGGAACGTGAACTCGGGTGGTGTCCGCTGAGCCCAGTTCAGCGTCACCCCCGGATCGGGGAGGTGGTAGTACGGCGAGTCGACCTCGACCGTGTCGAAGCGCTCCGCGTAGTACGCGCAGGCGGGCCTTCGACGTCGAGACGCCGCGTGGGTACCACGTCTTGACGAGACCCTCGTCCGCGAAGCTGCAGGTGCCGAGACGGACGGTCGCGGGCATGCGAGGAAGCGTAGGGGGCCGGCGGTCGGCCGGCCCCCTACGAACGTCGGTCGCTACTTCTTGCGGACGACCTTGCTCTTGGCCGCGAAGCCGTTCACGGTCGGGTTCACGCACGGGATCGGCGCCGAGCAGCGGCTGCGAGCTGCGTGCAGAGCGGCGCTGCGGCCGCGCCGGCTCGCGACGGCGTCCGCGCGGAAGAACGTCCCGACCGCGACTTCGAACGCGAACTTCCCGCTCGCGGAGACCTTGACGCGCTTCCGCAGTCGCTTGAGCCCGTCGCCTTCGCGCCTCCGAGGACCGTGACGGTCGCGCCGCCACGGGGCTGGCCGGCCTGTGTCACGCGAGCCCGTGACGACGTCGCCCCGCCCCGAGCGCTTCGCGGAGATCGTCACGGCGCCCGGGTGCGATCGCCGCCGGCGACGCGACGGTGCCCGGCGGGTTCGGCTTGCCGGTGCCCGGGCGTGTACGGCGCCCACGAGGCGATCCAAGCGCCGAGTCGCGACCTGGCTGAAGACGCCGTTGATCGAGAGCTCGGCGCTGTACGACCTTCACGCCGAACGTCGCGCGCCCTGGCGTTCCAGCCGGGACGTCGGGCGGAGGCAGGCAGACCTGCGATGTATGCCGGGCCGAGCGCAGTCGTCGCGTCCCGAGGTCGGCGACGAGGTAGATCGGGACCGGCAGCGTCTGGCCGGCCGCCGCGAGCACCATGACCCACGTCGCGAGCGGCGTCGCGCCCTGATGCACTGCGGTCTGCGTCGCCGCCGGTACCTGGCCGGGCGCCGCGACGACGAGCTGTCCCTCGAGCGGAAGGTCGGCTCCGCGAGGTCGAGCGCCTTGACGAGCGCCGCGACCGGGCCCGAGCACGTGCCCGGGCGCCTGGTTCGTCGTCAGCTGCGTCCCGGTGGGCGCGACGATGCGACTGCGGCCGTCGGGTCGTCGTTCGGGGTCGGCGTGAGCCTTGACGACGATCGTCGGTCGCCGTTTGCGTGACCTCGAGCTTCGGCGACGTGTACGCGGCCATCGCGGCGGGTACGGCGACGAGCGCGGCGAGCGCCGCGAGCCCGACGGCAACGGTCCAGATTCGTCCTTTCATGTGTCCTCCTCTTCGATGGGGCGAGTCTGTCACAGCGGCTCTCGGTGCTCAGCCCCTCGCCCGGAGGAGCCCGCTCGAGCGCACCCACTGCTTGTTGTCATAGCGGTAGAGGTAGACCTGCTCCATCGGCCGGTAGTCCGTGCGGGAGGTCTCGAGGCGGATCCCGGGGAGCAGAAACGGGTTCGCGAGCGTGTCGAGGCTCTGCGCCGCCTTCAGGAGCCCGGCGCGCGTGAGGTTCTTCCCCGCCTTGCGCAGGGTCTCGACCATCGTCCACGCGACGGTCATGCCGTACCAGTTGTAGACGTCGGTCGGCCTCCCGGTCGGGTTGTACTTCCGCATGATCGACCGGTACAGGGCGACCGCCTTGTCCTTCGCCCAGATCGGGTCGTTCGGGTTCTTCACGAACGCGATCGAGAGCGCTCCCTTCGTCAGCTCCGGGGCGTTGAAGCGGGCGATCCCCATGATCGTGGGCTCGATCGAGACGGACGCGATGTACACCTGCGGTCTCCAGCCGAGCTTGTGCGTCGCCACGATCGCGTTGATGAAGAACTTCGGGGTCGCGAAGAGCATGAGCGTGTCCGCTCCCGACGCCTTCAAGAGGCCGATCTGGCCCGAGACGTCCGCGCCCGTGAACTCGTAGGCCTGCTTCGCGACGACCCGCGGGCCCTTGCCGGCGATCGCCCGCGTGAGGCCGGTGAGCATGTCGAGACCGAGCTCCGTGTTCTCGTACAGCACGGCGATCTTGGCCTTCGGCCGGGACTTCACGATCGTCTTCCCGTAGACGTCGCCCTCGCCGCGGTAGCTCTGCAGAAAGCCCATCGTCCACGGGTACTTGGCGAAGCTGCGGCCGATCGACTGCGAGCCGTCGGCGGCATAGAGCTGCGGCACCTTCTGCGCATTCAGGTAGTCCCGGATCGCGAGGTTGTTTGCGGTGCCGATCGAGTTGAAGACCGCGAACACCCTGTCCTGCTCGACGAGCCGCCGTGTCAGCTGGACGGTCTGCGCGGGGTTGTATGCGTCGTCGTAGTAGCGGTACTCGATCTTCCGTCCGTTGACGCCCCCCTTCGCATTCACGTAGTCGAAATACGCCTTCGCGCCGGGCGCGACCGTCCCGAACGCCGCAGCCTCGCCGGTGAGCGGGACGGTTCCTCCGAGGAGGACGCTCGTCGCCGTGACCCCCGGATCCGCGGTCGGGCTCGCTCCCGCCGACGCGACGAGCGCGAGCGCGGCGAGTGCGAGAACTGCGGCGCGCAGCGTCACTTCGTGACCGGCGTTCGCAGGCCGGGAAGCTTCAGGATCGCGGTTCCGACGCGCGCGCGAGCGCTCTGCGCCATCGGAAGGTCGAGGTAGAGCAGGTTCGACGACGACTGCGCGCGTCGACGACGACGCGAGCGTCGACGGTGAGGCGCGAGCCCTTCGGGACATAGGTCGCCTGGCTCCCGAGCCGAATCGTGACCTTCTGCGCACCCGGCTTCGTCGGCACTCCGCCGGCCGCCACGGTGATCTCCTTGCCCTGCGGCGTGCGGGCCGTCAGCACGGCGACGAGCCGCGACCACCCGCCGCTCGCGGCGACGGAGGTCTGGACGGTCGGCGCCCCGAAGATCTCGATCGGCGTTCGGAGCGGCGGCGACGTGCGGACCGCCTTGCCGCTGCGTGCGAACGTCGTGACACCGGGGAACGAGACGGTCGTCGGCGAGACGGGGGGCAGCGTCGCACCGCGGCGGGAGACCTGGCCGCTGAACTTCTCGGACGCGACGTACACGGACGCCTCGTTCCCGTCACAGCCGGTGCTCCGGAGGTAGCAGTCGAACCAGGCACGCACCCGGGTCATGAGGAAGCCTGTATCAGCCGCCGGGAACGCCGACGGCGCGTGGCCGTGCAGTCCGACGTAGAGCGCCCTGGGGCCTTTCAGCCGCGCGATACGCCTGGACGCCCTGGTCGATCCCGAACAGGAAGTCGCGTCGGCCCTGCGCCATGAAGACGGGCGTCGTGACCGAGCCGAGCTTCGAGATGCTCGAGCGCGCATCGGTCCAGGGTCGTACCACGGCGGAGTTCCCGGCGAACGCCGCAGCCTGCACGGCGACGAGCGAGGGGTCGCGCTTGCCAGGGGGGATCGAGCCCGCGAGACCGGCGACGAGCCCCGACTTCACGAGCCCCTGCGGCATGAGCGCCGAAAAGAGGTCGGTCCAGGTCTCGACCGTCACGACCGCGGCCCAGGGCACCCCTGCCACGAGCGAGTTGAGGACGGCGCCGCCGCCGTATGAGATTCCCCACGCGCCGATCTTCGTGTCGGACACGTCCGAGCGGGCGGCGAGCCAGTCGCGCACCGCTCGCGTGTCGGCCACCTCTCGGGGCCCGTCGATGCCGACGAGCCCACCGGACTCACCGTGCCCTCGAGCATCGAACGTGAGGATCGCGTACGGCCCGCCCGTGAAGCCGTAGCCCTCGACGAGCGCGTTCATCTGCTGGCGGTTCCCCGAGAGCCCGTGGAGGAACACGATCGCCGGCCACCCTCCCGCGGGCACCGCGCCGTCGGGGACGTAGAGGGTCGCCGCGATCGAGACCCCGTCGTCCATCGGGATCGTGAGGTCCTGCCTCGCCACCGGGGACCCGGCGGCGTCGCCGACGACGAGGGCGAGCGCGCCTGCCAGCGCCGCTAGCCAGACCTTCACCACGGGGCCGAAGCGTACCGGGCCGCGGTGGCTCCTAGAATCCCGCGGATGGATCCGCGCCCCATCGGCGTGTTCGACTCCGGGATGGGCGGTCTGACCGTTCTCCACGAGTGTCTCGTCACGCTGCCGCACGAGGACTTCGTGTACCTCGGCGACGGCGCGCGACTCCCGTACGGCCCGAGGCCGCTCGACGAAATCCGCCGCTTCGCGGGCGAGATCGCCGGCTACCTCGAGGCGCAGGGCGTGAAGCTCATCGTGGCCGCGTGCAACTCGGCGACCGCGGCCGCGCTCCCGGATCTCCAGCGCCGTCTGTCCGTCCCCGTGATCGGCGTCCTCGCCCCCGAGGCGCATGCCGCGGTCCTCGCAACGCGCAATCGCCGGATCGGCCTGCTCGCGACCGAGGCGACGGTGGCGAGTGGGCGATACCTCGAGCTCGTCCGCGCGCTCGATGCGGGCGCCGAGCTGTTCGCCGTGGCATGCCCGCGGCTCGTCCCGCTCATCGAGGGCGACGACGTCTTCGGCGAGGAGCTGACGGAAGCCGTGCGCGAGTACGCCGCGCCGCTCAAGGAGGCGGACGTCGACACGGTCATCCTCGGGTGCACGCACTACCCGCTGATCCGTCCCGCTCTCCAGCGCGTCTTCGGCCGTGGGGTGACGCTCGTCTTCTCGGCGGAGGAGACCGCCCGCGAGGCAGCCGAGACGCTCGCGCGCAAGGGCATCGAGAACGACGACGCACGGGAAGGCACGTACCGGTTCCTCACGACCGGCGACCCCGAGCTGTTCCGTGCCAAGGGGCAGCGGTTCCTCCAGCTCCCGATCGACGCCGCGGAGCATGTCGAGGTCGCGACCCTCGAGGCGGCGGCGTGAGGCACGACGGCCGCAAGGCGGCCGAGCTCAGAGAGCTCGACATCCTCACCGACTACCTCGAGCAGCCGCACGGCTCGGTGCTGTACGCGCAGGGCAAGACGATCGTCCTCTGCACCGCGACCGTGGAGGAGGGCGTCCCGCGCTGGCTCTACAAGTCGGGCCGCGGGTGGATGACCGCGGAGTACGCGATGCTCCCGGCGTCGACCGGCGAGCGCACGCAGCGTGCCGTGTCGCGTGGCCGCCCGGACGGGAGAACCGTCGAGATCCAGCGCCTCATCGGCCGAGCTTTGCGCTCCGTCTGCGATTTTCAGGCGCTCGGCGAGCGGACGCTCTGGCTCGACTGCGACGTCCTCCAGGCCGACGGCGGCACGCGCTGCGCGTCGATCACGGGCGCGTGGATCGCCGCGAGTCGCGCGCTCGAGCGGTTCGGCCTCTCGAAGGCGTTGTCGGGCTCGATCGCGGCAGTGTCCGTCGGCATCGTCGAGGGCGAGGCGGTGCTCGATCTCGACTACGAGGAGGACTCGACCGCCGAGACCGACATGAACGTCGTCATGACCGGCGACGGACGTCTCGTCGAGGTCCAGGCGACCGCGGAGCGCGATCCCTTCTCGCGCGAGCTCCTCGACTCGCTGCTCGACCTCGCCGCCGGCGGGATCGCCGAAGCTCGCCGCGGCGCAGGCCGAAGCTACCGCAGCCGAGTGACCGTGGGACGGACGATCGCTCCGACCAGCGACTGCAAAGCAGTCGCGCTTCAGGGATCTTTGCGCGCCCGGGAGGTTCGCGTTAGCGACCTCCCGGGCTTGCGCACGGTTCAGTGAGGCTCTTCCTCGCCTCGCACAACGAGAGCAAGTTGCGGGAGCTGCGGGCGGCACTGCCCTCCTGGGAGATCGACCTCCTCGGCGCAGACGACGAGCCGGTCGAGGACGGCGTGACGTTCGTCGACAACGCGCGGATCAAGGCGCGGCACGGCCGGCGCAGCGCACCGGCCGATGCCTGGGTCGCCGGCGAGGACTCGGGCATCGAGGTCGACGCGCTCGGCGGGAGGCCGGGCGTCGAGTCCGCCCGCTGGGCGGCCGACGGCGTTGCGCAGCTCCTCTCCGAGCTCGGCGACGCCGCGGACAGGCGGGCTCGCTACGTCTGCGAGCTCGTCGTCCTCGATCCGGAGGGCGCAGAGCTGCGGGCGACCGGGACGCTCGAGGGCGAGATCGCGTCCGAGCGCCGGGGCGACGAGGGCTTCGGCTACGACCCGATCTTCGTGCCGATCGGCGAGTCGCGGACCGTCGCAGAGCTCGGGAACGCCTGGAAGGCGGAGCATTCGCACCGGGCCAGGGCGGCCGGTGCGCTCGCGCAAACGCTCGCCGAACGCTGATAGCGTCGGCCGCATGGATGCGGCACAGGCGCTCGCGGAGCTCATGGAGCTGTCGTCGCAGATCACCGCGGCCGTCGCGCTCGACGGCGAGGGGTCGGTGCTCGCGGTCTCGTCCGAGGATCCGGCCGTGGCGGCGTCACTCACCGCGTCGACGCTCGAGCTCGTCGCGGCCGCCGGGGATCTCAGGGCGGACGGCGGCGAGGTCACACGGGTTGAGGTAGAGCTCGACGAGGGCGCGTTCTTCGTCGTTCGCGAGGGCGGCCGGATCGTCGCTGCGACCACCGGTCCGAAGCCGACGTCCGGCCTCGTCGTCTACGACCTCCGGACCTGCGCGCAGGCCATCGAGCGGGCGGCTCCCAAGAGGAAGCGCTCAGCGCGCAAGCCCAAGGAGGAGGCGGCGGAGTGAGGAAGCTCGTTCGGCTCGTCCTTCTCGTCCTGCTCGCGGTGTGGGCGTGGCGGAAGCTCTTCGGGCCGTCGGGCTCGGAGGAGCGGGCGGGCATCTCGTACGCCGACGGGTCGGCGGTGGTGCTCGAGCCGGGAACGCCGGGCTTCGAGCGGCTGGCGTCCATCACGCGCGGCGCACTTCGAACGTGACCCACGACGAGCTCGGCGCGCTCCTCGTCGAGCGGGCGCTGCTCGAGGGCGACTTCGTCCTCCGCTCGGGCCGCCGCTCGACGTGGTACCTCGACAAGTACCGCTTCGAGACCGAGCCCGAGATCCTCAGAGAGCTCGGGGACGCCCTCGCAGGTGCCGCGCGGGAGTGCGAGCCCGACGCCGTTCGGCTTGCCGGCCCGGCTCTCGGGGCGGTCGCGTTGGCAGCTTCGGCAGCAATGGCGTCCGGTCTGCCCTTCATCATCGTGCGCGGTGAAACCAAGGAATACGGTACGGCCAAACGCATCGAGGGGGTCTTCGCACCGGGCGAGCTGGTGTGCCTCATCGAGGACGTCGTCACCTCGGGCGGCGCGCTCGCGGAGGCGGTGTCCGCCGTCCGCGACGAGGGCCTCGTCGTCAGGAACGCCGTCTGTGTGGTCGACCGGGAGGAGGGCGGCTCCGACGCTCTCGCTCGACTCGGTGTGCGGCTCCGGCCGCTCTTCCGGGCGAGTGGGCTGCTGGAGCTGCGCAAAACCCCAGGAAAACGGCATGGTTGAGCCAAATCCGAAGGGGTGTTAGGCTCCCTCGGTTCCGTGGATCCGAATCCGACGTCAGGAGGAGAACAGTGACCAAGCAGGAGTTTGTGGATGCCGTAGCCGACGCAGCCGGCATGTCCAAGCGTGAGGCCGGCGCTGCGGTAGACGCCGTCCTGGACACGATCACGGACGCGCTGAAGAGCCGTGACACCATCACGTTCACCGGCTTCGGCAAGTTTTCGACCTCGGCGCGCGCCGCGCGCATGGGCGTGAACCCGCGCACGGGCGAGAAGGTCCACATCGCCGCGACGACCGTCCCGAAGTTCACGGCGGGGAGCGCGCTCAAGTCTGCGGTCAAGGGCGGATAGCCGACTCCAACACGGAGGATTGCGGAGGGCCGCACTGCGCACAGAGCGTGGTGCGGCCCTTCTTTTGGCCTTGTAGGCGAACATATGTTCGTATACGGTGGATCGCGTGCAGCTCGCCTTCGACGCGGCCGACCGTCTCGTTGAGCTCGTCCACGCGCGCCGCGGCGCCGTCTCGGCCGAGGACGCCGCGCGCGCTCTCTTCGCGCTCGAGCGCGCGCCCGTCACGCTCGCCCATTCCCTCCTCTCGGACGTCGTCGACGGCGACGCGCGCCTCGCGTGGCGCGGCACGCGGGTTGGACTGGCGGACGAGGGCAGCGTCGACACGCTGATCGAGGACGCCGAGATCGTCGTGTTCGACCTCGAGACCACCGGGCTCTCCGCGCGTCGCGACCGGATCTGCGAGATCGGCGCGGTTCGGGTGAAGGCGCTCGAGGTCGCCGACACGTTCGAGACGCTCGTCAAGCCGGGCGTCGCGCTTCCGCCCACGATCGCGCGCCTCACGGGCCTCCGCGACGCCGAGCTGCGAGGCGCTCCCCGGCCGGAGCTCGCGATCCGACGGTTCCTCGCGTTCGCGGGCGACGCCGCGCTCGGAGCGCACAACGCCCGCTTCGACGTCGGGTTCGTCGACTGTGCGGTCGAGCGCTTGACGGGCCGTCGGGTCGCGGCGCCGGTCATCGACACGGTCTGGCTCGCTCGCCGCCTGCTGCACCGCCGCAGCGAGCGCTTCTCGCTGAGTCAGCTCGCGCACTTCTTCGGGACGTCGTGCGAGCCCGTGTCACCGCGCCCTCCCGGACGCAGTCGCAACCGCCGAGATCCTCGTCTCGCTCCTCGGTCTCGCGCAGGAGCGCGGCGCGCGGACGCTCGCCGAGGTGATCGAGCTCGCCGCGCCGCGTGCGCGCCGGCTCCACGCACGTCGCTCGCTGATCGCCGGGCGCGCCCACGACGCCTGGCGTCTACCTGTTTCGCGACCGCAACGAGGCGGTCCTGTACGTCGGGAAGGCCCGCGACCTGCGGGCACGCCTCCGCTCGTACTTCGCAGGCGATCGCCAGCGACCCGCCGTCGAGGCCGCGCTCGGCGCACTCGCCCGGGTCGAGTGGCGCGAGCTCGGGTCGGAGCTCGAGGCGTCGCTCGAGGAGCTCCGGCTCATCCGCGATCTTCGCCCGCCTGCGAACGCGCGCGGCGCGCGGCCGCAGTCCTACCTCCGCCGGCGCGGCGACCGCTGGGTCGTCGTGTCGGAGCCGACCCGCTTCGGCCCGATCGCGAGCAAGCGCAGAGCTCAGCTCTCGGCGCGGGCCCTCGGGGACTTCGACGGCGACGATCTCGCGTCCGCGCTGCCTGCGCTCCGCGCCAGGCTGCCGCGCCTCGCCCGCGCTCTGCGCTTCGAGGACGCCGCACGGCTTCGCGACGGCATCGCTGCGCTCGAGGAGGCCGCCGCGCGCGTCGCGGAGCTCGAGCGGCTGCGCTCGGAGGAGGTGTGCCTCCTTGCACCCGCGCGCGAGCCGGCGTTCTGGCGGGCGTTCTTCGTCCTCGGCGGTCGCGTGACCGCACGGACGATTCCTCGGGGCGCGGCAGGGCGGCTCGAGATCGACGCCGGGCTTGCAGCGTCGGGCGGCGCGGAGCTTTCGCTTGCGCCCGAGGACGCCGCAGATCTCCTCGTCGTCGCGGGCTATCTGCGCAAGCCGCCGCCGGAGCTTCGCATCGTGGGACTGCGCGCCGCGGAGATCGCCGCCGCGTAGCCTTGGAGCGTGCAGGAAGCGGCGAACTTCGCCGACCGGCTCGCGGAGGCGGTGACGCGCAAGCGCAGCCAGCTCGTCGTCGGGCTCGACCCTCGGCTCGACCTCCTGCCGATGGAGCTTCGTGGCGAGGCTGTGCTCGGCCGTGCCGCCGCGGCGTCGTCGGTCGCGCGCTTCTGCAAGGGGATCGTCGACGCGGTCGGTCCCTACGTCGTTGCGGTCAAGCCGCAGTCGGCCTTCTTCGAGGCTCTCGGCGCCGACGGCTTTCGGGCGCTCGAGGAGGTGTGCGACTACGCGCGTGGGGCCGGCCTGCTCGTCCTCGTGGACGCGAAGCGCGGAGACATCGGCTCGACGTCCCGTGCATACGCGCAGGCGTTCCTCGAGCCCCGCGACGCCGGCGCACCGCTCGCGGATGCGATGACCGCGAGCCCGTACCTCGGGCAGGACTCGGTGGAGCCGTTCCTCGCGGCATGTCGCCGGCACGGCGCGGGCGTGTTCTTCCTCGTTCGTACTTCCAACGCCGGCGCCGCCGACGTGCAGGACCTCGCGATGTCGGACGGCCATCCGCTCTGGTACCACGTCGCGCAGCTCGTCCACGAGTGGGGAGCGCCGCTCGTCGGCAAGTCGGGGATGTCGAGCGTCGGCGCCGTGGTCGGGGCGACGCTGCCGCGGGCGGTCTCGGAGGCCCGGCGACTCCTCCCGCACTCGCCGATGCTGCTCCCGGGCGTCGGCGCCCAGGGCGCGACCCCTGCGGACGTCGCCCGAGCGTTCACCGCAGGGCCTGCGAGCGCACTCGTGACGGCGTCGCGGTCGGTGATCTTCGCGTACCGCGAGAGCGAGGCGGACTGGCGCACGGCAGCCGGTGCGGAGGCGCAGCAGCTGGCGTCTCAGGTGTGGGCGGCTGCAGGATGGTGAGCGGCGCGCTGCGAGTCGCGGCGATCGTGGTCGCGAAGCGAGCACGCTTCAGGGATTTTCGCGAGCGGGATCTGCGTTCGCAGATCCCGCTCCTGCTAGACAAGTCCCGCGCCGCCGCAGGTTGGTAGCGCGCCTGCAGTACATTGTCGCGCGCTGATGCGCAGAGCACTGCTCGCCGTCGTCGCTCTCGTCGCCGCGCTCGCGACACTCGCCCTCGCTTCGGGCGTGGGCGCCCAGACCTCTCAGCCGCGGGTCGCGGCCGCATCGTGGTACCTCGTCGGCGACGACGGCGCCGTCCTCGCCCGACAAGACGCCAGCCGGGAGCGGGCGATCGCGAGCATCACGAAGCTGATGACCGCCGTCGTCGTGCTCGAGCACGCGAAGCTGAGCGACGTCGTGCGCGTGAGCCCGCAGGCGGCCGGCATCGGCGAGTCCACGGTCTACCTTCGCGCGGGCGAGGAGCTAACGGTCGCGGACCTCCTCCGTGCGACGCTGATCCCGAGTGCGAACGACGCCGCCGAGGCGCTCGCACTCCACGTCGGGGACGGGTCGGTCGATCGCTTCGTCGAGCTCATGAACGAGAAGGCCGAGGAGCTGGGACTGTCCGACACGCACTTCGAGAACCCGCACGGCCTCGACGAGGCCGGGCACGTCTCGAGCGCGCGCGACACGACGACGCTCGTACGGTTCGCTCTCGGCATCCCGTTCATCCGCGATGCGCTGTCGCGCGAGAGCGTGTCGCTCCCGGGCGGGCGGGCATTCGAGTCGACCGACGATCTCCTTGCGAGCTGGGCACCGCTCGTCGCCGGCAAGACCGGCCACACGCGCGCGGCGGGATGGTCGCAGGCCGGGGCGGCCGAGCGCGGCGACACGACCGTATACGGGTCGGTGCTCGGTAGCGGTTCTCGCGCCGCGAGGAACGACGCGCTGCAGCAGCTGCTCACGTACGGGCTCGACCAGTACCGCACGGTGCAGGTGATCGATCGCGCACGCATCTACACGACGGCGACCACCGGCTACGGCCAGGCGGACGTCGAGCTCGTCGCACCCCGTGGCTATCACACGGTCGATCCACGTCGGGCGCCCGCTCGTCGAGCGCGTCGTCGCGCCGACGGCACTCGCGCTGCCGGTGGCGAAGGGCGAACGCCTCGGGCGGGTCGAGGTGTACGACGGCAACCGGCTCGTCGCCGCCTCGACGCTCGTCGCGGCCGAGGGCGTCGCCGACGCGGGGCTGTGGGCGAAGACGAAGTGGTATACGACGCAGACGCTGCGGAACGCATGGGAGATCGTCACGTGATCGTCACCGTGACCACGAACGCGGCGCTCGACCGCACGCTGACCGTCCCCGTCTTCCAGATCGGCTTCCGGCACCGCTCGAGCGAGGTGCTCGTGCTCGCCGGCGGGAAGGGAATCAACGTCGCGCGGACGCTGAAGATGCTCGATGTGCCCGTCGTTGCGACCGGGCTCGCCGGAGGGCGGACGGGCACGCGCATCATCGAGGAGCTCACGTCCGAGG
This sequence comes from uncultured Gaiellaceae bacterium, assembly GCA_963805135.1. Taxonomy (GTDB): domain Bacteria; phylum Actinomycetota; class Thermoleophilia; order Gaiellales; family Gaiellaceae; genus GMQP-bins7. The sequence continues at coordinate 68,927 of CAWDSX010000024.1, read as the reverse complement.
CGATCCTCAATGACTTCGTGCGGATCGCTGCCGAGTCGCGGACGTCCACGGCGGTCGTCGATCCGACCGCAGGTACGCACACCGAGATCAACGAATGGGGCCCGGAGGTCACGCCGATCGAGCTCGAGATGCTGACGGAGAAGCTTCACTACCTCTCGCGCGGCGCCGACTTCGTCGTGCTCTCGGGCTCGTTGCCACGCAAGGTCCAGACGACCTTCTACGCGGACGCCGTCCGCGACCTCGCGCGGCGCGACGTCCGTGTCGTCCTCGACAGCGAGGGCGAGCCGCTGCAGCTCGCGGTCGAGGCCGGGCCTTTCCTCGTCTCGCCGAACCAGCGTGAGGCCGAGCAGCTCGTCGGTCAGGAGCTCGAGGACGACGACGACTTCCTGATGGCACTCGACGCGATCGCCGAGATGGGCGCCCGAAACGTCCTCATCACCCTCGAGAACGGCTGTTTCGCGCTCATGCGCTTCGGTCGCAAGACCCGACGGATCCGGGCGTTTGCGCCACACGTCGAGCCGGTGTCCGGCGTCGGCTCGGGCGACGTGCTCCTCGGTCAGTTCCTGGCCGCGATCTCGGACGAGCGCTCGCCGGACGACTCGATCCGGGCGGCCGTCGCGGCAGGAGCGGCGTCGGTACGCGAGGTCGGTGCGGGCCGCTTCGATCCGACGTTGGCGGCGACGCTCGCCGGTGACATCGAGCTCGCAGAGCTGCATCCGGTTCGCTCCTAGACTCCGCTGCATGCGCGAGCAGCGCAAGGTCGTCACGATCCTCTTCTGCGACCTCGTGGGCTCGACCGCGCTCGGCGAGTCCACGGATCCCGAGGCGCTGCGCGCGCGCATGCGGCGCTACTTCGAGGACCTCCGGGTGGTCATCGAGCGACACGGCGGGGTGGTGGAGAAGTTCGTCGGCGACGCGGTCATGGCGGTGTTCGGGATCCCCACGGCGCACGAGGACGACGCGCTTCGAGCACTTCGCGCGGCTGCCGAGATGCGCGCCACGATCGCCGAACACGGTCTCGAGGCACGCATCGGCGTCAACACGGGCGAGGTCGTCGTCGGCGGAGAGGGTGAGACGCTGGTGACAGGGGATGCGGTGAACGTCGCCGCTCGCCTGGAGCAGGCTGCCCCGCCCGGTCACGCGCTCCATCGGAGCCGAGACGCTCCTCCTCGCTCGCGACGCCGTGCGCGTCGAGGCCGTCGACCCCCTCGTTCTCAAAGGCAAGGCGAGGCCCGTCCAGGCATATCGGCTGCTGGAGGTCCTTGCCGACGCCGCACCGCTCGCGCGCCGACTCGAGACACCGTTGATCGGACGCGAGCGGGAGCGCCGCCGGATCTGGCGCGACTACGAGGACGCCGTCGCCGACCGTACGTGCCGGCTCCTCACGCTCCTCGGGCCGGCCGGCATCGGCAAGTCACGACTCGTCGCAGACTTCCTCGAACGGATCGGCGACTCGGCTGACGTCCTCCGCGGCCGCTGCCTCCCGTACGGCGAAGGCATCACCTACTGGCCGCTCGTCGAGATGCTGGCAGCGATCGGCGTCGAGACCGAGAGCGTCGTCTCGTCGACTCCGGAAGAGACGCGCGTCACCTTTCGCAGGCTGCTCGAGGCGAGGGCTGCGAATCGGTCGCAGGTCGTGGTCGTCGACGACCTGCAGTGGGCCGAGCCGGTGTTCATCGACCTTGTCGAGCACGTCGCCGACCTCTCGCGAAACGCCCCGATCTTTCTCCTCTGCGTCGCGCGCACCGAGCTTCTCGACGCGAGACCCGACTGGGGCGGCGGCAAGCTGAACGCGGCCTCGCTCTTGCTCGAGCCGCTGAGCGCAGACGAGTGCGAGGACCTGATCGAGAACCTGCTCGGCGAGTCGACGTTGAGCGAGAGCACGCGAGAGCGCATCGCAGCTGCGTCCGAAGGGAACGCGCTCTACGTCGAGGAGATGGTTGCGATGGTGCGAGAGCGCGACGGCAACGGCGACATCGTCGTGCCGCCGACCATTCATGCGTTGCTGCAAGCCCGCCTCGATCTGCTCGCCGACGAGGAACGGCTGGTCATCGGCCACGCTGCCGTCGAGGGCGAGGTCTTCCATCGAGGGTCCGTGATCGAGCTTGTCCCGACGGAGCTCCGGCCCGAGCTCGACGAACAGCTGTCGCGCCTCGTGCGTAAGGAGCTCATTCGCCCCGAGCCCGCGCTCGTGGCGGACGAGCAGGCGTTTCGCTTCCGCCACCTCCTGATCCGCGATGCGGCGTACGGGGCGATGCCGAAAGAGCTCCGGGCGCAGCTCCACGAGCGACTGGCGGACTGGCTCGGAGGCTCCGATCGGGGGCTGACCTTCGAGCTCGACGAGATTCTGGGCTACCACCTCGAACAGGCCGTTCTCTTACGGGCCGAGCTCGGGCAAGAAGGCGAGGCCGAGCGCGACCTCGCGGTGCGCGCCGGCGAGCGGCTCGTGACCGCCGGGCAGGGTGCGCTCGGCCGCGCCGATTTCTCCGCCGCTGTCGGGCTGCTCCAGCGCGGCGTCGACCTCCTGCCCCCTGGGGACCCGAACCGCCTCGCTGCGCTTCCGGATCTCGCCCAGTCGCTCCAGCGCCGCGGTGAGCTCGAGCCCATCGACGGTGTCTTGCGCGCCGCGATCGAAGAGGCCCGTCGTGCCGGCAACGCGGGGGCCGAGGCGCGCGCCCGCCTCGCGCACAACTCCCTCCAGACGAGAGTCGATCCCGAGGCAACGTCGAGGATGAGCTCGCCCAGGCCATCGAGATCGCTGCGTCCCTGGAGCAGGCGGAGGACCTGGCGAATCTCGCTCGCGCCTACGCGGAGATCGGGATGTGCCGCTTCATGCTCGGTCGTGCCGGCGAGGGCGAGCTGGATCTGGGCAAGGCCGCAGATCTCGCGCGACAGGTGGGCGACCGTGCGCTCGAGCGCGAAGCGATGTCCACGAGGCTGCGGCCGATCGCGTGGGGGCCGACGCACGCGGCGGATGGCGCCGAGTACTGCTCCATGGTCATCGACAGCCAGACCGCGAATGTCGCCGAGAAGGCGCATGCGCTGCAGGTGCGCGGGCTCTGTGAGGCGATGCAAGGCGACGTCGAAGGAGCGCGCACGTCGACCTTGCGCGCATGGGGGCTTATCGAGGAGTTCGGCCTGACCTTGCAGCGATCCGTGTATGCGATGGATGTCGGATCCGCTGAAGGCCTCCTCGGCGACCTCGACCGGGCCGAGCACGAGTTGCGCAAGGGCCACGATCTCCTCGTCGACATCGGGGACACAGGAGCGCGCTGCACGGTCGATGCGATGCTCGCCGACGTGCTCGTGCGTGCGGGTCGGTACGACGAAGCGGCCGAGCTCGCCATGGAGAGTCGCGCGATCGCTGCGGCGGACGACCTCGATGCGCAACCACGATGGCGCGCCGCGCTCGCACGGGTTCTCTCACGGCGGGGCGAGCACGTCCGGGCGGAGGAGCTCGCGCGCGAGGCCGTCGGGCTCGTCGATCCGATCGACCTGCTGCTCGTAAAGGGGACGGTCTACGACGCATTCGCCGAGGTGCTGGCAGGCGCCGGGCGGACCGACGAGGCGCTGGCGGCCGTCGAGCAGGCGATCGCCGTCCACGAGCAGAAGGGAAACGTCGTCTCCGCCGAGCGATCGCGCACGGTCCTCGACGAGCTTCGCGCCGCGCGGCCCTCGTAGACTCACCGCCGTGGCGGCGTGTCCGAGCTGCGGGGTCGAGAACCCTCCCGAGGCGCGTTTCTGCATGTCGTGCGCGGCGCCGCTCGCTGCCGAGCCTGCCCGGGAGCAGCGCAAGGTCGTCACCGTGCTCTTCTGCGACCTCGTCGGCTCGACCGCGCTCGGCGAGTCGACGGATCCAGAGGCGTTGCGCTCCCGGATGCGGCGGTACTTCGATGACCTCCGTGTGATCCTCGAGCGCCACGGCGGCTCCGTCGAGAAGTTCGTCGGCGATGCCGTCATGGCCGTCTTCGGCATCCCCGTCTCCACGAGGACGACGCGCTACGGGCCGTGCGCGCCGCAGCGGAGATGCGCGCCGCGATCGCGAAGCACGGGCTCGAGGCGCGGATCGGTGTCAACACGGGTGAGGTGGTCGTCGGCGGGGAGTCCGAGACGCTCGTCACCGGCGACGCGGTCAACGTCGCCGCGCGGCTCGAGCAGGCGGCCGGCTCAGGACAGATTCTCATCGGGTCGGAGACGCGGCTCCTCGTCCGCGACGCCGTGCACGTCGAGGCTGTTGAGCGGCTCGAGCTCAAGGGCAAGTCGGAGCCGGTCGAGGCCTTCCTGCTGGTCGACGTGATCGGCGATGCGGAGCCGCTGGCGCGCCATCTCGACACCCCGCTCGTCGGCCGCGAGCGCGAGCGCCAGCGACTCTGGCGCGACTACGAGGATGCCGTCGCAGACCGGACGTGCCGACTCTTCACGCTGCTCGGCCCGGCCGGGATCGGGAAGTCGAGACTCGTCGCCGACTTCGTCGAGCGGGTGGGCGACTCGGCGGACATTCTTCGTGGCCGCTGCCTCTCGTACGGCGAGGGGATCACGTACTGGCCGCTCGTCGAGATCCTCATCGCAATCGGCGTCGAGCCGGACTCGGTGATCGGATCCTCGCCGGCCGAGACGCAGCTCGCGTTTCGTCGGCTCCTCGAGACGCGCGCCGCCGAGCGTCCGCAGGTCGTCGTCATCGACGACCTGCAGTGGGCGGAGCCCGTCTTCGTCGACCTCGTGGAGCACGTCGCCGACCTCTCGCGGGATGCCCCGATCTTCTTGCTATGCATCGCGCGCACCGAGTTGCTCGACGTGCGACCCGGGTGGGGCGGCGGCAAGCTCAACGCGACGTCACTCCTCCTCGAGCCCCTCGACGCCGAGCAGTGCGCCGAGCTGATGGAGCTCCTTTCGTCGGATACCACGCTCGACGACGGCCTCCGCGAGCGGATCGCTGCGGCGTCGGCCGGCAACCCGCTGTACGTCGAGGAGATGCTCGCCATGGTTCGCGAGCACGGCGGCCAAGGCGAGATCGTCGTCCCGCCGACCATCCACGCTCTGCTCCAGGCCCGCATCGACTCGCTCGACGGCGACGTCCGCGTCGTGATGGAGCGCGGATCGGTCGAGGGCGAGGTCTTCCACCGCGGGGCGGTGGCCGAGCTATCGCCCGAAGTCATCCGCAACGGCGTCGAGTCGCACCTCGCGACCCTCGTCCGCAAGGAGCTCATCCGGTCCACCTCGCCGTCGTTCCCGAACGACGAGGGCTTCCGCTTCCGACACCTCCTCATCCGCGACGCGGCGTACGAGTCTCTCCCGAAGGCGACCAGGGCGGAGCTGCACGAGCACTTTGCCGACTGGCTCGCGACGCACGACCTCGTGGAGCGTGACGAGGTCGTCGGGTACCACCTCGAGCAGGCTCAGCTCTACCGCCGCGAGCTCGACGCGGACGACCCGGAGCTCGAACGACTCTCGCGGCGAGCCTCGCGCCATCTCGCAACAGCCGGTCGCGGCGCCGTCGATCGGGGTGACTTCAACGCGGCGAGGTCGCTTCTCCTGCGCGCCGTCGAGATCGCTCCTCCGGACGACCTTTCCCGTCTGACGCTCGCGCCGGATCTCTTCTTCGTGTCGTGGGAGTCCGGTGAGCTCGGCGAGGTCGCACCGCTCCTCGCGGCGGCCCGGCAGTCGCCTGATCCGGTGGTAGCTGCCAAAGCGACGGTCGTCGAGAACGTCGCCGACGCTCTCACCGACGGTGTTCTCACAATGGAAGAACGCCATGCCCGCCGAGAGGCTGCTCACGTCGTGCTCGAGTCGTCCGGGGACCACGAAGGGCTTGCCCTCTACTGGTGGAGCTACGCGGGCGAGATGTGGAACACCTGCCGTGCGGAGGAGACCGCCGCCGCGTGCGAGCACGGACTCGTCCACGCCCGCGCGTCAGGCCGATTGGGCCGGATCGACGACTTCATCTGGTGGATTCGGTCCGCGTACGTGTTCGGCCCGACGCCTGTCGAGGAGGGGTTGAGGCGCGCGACTGCGCTGCGAGGACGAGGCGGGAGACTCGCTGCTGCTGCAGGCCGGCGCGACGTCGCATGCGAGCCCGCCTGTTGTCGATGCAAGGCGACATCGATTCGGCTCGGGAGCTGCAGGCGGCGTCCCGCGAGACGTACTTGGATGCGGGAATGACCGTGACTGCCGCGAGCGTCGGGATGCACAGGGCATGGATCGAGGAACGGGCCGGTGACTACGGTGCGTGGGAATCCGCACTGCGGCAGAGCATGGCCGTGCTCGAGGAAATGGGTGAGCGAGCGTTCCGGGGCACGGTATGCGCGGCACTGGCGCAATGCCTGCACGCGCAGGGACGGTTCGGCGAGATTCCTGACCTCCTGGAGACGGTGCGGATCACGACCACCCCCGACGACGTCGTCAACTTCATCTACGTCGCTGCCCTCGAGGGTGTGCTGCACGCGAGCGAGGGCCGGCCGGCCGAGGCCGAGGTGGCGGGACGGCAAGCGCTCGACATGTCCGAGAAGACGGACTACTTCTTCATGAGGACGTGGGTGCGACTCCTTCTCGCCGAAACCGCTCACGCGGGCGCGAGCGGCCCGTCGAGGCGAGCGCTCTCGCCTCCGAGGCCCTGGCGATTCTCGACACGAAGGGTGACCTCACGGGAGGCGCGCGCTTCCGCGAGCACCTCGATCGATTGGGCATCGCATACGGCTGATAGCCGTCGCCGGCCGCTGCTAACGTCGCTCCATGGAGACCGAGTTCCGGCAGGAGCAGATCGAGCGCCTCGTCGCGTTCGAGCGGAAGTTCGGCAAGGAGGGGCTCACGTTCGACGACGTGCTCCTCGTCCCGGCGGAGTCGCACGTCCTCCCGAACGACGTCTCCACGGTCTCGCGCCTCACGCCGAGGATCGCGCTGAACATCCCTCTGATCTCGGCCGCCATGGACACGGTCACCGAGGCTCGGCTCGCCATCGCGCTCGCGCGCGCGGGCGGAATGGGGATCGTCCACCGGAACCTCTCGATCGCTGATCAGGTGGCCGAGGTCGACAAGGTCAAGCGCTCCGAGTCGGGGATGATCGTCGAGCCCGTCACGCTCGCGCCGGCGAACACCGTCGCCGAGGCGCTCGAGCTGATGGAGCACTACCGCATCTCCGGCGTCCCGATCACCGACGACGACGGCGTCCTCGTCGGCATCCTCACGAACCGGGACCTCCGCTTCGAGACCGACACCGCGCAGCCCGTCTCCGCGCTCATGACGGCTCGGAACCTCGTGACGGCGCCGGTCGGGACGACGCTCGAGGAGGCGGAGGCGATCCTCCACCGCAACAAGATCGAGAAGCTCCCCGTCGTCGACGCGGACGGACGCCTCAAGGGGCTCATCACCGTCAAGGACATCTCGAAGAGGATCAAGTACCCGGACGCGACGAAGGACGAGCAGGGTCGTCTGCGCGTCGGTGCGGCGGTCGGCGTCGGTCCCGACGCGATGGAGCGCGCAGCCGCGCTCGTCGCAGCCGAGGTCGACGTGCTCGTCGTCGACACCGCGCACGGCCATTCACACGGCGTCCTCGACGTCGTCCGGCGGATCCGTGGCGCGCATGACGTCCAGCTCATCGCGGGGAACGTCTCGAGCGCCGAGGGGGCGCTCGCGCTGGCCGATGCGGGCGCCGACGCGGTCAAGGTCGGCCAGGGGCCCGGCTCGATCTGCACGACCCGGATCGTCGCCGGCGTCGGAGTTCCTCAGATCACGGCGGTCTACGACGCGGCCCAGGCGCTGGACGGTCAGGGCATCCCGGTGATCGCGGACGGCGGCGTCCGGAACTCGGGCGACATCGCGAAGGCGATCGCCGCCGGCGCGGACGTCGTGATGCTCGGGTCGATGCTCGCGGGCACCGACGAGGCGCCCGGGGAGGTCATCGTCGCGCAGGGCGAGCGCTTCAAGGAGTACCGCGGCATGGGCTCGCTCGGCGCCATGAAGGCGCGGTCGTTCTCGAAGGACCGCTACTTCCAGGGCGACGTCGAGGACGTCGACAAGCTCGTCCCGGAGGGGATCGAGGGCCGCGTGCCGTACAAGGGCCCGCTCGCGCCGATCGTCCACCAGGTCGTCGGCGGCCTCCGCCAGTCGATGGGCTACTGCGGCGCGGCGACGATCGAGGAGATGAAGGCGACGCACGCGCTTCACGCGGATCACGCCGGCAGGCCTTCAGGAGAGCCACCCGCACGGCGTGACGATCACGAAGGACGCGCCGAACTACCGCCGCTGATGGCGAAGGTCGTTCCGCTCCCGACCGCTGAGCCGACACCCGAGGAGCGTCCGGTGTTGGTCGTCGATCTCGGCGGCCAGTACAGCCAGCTCATTGCGCGGCGTGTACGCGAGGCACGCGTCTACTCGGAGCTCGTCGGCCACCGGCTGTCCGCTGCGGACGTCGCGGCTCGCAACCCGGCGGCGCTCATCCTCTCGGGCGGTCCCGCCTCCGTCTACGCGGACGGCGCCCCCGACCTCGACACTGGCATCTTCGACCTCGGAATCCCCACGCTCGGGATCTGCTACGGGATGCAGCTCATGGCGCGCGACCTCGGCGGGGAGGTCGAGCGCACGGGCGCGTCCGAGTTCGGGAAGGCCGAGCTCGAGGCGGGCGAGTCCGCGCTCTTCCACGACCTCCCGCCCGAGCAGACGGTCTGGATGAGCCACCGCGATTCGGTCACCGCCGCGCCCGCGGGTGCCGAGGTGACGGCGAGCTCGCCGTCGACGCCGATCGCGGCCTTCGAGGATCGGGCGCGGAAGCTCTACGGCGTCCAGTTCCACCCCGAGGTCGTGCACACGCCGCACGGGCAGGAGATCCTGAAGAACTTCCTGTACGAGGTCGCGGGCACGCCGCCGACGTGGACGCCGGCGGCCGTGATCGAGGAGCAGGTCGCGCGCATCCGCGCCGCGGTCGGGTCCGAGCGCGTGCTGTGCGCGCTCTCCGGGGGCGTCGACTCGGCGGTCGCCGCGCTTCTCGTGCACAAGGCGGTCGGCGATCAGCTCACCTGCGTCTTCGTCGACCACGGCCTCCTGCGCGAGAACGAGGCGGAGCAGGTGGTCGAGACGTTCGACCGTCACTTCCGCGTGCCGCTCGTTCATGTCCAGGCGCAGAGGCGATTCCTGACGCGGCTCGCCGGGGTCTCCGACCCGGAGGAGAAGCGCAAGATCGTCGGCGAGGAGTTCATCCGCGTGTTCGAGGAGGAGGCCCGAAAGCTCGGTGACGTCCGCTTCCTCGTGCAGGGCACGCTGTACTCCGACGTGATCGAATCCGGTGGGAGCGACGAGGCCGCGCTGATCAAGTCGCACCACAACGTCGGAGGGCTCCCTGCCGACATGCGCATGGAGCTGGTCGAGCCGCTGCGGCTCCTCTTCAAGGACGAGGTGCGCCGTGTCGGCGAGGAGCTCGGGCTGCCGGAGCGCATGGTCTGGCGCCAGCCGTTCCCCGGGCCGGGGCTCGCGATCAGGATCATCGGCGACGTCACCGAGGAGCGGCTCGCGGTGCTGCGTCGTGCAGACGCGGTCCTCCTCGAGGAGATCCGTCGCGCCGACCTCTACCGCGAGCTGTGGCAGAGCTTCGCCGTGCTTCCGGCGATCCGCTCGGTCGGCGTCCAGGGCGACGAGCGGACGTACGCCTACCCGGTCGTCATCCGCGCCGTCACCTCCGAGGACGCGATGACCGCGGACTGGGCTCGTCTCCCGTACGACGTGCTCGAGGCGATCTCGAGCAGGATCATCAACGAGATCCCCGGCGTGAACCGCGTCGTCTACGACGTGTCGTCGAAGCCACCCGCGACGATCGAGTGGGAATAGCTCGCTCGCGCGGTTGCGACCGCTAGGAGGATCGATGTCCGATCTGTGGGAAGACGAGGGCTTCGGCGCCGGAGGCGCGGCACCCGCGCGACGGCGACGACGACTGGGACGAGGAGCGACGAGAGCCTCGAGCCTGGGCTCGAGGACGGCTTCGACGATCCCGACGAGCTCGAAGAGGAGAGCCGGGACGAGGGCGACGAGGTGTAGTGGAGTTCCAGGAGCTCCTGCCGAGGCGGCGGATGGTTCGGAACTACGCCCCCGATCCCGTCTCGCGCGAGGCAGTGGAGCGGATCGTCGGCACCGTGCGACGGGCTCCGAGCGCCGGCTACAGCCAGGGACAGCGGCTGCTCGTCGTCATGGAGGACGAGGGCCGCGCCGAGCTCGTGCGCATCGCGAGCGCCGGGTGGGGTGTCGAGGAAGGGCTCGAGCCGTGGCTCGAGAGCGCACCCGTCCACGTGCTCGTCTGCACGCGCGAGGACGACTACCACGAGCGCTACCGGCAGGAGGACAAGCTCGTCGACGGCGAGGAGATCGAGTGGCCGGTTCCGTTCTGGTACATGGACGCCGGCGCCGCGCGTCATGCTCATCCTGCTCGCGGCGATCGACGAGGGGCTCGCGGCCGGGCTCACCGGCGTGCCGAAGGAGCTGGCGCGCCGAGCTCGGAGCCGCGTTCGGCATCCCGGACGACGTGACGATCGTCGCGCACGTGACCATCGGCGTGCCCGCGCCCGATCCCGGCTGGAGCGCGGTCACGAGCCGCGCACGAAGCCTCGGCGGGCGCCGACCGAGAGCGTGCACTGGGAGCGCTGGTAGCGGGCTAGCCGACCGAGAAGCCGGAGAGCCGCTCAGGCTCCTCCGCGAGAACGTCGACCCGATCGACTCGGGCGCCCGTCGGCCCTCTCCGGCAGACGTCGACGAGACGCTCGACCGCGTCCGGGTCACCCTCGAGCACGGCCTCGACGGTCCCGTCGCGGTTGTTGCGGACCCAGCCGGCGACGCCCGGCGCCGACGGCGTGGCGTCGGACCGTGTCGCGGAAGAACACGCCCTGAACGAACCCGTGCACGACGACGCGACGGCGGATCATCGAAGCCGAACGATGCCTTCCGGGTCGATCGTCACGTCGACCCGGTCTCCGGGCGCGGGGTGGTCGACTGCTGCGACGGCGGCTTCGAGCGCGCGCCCGTCGTCGAGTGCCACGCGCAGACGGACGAGCGGTCCCGTCCGGACGGCGCTCTCGACCGTGCCGTTCCCGTCCGGAGCCGCTGCGGACGGTCACCGCCTCCGGCCTCACGACCTCGTCGCCGTCGACGTTGGCGAGCCCGAGGAAGCGCGCGACGTCGGCGTCGGCGGGGTGCGACCAGAGCTCGTCCGGCGTCGCGACCTGTACGACTCGCCCGGCCCGCATGACCGCAACGCGATCGCCGAGCGTGAACGCCTCCGTCTGGTCGTGGGTGACGTACATCGCCGTGACGCCGAGCTCGTCGAAAAGGTGACCCGAGATCCTCGAGGAGGCGGTCGCGGAGTCGACGGTCGAGTGAGCCGAGCGGTTCGTCGAGAAGAAGCACGCTGGGCTCAGGGGCAAGCGCCCGAGCCAGCGCGACCCGCTGCTGCTCCCCGCCCGAGAGCGAGCCGACCGAGCGGTGCTCGAAGCCGGTCAGCCCGACGAGCTCGAGGAGCTCCGTCGGTGCGCGCGGCGACGCGCCTCGGAGGATCCCCGCGCATCCGCAGCCCGAAGGAGACGTTCCCGGCGACGTCGCGATGCGGGAAGAGCGCGTGATCCTGGAACACGAGGCCGATCCCGCGCCGGTGCGGTGCCGTTCCGGCGAGGTCGACGCCGTCGAGCAGCACGCGACCCGAGTCGGGCGCCTGCAGCCCTGCGACCACGCGCAGCAGCGTCGTCTTTCCGGAGCCGCTCGGGCCGAGGACGGCGACGACCTCGCCGCGGCCGACCTCGAGCGAGGCACCGTCGACCGCCGCGCTTCCGTCGAACCGCACCGTCACGTCCTCGATGCGCAGCATCAGAACCAGCCTCCGCGGCGCACGCGAACCCGCTCGACGAGGAGTACGGAGACGACGGTGACCGCCATCAGGACGACGGCGAGCGCGTACGCCTGGGCGACGTTCACCTCGCCCGGCCGCCCGAGGAAGCGGAAGATCGCCACCGGGAGCGTCGGCCGGTCGGGGCGTGCCAGGAACACCGTCGCGCCGAACTCGCCGAGCGAGATCGCGAACGCGAACCCGGCCGCGACCGCGAGACCGCGCGCGACGATCGGCAGGTCGACCTCGCGCCGGACCCGGCCCGGTGAGGCGCCGAGCAGCGCTGCGGCCTCGCGCAGGCGCGGGTCGATCGAGCGCAGCGTCGGAGCCACGATCCGGACGACGAACGGGATCGCGACGAGCGCCTGGACGACGGGGACGATCCACGGCGCCGCACGGATGTCGAGCGGCGGCGTGTCGAACGCGATCAGGAAGCCGAGGCCGAGCATGACCGCGGACGCGCCGAGCGGGATCAGCACGAGGACGTCGAGCAGCCGGGAGCCGCGCGTGTCCGCCACCGCGAACGCCGCGAGCCCCCCGACGACGATCGCGATGACCGAGGCCGCGGCCGCGTAGACGAGCGAGTTCACGATCGCCTCCCACGGCGCGGCGAGGAGGACGCTCGTCGGCTCCGCGAGCGCCCGGTAGGCGTCGAGCCCGTATCCGTCGCCGACGGCGAGCGACCGCTCGACGAGGACGGCGAGCGGGAGCCCGAGGAAGAGCCCGAGCCCGCCCAGGCTCACCGCCGACGACGAGCTTGTCCCGGCGAGTGCGTACGGAGCCGGAGCGTGTCCCGCTCGGCGCGCAGACCGCCGGTGACGGCGAGCCGTCGCTCGAGTCGCGTCGCGACCCACACGGCCGCGACCACGCAGGCGAGCTGCACGAGCGACAGCACCGCCGCAGCGCGGAGGTCGAACAGTCGGACCGCCTGGCTGTAGATCTCCGCCTCGATCGTCGCGTAGCGCGGGCCGCCGAGGATGAGGACGATCCCGAACGACGTGAACGAGAAGAGGAAGACGATCGCCGCAGCCGCCGCGAGAGCGGGCGCGAGGAGCGGGAGCGTGATCTCCCGGGCCTGCGCGCCGGCGACGCGCCGAGCGTCGCGGCGGCCTCGCCGACGCGCGGATCGAGGTTCGCCCAGAACGTCCCGACGATGCGCACGACGACGGCGACGTTGAAGAACGCGTGGGCGACGAGGATCGGCGCCCAGCCGCGCTCGAGCACCGTCGGGCAGGATCGCGAGGAACGCGAGCGCGACCACGACCGTCGGCAGCACGAACGGCACGACGACGATCGCGTTGACGATGCTCCGACCGCGGAACCGGTAGCGCCCGAGCACGTACGCGGCAGGCAGTCGCGACGGCGATCGTGAGCGCCGTCGACGCGAGCGCCTGCCAGACCGTGAACCACACGACCTCCCGCGTCAGCGGATCGGTCAGGACGTCGAGCGGCGGATCCCCCGCGCCGCGCAGACCGCGATCGAGGATGGCTGCGAGGGGATAGACGAAGAACAGCCCGAGGAAGGCGAGCGGCACGCCGTACGTGAGCGGCCGCCAGGTTCGCCGACTCACCGCACGACGATGTCCGTCCACTGGTCCACCCAGCTCTCGCGGTTCTGCTCGATCTCTTCCGGCGGAAGCTCCAGCGGGCGCTCGGGCACGACGGCGAACCGCTCGAACTCCGGCGGGAGCGACGCGTCGGTCCGGGCGGGGAACACGAACATCTGCAGCGGGATGTCCTCCTGGAACCGCTTCGAGAGCATGAAGTCGACGAGCTTCCGCGCGCCTTCCTCGTTCTTCGCGCCGCGCAGCACGCCGGCGAACTCGACCTGGCGGAAGCAGCTCGCCTCGACGACGCCCGTCGGAGCGGTGCTCGGTCGCGGTTTCGCGAAGATCACCTCCGCGGGCGGGCTCGACGCGTACGAGACGACGACGGGCCTCTTCCCCTTGCTCCCCGCCGAGCCGGAGAAGCGCGAGTAGTACGCGTCCTCCCAGCCGTCGACGACGAGGACGCCGTTGGCGCGCAGCTTGCGCCAGTAGACCGGCCAGCGGTCGCCGAACTCGGCGATCGTCGCGAGCATGAAGGCGAGGCCGGGCGTCGACGTCGCCGCGTTCTCGACGACGAGCTGGTCGCGGTAGCGCGGCAGCGTGAGGGCGACGAGATCCTTCGGCGGCGCGGTCCCCTGGCTCGCGAACCAGCCCTTGTCGTAGTTGAGGCACACGTCGCCGCGGTCGATCGGGGTCGACGCGATGCTCCGGATCGAGCACGAGCGCGGGGTCCACGCTCGCGAGCTCGGGCGACTCGTACGGCTCGAACACGTCGCCGGCGAGCGCCCGCGCGAGCGAGGTTGTTGTCGACCCCGAACAGGACGTCGCCCTCGGGGTTGCCGGCGGTGAGGAGCGCCCGCGTCACGACCTCGCCGGCGTCGCCGGCCTTGAGGATGCGGAGCTTCAGCCCGCTCTCGTCCTCGAACGCCTGCTTGACGTCGTCCGAGACCGCGAACGAGTCGTGGGTGACGAGGACGACCTGGGTCGGCTGCTCGTCGCTTCCGCCGCAGCCCGTCGCGACGAGCGCTGCAGCGGCGGCGAGCGCCCCGAGCACGCGGCTCACTCGTCTCACGGTGAGACTCCCGGGCGGACGGCAAGCAGGACGCCGCTTTCGACGGTAACCCGCGCCGTTCCGCCCTCGAACACGTTCGAGACACCGCGGCTCGATCCCGGCTCGAGGGTCTCGTCGCGGAGGGGATACGCGAGGCCGTACGTCGTCACGCCCACCGCCGGCCCGTTCAGCGCGAGCAGCGTGAGGAGCTCGCCCGGCTCGCCCTCGAAGGCCCGCTCACGCCGCACGACGTGGACGAGGGCGTCTCCCACGAGCGCGTCGACCTCGGCGTTCGCGTAGCGATCGGACGCGAGCAGCAGCAGGTTCGCAGAGGTCGTGGTCGAGCCGGCCGCCCCTCGTCGCGATGACCAGGATGCGGCGCGGCGCCATCGCGATCGCCACGTCGAGCGCGAGCTCGAGGTCGGTCGCGTCCTTCTCCGCCGGATGGCGCTCGATCCGCACGCCGGACGACTCCGCGGCCGCGACCGCGCTCGGGCGACGCCGAGTCGAAGTCGCCGATTGCGAACGTCACCTCCAGACCGAGTTCCAGCGCGTTGTCGAGGCCGCTGTCGGCGGCGATGACAGGTGCTCCCGGCGGCACGAAGCGTGCCGCCTGTGGAACCGGGAGGCTCCCGCCCGCTACGACCACTACGACCTCTTCCGACACGCCTTCCTCCGCTGGCATTACCCAGATCAGGTTCCTCGGGTCGGCGGCGCTCTCGTCCGCCCTCTCAGCCCGGTTGCCCGAGCTCCCCGTTACGCTCGGGCCATCGTAGCGCCTGCGGCATTCGTGGACGAGCTGGCCGGATCCAGCATCGGTGCGACTTTCAACCAGTACGCCGAGGGCGCACGGGCGCCGTTGCTGCGCGAACGGCTCGTGCGCTACCTGGAGGAACGCGCCGACGCTGCGCTGCTTCTCGTCGGCGAGGCGCCGGGCTATCGGGGAGCACGTGTCTCGGGCATACCCTTCACGTCCGAGCGCCAGCTCAGCGGGTCCGGCCCGGCCGAGGCGACGGCGACGATCGTTCACCGCGTGCTAGTGGAGGCTGGACTCGAGGACGACGTCCTCCTCTGGAACATCGTGCCGACGCATCCGGGCACGGAGACGGGCAACCGGCGCCCGACGCGCGCCGAGGTAAACGAAGGCTCGTGCTTCGTACGCGCGCTCGCCGAGGGGCGTCGCGTCGTCGCCGTCGGCCGCGTGGCGCACTCGGTGCTCGGTCGTGCACACGTTCGTCATCCCTCGCGTGGCGGCGCGAGGGAATTCCGAGACGGCCTGGTTGAATGGCGTCGCCCGTGGCGAGCCCGCCCCAGATCCGCCGTAACACGATCCTGCTCGCCCTGTGCCTCGTGACGCTCTCCGGTGTGCTTCAGCTCGCCGTCGCCGTGGCGACGATCACGCTCGTCCTCGTCACCGGGATCGAGTCGATCCTCGGCCTCGGGCCGGCGATCTTCCTCACCGCCGGGGCGCTGGCGGCGCTTCCGGCCGGACGGTTGATGGATCGCCTACGGGCGCATACCCGTCATCTCCGGGAGGTTTCGTCGTCGGCTTCGTGCGGCTGCGTCCTGACGGCGCTCGGCTGCGTCCTCGACTCGGCGCCGCTCGTGATCCTCGGGTTCGTCGGCATCGGCGCGATGAACGGTGCCGTGCTGCTCTCGCGGACAGCGGTCGCCGACATGTACCCGGAGTCCCGCAAGGCGCGAGCGATCTCGTACGTCCTCTTCGGTTCGCTCTTCGGTGCCGCCACGGGGCCGCTGATCTTCCGGCCGCTCTTCGCCGGGAAGGACCTCGAGCTGGACACCCTCGTCGTCCCGTGGTTCGCTGCGGCCGCGATGTGCCTCGTCGGGCTGATCATCGCCCTCACGATTCGCCCCGACCCGCGGACGATCGCGCTCGAGCTGGAACATGCAGGGCTCGCGCCCGGCGCCTCGCCCACGAAGGACGTCGCCGCGCCGCTCGGGCAGATCCTGCGGCGGCCCGGAGTACCCGCGGCCGTGCTCGCGGCGATCGCGAGTTTCGCCGTGATGGCCGGCGTCATGAACCTCACCGGCTACATCGTGGTCGGCCACGACCACGCGCAGGCCGACGTCTTCACCGTCATCAGCCTTCACATCGTCGGGATGTTCGGGCTCGTCCTCGTCGTCGGCCAGCTCGTCGACCGCGTCGGCCGACACCGTGCGCTCATCGGAGGTCTCGTGATCATGGCCGTCTCGACCGTGATGCTCGCGTGGGTGATCGAGATTCCCGGGATGTCGCTCTCCCTCTTCCTGCTCGGCCTGGGCTGGAGCGTGTCCTATGTCGCCGCCACGTCGGAGCTCGTCACCTTCGCGAAACCCGTCGAGCGCGGCCGGCTCGTCGGATTCACGGACCTCGTGGCCGGACTGACCGCCGCCGCGCTCGCGCTACTCGGCGGGCTCGCCTACACGGAGTGGGGCGTCGTCGCGATCGCGGTCGGCGCGACGATCGCCGTCGTCATCCCGGCGGCGGCGATCTTCGTGCGCCGCCCGGCCGCGCCGGTGCCTGAACCGGCTGGATAAGCGAGAGGGGGCGCCTCGCGGCGCCCCTCTCGCTGCCTCAGTGTCCTGATTCGCTACTTGGACTTCAGACCGATCACCGCCGACACGGTCTGACCAGTCGCCACGATCTTCACGGTGACGAGTACCGTCGAAGTCGCATCGCTGATGCTCTTGGTGCTCCAGTTGAAGATGTAGATCGGGTCGGAGAACCGCATCTGATTGCCTGCATCTGGTTGGTTCGCAACTGCAGCTTCGGACTCGCCATCGGACGGCGGGATCGATGAGGTCTTCACAGCGAACACGCGGACGTCCAGCGTGCTCGGATGCGAGCCGTCGCAGTCCGTAATCTCCACCTTGACCGGCACCGAGCTCCCGTACTTGAAGATGCTCGGATTCTCACCGTGGCCGGTTTTGTTGATCGGCTGTCGGAGCCCACTCACGTTGTAGTTGACAACTAGGGCCTTGGTCATCGTCGCGGACGTACCCCCATCCTCATTGGAGACACTTACGGTGGCGGTGTACGTGCCCGCCGACGCGTACGTATGCGACGCGACATGTCCCGAAGTGATCTCTGACGGACTGCTCGAGCTCCCATCACCCCAGTCGATCGCCGCCGAGTACGTGTCGTATGCCCCAGCCGGATCGCTGAAGTTGATGGTCAGCGAGTTTGCTGCGCCACAGCTGGCCGCGCTTCCCGCGACGAGACTCGTGATCGTCGGCTCCACGTTGTCGACCGTGACGCTCAGGTCGTTTGCTCTGTCGAGGAACGTGCCGTCTTCGTCGGTCAGATCGACGGTGATGTTGTAGGTGTTGGGGCCGTCGACGTATGTATGCGTCTGGTCGCCGTTGTCCGAATAGGTGTTGCTGTCGCCGTCTCCCCAATGAACGATGTAGTCCGTCACTGTGTCCGCGCCCGGATCGGTTACCGCGCCCAGGTTCACGGTGTATAGCGACCCCTCGTTGACGTTGCTGGCGCCACTCATTGCGATCGTAGGAGCCACGTTCGCGGCTAACCAGTCGAACGAGTCGCTGACGGCGGTGTGCGCGCCATCGCTCGCTTGCACTACAACCGTGCCGGAACCATTGTCAGTGGTTGGCAGACTCCACGACCACGTTCCGTTGGAGTTGTCCGTGACCGTGCCGTCTCCCGCTGAACTTCGTGATAGTCAACGTGGCGTTGCCGTCCTGATCGGTGAATGACGCGCTCGTCTGGAGCGTGTCTCCCTCGTACCCATTCGCGTCGGCCGCATAGGTCCCGACCACGGGCGCGTATGCGGTGCTGTCGCATGCGTTCCCGATGCCGTCGCCGTCCGCGTCTGCCTGATCGGCGTTTGCCACCGTCGGGCAGTTGTCACTCGAATCCGGTACGCCGTCGCCGTCAGTGTCAGTCACCGGCTGCGAGACGCTGAGGCTGTACGTGATCGAGTTAACGCTGCCCGTGATGCTCTGCGGATCGTTGTTCCCGAGCGGGGAGAGCGTTGCGTTGCCATACGCAACTGTGTACGTATAGGGGCCTCCGGACGTTATCGGCGCAACGATCGTCACAGTGCTGTCGGCTCCAAGGCTCCCACTCGACAATGGTGTTGGCCCGGGCGAGCCGCAGTTCCCGGAACCAGTTGGAACGTCGTCGGCCACCCCGAAGGAGTCGGGCCGATCGATCCGTTCGTGGCAGATACGGAGCCGCCCGAAGGTGCCGACGATAAACTCGAGTTGAACGCGATCGTCACGGTCTGACCTGAGTCTGCGTGACTCTTCCCATCACACGTGAGGTAGAGCCGAACAGTCGGGTTGAGCGTCGCTCCCGGCGCAACTGTTCCAAGATCTACGCTTGCTTGATTTCCCATGGTAAGCACGTCGGCATCCGATTGAACGGTGTCAGCCGAGGCGATGCCGACAAGCACCGCCGCTGCCAAGAGAGCTCCCACGACGAAGGGGAACCGCCCACGCCGTCGTATCTGCTTCTCTGTCGCACGCGGAGGAGTCGACACCTCCAGTTTCGATGCGTCGTTGAGCCGGAGCGCCATGTGCGCTTCCTGCGCTCGTCAGGCGTTGCCATGTGTAGCCCCCTTACCTCTCCTGTAGCCGCAAGCGGCGTCCCCACGCCGTACAGCGCATCTTTTGTCCGGATTGACACGAAGTCAACGCGCGGCTGGTCCGGACTTACCCACCCGAACCGCTAGGCGTTCGTTGCTACAATCCCCCGCCGGCGGACGGCGAGTCCGCCCTCTTTCTGTAATGAAGACCTACACGGCAAAGCCCGGAGAGATCCAGCGCGAGTGGTTCCTCGTCGACGCCGAGGGCAAGACGCTCGGCCGCTTGGCGACCCAGATCGCGGACATGCTCCGCGGCAAGGGCAAGCCCGCCTACACGCCGCACGTCGACACCGGCGACTTCATCGTCGTCGTGAACGCGGAGAAGATCGCCGTGACCGGCTCGAAGCTCGACACGAAGATCTACTACCGCCACTCGGGCTATCCGGGCGGAATCAAGCAGCGGACGCTGCGGGAGCAGCTCGAGCGGCGCCCGACCGAGGTCATCCGCAAGGCGGTGAAGGGGATGCTTCCGAAGAACAAGCTCGCCTCGGCGCAGCTCACGAAGCTCAAGGTGTACGCCGGCCCCGACCATCCGCACGCGGCGCAGGACCCGAAGCCGCTGGAGCTCGCATGAGCGAGATCGCGCAGTACCTCGGGACCGGCAAGCGCAAGACGTCGGTCGCTCGTGTGATCCTGCGGCCCGGCGACGGCAAGACCTGGATCAACGGGCGGACGCTCGAGGACTACTTCCCGCGCGCGGTGCATCGCAAGATGGTGATGGCGCCGCTCGAGGTGGCGGAGGCCGCGTCGACGTACGACCTGCGCGTTCGCGTCGCCGGCGGCGGCCCGTCGGGCCAGGCCGGGGCTGTCCGGCACGGCATTGCCCGCGCGCTCGTCGAGGCCGATCCGGAGATGCGCGTGGCGCTCAAGCGGCAGGGCTTCCTGACGCGCGACGCTCGCATCGTCGAGCGCAAGAAGGCCGGCCTGCACAAGGCCCGCAAGGCCCCGCAGTTCTCGAAGCGGTAAGCGGTCGCCCGCCGCTCGGTCGGCGGAGGAGTCGGCCCGCGAGAGCGGAACCTCGGGATCTCACCCCTTCAAGGGCGCAAGTTCTCCGCCCTAGGCACGTCTTTCGAGGAAGGAACCGACATGCGGTCACGGACTCTCCTCGCCGTTCTTCTCGTCGCACTAGTCGTGCTCGCACCTGCGCGCGCGGCGACGTTCACGGTCGCGATCGCGAAAGCCGGCTTCTCCCCCGAGGCGCTGACGATCGCGGTGGGCGACACGGTGACGTGGAGAAACGACGACACGACGAGCCACCAGATCGCGTCGAAGAGTGCAGGCTTCACTTCTCCGCTGATCAAGCCCGGGGAGACGTTCTCCTTCACGTACAAGAGCGTGGGTCGCTTCTCCTACCAGGACGAGACGGTGAAGAAGAACCACGGGACGGTGACCGTTCAGGGCGTGCCGGCGGGGCCTATCTCCGTCACGGCAAGCGCCTCGAAGACGCTCGTCGTCTACGGCAGCACGGTGACCCTTTCCGGAGCGACGTCGAGCAAGCGCGCCGCGGAAACGGTGACGATCTTCGCGCAGCCGCACGGCACGGCGGCGCTGGCGGCGATCGGATCGGTGACCACGCAGGGCGGCGGGAGCTGGAGCTTCATCGTGCGGCCGAGGCTCGAGACCGTCTACGAGGCTCGCTGGAAGCCCGCCGCGACGGCGACGAGCGCCCCTGTGAAGGTGCTCGTACGGCCGCAGGTCCTGTTCAGGGTGAAGGCTGCGAGTGGGCGCACCGTGACCTTCTTCACGAAGGCGCGGGCGGCGCGCTCGCTCGCGGGCAAGGTGCTGTACCTCCAGCGGCGAAACGCCTTCGGGCAGTGGGTGATCCTGGCGGAAGGCGACCCTGACCGCGACGTCGGCGGTGACCTTCAAGGCCCGCCTGCCCGCCGGGCGCTCGCGCGTGCGCATGTTCATGCCCAAGGCTCAAGCCGGCGCGGGGTACCTCGCGGGCATCAGCCGCACGCTCGTACTCGTCCGCTGACGGTAGGTTCCACCGCCGTGCGGCGGTACTTCGGAACGGATGGTGTGCGCGGCGTCGTCGGCGAGGAGTTGACGCCGGACCTCGTCGAGCGCGTCGGGAGGGCCGCCACGCTGTGGGCGGGCGGCGGTCGCGTCTTCGTCGGCCGCGACACGCGTGCATCGGGGCCTGAGCTCGAGGAGGCAGTCGCTCGCGGGATTGCCTCGGCGGGCGGTACCGCCGTCCTCGGCGGCGTCCTCCCGACTCCCGCGGTCGCCCTCCTCGCCGAGCGCCTCGGCGTCGTCGTCTCCGCATCGCACAACCCGCCCGAGTACAACGGCGTGAAGCTCTTCCTCGAGGGCGGGAAGCTCGCCGACGAGCAGGACGAGGAGATCGAGGCGCTGCTCGACGCACCCCCGACGGGTGGCGGCTCGATCGAGCACGCTGACGATGCACGCGACCGCTACGTCGCGCACGTGCGCGACGCCTTCGGGACCGACCTGTCGGGCCTCCGCATCGGCGTCGACTGTGCGAACGGGGCGTTCTCCGACATCGCTCCCGCCGTGTTCGAGCAGTACGGCGCGGAGGTGCATGCGATTGGGGTCTCTCCCGACGGGTCGAACATCAACGTGGGCTGCGGCGCGACCGATCTCGCCGCTCTGCGGCAGCTCGTCACGGGTGAAGCCCTCGACCTGGGCGTCGCCTTCGACGGGGACGGCGATCGGATGCTCGCGGTCGACGAGCAGGGCGAGACCGTCGACGGAGACCAGATCGTCGCCGTTCTCGCGCTCCATCTCGGCGTCGAGGTCGTGGCCGTGACGGTCATGACGAACCTCGGGTTCCACACGCTCATGGCGGAACGCGGGATCAGAGTGGTCACGACCCCCGTCGGCGACCGTCACGTACTCGAGGCGCTGGCGCGCGAGGGCGGTCTCCTCGGCGGCGAGCAGTCCGGACACGTGATCTGGCTCGGCGGTCATGTGACCGGCGACGGCCTCGCTGCGGGCCTGCTGCTCTGCGCTTCGATTCGGGGACGCACCTTGAGCGACGCGGCGGCGGTGATGCCGCGCTACCCCCAGGTGCTGCGGAGCGTGCGTGTCAGGGCCCGTGAGTTGCCTCCGGGCGTTGCGGCGGAGGTCGGTCGTGTGAACGCCGAGCTGGGTGAGCGCGGGCGAGTCCTCGTGCGACCGTCGGGCACGGAGCCCGTGTTTCGCGTCCTGGTCGAGGCCGAAAATGCGGACGATGCGGAGAACCTCTGTGCTAGCATCGCCGCGCTCGTTGAACGAGAGCTCGGCTAGGCCCGACGGAGGGCGCCGCCGGGCTCTTGTGCGTTTAATGAGGCCCTAGACCATGTGCGGGATCATCGGATACGTCGGCCCGAGAGAGTGCAAGTCGCTCCTCATCCAGGGGCTCGAGCGCCTCGAGTACCGCGGCTACGACTCGGCGGGTATCGCGCTCCTCGAGAGCGACGGACTCGACTACGTCCGCGCGGTCGGTCCGCTCGGGAATCTCAAAGAGCGCGCGGGCTCGAACGGGTCGACTGCGACGACCGGTCTCGGGCACACGCGCTGGGCGACGCACGGCGGGGTCACCGAGGCGAATGCGCATCCGCTCGCCGGCTGCGACGCGTCGAAGGTCTCGATCGTCCTCAACGGGATCGTCGAGAACTACCGCGAGCTCACGGAGAGACTCACCGCGGACGGCCACACGTTCTCGTCCGAGACCGACGCCGAGACGGTCACCCACCTCATCGAGCGCTACTACGAGGGCGACCTCGTCGAGGCAGTCCGGCTCGCGTTCGGCGCGCTCGAAGGGCACTTCGCTTTCGTCGTGATCCATCACGACCACCCGGGGCTCCTCGTCGGGGTTCGCAAGCACGGCGTTCCGCTCGTCGTCGGAGTCGGCGAGGGCGAGATGTTCCTCGCGTCCAACGCGGCCGCATTCCTGAGCGAGACGCACACGGTGCAGTTCCCCGCGGACGAGGAGATCGTCGTCGTGCGTCCCGACGGCGCGACGTTTCTCACCTCCGACGGGACGTCTGTCGCGCACGAGCGGACCGAGCTCGACTGGGACGACGAGGGCGCGGAGAAGGCGGGCTACGAGACGTTCATGCTCAAGGAGATCTACGAGCAGCCGGAGGCCGTCGCGGAGACGATCGGCGACCGCGTACGGCACGGGACACTCGTTCTCGAGGGCCTCGACATGACCGGACAGGACGTCAAGGATCTCCGCCGGATCGTTCTTCTCGCCTGCGGCACGGCGTACCACGCTTGCGTGGTGGGGCGATACGTGATCGAGGAGTGGGCGCGTGTTCCCGTCGAGTTCGACATCGCGAGCGAGTGGATCTACCGCAATCCGGTCATCAACGAGCACGACCTCGTCATCGGGATCACGCAGTCGGGCGAGACGCGCGACACGATCGAGGCGCTCAAGCTCGCGAAGGAGAAGGGCGCCCGAACGGTCGCGATCACGAACATGATGGGCTCGCAGGTCACGCGTGAGGTCGACTCCGTCCTCTACACGCGAGCCGGGCTCGAGATGGGCGTCGCCGCGTCGAAGACGTTCACCGCGCAGGTCGCGCTCCTCTACCTCGTCGCGCTCAAGCTGGCGCAGATCCGCGAGACGCTCCCGCCGGGCGAGATCGAGTTCATCCTCGACTTCGTCTACAAGCTCCCGACGAAGATCCAGGCTTTCCTCGACGGCGACCATCCGATCGAGGAGATCGCCCAGCGCTACCACGATGCGCACTTCTTCCTCTACCTCGGACGCCACATCGGACTCCCCGTCGCGCTCGAGGGTGCGCTGAAGCTGAAGGAGATCTCCTACATCCCGACCGAGGCGTATTCGGCCGGGGAGATGAAGCACGGGCCGATCGCCCTCCTCGACGAGCAGACGCCGGTCGTCGTCGTCGCGACGAACATCCACGTCTACGACAAGATCGTCTCGAACATCCAGGAGGTCCGCGCGCGCGGCGCGCACGTCATCGCGATCGCGACGGACGGCAACGAGGACATCCAGCATCACGCCGACGACGTCATCTACGTGCCGAAGACGCCGGCGTTCCTGCAGGTGGTGCTCGCGATCCTCCCGCTCCAGCTCCTCGCCTACCGCATCGCACGACTGCGCGGGCTGAACGTCGATCAGCCGCGCAACCTCGCGAAGACCGTCACAGTCGAGTAGCCTCGCGGCATGGCGAAGGTGCTGATCCTCGCGGGAGACGCCGCCGAGGATCTCGAGACGATGTTCATCAAGTACCGGCTCGCCGAGGCGGGGCACGAGCCGTACGTCGCCGCTCCGACGACTCGCCCGATCAAGCTCGTCGTCCACGACTTCGAGCCGGAGTTCGACACGTACGTCGAGAAGCCCGGCCGGTCGTGCCCGGTCGACGTCGCGTTCGCCGACGTCGATCCTTCGGACTTCGCGGCGGTGGTCATTCCCGGCGGTCGCGCGCCGGAGTTCATTCGCGTCGATCCCGAGGTGCCGCGCATCGTCGAGCACTTCTTCGCCGAGGACAAGCCCGTCGGCACGTTGTGCCACGGGCCGCAGGTGCCTGCAGCGCTCGGACTCCTCCGTGGACGGCGCTCGTCGGCCTATCCGCCGCTGGCGCCCGACATCGAGCTCGCCGGCGGCGAGTTCGTGGACGGCGCTGCGGTCGTCGACGGGAACATGGTCTCGTGCCGCGGCTGGGGCGACCTCGCCGAGTGGTCACGCGCGTTCCTCGACGTGCTCGACCGCGCCGCGGTCCCGGCGTAGCGGCTTACAGAGTCGTCATACCCCGTCGGTACGGTCGCGCGCTCACAGTCCGACGACCAACGGAGGCAACCCATGAGGATTTCCGTACGGCGTCCGTCGCCTGCGCTCGTGATCTCGTGTGTCGCACTGGCCATCGCTCTCGGCGGAACGAGCTACGCGGCTGCCGTCGCGCTGCCGAAGGGCAGCGTCGGCACGCCACAGCTCAAGAACTCCGCGGTGACGTCCGCGAAGGTGAAGAACCGCACGCTCCTGCGTGCCGACTTCGCCCCCGGCCAGCTTCAGGCGGGGCCGGCCGGCCCTGCCGGCCCGGCGGGTCCGGCGGGACCTGCGGGTCTGAGCGGCGTCGAGCGCGTCGAGACCACGACGCCGCTCAACACCGCGAGCCCGAAGCCCGCCCAGATGGCGTGTCCCGCCGGGAAGCGGCTTCTCGGAGGAGGCGCGAGGCTCAACGGCGCAGGCGCCTCGCCTCCGGTCAACGTCGCGATCCAGGCGTCCTTCCCCGATAACGACAACATCTATCGCGCCGTCGGACGTGAGGTGACGGCGACGAACGCCACGTGGTCGCTCACGGTCTTCGCGGTCTGCGCGAACGCAAGCTGACTCTCGTACCGCGGGGAGAGCCTCGGCTCTCCCCGCAAGTACGCTGACGCGGTGTCCGAGGCGCCTCCGTACTCGACGCGGCGCGTCGCGGTCGTGCGGCATCCGGAGGACGCGGACGAGCACGATCTCGTCGCCGTCGAGGAACCGCTCGAGATCCGGATCGGCGGCGAGCCGGTCGCCGTCACGATGCGAACGCCGGGGCACGACGAAGAGCTCGCGCTCGGGTTCTGCCTGTCCGAGGGGCTCGCGCCGACCGCCGCGCATGTCCCGGACGACCTCGCGGCGAACACCGTCGACGTCGAGGCCGCCGGCTTCGACCCCGAGCGTCTGAAGCGGCACTTCTACACCTCGTCGTCGTGCGGGGTCTGCGGCAAGGGCGCGATCGAGGCCGTCGAGGTCGCCGCGCCGCGGGTCGAGAGCCGGCTCGAGGTGCCACGCGACGTCGTGGCATCGCTGCCTGCGTCGGCTGCTCGACGTCGCAGCGCGCGTTCGCGGCCACCGGCGGGCTCCACGCGACGGGCCTCTTCGACCCGTCCGGTGAGCTTCTCTGCGTCCGCGAGGACGTCGGACGGCACAACGCGATGGACAAGGTTCTCGGCTGGGCGTTCCTCGAGGGCGCACTTCCGCTCTCGTCGCACGTGCTCTGCGTCAGCGGCCGTCTCTCGTTCGAGCTCGTGCAGAAGGCGGCTGTCGCGGGCTGCCCCGTCCTCGTCGCCGTCGGCGCCCCGTCGTCGCTCGCCGTCGAGCTGGCCGCCGACCGCGGCGTGACGCTCTGCGCCTGGGTCCGTGACGGTCGCGTGAGCGTCTACACCGAGCCGTGGCGGATCGTCTAGCCGTCACGGGCGTGCTGCTCGTCGGCGGCGCGTCCGAGAGGTTCGGCTCGCCGAAGGCGCTCGCGGCGTTCCGGGGCGAGACGCTCGCGGAGCGGGCGAGCCGGATCCTCGGCGCGGTCTGCGAGCAGGTACTCGCCGTCGGCAAGGCGGACGACGAGCTCGACTTGCCGTTCCCGGTTCTCGACGACGGCTCGGACGAGCGCGCGCCGGTCTTCGGCGTGATCGCGGGCTTGCGCGCCGCCGCGCACGACACGTGCATCGTCCTGCCCGTCGACTGTCCGCTCGTGACGGCCGATCTGCTCCGCGCGTTGCTCGCCGCCCGAGCCGTGCCCCAGACGGGCCCTTTGCCGGGCGTCTACTCGAAAGCGCTCCTTCCCGAGCTCGAGGCGCGCGTCGACCGTGGCGAGCTCTCGCTCCGCGGCGTCAATCCGGTGACGCTCGAGGTCGACGAAGCGCTCCTGCTCAACGTGAACACGCCGACCGATCTCGTCGTCGCGACGAGCGAGGCGCTCGACGAGGGGCTCGGCGAGCGGCCGGTGCTTCTCCCTGACGACGAGGCGCTCCACGAGCTCGCGACCGACTTCTGGGCGACCGCGTTGTGGGCGGCGCGCAGGGTTCGCAAGGGGGACGTGTTCCTCGCCGTCGACGCCGTGAACGGGGCGCTGAAGAGGTCCGTCGTCACGCTTCTCGGCTGGCACGCGCTCTCGGTCGATTCCGGAGCATCCGTGCTCGAGGCGGGGCGCGGTCTCGAGCGGTGGGCGGATGCAGGTGCGTTGTCCTCGCTCGAGCTCGCGTACGCGGACTACGACCTGCGCGACGTCGCGCGTGCGCTGTGGGAGACGGTCGACCTCTTCGACGGGCTGGAGGAGGAGACCGCGCGGCGTCTCGTGTTCGATCGAACGCTGGACGTCGCCGAGCTGCGGCAGCGCCTCGCGCACATCGTTCGTGATCCGCGACCTCGGGCTACCCTCTGGCCGTGAAACGTGCGCTGTTCCTTCTGGCTTTCGGCCTCCTCCTCGCCGGCTGCGGGGGCGACGACTCGGACGAGGCGGCCAGCACGGACACGGTCACGCTGCCGGCGTCGCAGGATGCTCACGTCTACGTCCTGCGGGACGGCAAGGTGTGGCCCGTAGCGCGCGAGCTGCCCGCGACCGACACCGAATCCGCTGCGGTGGACTCGCTGCTCGACGGCCCATCGTCCGAGGAGGAGAGCGAGCTCGACGCGACGACCGCGATTCCGTCCGACACCGAGATCGACGACCTCCAGGTCGCCGACGGCGTAGCCACCGCCTCTACTTCAGGCGACCTTTCGACCGAAGCGCTTGCGCAGCTCGTTTACACGCTGACCCAGTTCCCGACCGTGGACTCGGTCGAGATCGAGGGTGAGACGTACACGCGCGCGGACTTCGAGGAGCAGACGCCGGCGATCCTCGTCGAGTCGCCGCTCCCCTTTGCCGACGTAACGAGCCCGATCACCGCAACCGGCACCGCGAACACGTTCGAGGCGACGTTCAACTACGAGCTGCTCGACACCGACGGCAACGTCGTCGACGAGAACTTCGTGACGGCCACCTCCGGAACCGGGACGCGCGGGACGTTCGAGTTCACGACCGGGAATCCTTCGACGGCGTGAGCACCCTCGTCGTGTTCGAGCCCTCGGCCGAGGACGGCTCGCGGACGAAGCTCGTCGAGATCCCGCTGTCGTCCTCGTCGTAGCCGCCGACGTACTCTCTGAGACGTGGCCGACGCACCCTGGCGCTGCTCGCAGTGCGGAACGGTGAACGAGCCGGTCGCGAACGCCTGCCGCACGTGCGGCCGCTGGCCGAGCCTCTTCGAGCTCGAGGGGAGCACCATCGAGGTCGAGGAGCCGCCGACGGACGTCGGCGACGCGTTCGAATTCGAGGCGCGCACGGTCGAGGTCGAGGAGGTCCAGCCCGAGGTGTTCGACGCCGATCTCGACGACGTCGAGCTGCCGCCGGAGTTCGAGGCCTCGGAGGACGACCACGTGCCCCGCAAGCCCGGCTGGCAGCGGTTCGCTCGCCTGGTCTTGCCGATCGGCATCGCGCTCTACATCCTCATCAGCGCACTCGTCCGCGGCTAGCGCTCGAAGAGCACCTCGCCCGACTCGACCACGCGTGTCTCGCCGTGGCCGTTGCCCGTGGCGACCTCGAGACGTCCGTCGCGCAGGATCTGCAGTGCGGTCGCGGGCTTGCCGTCGACCGTGATTCGCCGGCCCCGGAGGAAGTCGCGTGCGCCGACCTCGCCGTAGAGATCGGCGAGACCGCCGTGCCGCCAGCCGTCGTAGATTCGCTCGAGGCGGAAGAGGAGCGACCCGAGCAGGCGCGCACGGTCATGCCTCTGCCCGGTGAGGGTTCGAAGCGAGCCCGCGGTAGTCGGCGTGTCCGCAGGGAGCTCGTCCTGGGCCTGGTTGACGTTGATGCCGACGCCCACGACCACCGTTCCGTCGGCGAGCTCGGAGAGGATGCCCGCCACCTTTCGCCGGTTCAGCATCACGTCGTTCGGCCACTTGATCTGCGCGGTGAGGGCGGTCGCCTCCTCGATCGCCTCGGCAGCGGCGAGCGCAGCGACGAGCGAGAGCTCGGGGAGGTGACGCTCGCTCGGCGGATGCAGCATGACCGATACGAGGATGGATGTGGCGGGCGGCGCGGCCCACTGTTTGCCGTGTCGACCCTTGCCCTCCGTCTGGTGGTCGGTCGCGGCGACGGCCCCCTCGGGCAGGCCCGAACCCAGTAGCAGCAACTGTGTCGACTCGCACTCGGCCTCGTAGGTGTAGGGCTTGCCGAAGCGACCGCGGATGTGGCGCCCTACAGCCTCCGGTGCGAGTGAGTCGCTCACACGTGCTCGACGCGCACTGCGCTGACCTTGAACTCGGGTGTGCCGATGAGCGAGTCGCCGACGTCGTGC
This sequence comes from uncultured Gaiellaceae bacterium, assembly GCA_963805135.1. GTDB lineage: Bacteria > Actinomycetota > Thermoleophilia > Gaiellales > Gaiellaceae > GMQP-bins7. The sequence goes on along the minus strand of CAWDSX010000024.1, from coordinate 39,803 downwards.
GTGAGCCAGTTGACCTTCTGCTCGGCGAAGTGGAGCGCCATCCAGACGAGGCCGGGGTAGACGCGTCCCGAGATGCGAGCGCGTGCCTCGAGGTCGCCCCGCCGCGAGACGAGCCGAGCCCAGTCCCCCTCGCTCAGGCCGAGCGCGGACGCGTCCTCGGCGGAGATCTCGAAGAACGGATCCTCTTGCTTCTCCCTGATGCCCGCCTCGCGCATCGTCATCGTCGCCGAGTTGTAGTGGTAGAGCGTCCGCCCGGTCGAGAGGACGAGCGGGTACTCGGAGTCGGGCTCCTCGATCGGCCGTTGGTATTCGACCGGGTAGAACTTCCCGCGGCCGCCGGCCCGGGCGGGACGCGGTGCGTGCAGGAACTGCGTGCCCGGATGGCCGATTTCTGGCGCCGGCCACTGCATCCCGTTCTCCTCGAGCCGGTCGTAGCGGACGCCGTACCAGGCGGGTGCGAGATCCGCGAGCTCGTTCCAGACCGACTCGGCGTCCGGGTACTCGGGCCAGTGGACGCCGAGCGCCTTGGCGAGCAGCAACACGATCTCGAGGTCGGTCTTCGCCTCACCCGGAAGGGGCGCGGCTCTGCGCACACGGCTCACGCGCCGCTCGGTGTTGGTGAAGGTTCCGTCCTTCTCGGCGAAGCTCGACGCCGGAAGCACGACGTCGGCGTACTTGTGTGTCATGTCGTGCAGGAAGATGTCCTGTGTGATCAGGAAGTCGAGCTTCCCGAGCCCCTCTTCCACGTGGCGGGCGTTGGGCTCGGTCTGCGCCGGGTTCTCGCCGATGAGGACGAGCGCGCGGACGCGGCCGTCGTGGAGCCCGCTCATCATCTGGTCGAGCCGGTAGCCGGGCGTCTCCGGAACCTCGGACGCCCCAGGCTTCGGAGAACTTCCGCCTGAGCTCGGGGTCGTCGACCGACTGATAGCCGGGGAGGTACATGGGGTTCGCGCCGGAGTCGTTGAGCCCCTGGACGTTGTTCTGTCCCCGCAGGGCGTTCAGGCCCGTGGACTCGTAGCCGAGATGCCCGGTCATGAGGACGAGGTTCGAGAGCGACCAGATGTTGTCGACGCCGCAGGCGTGCTCGGTGATGCCGAGCGTGTAGAAGATCGCGGCGTGGCGTTCCGTCGCGTATTCGCGCGCGGCGGCGCGGATGTCCTCGGCCGGAACGCCCGTGACCTTCTCCGCGTCCTCGGGTGAGTAGCGCATGACGACCTCGCGGACCGCATCGAAGTCGTCGGTGTTGCTGCGGATGTAGTCCTCGTCCTGGAGACCCTCGGCGAGGATCGTGTGCATCATCGCGTTGAGGAGCCAGACGTCCGTCCCCGGGCGAAGCTGCAGGTGTCGTGTGGCGATCTTCGTCAGCCAGATCTTCCGCGGGTCGGCGACGACGAGGGTCGCGCCGTTGCGGACGGCCTTCTTGATACGGAGTGCGAGGACGGGATGCGCCTCGGTCGTGTTCGAGCCGATGACGAAAAGGAAGCGCGCGTTCTCGATCTCCGGGATCGAGTTGGTACTTGCTCCTCTGCCCAACGACCTGACCAGGCCGTAAAGAGTCGGGCCGTGTCAGGTCGACTCGCACGAGTGGACGGAGTTCGTCCCGACCCCCGTGCGGGCGAGCTTCTGGATGAGGTAGTTCTCCTCGTTCGTCAGCCGTGCGGAGGAGAGGAAGCCGATCGGCCTGCGGCCCGTGCTCGGCGATGACCCTCTTCAGGCCGCTCGCTGCCGTCTCGAGCGCGTGCTCCCAGGTCGTCGGATGGAGCTCGCCGTCCTCGCGGCGGACGAGCGGCTGCGTCAGTCGGTCCGGGTGGTGCACGAAGTTGAAGGCGAAGCGGCCCTTGACGCAGAGGTTGCCCTCGTTGGGCAGGTACTCGTCCTTCGACGTGACCTTCACGATGTGCTTGGTCTGCGGATCGAGGTTCAGGTCGATCTGGCAGCCGACGCCGCAGAACGTGCATGTGGTCCGCACCTGCTCGAGTGCGCGTTCCGGCCGTGACGTGCCCTCCTCGAACTTCTCGTAGATCGCGCCGGTCGGGCAGACCGAGAGGCAGCCGCCGCAGAGCTCGCACTCGGTGTCGAGCCACGAGAGCTCCCACGTGGGAACGATCCGCGCATGTCCGCCGCGACCCTCGAGCGAGAGCGCCGAGCACTGCATGACCTCCTGCGTGTAGCGGACGCAGCGCGCGCAGAGGATGCACGCGTCCGGGTCGTAGCCCATCAGCTTGTTCCGGTCGTCGTATTCCTTGCGCTTCGCGTCCGGGAGCAGCAGCGGCGCGTCGGCGCCCAGCTCCTGCGCGAGGTCGACGAGCTCGTTCGGGCGTCCTCCCGGCGATTCGTTCAGGTGCTCCGAGAGGAGCATCTCGGTCAGCGTCCGCTGGAAGCCCGTGATCGGTCCGTTCGTCGAGACGACCATGCCCTCCGTGACGCTCGTCGCACACGCCGGGAGCGGCCTCGGCGCTCCTTCGACGTCGACGACGCACATCCGGCAGCCGCCGTACGGGTCGAGCTTCGAGTCGTGGCAGAGCGTCGGGATGAACGTGCCGTGCCGGGCGGCTGCATGGACGAGCAGCTCGCCCTCGGGCGCGCTGACGGCCTTGCCATCGAGCGTGAACTCGACCATCGCGGTCACTGTACCCCGGCCTCGATGACGAGATGTCCCGTCGCTGTCGGGTGCGCGCCGTCGAGCCGGAGCTCTGCTCGATCGAGCAACGCGGCGTACTCGTCGACCGTCCGCTCGCGGCCCCCGGGCATCACGAACATGTTCAGATCCGAGATCTTGGCGACGGCGTTCTCGTTCGGCGGCCCGAGATCGCGCTCGATGACGAGGACGACCGCCTGCGGCCCCATGGCGTCGCGACAGGTGCGGAGGATCGCGACCGACTCCTCGTCCTCCCAGTCGTGGATGATCGACTTCAGGACGTACGCGTCGCCGCCCTCGGGCACGGACGAGAAGAAGCTTCCCGCGACGACCTCGCAGCGATCGAGCACCCCCGCAGCTCGGAGCACCGGCTCGGCCCGACTGACGACGTGTTCCTGGTCGAACAGGATTCCGCGCGTGTGCTGATGCGTCGTCAGGAGCGCCGCCAGCAGCGTCCCGTTCCCTCCGGCCACGTCGACGACCGTCTCGAACCGGCCGAAGTCGTAGGCGCCGAGGATCGCGGCGTTCCCCGCCCCGGTCAGCGACATCATTGCCTCGTCGAAGATCGCGCTCTCCTCCGGATGAGCCGCCCGCCACTCCCACACGTCGGTCCCGTGGAGCGACCGGAACGCGTTCTCCCCGTCGCGAAGGGCATTCGTGAGATGGCCCCAGGATCGCCAGACGTGGTCGCGCCCGATGAGTCGCACCCAGCCGCGGAGAGAGCCCGGCACGTCGCTGCGCAGCGGCCGCCCGAGCTCCGTAAGCGAGAAGCGGCGTCCATCCGCCTCGTGGAGGATCCCGAGACTCGCGAGAGCCCGGAGGAGGCGGTAGAGCGCGGAAGGATCGGCGCCGCACGTCTCTGCGAGATCGTCGGCGGTGCGGTCCCCGTCCGCGAGCAGGTCCGGGACTCCGAGCTCGACGCCGGCGTGGATCGTCTGTGTCACCCGGAACCCGTCGACGAGTCTGACGAGGTCGGCACTCAAGCGCCTGTCTCCCCGGCGAGCGGAGCGAACAGCTCGGGCCAGTAGGCCATCGCGTTGCGGACCGGGAACGGCGAGGCCTGGCCGAGCCCGCAGATCGACGTCTTCTCCATCGCGAGCAGCCACTCGTCGACCTTCTCGCGGGTCATCGCCGCCCGATCGTGCTCGAGCTCCTCTGCGAGGTGATGGAGCGCACGATTGCCGATGCGGCACGGCGTGCACTTCTGGCACGACTCCTCGGCGAAGAAGCGCATCGTCTCGGCGAGCAGGCGGAGCGGCGAGTAGGAGGTCGGGAAGACCTGGACGGCGGCCGAGCCGGGGCCGGCGCCCCACTCTCGCAAGCCCGTCCCGCGTCAACGGGGCGTCGAGGGCGCCCGGCGGCAGGATCCCGCTCGCGGCGCCGCCGGGGACGACTGCCCCGACCTCGTCCGAGAACCCGCCTGCGTACTCCTCGACGAGCTCGCGCGTGGTGATGCCGTTCGGCGCCTCGTAGCAGCCTGGCTTCCCGACCGCGCCCGTCACCGACCAGAGCCGCGCGCCTTTCGCGTCGCGCGTCCCGAGCCCCGCCCACCACTCGCCGCCGTTCCGGAGGATCGCCGGGATGTGCGCGAGCGTCTCGACGTTCTGGATGAGCGTCGGGCGGCCGAGGTACCCGACCTGGCTCGGGAAAGGCGGCTTGAGCCGGGGCATCGCCCGGCGCCCCTCCATCGACTCGAGCATCGCGGTCTCCTCACCGGCGATGTAGGCGCCCGCGCCGATGACCAGCTCGAGCGTGAGGCCGTCGAGGAGCCCGGCGGCGCGGAACTCGTCGATCGCTTGCTGGAGGCGCGAGCGCGACGTCGCGTACTCCTCGCGGAGGTAGACGTAGCCCACGCTCGCATCGAGGACGCGCATCGCGAGCACGGTCGCCTCGAGCATGAGGTGCGGCCGAAGCTCCATCACGTACCGGTCCTTGATCGTCCCCGGCTCGCCCTCGTCGGCGTTCACGACGACGTAGCGCGGACCCGGTTCGCGCGCGACCGCCTCCCACTTGAGGCCGGTCGGGAACCCGGCGCCGCCGTAGCCGGTGAGCCCCGATGCCTTCAGCTCGTCGACGATCCGCTCGAGCGACGGCACCCCGCGCAGGAGGAAGAGCCCTCCGCGCGCCTCGTACTCCGCGAGCGACGCGTCGCCGCCGCCGAGCCCGACCGCCGGTCCGTCGTTGGTCGAGTGCGTTACCGCGGGGACGATCTCGTCGCCGCGCGTCATCGCGGGCGCGAGGTCGCAGTGGCCGAGACAGGCGACCTCGATCGCACCGGGCGTCGATGCCAGGAGCTCGCGCGCTCCGAAGCAGTCGCAGACGGGGCCGGTGCACACACGGACGGTGTCGGTCGGCACCTGCAGGAACGAGTAGAACGAGACGACCTCGTGCACCTCGCCGCGCCGGATGTTCATGTGGTCCGCGAGGGCGTCGGACAGCTCCATCGTGATCGGGCCGACGTCGCGCCGGACGCGGCCGAGGTTGTCGAGAAGCCGCGTCCGCTCGCGCGGAAGCTCGGGGAGGAGCGTTGTAAGCCGGAGCACGTCCACCGCGCGCGAGTCTAATCCGCGGGTGGTCTCCTGAGCGCCTTCGTCCGTGCGCGGCGGCGCTTGCCCTCGAGGCGCCGCTCGTTCGCTGCCGCCGGGCGCCTGGTCGCCACGCGCTTCCGCGGCACGGCGAGGGCTTCTCGGAGCTTCTCGACGAGGCGGTCGACGGCCAGCTCGCGGTTGCGCGACTGGCTTCGCTCGTCCTGCGCGACCGCTCGGAGAAAGGACCCGGCACGGGCGACCACGCGTCGCTTCTGCGTCTCGGTGAGCGCGTCCGAGGCCTCGACGTCGAACAGCGCCTCGACTCGTGTCGACGACTTCTGGGCATGCTGCCCGCCCGGCCCGCTCGAGCGTGACACGCGAAGCTCGATCTCCGACAGCGGCAGAAGGACGGAGCGTGTGACCCGAATAGACTCACGCTCTAACACTGGTACTCAATTCTGGTACGGAGATGTTGCCGGTGACATGGATGGTGCGCCCATCCTCCCTCTCCGCAGGTCGATACGCACGTCGAGCATGCGCACGAGACGGCGGAGCTCATCGTGGGAGCGATGCTGCGCTGATTGGGTCGCTGTACCGACCACGCGCTCGATTGCGTCTGCGAGATCTGACTCTGTGAACGCAACGGAAGCGGCTGCTTCTGAGTACGTCTGAATCTTCGCGCGCACGTCCTCAATCTCTGAATTCAGGCGCTTAAGGATTCGCTTCGCGTCTGCTCCCGCGAACATCACGAACACGTCGCCCTGCTTCGATTCGAGAGAGGCGAGACGCTTTCGAAGCTGCGTCACTGTCTTCTCTGCCGCGACTGCGTCAGCCTTCAGCGCCCGATGCTCTGAAAGCAACGACGCGACGACATCAGGCCGCAGGAGGTTGACCGTGATCCAGGTTGCGACAGCGTCCTCGACCTTGTCTGCGAGGATCGACTTCTTCCGACACGAGCACACGTCCTTGTCCTGCGCATCGCACCTGTACCTGCGCGGTTCGTCGTTGCCGTGGCGATCCCTAAACGTGACGCCGTTCATGCGTCGACCACAGGCGCCGTAGATGTGTCCTGTGAGTGGGTAGCGCGTGCGTCCTGACCTGTACTTCCCTCGGTCAGAGAGCGCGAGCAGACGCTGCACCTGATCGAACGTCTGCGCATCGAGGACAGGATCGGCCTCGTACGTGAACGTCTGCGCTGTGAACTCTTCACCGAGGATCGTCGCCCCAGGGAACGCCCATACGAAGGTTCCGCGCAGCGCTTCGTTGCGCAGGACCCGGCGGACCCCGTCTGCGTCCCATGCGTTCCCGACTCGCGTCCTGTATCCGCGCTCTGTCACCTCGTGAGCCGTTGCCTTCGTGTCGTGTGAGGAGAGGTACAGCGACGCCATCGTCCTGCACCATCTCGACCTCGCGCTCGTCGTGGACGATCTCCCCCTCTACCTGGCGATAGCCGAGTGGCGGTTTGCCACAGACCCAGCGTCCTTGCTGTGCGCGATCGAGACGGTTGCGCGTTGAGCGGAGGCGAGTCTTCTCCCTCTCTTCGTTCGCTACAGCTGCCTTGATGCGCGTGACGAGATGCGACCCTGATCCTGTGTCTGTGCCGTCGCGCGTGACGATGCGCAGGTCTGGGTGATCGCGCAGGAGGTCCTCTAGGTGTCCTGAGTCACGGACGACGCGGTCGAGGTCTTGCGCGAGGAGGATCTCTGCACGAGACGAGAGGAGGGAGCCGAACGCAGGCCGGTCGTCTGGACGAACCTTCGACGAGACACCGTCGTCAACGAACGACGCGACGACCTCCCACCCGCGATGTTCCGCTTCTGTGCGACACGCGCGCTCCTGCTGCGTGAGCGAGTTGCCTTTGACCTGATCGTCCGTTGAGACGCGGGTGTAGATCGCGGCCTTCATGACCGCACTCCCGCAGGTGCTGCGTCAGAGCCTGTGGTCGGGCATGCCGAGGAAGTAGCGGATCCACGACCGGACATTGCCCCAGAAGCCTTCTGCCGGTCTGCGTGGGGGTCGGGCGATGACGCCAGGCACGTCCCCGAGGTTAGTGCGTCCTCTTCGAACACGAGTGACGCAACGAGGTCAGCGGCCGTCTCCTGCATGTGCCGGGATCGCGTGCGAGTAGGTGTCGAGCGTGAACGCGACAGACGCATGGCCCAACCTCTCCGACACGACCTTCGGATGAACGCCGGCGCTCAGTGCCAACGTCGCGTGCGTGTGGCGCAAGTCATGCAGACGGATGCGCGGCAACTGCGCTGCCTTCACGTGACGCTGGAACGCGTCAGAGAACGCCTCCGGGTTGAGCGGCGTCCCGTCCTCGTGAGCGAACACGAGGTCTGCGTCGTCGTAGGCGTACCGCGTGAGCCGTCGCTCGACCAGCTGCCTGTCTCGATGCTCCCGAAGTGCAGTCCGTCGTCGTCGCGTCGAGCGCGATCATGCGCCGTCCTCGTGCCGTCTTCGGTTCAGAGACGAGAACCTCTCCCTCGACAGCGACGAGCGTCTGCGAGACGGAGACGCGTCCTGATCGAGGTCGACGTCCCGCCAGCGCAAACCGAGAACTTCGCCTCGTCGCATCCCGTCGTCGCAGCGAGGACATACGCTGCGTAGAGGCGGTCGGACTCCGACGTGTTGCAAGAACGTCCGCACCTCTCTCGCTGACCACGTGCGCACTGGATGCGCGCACAGCCGAGGCGGGTCAGCTGAGTCCGCGACGTTGCGCGCGACGAGTGTTCCAGCGGACAGCGTCCTTCAACGCGCGACGGATGCACCGCGTGGACGTACCGGACAGTCCCTGCTGACGATCCCGCGTCGAGTAAGCCCGAATAAAGTCGGTTCAAAGACGCAGCAGAGAGCGTCTGCAGCGTGATCGACGCCGATGCGCCGGGACGAGGTGCGTCCGGATGACTGTCTCGTAGGTCGCGTTCGTTGACGCGCGGCGAGTGGACAGACGTCGCTGCGAACCACTCATCGAGGAAGGCAGCGACCGTCTGCTTCGATGGCTCGACGGCGTGCCCTTGGCCGAGGCGTGAGGATCTCCGTCAGTGCAGCGTCTGGCTCCCGCTTCGTCGTGAACCCAGAGTCCCAGCTCTGCCTTCGCGTCCCGTGACGGGATCAGCGAGGCAAGTCGTAGACGCGCACCAGCGATTGCCTCGCTTGCGCGTATGACCCTTCATGCCTTCACCTCTGCCTTCTTGCGCGCGAGGTACGCCTTGTCGTACTCGCGCGTGCATCCCTTGCACCACGACGACAGCCCATCCTGCTGATGCTTGTCCTTGTGGAACTTCTCGACCTTGCGCCGCTTCGAGCAACGCGTGCACTTCTTTGTGGCTGACACCTCGACCTCCTTGGGTCGTTGTTTGCAAGTCAGCCAACATTGTCGGTGGCGCAATGGCCGATTCGCAACCGTAGAGCGGGAGAGGGAACTCGCGACCAGGACGCGACCAGATGGACCCGCGTCGAGCTTGAGACGCACGCTCTCCTGCTGCTCGCTCTCGAACGCGATGCACTGACTCCGCGATCTAGCCGCCTGCGCGCGCCGTAGCACGCAGCCGTCGTGACGCAGTCGTCGGAACCCGACGTGTTCTCCTTGCTCGCTGCATGCGGGCACGACGGACGAGACTGCACCGGCCCGTGACGTTCTAGACCGCATGGCCGTCATCGCGGCGATCGTCGCTTCGTAGCTCGCTTGCACTGCTGAGCCACGACGACGACCGAGCCCGCTCGCCTGGGCAGCGCGCGGTCTGAGACGTAAGCAACCCGTAAGATCTCGATCGCATGTCGTTTGCTCGCGCTGACGCCGTGGGCACCACTCGGCTGAATGCATGAGGCAGTCTCATCGCCATCGTCGTCGTCGCACTCGTCGGCTCGTATCTCGCACGTGACCTTGGGCACGCTAGACGCGCGCCCGCGCGACTCGTGCACTGCGTCGCGCAGCCAGGCGTTCATGTCACGAGGCCTGTGCTGCTCGCGGTCCTGCCCTGCTCCCGCATCCGACTTCCCGCCGACCGACTCAGGCTCATCCGTTCGCTCTCCCCGCTGCTTCAGCGTCCTGCTGCACCTCGCCGCGAAGCAGGGCGTTCATGTCGAAGGACGAACCCTCAGACATCGTCCGCTCCCGTCTCCTCAAAATCGTGCGCCCATGCCTCCGCGTACAGCAGCGATCCTTGTCCTCGTTGCCGTGACGTTTGGCGTGTTCGAACGCACGACGGAACCCCGCTGACGCGTTCTCGTATCCGGGCGGAAGCTCGTACTCTTCTGACTGGGTCGCGGCGCTTCCTTCTCCGCTGCCTTTGCCTTCGTAGCCATCTCTCCGCTCCTTCCTCGTTCCGTTAGAGCGATTCTCTGATGAGGTCTTCGGTGAGGCCTTCTCTGATCTGGGCGTCGGTCAGGATAGCCCGAGCCCGTCCTGCTTCGTGGTTCGCGCGCTTCTCTTCGAACTCCGCCTGGATGCGCGCGCCCGAGCGGATCGCGCGACGAACGAAATGCCGCCGCCGTGAACTCGACCTGGGCGTCCTCGCGCAGCGCCTGCAGGACCTCGCCGAGCCAATACGGGTCGCCGTTCGGCGAGCGCAACGCCGCGACGTGCGACCCGCGGATGCGGTACGAGGTTCCGTTTCTGGGAATCCGCGCAGGAACGAGAGAAGGGAGATTTGCGAGAGGAGCGCAGTCAGACGCCTGCGCGACCTCCTCGATCGCCTCCGCGTACTCCGGCTGCGCCTCTGCGACCGTTCCGAGAACCTCGGTCGACCACTCGTCGCGGTTCTCGTCAACGACTGCGATCAGGTCCGCGACCGAGTCGTCAATCGCTTCCTCAAGAGCAGCCAGGCGCTTCTCGGCGACCTCGATGTCCTTGTCGATCTTCTCCACCTTGGACAACTTCGGTGCTGGCTTGTCTTCCTTGAGCGCCTTCGCGAGCTGCACGCGTTCCTGATCTGCTGCGCGTTCGCGTTCGCCTCGCAGTCCACCAAGGCGCGTTGCAGTCACTCTCCTGTCTTGCACGAGGCGCCTGTGCGTCTTCGCGACCTCATCGAGCGCATCCCAGCGACCAGGAGGCGGCGGTTGATGTCCAGTCGTCGTCCTGCTGTTTCAACCGTTGTCATGTGTCTCTCCTTCAGTTCGCGTTTCTTCGCCGCTCATCTTGGGTATCAACTCGACACGCGCAACTCAGGCGGGGAGAGGAGTCGCGCGATATCAGGAGGAGGGGGCTGCACGCCTCAGGTCCGGTGATGGTCTGGCCCGTCACTTGGATCGTTAGCGCCCCCTTCTCCTTGTCTTCTGTGGGCACTTTCTTAGGGCCCGCCTCTTGGAATGTGGCTCTGCTAGCGTCAGCGCTAGTCCCCCTCTCCCTCCACGCTCTAGGCCGGAAGGCCCCTCCTCATTGTGGCGTCCTTTGCAAAGAGAAAATGGCAAATGGACACGACAAGTAGCAAGGACCAATAGGTGACCATTAGGCTGACCATTACACTACTAGATACACATAAAGGGACATGCAGCATGCACATACCTAATGTGCCGCTGTCCATAGATCGCTGACTGCTACAGCGATAGCGGGACGCTGCAAACGGAGTGCAAACGAGCGAGGCGCAGATTCGTCGGATAAATACCGGGAAGATGCAGGTACTTTCTTGTTTGCAAGCACGCAAACGGAGGGAGGGAGAGAAGATGTAAAGATTTGCGTGTTTTGGTTGACATCTGAAGAGGCGCTGCTCAACGATCTCGCCCTCGGGTAGATACCTGCGACACGCTGAAGAAGTTCACGTGCTTGAGCACGCGCTTCAGCATCAACCAGCAAGACCTCGTTTACCTGAACTAGAGGATGCACTTGCTTCGATCTGCACTCGATCACGCTTGCCGAACTCTTCAGGCAGCGTTCTTTCGAGATACCACGCGTCTGCTGTCCATAGCCGGGGGTCAGATTTTGCGGCCGCCTCAATTCGCGCCAGGCGTTCAGCTACATGCTCCGCTAGTGCAAGCTCGATGTCCTGCGCGAGCTGCACGTACTCCGGGAAGCGGTCTGGGTCGTCAAAGCAGCGAGGGAGGCGCAGAGCGAGGCATTCAAGGCCGAGGCGCGGGCCACATTGGATGCCCTGCGAGACGAGCGACAGCAGAAGAAACAGGACGAGGAGGCACAGCGCCTACAGAAGATCAAGGACCAGCTTCAGCCAGACGAGACCGTCGAAGCGGAGTTCCGTACGGCGGAGGTCATGATGTGGAAGGACTTGGTGTTTACGTCAAAGCGCCTCATCGTCGTCCGAGGCGAGAACATGGAGTCCATCCCGTATCGGGCGATGACGGGCTTTACCACCGAGAACTTCATGCCGAAGGGCATCAACCTCTGGGTGGCGGGTCGCAAGCACAAGCTGGAACTGACGTTCACGGACGCGGCCGATCGAGATCGAGCTCTCGAAATACTGAACAAGCACGCTCTCTGAGCGTCCGAAGTCTTAGTCGGGCAGCACGCGCAATCGGAGCGTCAGCTTCCCGCTCTTCCCGCAGTCGACCGTGACGGGCCAGCGGCCAGGGTTCGTGCTCGACCCGACCTTCCATCGCCACGTGATCCGTCCGCCCGTCTTCGCGCCGAGGCCTCTCGCGTGGGAGACCGTGGTGTCATAGACGACCTTGATCGTGCAGCGCGCGCGAGGTGCGACGTTCACGGTGAGCGACGCGTAGTCGTTCGGGGACACGACCTTGGTGAAGCTCACCGTCCGCACGGTCGCGCTCGCAGATGCCGTGACGACGAGCGCGAGCACGAGGGGCGACGACGAGCGGGACGTAGCGCCTCATCGCATGGAGCGTAGTCCTCTTCTCGCTCGTTCGACACACGCTGACGCCAGGAGCGATCATGTGTGAATGGGATTGCGCTTCCGACGGAGCCTGAAGATCGCTCCCGGCGTGCGGCTGAACATCAGCAAGCGGAGCGTCGGCGCGAGCGTCGGGCCACGCGGAGCGAAGCTGTCCGCGAACACGCGCGGTGAAGCACGGCGCACAGTCGGGATACCGGGTACCGGGATTTCAGACACGAAGACGTCGAGGCTCCAGTCGCTGCTCGACCGCTTTCGGCTCTCGCGTTAGCGCGGGCAATAGGGGCCGGGTGTGGGGGAGTCCGCGGGCCGATGCCCCCCTCGGGGATCGCCGCAGGAATGGGCAGCACCCGGCCCGGGATGAGTGTCCGCCCGCACGAAACGGATGTCAACGCAGGTCCGCTTGCACCGGAGAATTTCCGCCCTAGGAGCAGGGAAAACGTGTGGCAGTACCGTGTCCTCGTGGACCTCTCCCTGCTTGAGACGACGCTCGCAGACCTAGGCGTCCTGAAGCGTGCCCGGTTAGAGAAGCCAGATCAGCAACAGGATGATGATGATTACGGCAAGAACGCCGCCACCGATGTACATCGCTCCTCCTTGTTCCTCGTTCGCCGGACTGCGGGTACCCGCACGCGCGACCACCCCAAACCTGAGCTGCGGTTGGGCTGACTCGAAACCAGAGCGTCGACCAGCGTAGGAGGCCGTGTCGCGAGATCCTGCGAGCGATTACGCTGCTACTTCTGTTGCCTGCTCGACGACCAGAGAAGAACTGAACCCGACTCCATGGCGTGCATTCTGCTCGACGTCGACGGCGTTCTGCACGTCTCCGGAGACCCCATTCCGGGCGCGGCGGACGCGATCTCGGCGCTCCGCCGGGCCGGACACGCGCTCCGCTACGTCACGAACAATTCGACCCGGCCGCGCTCCCGCCTCGCGGGCGAGTTGCGCGAGATGGGCTTCACGCTCGACGACGAGGAGCTCCAGACGACGCCCGGCGCCGCGGTCAGCCAGCTCGAGGGCAAGCGCGTGCTCGCGCTCGTCATGCCTTCGATCGTCCCCGACCTCGACCCGCTCGAGCTCGTCGGCGATCACGCGGACGCCGTGCTCATCGGTGGGTGCGACGAGACGCTCGAGCCGAACCAGGTCTTCAGCTACATGAACCTCGCCCGCGCGTTCGACGAGATCCAGATGGGAGCGGCGCTGTACTGCCTGCACAAGAACAAGTGGTGGCAGACGAGCCGAGGGCCGATGCTCGATTCGGGTGCGTTCGTCGCCGGGCTCGAGTACACGACCGGCGTCGAGGCGACGGTGCTCGGCAAGCCGAGCCCCTCGTACTTCGCCGCTGCGCTCGACGCGCTCGACGCCGAGCCCGAGCTGACGTGGCTCGTCACCGACGACGTCGACGCCGACGTGCGTGGCGCACGTCTGTTCGGGATGAAGACCGCGCTCGTCCGGACGGGCAAGTTCAGGCCCGAAGCGCTCGAGTCGGCCGAGACCACTCCGGACGTCATCGTGTCGTCGCTTGCTCACTTCCCGGCGCTGCTCGAGGAGGACCTGGCGGGCGGCGGCTGGGCACCGTGAGGTGAAAGTGGGCATCGACATCATCGAGATCGAGCGGATCGAGCGCGCGCTCGCGCGGCCGGGCTTCCGCGAGCGCTGCTTCACGGACGCCGAGCGCGAGTACTGCGACTCTCGCGCGCGTCCTGCGCAGAGCTACGCGGGGCGGTTCGCCGGCAAGGAGGCTGTCGGCAAGGCGCTCGGCTGCGGTGTTCGCTTCACCTGGAAGGAGATCGAGATCGTCGGCCGTCCGAAGCCGGGCGTGCGCCTCTCGGGGAGGACCGCCGCGTATGCGGAGCGGGTGCAAGCGGGCCTGATCGACCTCTCGATGACGCACTCGCGCGAGCTCGCTGCGGCCGTCGCGGTCGTCTCGCCGCGCGAGGATGGCTAGCCGCTACGAGTCTCTGTACTCGGCCGCCGAGATGCGCGCGGCCGAGGAGCGCTACCCAGGCTACCCCGACACCATCCCCGAGCTGATGGAACGCGCCGGCGGCGCTGTCGCCCGTGAGGCGATGCTCGCGTACCCGTCGGCGACCCGCTTTGCTTGCGTGTGCGGCGGCGGCTCGAACGGCGGCGACGGACGGGTCGCGGCGCGCGTGCTCCGCGACGCCGGCCACGTCGCGGACGAGATCGACGACGGTCTCGGCGACTACGACGTGGTGGTCGACGCGCTCTTCGGCACCGGCTTCCACGGTGCGCCTCGTCCGGACACCGCCGCGATCATCGAGCGGATCAACGACTCACCGGCGGCTGTCGTCTCGGTTGACCTTCCGTCGGGCGTCGACGCGTCGACGGGAGAGATCGCGGGCGCCGTCGTCGACGCGGATCTCACGGTGACGTTCCATGCTTCGAAGGTCGGCCTGGCGGTAGGCCCGGGGCGGTTCCACGCGGGACGCGTGGTCGTCGCCGACATCGGGCTCGAGGCGAGCGGGACGGAGCTGACGCGTGCGACGCCGGCGCTTCTCGACGTCGTCCCGCGCAGAAGCGCCGGCGATACGAAGTACAGCGCGGGCAGCGTCCTCGTGGTCGGCGGGCAGCCCGGCATGACGAGTGCCGCCTGTCTGACCGCGATGGCGTCGCTGCGCGCGGACGCCGGCTACGTCACGCTCGCCGTCCCGGCGGCAGCGCTCGCAACCGCCGAGGCGATCGCGCTCGAGCCGGTAAAGGTCGGTTGGGAGGAGAGCGACGCCGTCGAGACGATCGCCGCGGCCGCCGGGCGCGCGAGCGCTCTCGCGCTCGGGCCGGGCCTCGGCCGCGGGCCGGGCCGGCGGGAGCTCGTCCGCGCCCTGCTCGAGCGGCTGGACGTGCCGGCGGTCGTCGACGCCGACGCGCTGTTCGGCCTGGAGCCGGTGTCACGCGCGGCGGCGACGGTACTCACGCCGCACGCGGGCGAGCTCGCGCGGCTGCTCGATCGCGACTCGAACTGGGTCGGCGAGCATCGCCTCGAGGCAGCGCGGGCCGCCGCCGGCCGCTTCGGCGCGACCGTGCTCCTCAAGGGTCAGGACACGCTGGTCGCCTCGCCCGACGGCACCGTCGTCGTCTGCGACCTCGGACCGCCCGCGCTCGCCACGGCCGGGACGGGCGACGTCCTGACCGGCGTCGTCGCGGCATTTCTCTCGAAGCGGCTGGACGCGGCCACGGCTGGCGCGGCGGCGGCGATCGCTCACGGGTGCGCCGCGAGGCTCGCGGAGCACACGACCGGGCTGGTCGCCGGAGACCTTCTCGGGCTGCTGCCTGCTGCGCTCGAGGCCTGACGCGGGAACGATCAGCGGGTACACCGTCTCGGGCGTCGCCTACACGCTGGCGGCCACCCGTCCAGTATCGACAGCGTCGCCTTCACGCTCAACGGTGCTCGGGGTCGGTGTCGGCGTCACGGCGTCCAGCATTGACGTCTGCATCGGCGGCGGGGTACGGACACGTTCAACGCCTCCTGCGAGACGCAGATCCAGTAGAGAATGGCCGCGTGGAGCGGTCCAGCTTCACCCTCGATCTCGGCGCGATCCGGCGGAACGCCGAGACGCTGCTCCGCGCGGCGGGGGGAGCCGAGCTGTGGGCCGTCGTCAAGGCCGAGGGCTACGGCCACGGCGCGGTCGACGTCTCGAAGGCGGCGCTCGACGCCGGTGCGACCGCGCTCTGCGTCGCGACGCTGCCCGAGGCCCTCCACCTGCGCGCGGCGCTTCGCAACGCCCGCATCGTCGTCATGGGGCCCGTCTCCGAGCGCGAAATCGGCGAAGCTCGCGTCGCGCGGCTCGAGCTCGTCGCGGCGGACGGCCGGATCCCGGAGGGGGTGAAGGTCCATCTCAAGGTCGATACCGGGATGGGCCGCTGGGGACTCTCCGAGATCCCCGCACCGACGCGTGAGGTCGTCGGCGTCATGAGCCACCTCGCGTCCGCCGAGGCGGATCCCGCCTTCACACAGCTCCAGGTCGAGCGCTTCCGCGAGGCGACGGCGCAGCTCGGCGCGCTCACACGGCATCTCGCGAACAGCGCCGCGACGCTCCGCTACGCCGAGGCGCGCTTCGACGCGGTCCGCTGCGGGATCGCGCTCTACGGGATCTCGCCCTTCGGCGCGGATCCGGCGGACGAGGGGCTCGAGCCCGCGCTTCGCTGGGAGTCCTACCTCGCGCTCGTCAAGCGGCTCGAGCCAGGGGAGAGCACCGGCTACGGTCGACGCTACGTCGCCGACCGCGCGACCTGGATCGGCATCGTCCCCGTCGGCTACGCGGATGGCTTCCGGCGTGACATGACTGGTACGGAGGTGCTCGTGGACGGACGTCGCCGCCGCGTGGTCGGGACGATCTCGATGGACGCGCTTGCGGTGCTGCTCGACTCCGAGGTTCCCGCGGGCGCACCCGTGACGCTCGTCGGCGACGGGGATCCGGATCGAGGAGCACGCCGGCGTCGCGGGAACGATCGGCTACGAGATCGCGACGGGTCTCAACACGCGCTCGGGACGCGCCCGGCGGGTCGCCGTCGATGGATGATCGCGTCCAGGAGATCCTGGGCGGCGAGGACGCCTGGGTCGTGGGCGGCGCCGTGCGCGACGAATTGCTCCTGCGCCCCGTGCTCGACATCGACGTCGCATGCTCGGATCCACGCGATGCCGCGCACCGGTTCGCGCGCCGCTTCGGCGGCGCCGTGTTCCCGCTCTCCGAGCGACACGGTGCCTGGCGCGTCGTCGCGGACGGCATCGACGAGACCGTGGACTTCACGCCGCTTCAGGACGGGATCGACGCCGATCTCGCGACGCGCGACTTCACCTTCAATGCGATCGCCGAGAGAGTGGCCACCGGTGCTCCGTACGACCCGCACGACGGCCGCGGCGATCTTCGCGCCGGAGTCGTACGGGCCGTGACGGACACGGTCTTCGCCGACGACCCGCTCCGGCTGCTGCGCGCCGTCCGCTTCGAGGACGAGCTCGGCTTCCGCATGGACGAGCGCACCGAGTCGCTCCTGCGCGGGTCAACCGCGCTGGTGACCGAGCCCGCCGGAGAGCGCGTGCTCGCCGAGCTGCACCGTCTGACCGCGGACGGCTACCGCCGCCTCGACGACGTCGGCCTGCTCGAGCCGCTCGGGGGTACGCTGGACGAGCGGCTCGACGCGTTCGACGACCCCAACTTCCGACTCGTCGTCGTGTTCGGAAAGGGCCTCGCGAGACTCCCCATCTCCAACGAGCTCAAGCGCTACTCCGCGGCGCTCCTGCGGGCGCGCAAGCCCGACGACCCGTCGCCGCGTGCGATCCACCGCTTCCGCCGCGAGACCGAGCCCTGGGCGCTCGATGCACTGGCGTTCGTCGGCGAGCGGGGGCTCGTCGGCGTCGTGGAGGCGGCGCGTGGCGCCGATCCGCCCGCCCCGCTCGTCCGGGGGGACGAGCTCGGTCTCGATCCCGGCCCGGAGATCGGACGTATCCTCGACGCCATCGACGAGGAGCGGGCAGCGGGGACGATCTCGACGCGCGAGGAGGCCCTCGAGCTCGCGCGCGCCCTCGCGAAAGGAGACGAGGCGTGAGCGTCGATCTCCGGCTCGCTCTCCAGGAGGAGCGAGCCGCCGATCTCGCCGATCGTCTGCGACGCCTGCTCGGGCCGTTCACCGGCAACGAGGTCGCACTCGACGCCGGCTGCGGAACGGGGTCCGTCGCCTTGGCGCTCGCTCCGCACGTCGCCGAGGCCGTCGGCGTCGACACGCGCGCCGACTACCTCGAGGCGGGTCGGGCGAACGCGCCCGCCAACGTCCGGCTCCTCGAGGGCGACGTCATGCAGCTTCCGTTCGGCTATGCCGAGTTCGACCTCACGTGCTGCCACCGCGTCCTTCATCACGTCCGCCTGCCCGCCCTCGCGGTCTCCGAGCTCGCTCGCGTCACCCGTCCCGGTGGGAAGCTGTTCATCGCCGACCAGCTCGGCTCGGTCGACCCGCTCGTGAGCCTCGAGATGGACCGCTTCGAGCGGCTGCGCGACCCGACCCACCAGCGGCTCCTGCCGGAGGCCGACATCCGCGGCTTCCTCGACGCGAACGACCTCGTGCTCCTCTCCTCCGAGGTCACGCGCGAGAGCGTCGATCTCGAGCAGCGTCTCGAGCTGGCGGGCCTCGACGAGGAGGAGCGGGCGCGGATCCGAGGCCCGGCGCCGGCGCAGCCCCACGAGATCGAGGTGGGCTGGTACGTGGCCCGAAAGCCCGGCGTCTAGCTTCCGTCGCGATGCTCGCCGGCGCGGCGCGCGACGAGCCGCGAGAAGATCCGAGGCATCACTGCCTGGGCGAGAGCGGAGATGCGGTACGGGAACCACGGCACCGTCACCTCCGGCGTGCCACGTTCGATCGCCTTCACGACCGCGCGGGCGACGTCCTCGGGGTCGATCACGAAGCGGCGCATGAAGGGGCTGCGGAGCTTCGAGCGCTGGGGGAAGCCTTCGGTCTCGACGAAGCCGGGCATGATCGTGTGCACCTGGATCCCCCGCGGCCGGAGCAGTGCCGCGACCGATCGCGAGAACGCGAGCTGCGCGTGCTTCGACGCCGCGTACGCACCGGCAGGTGCGAACGCGACGGTTCCCGCGACCGACACGACGTTCACCACGTGTGCTCCGGCATGGAGCGCCGGCGCGAAGGCCCGGAGGCACCAGACGCCGCCGAGATAGTTGATGTGGATCGCCCGCTCGACGACCTCGGGGTCGACGTCGAGGAAGCTTCCACGCGCCGGCACGCCGGCGTTGTTCACGAGCAGGTCGATCGCCGGATGGCGTTCGCGGACGCGTGCCGCGACAGCGTCCACCTGAGCGCGATCGGAGACGTCGCAGATCTCCCATTCGCTCCCGATCTCCCCTGCAACGCGCTCGAGCTGGTCGGCGCGACGCGCGAGGAGCACGCAGTGCCATCCCTTGCGGGCGAGCTCGCGCGCGATCGCCTCGCCGATCCCCGTCGACGCTCCCGTCACGACCGCGACATGTGTTCCCGCCACCGCCGCGGGAGGCTAGCCGTTTAGGATCGCGCGATGGCCGGCAGGTTCGAAGGCAAGCAGGCGCTCGTCCTCGGCGTCGCGAACCAGCGCTCGATCGCGTGGGCGATCGCGAAGCGCCTCGCGGACGAGGGCGCGAGCGTCGCCTTCACGTACCAGGGCGAACGGATCGAGAAGAACGTCCGCGATCTCGCCGCGAGCGTCGACAGCCCGCTCGTCACCGAGTGCGACGTCCGCTCCGACGACGACCTCTCCCGCGTCTTCTCGGAGGTCTCGGACGCGTTCGGCGGCGGGCTCGACGTCCTCGTGCACTCGGTCGCGTTCGCGGCCGCAGAGGATCTCGAGGGACGCTTCGTGGACACACCCCGCGACCGCTTCTGGATGGCCGTCGACATCAGCGCGTACTCCTTCGTCGCGTGCTCGCGTCTGGCCGAGCCGCTGATGGAGGCGCGCGGCGGCGGCTCGATCGTGACGATGACCTATCTCGGAGGCGAGCGTGCCGTCCCGCACTACAACGTCATGGGCGTCGCCAAGGCGACCCTCGACGCGAGCGTCCGCTACCTCGCCTGGGATCTCGGCTTCAAGAACATCCGCGTGAACGCGGTCTCGGCGGGTCCCGTGCGCACCCTTGCTGCACGCTCGATCGCGGGCTTCACGACGATGCAGACGATGTTCGAGGAGCGCGCGCCGCTCCATCGCCAGATCGAGGCCGAGGACTGCGGTGCGGCCGCGGCGTACCTCCTCTCCGAGGAGGCCGCGAACGTGTCCGGCACGACGTTGTACGTCGACGCCGGGTACCACGCCATGGGGATGTAGTGATGCGCCCGGGGCCTCGCGGCCCCGGGCGCGGTGAACCGGTCAGGCGGTCGTGCGGGCCGCGACCCCTGCCCCGACGAGGTGGTTGTGAACCTCGTGGCGGGTGATCTGCGGTGGTTCCGTTACTCCCACCTGCTGCGTGAACGGCCCGATCTGCTCCTCGGAGAACCGCTCGAACTGCTCGTCGCTCTCCCAGACGTCGACGACGAGGAGTCCGTCGTCGGTCTTCGCGACCCAGTGGAAGATCGCGCCGTCGGCGTCGGCGACGCCGCCGGTGAATCCCATGAGCTCGATGATTTGGTCGTACTGCTCGATCGTCGCTCCGGGAAAGCGCATCTTGAACGCTACGGCCATCTGCTCCTCCCTTCGTTAGGGATCGGTGCGGCCGGTAGGACGCAGTGCGATTCTGACGTACCTTGCCCTGGGCGTCCACAACCTTCCTGTGAACACCGAGTGTCGAGGCTGCAGCGCGCGCGCCCAGCGTGGCTAGGGTTGAGGGGTGAAGGCAGCGATCATCCGCGAGGTCGGCGCGACACCCGAGGTCGGCGACGTCGAGGAGCCTTCCGGCGAGGTGATCGAGGTGCTCGCGGCGCCGATCAACCCGATCGATCTCGCCGTCTCGCGCGGGATCCTCGCGACCGGCCATCCGGACCTGCCGTACGTGCCCGGCTGCGAAGCCGTCGGCCGCACCGCCGACGGCAGGGTGGTGTGGATCTTCGGCGGCTCGCTCGGGCGGACGTCCAACGGTGCGATGGGCGAACGGGCCGCGATCGGGGACTCGCAGCTCTACGACGTTCCGGACGGCGCCGACCCGGCGCTCGCTGCCGGGCTCGGGATCGCCGGCCTCGCCGGGTGGTTGCCGTTCGCCTGGCGTGCGCCGCTACGAGGCGGCGAGAACGTGCTCGTCCTCGGCGCGACGGGTTCGGTAGGCCTCGTCGCCGTCCAGGTCGCGAGGCTGCTCGGCGCCGCCCGCGTCGTCGCCGCGGGACGAAGTGCCGCGGGCCTCGAGCGGGCCGCGCAGGTCGGAGCCGACGCGACGATCCGCCTCGACCAGACCGACGACCTCGTGGCCGCCTTCAAGGACGCCTTCGGCGGCGAAGGCCCGAACTACGTCTTCGACCCGCTGTGGGGCGAGCCTGCGGCTGCCGCGGTGCAAGCCGCAGTTCCGTGGTCGACGATCGTCAACCTCGGCCAGTCGGCAGGCGCCATGTCGGAGCTCGCGTCCGCTGCCGTCCGTTTCAAGAGCCTTTCGATCCTGGGGCACACAGGCTTCGCCGTCCCGCCGGACGAGCTCGCAGACCACTACCGGCGGCTGGTCGAGCACGCGGTCGCGGGCGACATCCGGCTCGACGTCGAGCGGGTGCCGCTGGACTCGGTCGCAGACGCGTGGCGTCGGCAGGCGGAGGGCGCCGGGACGAAGCTCGTGGTCGTCCCGCAGGGCGTTTGAGCGGCGCGACCGTTTGCAGTAGTGCAGTCGCGGGAACTGCTCTGACATGCGTCGATCGTTCTACTGGCTCATCGGCTGGATGACCTGGAAGTTTGGGCGCCGGATGCTCCGGCGCAAGCTGCGGATCGCCGGCCGTTAGGTTCGTGCGGCTTCGACGACGGCGTCGATGTCGGGGAGCTCGCCTCCCAGCATCCACGCCGCCTCGATCGTCGCTCCGTCGCGGATGAGGAACGCCGAGCGGGCCGGAACGTCGGTCATTCCGAGCGGCTCGAACGCGACGTCGAAGGCGCGGGTCGCGTCGCCGTTCCAGTCGGAGAGGAGCGGGACGTCGACGCCGAGCGTCTGCGCCCACGCGCGGTGCGACCACGGCGAGTCGCGCGAGATCGCGAACGGGCGGACGCCGGCCGCTGCGAGATCGTCGCCCCTGTCACGCAGGAGGTGCAGCTCGTTCGTTCAGGTCGGCGACCAGTCGTAGAGGTAGAAACACAGGAGCGTAAGGCCGTCGCCGAGCACGTCGGAAAGCGGTCGCGACTCTTCGCGAGGACCGCTCCAAACGGCGACGTCGGGAACTGCGCTACCGACCGCGAGCATCGGCCGACGGTAACACCCCGGTTCAGCGTGCACGAGATGTCGAATCCGCTCCGGTTGCGTCCGTCGTCAGGGTATGAGCGACGTCCGCGATCGAAGGAGCGACGATGAAATACCTCATGCTCGTGTGCTGGGGCACGGAATCCATGAACGACCAGACGGAGCCAGGGCCGGACGAGACGCGGTCCGAGGAGACCTTCCCTGGCTCGACGACGTTCAGGAGCGCGGGATCTGGGTGACGGGCGATCAGCTCGCGCCGCCCCGACGCGCACGCTCGGTCCGGGTGCGCGACGGCAAGACGATGGTCACGGACGGCCCCTTCGTCGAGACGAAGGAGGCGGTCGGCGGCTTCGACCTCATCGAGTGCGACAGCCTCGAGGAGGCACTCGAGATCGCGTCGCGTCACCCGGTGGCGCAGGTGGGAACGATCGAGGTGCGCCCGCTCTGGGGCAACTGAGCTCCGCGAGCCGACGAGGTTTCGGCGCCGGCGAGCGGGGCACTACGCAAGCGTCATCCCGAAAGGAGGGACGATTCGATGTTCGAGAACGCCAAGGCATTCAGTGGGTTCGCCGTCGACGACATCGAGCGCGCGCAGCGGTTCTACGGCGGGACGCTCGGCCTGCGGACCTCGGAGGAGCACGGACTGCTGACCCTTCACCTCGCAGGCGGCCGGGACACGCTCGTGTACCCCAAGCCCGACCACACGCCGGCGACGTTCACGATCCTGAACTTCCCGGTCGACGACATCGACGCGGCCGTCGGCGAGCTCGGGGAGCGTGGAGTGAGCTTCGAGCGGTACGAGGGCATCGAGCAGGACGAGAAGGGCATCTCTCGCGACACCGGCGGCCCGCCCATCGCGTGGTTCAAGGATCCGGCGGGGAACATCCTCTCGGTGCTCGAGAACGGCGGGATGTAGCCGGGCTATCCCCCAGCCCCGACCGATGAACATGCCCATGGGGGTGGGTCAGGGACTCGTTCGGATGGCGGCTCCGGACGGGGCTCGAGTCACCTCACATCGGCGCGGGGTGAGACGACGAGATGGATCACCGACCGCCCCCGCGACCACGCGATCAGCCCGAGCGCCTCGAGGCGTTCCAGCGTCCACTGAAATGCGGCCGCCTGTGCTCCTGATCCGTACCGCCTGCGAATGTCGAAGGCGAAGCCCGTGGCGTGCACGCCAGCATCCGCCGTGGCGCCTGGGTCGCGCGAAGTGAGCGTCGACGCACTCTCCTCGTCGTAGGTCGTTCGTGTGACCGCCAGCGGGCGCCGTTCGCCGCTCAGCTCGTACACCTTGCCGGTGAGATACGCCAGGAGCTGCGCCGCGCGCGGACGGAGAGCGATATACGTACTCGGGTCCTCATGAAGACCCGCCACGATCGTCTCGAGCTGCGGATCGATCGCGAAATGAGCGCCGCTACTGGCCCGTACGGGGACGAGCATTCCACGCGCGACGGCGGCCTCGAGCTGTCCAGTGTCGACGAAGCGGCCACGCGCTGAAGGTGGGTGAAGGACGAGGCCGGCGCTCGGCAGCTGGTCGTGAAGCATGGCGAGCAGTTCGAGCCGGGCTGGGTCGTTGCGGAAGAGATGCATGATCCCGAGTGCGGCGAGAACCCGCCAGTGGTACGTCTGCGAGTCGTCTCCGAATGAGGCGAGCCGCTCCCAGGCAGCTCGATGGACGGACGGCGAGGAATCAAAGTAGAGGCGCGCGTAGTCGATGCCTTCGTCACGGACGACCGCGTCGATGGCCTGATCCCGCCCTCCCGTGTACGAGCGTACGACGCTGGCGAGATTGCCGATACCCATGTGGTAGGAGACGACTGCGAGGTCTTCGCGGCCGAAGACCTTCTTCGCTTCGGTCAGGTAACGCACGGTGCCGGCGAGGGCCTGCACTGGATCGAAGCGTGCATCCACGCGTCGACGTTCAGAGCGGAGCAGATCAGCCTTCGCCTCGTCGCCGCGACGAACCGCCTCGTTCAGTAGGTCAGTGAGCCGGCGGCTCTCCTCGAGATCAACCGGCATGCCGAGAAAGTTCGTCGCGGTCTCAGCGAGGATCTGGGTGAGACCGGACGCATTCTCGGGGTCGTCGCCGGCGATCACATCCTGACGCCCCGAACTCTCGAGGAAGACGATCGCCTCGACCGTATCGGCGTCGATGCCGGTCCCCGAGACAGCCCTGTCGATGATGTCGCGAAAGCGTGCCGTCCGTTGGGCGGCGCGCAGCACCCCGCCCGGACTCTTCTCGAACAGCACGTGGCTCAAGCCGAAGGCGGCAGCCTGCTCGTACTCCTCGGTCCGGCCGGGCTCGTAATCGAGAGGGTCGGGGCGGGCGATCTGCGCCGGCAGCTCGAGCGCGATCTCGGGCTCCGGCGCCTTGTCGCGGCGAGTGAAGAGCACGGCTGCAGCAATCGCCGCCCCCAAAGCGGCGATGAAGAGGATTCCGATTGCCGCGACCTTCATCACTTGGACAACGAGTTGAGCATCTCTTTCAGACTGCCCGACCCCCCGCGCTCACCGCCGAGCAAAGCGACAATTTCGCCCTCGCCAGGTCGAAGCTTTCGGATAACCGGGCCACGACTCTGCGGCGCGGTCGCGAGGCGAGTAGCGCCTCGCACACCGGTTACGGCGCGCAGCACCAGCCTTCGACGTGCGGGAACGAGCGGGAGCGGAACTGCCCGGACACGTTTGCGACGGCCCGCAGCCCGCTTCCGTCTGTCCTGACGAACACCCACTGGTCGGCTGCGGGCCAGCCAACCATGAGCCAGCGGCCGTCCGGTGACGCCGACACGCCGGCGAGGCGCCCGGGCGTCCGGAAGGCGACGCGTCCTCCGGAGACGAGCTCACTCGCGGCGCCGCGGCGCCGGACGACTCCGAGCGGAGTGCCCGCCTCGACGCGACCGGGGTCCGAGCGCGCGACGACTCGTCCGGCCGCGACGTCGTACAGCGTCACGCGTCCGGGGCGATCCGCGTACGCCAGCACGAACCCGCTCCCGGGTCGCCACGCGAGCGGGCCGCGGTAACCCGGGACGAGCAGGCGGTCGTCCGTGCCGTCGCCTGCGACGACGCGCAGCCCGGTGTCGTCGACATATGCGATGCGCGTATCCGTCTCCGTGCCCGCCCATCGCGGCGAGCGGACCCCGGGTCGCGCGAGCGTCCACCGCACCTCGCCGTCGGGCTCGAGCGCCGCGAGCTCGTTCTCGCGCGCAGCGACGACGAAGCGGCCGAACGGCGACCAGCTCGCTTCGCGGTACGGCCCGAGGAGGCGCTTCGAGCCGTCCTCTCGTACGACCCACACGCCGGCATCGGACGTGACGAGGAGTCGTCCCGGCGCGGGGAGCGAGAAGAGTGCGGGCTCCGCACGCTCGATCCCGACCGTCTCGCGGATCTCGTCGAGGACGGCTCGCCCGGGCGGGCTCAGCACCGCCGCGAGCAGAGCGGCGACGACAGCCATAACGAGGACGGGCCGGACCATCCTGCGACGTTGCTCGACCGGCTCGCGCTCGTGAAACGCCGTCTCGACGACGCGCCACGAGCGCTCGCGTGCCTCGGTCTCCTCCGGGATCTCGACGCGCTCGAGCTCGCGCTTCACAGCTCGTCCCCCAGCGCGTCGAGGCCACGCCGAAGCCGCGAGTTGACGGTGCCGCGCGGAAGGTCGAGCGCAGTGGCGATCTCACCCGGCGTGAATTCGAGCAGGTACCGCATGACGATCACGGCACGGTGCTCCGGCGAGAGCCGGGTGAGTGCCGCGAGTGCCTCGTCGCCCGGCGGCGACTGGTCAGCGGCGGGAACGGTGTCGTGGAGCTCGACCTCGCCGCGAAGAGCCCGTGCGCGCGTCCAGTCGATCGCGCGGTTGACGGCGATCCTGTGCAGCCACGGGCCGAACGGCCGGCGCCGGTCGAAGCGATCGAGGGCGCGGATCGCCGCAAGGAACGACTCCTGGGCGATGTCCTCGGCCGCTGCCCGATCGTGGGTGACGAGGTAGGCGGCGCGAAACGCCCGCGGCCAGTGCATCCGGAAGAGCGCCTCGAAATCCGAGACCGATCCTCGCTGCGCGCCGCGCACGCGGGCGCGCTCGTCCCGACCCGCGCGCATCCGGTGCCCAGAGTACGGCGGAACCCTGCGTCGAGGTCCATACGCGAGATACGAGCTCTCGGGGCCGTGAGGTCCCAGGGACCCCGAGGCCGCCGACCCGCGTACTCCGAGCATGGACAGGCGCGAGTTCCTGCTCACGGCAGCCGCCGTTCCCGTCGGGCTCGCTCTTGGCGAGAACGCTCCTGCCTCCGCGCGAGGAGGCTCGGTCGCGCTGGTGACCGCCGATCTCGAGGACGAGGTCGTCGTCCTCGACCCGTCGAGTGCGCGCACGCTCGCACGAATCCCGACCGCTGCCGGGCCGCGGAGCATCGAAGCGGTCGATTCGAGGCTCGCCGTCGTCGCGCACACGCAGGCCGGGCTCGTTTCCGTCGTCGACGCGGCGACACGCGTGATACGCGCCGAACTCGACGACTTCGTGGCGCCTCGGTACACGGCTGTCCATCCGAACCGCCGGATCGCGTACGTCACGGACTCGGCTGCCGCCGAGGTCGTTGCGCTCGACGTGCAGCGGGGGCGCATCCTCTCCCGCACCTCGGTCCCAGGCCCCGCGCGCCACGTCTCGGTCGATCCGAGCGGATCCGTCCTGTGGGCTTCGCTGGGGTCGAAGGCGGAGCGCATCGCCGTGCTGAGCGTCGACGATCCCCGGCGACCGAGGCTCGAGGGCACGACCACGCCCTCCTTCCTCGCACATGACGTCGTCTTCGCGCCCGACGGACGGCACGCCTGGGTGACGTCCGGCGCGGGTCGCCGCATCGCGATCCACCGCGTCGACACGCGCGAGGTCGTCCGCGTTCTGGCGGCAGACCGGGCTCCTCAGCACGTCGCCTTCGTCGAGGAGCTTGCGTTCGTCGCGAGCGGTGACGACGGAACGCTGCGCGTCCACCGCCTCGACGGCCGCCTCGTGCGGCGCGTGGACGTTCCCGTCGGCTCCTACAACGTCAGCCACGGGCGTGGGCGCGCCGTCACTCCGTCGCTTTCGCTCGGGACGGTCTCGCTCCTCGACGGGAGCGGCCGCGTGCGCGCCGTCCGAGACGTCGCGCGCGCAGCCCACGACGCCTGCATCGTCTTCGGATTCTGAAAGGAGCACTCGCCATGAAGCCCCTGCTCGCACTTGTCACCGCCCTGGCACTCGCCTCGGCCGTCGCCGCCGTGACCGCAATGGGCGACGGCTCTCCGTACACGCCGGGCCTCGTCCAGGGCGCCGACGGGGTCGTCTCGCCCGACCACGGGATCCGATTCGTGACGCTGGCGACGCCGAAGTCGACGGTCGTGGCCGCGATCCGCGTCCGCACCGGCCGGGTCGCGCGCAGCAACGTGCTTCGCGGCTTCTACGGCGTCCCGATCGTCGCGTGGGACAACTCGACGGGTGGCGTCTCCGCCGACGGCCGCACACTCGTGCTCGGCTCGTACGGCCCGCTCCCCGGAGACGCGGGAGTGACGCGATTCGCCGTCCTGCGCACCAAGACGCTGCGAAAGGCGCGTACGCTGGCGCTTCCCGGCTCGTGGGCGTACGACGCGATCTCGCCGGACGGCTCGAGGATGTTCCTCATCGAGTACCTCGCGGCGGGTCAGAACCCGCACTACCGCGTGCGCTCCCTCGACGTGCGGACGGGGCGGCTGGATCCCGAGGCGGTCGTCGACCGGCGCGAGGACGAGGTCCTCATGCGGGGCCAGCCGGTCACGCGCGTCGCGAGCACGGACGGCAGGTGGGCCTACACGCTCTACGCGCGGCCGAAGCACGGCCCGTTCGTGCATGCGCTCGACACCGTGCGGGGCGAGGCCTACTGCGTGGACCTGCCCGCTCGCCTGCGTCAGCTCGAGCAGATGGCGCTGCGGCTACGAATGCGCGGTGACGGGGCGCTCGAGGTCCGAACCCGCCGCGCGCGCATCGCACTCGTCGACACGAAGACGCTGGAGCTCCGGAGCTAGACGAGCGCGGGAAGCGCCTCGGTCGCGTCCGCAATTGCGCGCGCGACCTCGGTGATGTCGCGGTTCACGTTGAAGACGCGGACCTGCCGATCCGCCGACGACCCGCGCGCGAGGATCGCGGAGATCCCCTCGAGCTCACGCTCGGAGCCGAGCTCGGCGGCGTGCGGCCGAAGCTCTTTCACGGTCCTCCGGATCAGCCGGGCCACGGGTTGGCGGTTCCGGCTGCCGGTCGCGAGATCCATGATCGGCGCCTCGAGCCCGTAGCGGGCCGCGAGCCACTTGTTCTCGCTCGTGAGGATCCGGTGGTAGGACGGGATCTGCTCGCCCGCCTCGTACTGCTCGCAGAGCTGCTTGACGAGCGCCTGGCAGTACGCCGCGATCGCCACCGCGTCCTCGACGCGTGTGACCGCGTCGCAGACGCGGATCTCGATCGTGCCGAGACGCGGATGCAGCCGGATGTCCCACCAGATGTGCGTGTAGTCCGCGATGCAGCCCGTGTTCTCGAGCTGGCCCACGACCGCCGCGTAGTCGTCGTAGTCGCGGAAGCGCGGCGGAGGACCGGAGCGTGGGAACGCCGAGAAGACCATCTGTCGGCTGGACGCGAGACCCGTCGCCTCGCCGCGCCAGAAGGGCGAGCTCGCCGACAGCGCGAGCAGCGGTGCGAGATGAGGCAGCAGGCCGTTCACGACCTGGACCGCCTTCTCCGGGTCGTCGACCGCGACGTGGACGTGCATGCCGAAGATGAGCTCGCGCCGGGCGACGTACTGCAGCTGGTCGATGAGCGCCTGGTAGCGGTCCTTCGCGGTGATCCGCTGCCGCTCGAAGAGGCTGAACGGGTGCGTTCCCGCCGAGCCGACGCGCGTTCCCTGCTCGTGCGCGATCTCCGTCACGTAGCCGCGTAGCGTCGTCAGCCAGCGCATGACGTCGCCTGCGTTCCGGCATACAGGCGTCGCGATCTCGAGCACGGACTGCATGAGCTCCGCGTTGATCCGCGCCTCGAGCTCATGACCGGTGACGGCGGCGAGCATCGTCTCGATGTGCTGGACGAGGTCGAACGTCTCCGGGTCGAGGAGTTGGTACTCCTCCTCGACGCCGAGCGTGTACGGGTCGCCGGTGCCGAATCTGTGGTCGAGGACGCTTCCGGCGGGCGCGGACCCGTTCCCCGTGATGGACGAGGGGAACGCCTGCTTTCCGGTCACGGCCTGTATCCCCGCGCGTGACCGTGGAGGGGTGTGGGGAACCGGGAGGTTTCCCACACCCTCGAGAAGAAGGGGGCACGCGGGGGAAACGTCGTTTCCTTCGCGAGCCGGAAGGCGAGCGTTGTCACGGGAGGACGGCCTCGACCTCGATCTCGATTTTCCAGCGCGGGTCGAAGAGGCCGGCGAGCACGGTCGTGTTGGCAGGTCGAACGTCTCCGAAGACCTCGCCGTGCGCATGGGCGAAGCCGTCGAAGTCGTCGGCATTCACGAGGTAGACCCGTGTCCGTACGACGTTGGCGAGACTCGTGCCCGCCTGCTCGAGTGCCGTGCGGATGAGGTCGAAGCAGACGTGCGTCTGGTCGTAGATGTCCTCGGGCGGAGGTGAGCCGTCGGCCGGGTTGGCCGCCGTGCCGGAGACATGCACGCGGTCGCCGGCGACGACGGCGCGCGAGTAGCCGACGATCGGCTCGTATGCACCGGTGCCTGCGATGTTGCGGCGCTCCATGGCCGGACTAGTATCGCCGCGCGTGCAGGCGCTTCGCCAGATCGACGAGTGGCCGGGCGAGTTCGCAGCCGCCGGTGTCGTCGATCGGGACGGGCAGGTCAGCACATATGGCGAGTCGTGGCGATCCGTCCGGCTCGCATCCGTCTCGAAGCCGGTGACCGCGCTCGCGACGCTCGTCGCAGCGGAGGAGGGCGTCGTCGATCTCGACGAGCCGGCAGGTCCTCGCGGCTCGACCGTTCGCCACCTGCTCGCGCACGCGAGCGGGCTTCCGTTCGAGGGCGCCGAGCCGATCGCCCGCCCGCGGTATCGACGCATCTACTCGAACGAGGCCTTCCGCGTCCTCGCGCGACACGTCTCCGAGCGCGCCGAGATGCCGTTCTCCGATTACGTGCGCGAGGCCGTCTGCGCCCCGCTCGGCCTTGGCCTCGACCCGTCGGGCGATCCCGGGTCCGGCATGCACGCGTCGCTCGACGACGTTCTGGCGATCGGGCGCGAGCTCCTCGTCCCGCAGCTCGTCGCCGACGAGACGCGCGACGAGATGGTGTCCGTGCAGTTCCCGAGCCTGTCCGGCGTCCTCCCCGACTACGGCCGATTCGACCCGCTCGACTGGGGCCTCGGAGTGCAGCTGAACACGCGGCCCCCGACGTGGATGGGGACGCGAACGTCGCCGCAGACGTTCGGGCACTTCGGAGGCTCGGGGACGTTCCTCTGGGTCGATCCCGAGGCGGAAGTCGTGTGCGCCGCGCTCACGACGCGCGAGTTCGGCGACTGGGCCAAGCAGGCGTGGCCGCTGCTGGCCGACGCGGTGCTCGGCGAGCTTGCCTAGCCGTCGTCTGCGAAGAGCGGCCGGACGAGCTCGTCGAAGGTCGCCTCGTCGCAGCTCGCGACCACGCACGGCGTCATCGCCGTGACCGTCGCGGTACGCGGGACGTTCATCGCGAGCGCGACCTCGCCGAAGAACTCGCCGGCCTTCAGGATCCGCCGCTCGCCGAGCGCCGACTGTGAGACCGCCGCGACACCCGAGAGGAGTACGAAGAAGCGATCCCCGGGCTCGCCTTCGCGGATCAGCACCGTCCCGGAGGTGACGTCCTCGCGCTGCATGCGGTCTGCGAGCTTGGTGAGCTTCTCCCCGGCGAGGTCGGCGAAGAGCCCGACACGTGCGAGCTCGGTCACCGAGGCGGGAACGTGTCGCGGGGACACGGAAGTACGGTACCCGCGTGGCGATCCTCGCTGGATGGCGCTTCTGCCCGCGCTGCGCCGCCGAGCTGACGCATCTCGGATCGCGGGTGGAGTGCCCGCACTGCGGGTTCGTCCGTTGGGCCAACCCGCTGCCGGCAGTCGCAGCGCTGGTCGTCGACGCCGAGGGTCGTCTGCTTCTCGGGCGCCGCGCGTTCGAGCCCGACGTCGGGATGTGGGACACGATCGGCGGCTTCCTCGAGGAGCACGAAGATGCCCTCACTGCGCTCCATCGTGAGGTCCTCGAGGAGACCGGGCTCGAGGTGGCGGTCGGCGAGTTCGTCGGCGCGTTCAGCGACCGCTACGGCGACGGCGACGACGTGCCGACCGTCCTCAACCTCGTGTTCGAGGCACGGATGGTCACGGGCGACCCGCAGCCGGCAGACGACGTCACAGAGCTCGCATGGTTCGCCCCACACGCTCTGCCGGCAGACGACGAGCTCGCCTTCGACTGGATTGCGCCCGCCCTGCGCCGGTGGACCAGAGGAGAGGACGGTCAGTAACAACGACGCGATCGCGAAGCGATCGCCTTCAGGGGTTTGTCCCGAGCGGGATCCGCACTCGCGGATCCCGCTCTGCGCAAAGACCGAGGGCCGGCGAACCGGCCCTTCGGTTAGGGGAGGGGGAGGGGGAAGCCTCGAACGAAACCTGCCGCACAAACGTGCCGCAGATAGCTTCCTATCAGCTTACGCCTCGGAGGGGAAGTCCCGCGGAAGACCTACGCGGCGAAGCCGAGCGACTTCTCGAGCATCGACTTCGGCTGAGCGCCGATGGCGGCGGCGGACGGCTCGCCGTCCCTGAAGAGGATCATCGTCGGAATCGACATGACCCCGTACTTCATGGACAGACCCTGCTCCTCGTCGATGTTCACCTTCACGAGCTTGACCTCGTCCTTGCGCTCCTCGGCGATCTTCTCGAGTACCGGCGCAACGGCGTGGCACGGACCGCACCACTCGGCCCAGAAGTCGACGATGACGGGTGTCTCGGACTTCAGGACTTCCTGCTCGAAGGTGGCTTCCGTGACGTCAAGTGCCATGAGACTCATTCGTTCCTTTCATACGTGCCATATGGGATTTTCCAGATTCTTTAACGCCGAAACCGCCGAAACCCTTCCCTAGACTGACACGGCGTGCCGCAGATCTTCACACCGCTCCCGGACAAGCCCGATCACAACGCGCTCGAGCTCGCGATTCTCGACGCTTGGGACCGCGAGCGGACGTTCGAGCAGCTGCGCGAGCAGAACCGAGAGGGGCCGACGTTCAGCTTCGTCGACGGCCCGGTGACGGCGAACAGGATGGCGCTGGGCGTCCACACGGCCTGGGGGCGAACCCTGAAGGACGTCTTCCAGCGCTACAAGGCGCTCCGCGGATTCCACCAGCGGTACCAGAACGGATTCGACTGCCAGGGCCTGTGGATCGAGGTCGGCGTCGAGCGCGAGCTCGGCCTCAACTCGAAGCGCGAGATCGAGGAATACGGGCTCGCCGAGTTCGCGCGCCGCTGCCGCGACGTGGTCGTCCGGTCGTCGAAGGCGCTCACCGAGGGTTCCATCAGGCTCGGCCAGTGGATGGACTGGGGGAACGACTACTTCACGTTCTCGGACACGAACATCGAGTACATCTGGCGGTTCCTGCGGCTCGTGAACGAGCGCGATTGGCTCTACCTGGGTCACCGCTCGACCGAGTGGTGTCCGCGCTGCGGCACGTCGCTCTCACAGCACGAGCTGACGCAGAGCGGCGTCTACCAGGATCGCAGCGACCCGTCGCTCTACGTCCGCTTCCCGCTGCTCGACGAGCCGGGCGAGTCGCTCGCGATCTGGACGACGACGCCCTGGACGTTGCCGGCGAACGTAGCGGCGGCGGTGAAGCCCGAGGCCGAGTACGGGCGCCGCGAGAACGGCGAATGGGTCGCGGTCGCGCGGTACCCGGGCGAGACGTTCGCGCAGGTCGTGCTGGGCACGGAGCTCGTCGACCGGCGCTACCGGGGCCCGTTCGACGACCTCGGCCCCGGCAGCGAGGTCGATCACCGGGTCATCCCCTGGGAAGAGGTCTCGCTCGAGGAGGGGACGGGAATCGTCCACATCGCCCCGGGGGCCGGCCAGGAGGACTTCGAGCTCGGTCTTCGATACGAGCTACCTGTGCTCTCTCCGGTGGACGAGGCGGGTCGCTTCTACGACGCGTACGGGTGGCTGCACGGGCTCTCGACGACGGAGGCCGCGGACCAGATCGTCGGCCGACTCGCCGAGACCGGCTTCCTGCTCGAGGCCGGGACCTATG
Organism: uncultured Gaiellaceae bacterium; assembly: GCA_963805135.1. Classification (GTDB taxonomy): domain Bacteria; phylum Actinomycetota; class Thermoleophilia; order Gaiellales; family Gaiellaceae; genus GMQP-bins7. Next base: position 6,749 of record CAWDSX010000024.1, on the reverse strand, counting down.
AGCACCGCTACCCCCACTGCTGGCGCTGTGACACGCCGCTGATCTGGCGTGTCACCGACGACTGGCTCATCGCTGTCGACGAGGTGCGGCAGGACCTCCTCGACGCCAACGCGACGGTCGAATGGACGCCCGCGTACATGGGCAAGCGCATGGACGACTGGCTGCGCAACATGGGCGACTGGAACATCTCGCGCCGGCGCTACTACGGGCTCCCGCTGCCGTTCTACCCGTGCACGTGCGGGCACCTGAACGTGATCGGAAGCAGGGCCGAGCTCTTGGAGCGCGCGACCGCGCCGGTCGAGGATCTCGAGGAGCTACGGCGCCCGTGGATCGACGAGATCCGGATCCGCTGCGAGGCCTGCGACGCCGAGGTCGAGCGGATCGCGGAGGTCGGCGACGTCTGGCTCGACGCCGGGATCGTCCCCTTCTCGACGCTCGGCTGGGGGAACGACCAGTACCTTCCGGAGGGCTACGCGACCGGAGCGGCGAAGGGCCTCACGACGGCCGACCTGCCCGACAACGCGTACTGGGAGACGTGGTTCCCCGCGGACTGGGTGTCCGAGATGCGCGAGCAGATCCGGCTCTGGTTCTACTCGCAGCACTTCATGTCCGTCGCCCTGACCGGCCGGGCGCCGTACCGGCGCGTTCTCGGTTACGAGAAGATGCTCGACGAGAAGGGCCGCGAGATGCACAGCTCGTGGGGGAACACGATCGACGCCCCCGACGCGTTCGCGCGCATGGGTGCGGACGTGATGCGCTGGCAGTACTGCTCGCAGCCGCCGAACCAGAACCTCCTCTTCGGCTTCGGGCCGGCTCACGAGATCCAGCGGAGGCTGCTTACGCTCTGGAACTCCTGCAAGTTCCTCGTCGACTACGCGAACGTCGACGGCTGGGAGCCGACGTGGTCGGACCTCGCCGACGGCCCTGGCGGCGAGCTGGAACCGCTCGACCGCTGGCTCGTCGAGCGCACGCGCGCCCTCGTCGCCGAGGCGACGAACGGCTACGAGAGCTGGCTGACCGTAGACGTCGTCCGTGCGTACGAGGCGTTCATCGACGACGTCTCCAACTGGTACATCCGCCGGTCGCGCAGGCGTTTCTGGGACGCCGATCCCGTCGCCTTGCGCACGCTCTGGTTCGCGCTCGTCCAGGGGCTCCGCGTCGTCGCGCCGCTCATGCCGTTCCTCACGGACCACCTGTGGAGCGTCCTGACCGGGCCCTGCGAGGATGCGCCCGACTCGGTTCACCTCGCGGGTTGGCCGGAGGTGAGGGAGCCGGACGCCGCGCTCCTCGCCGAGATCGGCGAGCTCCGCCGCGTGGTCGAGCTCGGTCGGCAGGCGCGTGCGACCTCGGGCATGAAGCTCCGCCAGCCGCTCCGTGCGCTCGTCGTCGAGGGCGCGCCGCTCGCGGAGACCCACGCCGACGAGGTCGCGGACGAGCTCCGCGTGCGCGAGGTCTCGTTCGGTCACGTCGAGGCGAGCGAGCTGCGCGTCAAGCCGAACCTTCCCGTGCTCGGGCCGAAGCTCGGCAAGGAGCTCGGCGCGGTGCGGACCGCGCTCCAGTCCGGCGACTTCGAGGAGCTGCCCGACGGCGGCATCCGCGCTGCCGGCCACGACTTGACGCGCGAGGAAGTTCTGATCGAGCGCGAGGGGAAGGACGGGTGGGCCGTGGCGGCCGGCGACGGACTCACAGTCGCGCTCGACCTTCACCTCGACCAGGAGCTCTTGCGGCTCGGCCGGGTGTACGAGCTCATCCATCGCGTGAACACGATGCGCAAGGAAGCCGGGCTCGAGCTGACCGATCGGATCACGCTCGCGATCCCGGAGGTGGACTCCGATCTCCTCGAGCACCGTGACTGGATCATGCGCGAGACGCTCGCCGTATCGCTCGACGCGACGGGCTCCGAGCTCGCGCTCGCCAAGGCCTGAGCGAGCGTCGTATGCTCCGTCCGTGACGCAGTGTCGGCACTGCGGGACGGGCATCGAGGGCGACTACCGCTTCTGCCCGTGGTGCGCAGCACCGCAGCGTCGCAAGCTCGTCGAGTTCTTCCGCGGCGCCGACGACGACTCGCACCGCGCGCTCCGGGTCTCGCGCTACCTGCCCGAGCGGCGTGTACGCGTCAGCGTCTGGGACGAGAGCGGGACCGCGCGGGCGGCGGTCACGCTCGACGACGACGAGGCGGCACGCCTCGGTGAGTTCCTCGCGCCGCCGGCGTCGCGACCGAGCCTGCTCGACGAGCTCCGCTCTCTCGTACGGCGGTAGAGCGTTGCGCGCCGCACGTTCCGCCTGATACGGGGTTCACACTCCCCGCGGTCGCCACTCTGGTGACGACGACGGTGTTCTTCCGTCGCCGTCAGTCGCCGGCGACGTAGAACGCCCACGTGCCGTCGGGCGCGATGCCCGCTCGCCAGCCGAGGTAGCCGGTCCCTTCGGCGGAAAAAGCGGCTAGGCGGTCCGAGCCGCGCGAGCAGCTCGACCTCGTGCGGGGAGAGGTCGTCGGAGCTCTCGATGCTGTAGGCCCACGGCCAGACGTAGTAGCCGTGCGAGAGCGTGTACGGGCATCTTCAGGATCGCGGCGAGAATCTCGAGTGGACGCTCGCCGGTCGTCCGTTCCAGCTCCTGCCAGTAATCGGCGGCGCCTCCCGGCCTCCCGACCCCGAACGTGTAGCGGAAGCCGTCGGACATGTGTCGCGCGAGCGCCTCGTCGTCGCCGGCCTCGGCCGCATCGACGAGTGCTGCCCGGGTCTGCTCGACGGTTGCCGGCAGCCCGTGGCGACGGGAGCGGCGCTCTCGTCGGCGTCGAGCTTGAAGCCGCATGACGCGGCCGCAAGGGCGACCACGCCGATGAGCACGAGGACGAGCGCACGCCGCACTAGCTCTGGGCCGCGAGCTCGAGCTCGCGACGGAGCTCGACGGGCAGGCGGAACGTCACGTCCTCCTCGACGATGCGGTACGGGTCGATCGTGGTCACGCCGCGCTCCCGGAACCAGTCGCAGACGCGGTTCACGAGCTTCTCCGGCGCCGAGGCGCCCGACGTGATCCCGACGGTCGAGACGTCCTCGAGCCACGCCTCGTCGATCTCGGACTCGTCGTCGATCAGGTAGGCGGCGGTGCCCGCTGCGCGCGACGTCTCGACGAGGCGGTTCGAGTTCGACGAGTTCCGCGAGCCGATGACGAGGAGGAGGTCGATCTCGGGGAGCATCTCCTTGACCGCCCACTGCCGGTTGGAGGTCGCGTAGCAGATGTCCTCCTTGCGCGGCGCGCGGATCTCGGGGAAGCGGCGCCGCAGCGTCGCGATGATCTCGCCCGTCTCGTCGACGGAGAGCGTGGTCTGCGTGACGTAGGCGAGCTTCGCGTCGCTCGGAAGGTCGAGCGCCTCGGCTTCCTCGATCGTCTGCACGAGCACGGTCGCGTCCGGCGCCTCGCCCATCGTCCCGACGACCTCCTCGTGCCCCTCGTGGCCGATGAGGACGACCGTGTAGCCCTCGTCCGCGTAGCGGCGCGCCTGGACGTGCACCTTCGTCACGAGCGGGCAGACGGCGTCGATCACGTTGTGTCCGAGCTTCGCGGAGTTCGCGTACACGGACGGCGCGACGCCGTGCGCCGAGTACACGACCGTCGCGCCCGGGGGCACTTCGGTCTCCTCCTCGACGAAGATCGCTCCGCGCGCCTCGAGGTCGCGGACGACGTGGATGTTGTGGACGATCTGCTTCCGCACGTAGACGGGCGCCCCGTAGTGCTCGAGCGCGAGCTCGACGGTCTCGACGGCGCGCTCGACGCCGGCGCAGTAACCGCGCGGCGAGGCCAGGAGGAGGCGCTGAACCACGAGCGAGAGGGTACTTCAGCGCGATGCGGCCGCGAATGCGGCCGCCTTCAGGGATCGTCGCACAGCTCGGCGTCAGCGCGCCGACTGGGCAACGAGGATGCCCGCGATCACGACCGCGCCCCCGACGAGCTGCGTCGCGCCGAAGGTCTCCCCGAGCCAGGCCCACGCGACCACAGTGGCGACCACCGGCTCGAGCGTCGCCACGATCGACGCGCGCGTCGCGCTGATGTGCCGGAGCGACCCGGTGAGGAGGGAGAACGTGACCATCGTCCCGATGAGGACGATGAATGCGACGAGCAGCCAGACGGGCGCCGAATACTCGGAGAGGTTCCCCTGCAGCGAGACGCTGTCGTCGAGGACGCTCCAGGGGAAGTCCCAGAGCGGCTGGACGACGGCCCACAGGAGCGCAGCGAAGAGGAAGCCGTAGAACGAGAGTGACGCGGCGTCGCGGTGCCGGCGCTCGCGCTCGGCCATCAGGAGATAGGCCGTGAGCGCGAGCGAGCCTCCGAACGCGGCGGTGACGCCGACCGTGCTGAACGCGACGCCCGACCACAGCTCGACGACGAGCGCGAGCCCGGTGAGACAGAGGGCGACCGAGACCCAGATGCGCCGCCGGACGTGCTCCTTGTAGACGAACCGGGCGAACAGGGCGACGAACAGCGGCGCCGTGAACTCGATCAAGAGCGCGACGCCGACCGGCAGGTTTTCGATGGCGACGAAGTACAGCCACTGGACGAGTGCGATCCCGACGAGGCCGAACGCGACGAGGAAGCCGAACTCCCTTCGACCGACCTTGAGTCGCGATGGCGCAACGACGAGGAGGAGGCCGAGAAAGAGGACCGCGGCGCACGTGTTGCGGATCTGTGCGAGCTCGAGCGCGGAGAGGCCTGAACCGAGAACGACCTTCGAGACGCTTCCGTTGACGGCGAAGAGCGTCGCGGCGACGGCCACCATCGTGTAGCCCAGCCGCGTCCGGTCGTCGGTGCGCCCCTCGGGGAGCAGGGTGGGGGCGTCGACCATGGGCCCGCAGGCTATCCACCTACACTGCGGTACCTCGGGGTGTAGCTCAGTCTGGTAGAGCGCCCGCTTTGGGAGCGGGAGGCCGGCAGTTCAAGTCTGCCCACCCCGACTTCGTGAGGCTTCTCCTCCTCGCCGTACTCGCCGTCGCTGTCGCCGCACCGGCATCACGTGCGCCGGCGGCGAGCCCACCATTCGGGACGATGAGGGTGATCGACGGCCCACTTGCCGAGCGGATGACCGGTGTGTCCTGGCGGCCCGGCTGCCCGGTCCTCCTTCGCGACCTCCGCTTGTTGACGGTGAAGCATTGGGGTTTCGACGGGCGCGTGCGCACCGGACGGTTGATCGTCCACAAGGACGTGTGGCGTCGGGTCGCGAGCGCCTTCTACCGGCTCTACGCGGAACGCTTCCCGATCCGGCGGATGTCAGCTGATCGATGCGTACGGTGGCTCAGACTTCGCGTCGATCGAGGCCGACAACACGTCGGCCTTCAACTGTCGCTACGTCGACGGGACGACGCGCTGGTCGAATCACGCGTACGGACGCGCGATCGACGTGAACCCGATCGAGAACCCGTATGTGTCCGGTGGCCGTACGTCGCACGCGGCGAGCCGGCCGTACGTCGACCGCTCACGGCGACGTCCCGGCATGGCCTACGAGCGCGGTGCGCTCGTCCGGGCCTTCGACCGGATCGGGTGGGGCTGGGGTGGACGCTGGTCGGGCGCCAAGGACTACCAGCACTTCTCCGAGAGCGGCCGCTGACAGAGGGAGGGCGCCGTGCGGTGCCCTCCCTCGTGGCATCGAGGCGTGGGCTACGCGACCGCAGGCTTGCGTCCGGCGACGAGGTACGTCCAGATCGCTCCGCCGAGCACGCCGCCGGCGAGCGGGCCGACGATGTAGATCCAGACGTCGCCCCACTCCTGGTTGTAGAGAACGGGGTCGAGCGAGCGCGCGGGGTTGAACGAGCCACCCGACGCGGGGCCGACCGTCACTGCCGCCGTGAAGATGAAGAGCCCGATGAGGAACGGAGCCATCACGCCCTTCCAGGCGGCGCGCTCGTCGGTGGCGACGGTGAGGATGACCATGACGAAGAGCCCCGTGGCGATGATCTCGAGCACGAGCGCGGCCCAGTCGTCGATGCCGCTGCCGGGCTGCGTTCCGAGCGCATCCGTGACCTCGCTCGAGTACACGATCGCCATCACCAGCACGGCCCCGAACCCGCCCACGAGCTGTGCGATCCAGTACGGGATCACGTCGCGGCTCGGGAATCTCCCGGCGATCGCGAGCCCGGCGCTCACGGCCGGGTTGAAGTGTCCGCCCGAGATGTGGCCGAACGCGGTGATGGCGAGCGCGAGCCCGAACCCGAAGCCGGCCGCGACACCGAGTGGGGTGATCGCGTCGGGTCCGATGTCGACGACGACGGCGATGCCGCTGAATCCGAGGAAGAAGAAGAGGAATGTCCCGACCGCCTCGGCCCCGAGGCGGGTGGCGAGTGGCTGCTCCATGATCCAGAACCTCCCGGTTGCGCTGTCGGGAGGCGGTTCGGCGTCCGTCGTCTGGTTCCTGCGCGGACGAGCACTCACTCGACTGCGTGCTCAGCTGCCGTCCGGCCAGCCTCCGCGATGCAGGACCATCGGGTGACGGGGAAGGCCGGTGAAGGGATCGGCGAGCATGCGCTCGGTCTGCGCGAGATATCTGCCGCTCGCCCTCCAGCCTTCCGGGTGCGGCTCGAGCCCGAGGGCGAGGCGAGAGCGCGACCCGTCGCGCTGCTCGAGGATCGCCCGCGTCGCGGACCGGAGCCGATCGAGTGACTCGCGGCCGTGTCGGGTCAGGAGCCGACATTCAGTTCGCCTATTTGCGGATTCTCGGGCGTGGTCAGCGGCAGGAACCGACACCAACCGACACCGAA
>CAWDSX010000023.1:0-8187 GCA_963805135.1 uncultured Gaiellaceae bacterium | reverse complement strand
CGCCCGGCCGCCTGGCTAGCGCGGTCCCGGGACGCCCTTGAACTCGTAGAGCAGTGGGTCGCGACCGGGCTGCACGATCCACGCCTCGCCCGTGCCCTCGCTCGTGTACGCCGCCCACACGCCCTCCGCGACCGCCTCGGGCGAGAGCAAACGAAAGCCCCGCTCGCGTAGCTCCTCGCGGAATCCGTTCGTCGTGAGCGCGGTGTCGGCCCACCCGGGGCATACGGCCTGGATGCGGATCCCGCGCTCTGCGAGCTGGGGCGCGACCGAGCGGACGAACCCGACGACCGCGTGCTTCGTGAGCCCGTAGATCGGGTCGTCGGGAATCGCCGTCAGCCCGGCGAGGGAGGCGGTGACGACGATCGTGCTCCCCTTCGGCATCACGCGGTCGAGGCGGCGCACCCCGAACACGACGCCGTCGACGTTGACGCCGACCGCGCGGCGGTACTGCTCGTCCGTGAGGTCTGTCAGCTGCCCGTCGTCGCCCGTGATGACGCCGGCGTTCAGGCAGGCGAGGTCGACCGAGCCCACGTGCTCCCACGCCGAGGGATCGGAGACGTCGAAGCCGTTGACGAGATCCAGCTCCCGCACGTCGAAGCCCTCCGCCGCGAGCTTGCGGACGATCGCGGCTCCGATGCCGCCGGCGGATCCTGTGACGAGCGCTGTCATGGAATGAGAACGACCTTTCCTGTCGATTGGCGCGATTCGATGAGCCGGTGCGCCTCGGCCGCCTCCTCGAGCGGGAGCTCGGAGCCGACGATCGGGCGCACGGCGCCACCTTCCCAGAGGCGCAGGACGTCCTGCGCGGCGCGCGCGACGAGCGCGGGGTCACGCCGGATGAGGCGTCCGAGGTAGAAGCCGTGGACGCCGATGTTGCGCCCGACGAGCCAGGCGGGGTTCACCTCCTGCCACATCCCGCCCGCATAGCCGACCGCTATCGCCGTCCCCATCGGCTTCAGGAGCCCGAGCGACTCGGTGAAGACCCCGCCTCCGACGAGGTCGAACACGGCGTCGACCTGCTCCAGTGAGCCGATGCCGTCGTACGTAACGGCCTCGACGGCCCCGAGCGAGCGAGGGAGCTCGAGCTTCTCCTCGCTCCCGACGGCCGCGACGGGGGCGCCGTTCAGCGCCCTCACGATCTGCACCGCAGCCGTTCCGACGGCGCCGGCCGCCGCCGTGACGAGCACCCGTGCTCCGAACGCGATGCGCACGAGCTCCGTCAGCGGGATCCACGCGGTGACGAACGCCATCGGGAAGGCGGCGCCCTCCGCGAAGCTCGCGCTCGGCGGCAAGGGAAGGAGCCAGCGCGGGTCGACCGCGGCGCGCTCGGCGTAGCCGCCACCGCCGTCGAAGACGAACCCGATCACGCGCGCGCCGTCGAGCTCGCCGGCGATCTCGGAGCCGAGCACCGTCGGCAGCTCGGGCGCCTGCGGGTACATCCCGAGGCGGATCAGGACGTCCGCGAAGTTGACGCCCGCGGCTCGGACGTCGACGATCGCCTGGCCCTCCGCTGCCTCGGGCTCGGGTACCTCTTCGACGACGAGCTGATCCGGCCCGCCGGTCCCTCTCAGGACAGCGGCTCTCAACGACCCGTGAAGGTCGGCTCGCGCTTTTCGATGAAGGCGGCCACGCCCTCGGCGCCGTCTTCGGACTCCAGGCAGCGGCGGAAGCCGTCGGCCTCGCGCCGTAGGCCTTCTTCGAGGGAGAGGTCGCGCGTCGTGCGCGCGAGCTCGCGCAAGATTCCGACCGACACCGGGGAGCGAGAGGCGATCGTCCGGGCGATCCCGAGCGCGGTCTCGCGCAGCTCGGCGCGCGGCACGACCTTCTCGACGAGGCCCCAGTCGTATGCGGTCTGCGCGTCGATGAAGTCCCCGGTCAGGTTCAGGAGCAGCGCGCGTCCGATCCCCACGAGGCGCGGAAGGCGCTGCGTGCCGCCGCCGCCGGGGATGAGGCCGAGCTTGATCTCCGGCTGCCCGAGCTGCGCGTCGTCGGATGCCACGCGGATGTCGCAGCACATTGCGAGCTCGAGCCCGCCGCCGAGGCAGAAGCCGTGGATGGCCGCAACGAAGGGAGTGCGCGCGGCATCCATGCGGTGCCCGACCTTCTGGATGCCCGCGCGCAGATCCGTGTTCCTGCGCCTCCGCGGCCGCCTGGCGGAGGGAGGGGAACTCCTTGATGTCGGCTCCGGCCACGAACGCGCGCTCGCCCGCCCCGACGAGCACGATCGCGCGCACCGCGTCGTCCTGGTCGAGCCGGTCGATCTCCGCCTCGAGCTCCTCGAGGAGCGGCGCCGAGAGCTGGTTCATCGGCGGGTTCGCGATCGTCACGACGGCGACGAATCCATACCCCTCGGTCGAGACGAAGTCGCCCACTACGCAGTCTCCGCCGGCTGCGTGGGCGAACTGCTCGCGGAGCGCGGTCTTGCGGAACTTGCCGACGGCGGTCTTCGGGATCTCGTCGACGAACTCGAAGCGGTCGGGGAGCCACCACTTCGCGAAGTCGGGAGCAAGGAAGTCACGCAGCTCGTCCGGGGTCGGCTCCTCTCCCTCCTTCAGCACGACGACCGCGAGCGGCCGCTCGGACCACTTCTCGTCCGGCACGGCGATCACGGCGGCCTCGGCCACCGACGGGTGTCCCATGAGCGCGTTCTCGAGCGCGACGGTCGAGATCCACTCGCCGCCCGACTTGACGAGGTCCTTCTCGCGGTCCTGCACCTCGACGACGCCGTCCGGGTGAATGGAGACGACGTCGCCGGTCTTGAACCAGCCGTCGTCCGTCCAGCGGTCTGCGCCCTCCTCCGATTCGAAGTAGGCAGACGCGATCGACGGCCCGCGCACCTCGAGCTCGCCCATCGTCTGGCCGTCCCAGGCGATGAGCCCGTCGGCCCCGCGGGCGCGAATCTCGACGAACGGGATCGGCAGACCCTGCAGCGCGCGCCGCGTGTACGCCTCCTGCGGCTCGAGGCCGGCTTCCTGTCCCGGGGCACCGGAGAGCGTCCCTACCGGGCGTCATCTCGGTCATGCCCCAGCCGTGCACGATGTGCAGCCCGTGCCGCTCGGAGAACGCCTCGATCATCGCGCGCGGAGGCGCCGAGCCGCCCACGGTCATCATCCTGATCGACGAGAGGTCCCAGCCGTTCGGGTTGGCGTCGAGCGCCTGCAGGATGCCCATCCAGATCGTCGGCACGCCCGCCGTGATGGTCACCTTCTGCTCGGCGAGCCCGTCGAGCAGCGTCACGGGATCCATGTGCGGGCCCGGCAGCACCTGCTTGACGCCCGTCATCGTGCTCGAGAAGGGGAAGCACCACGCGTTCGCGTGGAACATCGGGACGACGGGAAGGCTCACGTCGTCCGCCGTGATCCCGAGGCACGCGTTGATCGTCAGCGCGTGGATCGCGATCGCCCTGTGCGAGTAGAGCACGCCCTTCGGGCGGCCGGTGGTGCCGCTCGTGTAACACATCGCCGCCGCCGAGCGCTCGGCGAGGTCGCGGTACGCGAACTCCGATTCGTCGGCGTCGGCGAGCAGGTCCTCGTAGTCGATCGTTCCCTCGGGTGCGGGGCCGTCTCCGGTCACGATCACGTGCTCGAAAGTGCAGCGTGCGACGAACTGCTCGGCGAGCGGCCACAGGATCTTGTCGGCGATCAGCACCCGGTCGCCGCCGTGCGTGGCGATGTACGTGTTGTCGTCGGGATGGAGGCGGAGGTTCAGCGTGTGCGTCACGAACCCGCCCGCGGGCGCACCGATGTAGGCCTCGAGGTGGTGCGCGTGGTTCCACATGAACGTCCCGACGCGGTTGCCGTCCTCGAGCCCGAGCTTGCGGAGGGCGACGATGAGCTTCTTCGTCCGCGAGACGAACTCGGCATATGTGTACCGGTGCCAGCTCTTGTCCGGGAGCCGGCTGACGATCTCGCTGTCGCCGTACAGCTCGTCGGCGCGACGGAGGATCGCGGGCACGTTGAGCTGGTAGTCCATCATCAGGCCGTCCACGGGGTCCTCCTAGCCTCCTTGTGCGATCGACACCGGTTCGGGGCTCTCGCTGGTCACCCCGTCGGTCGAGAGCAGCGATGCCGCGATCTCCGCCCGCAGGCGCGCACCGGACGCGCCGAAGCTCTCGATCGCGAGCGCACGCTTGTACAGGCGATGGAGCCGGTGCTCCCACGTGAAGCCGATGCCTCCGAGGGACTGAATCGCCTTCTCGCAGACCCAGACCGCGCTCTCGCCCGCGTACGCCTTCGCCGCGGACGCAGCGATCATCGCCTGCGGATCTCCCGTGGCCACGCACCAGGCGGCCCAGAGCGCGAGCGAGCGCGAGAGCTCGACACGGGTGTACGAGTCCGCGAGCGGGTGGGAGACGGCCTGGTAGACGCCGATCTTCTTGCCGAATTGCTCGCGCGAAGAGGCGTACTCGATCGCGTCCTCGAGAGCGAGCCGCGCGACGCCTGCCGCCTCGAGGGCGAGGGCGGTATGCGAGCGGGACTCGATCTCGGCGAGCACGGCAGCGTCTGCCAGCCGGCGACCCGGCTCGCCGCCGCGCACGACGCCGAGCGGCCGTGACGAGTCGGTCGTGGCGAGCACCTCGCGCTCGCCGCCCTCGAGCTCGTAGACGCCGTCGCCCCCCACGATCGCGACCCGTTCCGCTGTATCGAGGTCGGTGACGAGCGGGCCGAACGCGAGCGTCCAGCTCGCCTCGCCCGCTGCGACCGCCGCGCGCAGGTCCGCCGGGAGCGCCGGCAGCGTCAAGCCGATCGTCGCGAAGTACGGCCCGTGGTAGAGCGCCCGGCCGAGCTCCTCGAAGAGCACGGCCTCCTCGACGAACGTGAGACCCGCGCCGCCGTCCTCCTCCGCGATCGAGACGCCCGTCCAGCCGAGCTCCGCGAGCTGCGCCCACGTCGGTTCCGGAGTCGCGGCCAGGAACTCGCGCGCCTGCGCACGAAGCGCATCTTGCTCGGGGGTGAAGGTGAAGTCCATCTGCTCCTAGCGGGAGTAGGGGAGGCCGAGGACGCGCTCGGCGACGATGTTGCGGAGCACCTCCGACGTGCCCGCCTCGATGGTGTTGCCGCGGCTCCGCAGTTGCTGGTACTGCCAGTAGCCGCCGTACGGCGCGTTCTCCTCGCCGAGCGCCGCGTCCGGTCCCAGGATCTCGAGCGCGAGCTTGGTCACCCGCTGGTTCGCCTCGGACCACACGAGCTTCGAAATGGATCCCTCGGGGCCGGGCATCCCGGTCTTCATCAGCGCCGACAGCGAGCGGTAGTTGGTGTACCGGACCGCCTGCATCTCGATCCACTCACGCGCGATCCGGTCACGCTGAAGCGGGTCGGCGCCGCGGTCTCGGGCAAGCGCGACGAGCTTGCGGATCTGCACCTCGAGCGCCGCCTGCAACGCGAAGCCGAGCGTCCCTCGCTCGTGGAGGAGCGTCGTCATCGCGACCTGCCAGCCGCCGCCGACCTCGCCCAGGAGGTTCTCGGCCGGGACACGGACGTCGGAGAAGAAGATCTCGTTGAACTCGGCCTCGCCCGTGATCTGGCGCAGCGGCCGCACCTCGACGCCCGGCGCGTGCATGTCGACGATCAGGTACGTCAGCCCGGCGTGGCGTGAGGAGTCGGGATCGGAGCGCGTGAGGAGGATGCAGAAGTCGGCGATGTGCGCGAACGACGACCAGACCTTCTGGCCGTTCACCACGAAGTGGCCGTCGTCGACCGTCGAGCTCGTGCGCACGCCGGCGAGGTCCGATCCTGCTCCGGGCTCCGAGAAGCCCTGGCACCAGATCTCCTCCGCCGAGAGGAGTGGCTGCAGGTAGCGCGCCTTCTGCTCCTCGGTGCCGTGCGCGATGATCGTCGGTCCGGCCATGCCGATGCCGATGACCCCGACGTGGGGCGGAGCCTCGGCGCGGGCCATCTCCTCGAGGAAGATCGCCTGGTGGGTGTAGGGCGCGCCCCCGCCGCCGTACTCCTCGGGCCAGGTCAGCCCGACGTAGCCGGCGTCGTACAGCGCGCGGCTCCACTCGCGCATCTCCGGCCCCTCGAAGCGGGTCGCACCGCCGCGATGGCCCTGGAGCTCGGTCGGGAAGGTTCTCCTCGAGCCAGGCGCGGAGCTCTGCACGGAAGGCGGCCTCCTCGGGCGTGTCGCGCAGATCCATCGAGCCGATCCTAATCGCGTCGCGGCCGTTTGCCAGTCGGTCACCACGTCTTACAAAGCCCTTACCGGAGCATCAGCTCGGCCTTAAGCGTTCGGGCAACGGTAGAGAATGGCCATCGGGGGGTACATCCCAAGGATGTGGCGCCCGCCATCCGGTCGGCGACGCCTCATGATGGTCGCCGTCGCCGCACTCGTCATGCTCGCCTTGGCGGGCTCCGCGCCCGCGAGCGCGTCCAAGGCGGACTGCGCCGACGCAGTCCTCGACGACTGGACGAGAGGCACGCTGGGCTCGGGCTACTCGCCGGACTGCTACGAGGGGGCGATCGACGCGCTACCGGAGGACCTGCGCGCGTACACGACCGCCGCCGATGACATCACGCGCGCCGGAATCGCCGCGAGCCGAGCCGCCGCTGTCGGCACCGTCTCGCGTAGCGCCCGCCGACTCGCCGAGACGCCCGCCACCGAGGACCAGCTGCGCGCCTTCCCGACCGAGGTCGCGGTCCTCGGCGGCGTCCTGGCAGTGCTCCTCCCGGCGGGGCTCGTGGCCGCACTTGTCCGACGGTGGCGCGGCCGATGAGCCGCGGGCGTCGCATCGTCCTGGCACTCGCCGTGTTCGCCTGCGGAAGCCTCGCACTCGTCGGCACCGGATCAGGTGCGCGTAGCTCGAAGCACGACGTCGCGTTCGGCGTCGCCGACGACGCCTGGCTCGCGCACGGTCCGGGGACGCTCGAGTCGAGGCTCGACGAGCTCACGAGGCTCGGCGTCGACGTCGTCCGGTTCACGGTCCGATGGGACAGCGTCGCCGCGCGGCGGCCCGACGACCCGCGCGACCCCGCCGATGCGGCCTATTCGTGGGATGAAGTCGATCCCGTCCTCCGCGGGCTTCGCAGGCACGGGATCGACCCGGTGGTCACGCTCTTCGGGACGCCTGCCTGGGCGAACGGCGGCCGGGCGAGCAACTGGGCTCCGTCGTCGGGCAGGGCGTTCGCCAACTTCGCCTACGCGGCCGCGTCGCGCTACCCGTGGGTCACGCGCTGGACGATCTGGAACGAGCCGAACCGCACGACCTTCCTCCGCCCCACGACCGCTGCGACGTACGTCGACAAGCTGCTCAATCCCGCGTACGCGCAGCTGCACGCTGCGAGCGGCGCCGTCCGGGTGGCAGGCGGCGTCACCTCACCCCGCGCAGGCTCGGGTGGCGGCGTGGCGCCGGTGGCGTGGATTCGCGCGATGGCGAGGGCGGGCGCGAAGCTCGACGCGTACGCCCATCACCCGTATCCGGGCAGACCGCAGTCGGAGACGCCGTGGGGGCCGAAGTGCGTGAACTGCCAGACGATCACGATGGCCGACCTCGGGCGGCTCGAGCGCGAGGTCCGCACAGCCTTCGGGCGCAAGCCGATCTGGCTCACCGAGTACGGGTACCAGACGAATCCTCCGGACCTCTTCCTCGGCGTCACGCCGGAGCAGCAGGCCACCTACGTCGCGAGCGCGGCGATGCGTGTGTATCGCTCGTCGTCGGTCGAGATGCTGATCTTCTTCATGGTGCGCGACGACCGGTCGGCCGACGGCTGGCAGAGCGGGCTGTTCACGGCCGACGGGGCGGTGAAACCGGCGTACGGTGCCTTCAGGCTGCCCGTGCTCCAGACGTCCCGTCACGGCGGCTCCGTCGCCCTCTGGGGGCAGGTGCGTCCGCGCTCGGGCAAGCAGCCGTATCGCGTCCGGCTCGAGGACGACGAACGGACGAGCTGGCTCGGCGGCACCCGGTGGACCGACGAGAAGGGGTTCTTCTCGATCTTGGTCGCGGCGCCGCCCGGTGCACGCGTGCGGATCTGGTCACCGCGCGACGGCGCCTACGGGTACGAGCTGCTCGTCCGCTAGCTCGTCGGCGAAGCCGGCGAGCGCGGCATCCCGCTCGTAGCTCGCGGTAGAAGCCACGGAGCGCGGCACGGCCTACCCGAGGTCGGCCTTCGCTGCGAGCGTCTTGGCTCTCGCGACCGGAAATCTGCACTCGCAGATTTCCGGTCTGCGCAAACAATTTAGGGTGTTCGACCG
>CAWDSX010000022.1:0-3916 GCA_963805135.1 uncultured Gaiellaceae bacterium | reverse complement strand
CCGAGCTCGTCACCGAGCGACCGATCGTCGCGCCGGTGCTCTCGCACCGCCCGTGGTGGCGGGGAAAGCCCGTTCAGGTCGCGCTCGTCGGCGGCCGGCATGTGGATCGCGTACCGCGCGCTCCGGCTCGAGTACCCGTGGCCGGCCTCGCTCACGTGGACTCGCTGCAGTTCAAGCTCGACGAGTTCCAGGTCTGGCTGATCGACCAGCGCTCGGCAGAGGACAAGAGCGTCGTCTTCACGATCTTCGACGGCTTTCGCATCTTCGTCGACGAGCTCGTCGCCTGGTTCACCGAGCTCCTCTTCTGGCTCACCTGGGTTGGGACGACGGCGGCCGGGACGCTGCTCGTCTGGCGGTTCGGGGGGCTCCGCGCCGCGATGCTCACGCTCGCCGCGTTCGCGACGTTCGCGCTCTCCGGTCTCTGGCGGGAGAGCATGGAGACCCTCGCGCTCATGCTCGCGGCGGTGTCCCTGTCCCTGCTCGTGGGGATCCCGCTCGGCATTGCCGTCGGCCGCTCGCGGCGCGTCGAGCGGTTCGTCCGGCCCGCTCCTCGACTCCGCGCAGATCGTGCCCGCGTTCGCGTACCTGATGCCGGTCGTGATCCTGTTCTCCGTCGGCCCGGCTGCGGCGGTCGTCGCGACGGTGATCTACGCGATCCCCCCGCCGTGCGGATCACCGCGCTCGGGCATCCGCGGCGTACCGGTCAACACGGTCGAGGCGGCCACGTCGATGGGGACGACGACGCGCCAGATCCTGACGAAGGTGCAGCTGCCGCTCGCGCGCCGGATGATCCTGCTCGGCGTCAACCAGACGATCCTGTTCGCGCTCTCCATGGTCGTCATCGGCGGGCTGATCGGCGGCGGCGGCCTCGGCGCGGTCGTCAACAGCGGGCTGTTCACGACCCCGTCCCTCGCGATCCTCGCCGGCTTCGTGATCGTCGTGATGGCCATCACCCTCGACCGCGTCACGGAGGCGATCGCCGAGCGGACGGATCCGGCGAAGCAGCACCTCGACGCCGCCGCGCGGCGCCGTCTGAGACGGCAGAGCGCTCGCCGCTGCGGTTGCCATCGCGGGCACCGTCCTCGCGGCGAAGCTCCTCGGCGTCAGCGCTTCCTATCCCGAGACGGCCGGCGTGCAGGAACGAACAGTCACCCTGCAGGCGTGGCTGCTCGAGCGCATCCAGAGCGTGCTGGACTACATCCAGGACCCGACGTCGTGGGTGTTCTCGATCACGGAGCCGACCGCGACGTTCATCCTCCAGAAGCTCCTGCTCCCGCTCCAGGAGTTCCTCGTCGAGGGCCCGTGGTTCACGACGCTCCTCGGGCTGACGCTGATCGCCTACATCGTCTCGGGGCTGCGGCCGGCGATCACGACGTTCGTGATGCTCGGGGCGATCGGCGTCACCGGCGTCTGGGCGCTGGCGATGGACACGCTGTCGCAGGTCCTCGTCGCGACGCTGATCGCCGTCGTCGATCGGAGTCGGCCTCGGGATCGCCGCGTCCGAGAGCCGAACCGTCTCGCGGGCGATGCGCCCGATCAACGATGTGCTGCAGACCCTGCCGCAGCTCGTCTACATCATCCCGTTCATCTACCTGATGCCCGTGTCGATCGTCCCCGGGATCGTCGCGGCCGTCCTGTACGCGTTCCCCGTCGTCGTTCGCCTCGTCGAGCGCGGGATCAACGACGTCGCACCGGAGGCCGTCGAAGCCGCGGGCGCCTTCGGCGCGACGCGGAGGCAGGTGCTGACGAAGGTCAAGGTCCCGCTGGCGGGCGACGCGATCATGCTCGGCGTCAACCAGGGGATCATCATGGTGCTCGCGGTCGTCGTGATCGGGGGTCTGGTCGGGTCCGGTGGGCTCGGCTACGAGGTCGCGCAGGGGCTCGTCCGCGGGTACTTCGGTCAGGGCGTGATCGCGTCGTTCGCGATCCTCGCCCTCGGGATAACGCTCGACCGCGTGACCCAGGGCACGCGGGCGAAGCGAAAGGAGGGTCTCGGTTGAACCGTGCTCTGCTCACAGAAAGCAACCAGAAGAAGGAGGGTCGGATGTCGGATCGTCTGAGCCGGCGGCGCATGCGCCTCGCCGGACTCGCACTCGTCGTTCTCGCGTCGCTCGTCGCGGCGGCCGGAGCGCTCGGAGGCGGCGCCCGCTCGGCGGCACCGGCCTGCGACGACATCGTGCTGAACGAGAACTCGTGGGTCGGCTCGACGGCGAACGTCTACGTCATCAAGAACGTCCTCGAGACGAAGCTCAAGTGCAAGGTCAAGGTGCTGAACATCACCGAGGGCCAGCCGTCGTTCCAGGCGATGGCCGACGGGAAGATCGACGTCGTGCTCGAGGACTGGCAGAACTTCCCGGGCACGCCGTACGAGAAGAACAAGTCGATCGTCAATCTCGGCGGCAACGGGATCACCGGCGTCATCGGCTGGTACATCCCGCGGTACCTGCTCCAGCAGTACCCGCAGTTCAGGACGTGGCGCGGACTGAAGGGCAAGGAGTCCGTGTTCAAGTCGCCCGAGTCGGGCTCGCAGGGGATGTTCCTCGGCGGCGACCCGTCGTACGTCCAGAAGGACAAGGCGCTCATCAAGGGCCTCGGGCTGAACCTCAAGCACGTGGTCGCGGGCGCCGAGCCCGCGCAGGTCGCGCGCTGGAGCCAGCTCTACAAGCAGAAGAAGCCCGTTCTCTTCTACTGGTACGACCCGCAGTACCTCAACGCCCAGTACGACCTCGTCCAGGTGCAGCTGCCGAAGCGGTTCGCCGGCTGCCAGGACGACGAGAAGAAGGGCGGCGACCCGAAGAAGTACGCGTGCGCGTACCCCTCGTATCGCCTCGACAAGCTGGTCAGCTCCGACTTCCTGAAGAGCGGCTCGCCCGCGCTCAAGGTGATCCGCAACTTCAAGTGGACGTCCGCCGACCAGAACTTCGTCGCGAACCTCATCTCCGGCAAGAGGATGCCGAAGGACAAGGCCGCGGCGATGTGGGTCAAGGCGCACGCGAAGACGGTCAACACCTGGGTGAAGTAGACGACGACCGGCAGGGGCGGGGCACGGCCTCGCCCCTGCCAGCTCCATGACGACACCGACGCTGCACATCAACCAGCCCCGGGCGCCCGACGAGCAGTCGCTCTCGGACCGCGCCTACTACGCGATCCGCGAGCTGATCGTCACGCTCGAGCTCGCGCCCGGTGCTGTCGTCAGCGAGCGCGAGCTGATGGAGCAGCTCGGGGTGGGGCGGACACCCGTGCGCGAGGCGCTCCGTGACCTCGCCCGTGAGCAGCTGGTCGAGGTGTTCCCGCGTCGCGGGATCTTCGTCTCCGGGGTCGACGTCGGCGACATCGCGGGGCTGTCGGAGGTGCGGCTCGTGCTCGAAAGCAAGGCGGCACGCCTTGCCGCCGAGCGGCGGAACGAATCCGACCGGGTCGAGACCGAGGCGTTCCTCTCCGAGTTGGCCGGGACGACGGAGCGCGACGAGCGCCAGCTGATCGACCTCGACCAGCGGATCCACCGGCACGTCTACCGGTGCGCGCACAACCCGTTCCTCGAGGCGACGCTCGAGGAGTACTACGTCCTGACGCTCCGGATCTGGTTCCTCGCGCTCGACCGCGTGGAGCGGCTCGGCGACGCGATCCGCGAGCACCGCGAGATCCTCGAGGCGATCCGCGACGGCGACGCCGACCGCGCTGAGGACGTCATGCGCTCCCACGTCGCCGGTTTCGAGCAGGCGATGCGCGCCGTCCTGTGAGCGCCGCCGGCCAGGCGGGAGTGCGGGAGCACAATGTTGGTCCCCATCCCAAACCCCCACCCACCCACGGGGACACCGAGCCTATTGCGGATCTCGTGTCGCGTCCGTGCCGATTTCGGGTCGATTCGCGCGCTTCCGCCGTCGCTCTGCGCGCCGTGTTATGTTCGCCGCCGACT
>CAWDSX010000021.1:0-85950 GCA_963805135.1 uncultured Gaiellaceae bacterium | reverse complement strand
TTCGCATAGTCGACCGGGTTCATGACGCCGATCCCGAGCTTGTTCGGCCAGATGAGCGCGTTGACCTCGTTCATCTGCCAGCGCTGGTGACCCTTCGGCAGCGCGGTGCCCTGCGAGACCACGATGTTCGTGCACTCCACGTAGTGGTCGCGGCAGTAGATCCAGCCCTTGAACGTCGCCTCGAGGAACTTCACCGCCGTCGCCTGGTTCGCCTTGCTCTTGATCCAGTCGCCGCGGACGAAGATCCCGTCCTGGAGCATGCCCGTGCCGAGGTCGGAGTACTTGAACACCTTGAGATCGTTCATCGTGTAGAGCTTGCCGGTCGCCGGATTCTTCGTCTCCAGAACCTGGGCGAGCTCGTTGTACGTCATCGCCGACGCGGCGTCGATCTCGTGCTTCAGGAACGCGACCATGTCGAACTGCTGCTGCACGAGGGTCACGTCCTTGTCCGGATCCATGCCGTTCTTCACGAGCGCGGCGCGCTGCTCGAACTCGTTTCCGAAGATCCAGACGCCGAACTTCTTGCCGCGCATCTGCTGGAAGTTGTTGATCCCGTCCTTCTTCCAGGTCACCTCGGTCGTTCCCGACCTCGTGTAGACCTGGGCGATGTTGACGAGATCGTTGCCCTGGTCACGGTTCGCGAGCAGGCTCGGGAGCCAGTTGACCCCGAACTCCGCCTGATTCGAGAGAACGGTCTGCTCGTTCACGATCGTCGGGCCGCCGACCTTGAGATTCACGTCCAGTCCGGCGTCCTTGTAGTAACCCTTCGCCTTTGCCGCGTAGTAGCCGGCGAACTGTGACTGCGTCACCCACTTCAGCTGGATCGTCACCTTCGTGAGCTTTGGGCTCGACGAGCCAGCCATCGCGAAGCTCGTCGCCGAAAGAGCGGCCACCACGACAAGCGCGGCTCCCGCCAGATACCACCTGCGTCGTTTCACATGCCCTCCTTGTCCCACGGTCTCGGACCAGCCGAGACCGGATCTCCTGCCACTGTCATGCCCCTCCGCCCCACGGACGGATGCCAGCTCGAAGGCGTATCGCTCGGCGAGAGCAATCGCACCGTAGAACGCAATGCCCATGAGACTCGCGACGAGGATCGCGGCCCACGAGTACGCTGTACCGCGAGAGGTTGACGGCGCTCAGAACGACGATCCCCAGCGCCTCCAGTGACCCTCCGAAGTAGTCGCCCACGACGGCGCCGATCATCGCAAGCACACTCGCCACCTTCAAGGCGGAGAAGACATACGGGAGCGAGTTCGGTATACGGACGCGACGGAACACCTCTCGCTCGGGCGCCGCGTAGGAGCGCATGAGCTCGATCGACTCGGGATCGACCGATGTGAGCCCGCGCAGCGTGTTCACGAGCACCGGGAAGAAACAGAGAACCGCGGCGATCGTGACCTTCGACCACGGACTGAGCAGCCCGAACCATGCGTTCGTGATCGGGGCGAAGGCGATGATCGGGATGGCGTTGGCGGCGATCATGTACGGCATGAGCGCATTCCCGAACGGCCGCCAGCGTGCCAGGACGAGCGCGGCGACGATCGCCGCTCCACTTCCGAGAACGAAGCCGCCGAACGCCTCCTTGAAGGTGATCCACGCTCCGCGGAGGAGCTCGTCGCGCTCGTCGACGAGCGCCTGGACGACGTCGGAGAACCTGGGCAGCAGGAACTCCTCGACCCCGAGCACGTCGGGAAGCAGCCATTGCCATGCGGCGAGGCCGAGGCCGAAGACGACGACGGCCGGCAGCCAGTAGCGGATCTGCTCGCCGATGCGTCGGGAGCGTGCGGACGTTGATGGTGCCGTACTCACGCGATCTCCTCCTCCGCCGCGAGCGTCTCCTCGACCTCGTCGGCGCCCACCGCGTGGAGCGACTCGCGAACCTGGGTCACGAGCTCGAAGAACCGTGGCTGCTCCCGCGTCGCCGCGGTGCGGGGCTGCGGCAGATCGACGGGGACGATGCCCGCGATGCGCCCTGGCCGTGGTGACATGACGACGACGCGCGTGGACAGGAAGACCGCCTCGGAGATCGAGTGCGTCACGAAGATCACCGTCGACCCGGTCTCCGTCCAGATGCGCAGCAGCTCCAGGTTGAGCCGCTCGCGCGTCATCTCGTCGAGCGCACCGAACGGCTCGTCCATGAGCAGGAGCGCGGGTGAGAACGAGAGCGCACGCGCGATCGAGACCCGCTGCTGCATGCCCGCCGGAGAGCTGCCACGGGTAGTGCTTCTCGAATCCGGAGAGCTCGACGAGGTCCACCATCTCCCTCACGCGCGCTGCACGCCTCGCGCGATCCCAGCCGAGCATCTCCAGAGGAAGAGAGATGTTCTTCGCCGACCGTACGCCAGTCGTAGAGCACAGGCGCCTGGAACACGATGCCGTAGTCGCGGTCGAGCCTCGCCCTCCGCGCCGGCTTCCCGTTGACGGTGACGTCGCCGTCGGTCGGCTCGATGATGTCCCCGACGATCCGGAGCAACGTGGACTTCCCGCACCCCGACGGCCCGATCAGCGAGACGAACTCGCCTCGCTCGACCTCCAGGTCGATGCCCTGGAGCGCCCTGACACCGCCCTTGCCGAAGACCTTCGAGAGGCCCTTGATCGAGACGACGGAGGCGTCGCCGTTCAAACCAGCCGCTCCGGCGCGCGGTGCACCACGACCTTCTCCGCGACGAGCACGACGAGGAAGAAGCCGATCCCCAGCAACGCGGCGTAGAGATTGGTCGCCCAGAGATTCGCCGGCTCGAGAACGTAGTACTGATTGAAGTTGAGGATGGCGCCGCCGAGACCGTTCGAGATCGAGGCGGTCTGCTCCCCGATGATCGCCCCCACGACGCTCGCCGTTGCAGCAATCTTCAAGGCCGTGAAGATGTACGGGCAGAGCCGACGGCACTCGCAACTTCCAGAGCACCGTCCAGCCGCGCGCCGCATAGGAATGCATCAGCTCGAGCGCTCGGGGATCGGCGGACCGGAGACCTCGGATCGTGTTCATGGTGACCGGGAAGAACGTCAGGTAGGAGGCGATGACCGACACGCGGACCCAGTCCGGAGGAGGCTCTCCGCCGATCGAGACGCTGCCGAGACCGCGGACGACGATCGGAGCGAGCGCGAGGATCGGGATCGTCTGCGAAGCGACGACGTACGGCATGACCCCGCGTCGCAGCACGTCGAACTGCACGAGCACGACACCCAGCAGGAATCCGACGATCGCGCCGAACGCGAAGCCGACGGCCGCCGACTTCGCGGTGAAGAGTGCGGAGCGGAGGAGGAAGAGCCACAGGTCGTCGCCAGTGGACGTCGGCTCGGCGAGCTGCAGCAGGATCGTGTGGACATGCGGCAGCGTCAGATCGTCGACGCGGAACGGCCTGCTCCAACCGGTGCGCTCCCAGAGCCACTTGTACCCCTCCCAGAACGCCCAGAGCCCGCCGAGCACCAGCACGAAGACGAGGCCCCGCTTGGCGAACCGGCGAAAAGCCATCGTCGGAATCTGTCACACACCTGCTTCCGGTGCAGAGTCGTAGGGGCCCGCACTAGGCTGCCTGGGTGGCGCTCGATCCGAAGCGAACGCTCGCCGAGCTGAAGGAGCTCCGCGAGCTCACGGGGGACGAGAACGGAGCGCAGCGCGTGGCCTGGACGGACACGTGGGAGCAGGCACGGGCCTGGCTACGCGGCCTCGTCTCGGAGACCGGCGCCGAGGAGTCGATCGACTCGGCAGGGAACCAGTGGTTCACGCTTCGCGGCGAATCGGAGCGCGCCGTGCTCATCGGCGGGCACATCGACTCCGTCCCGAACGGCGGCTGGCTCGACGGGAGCCTCAACGTCGTCGCCGGCGCTGGAGGTGCTGCGCCGCATCGCCGCAGATGGGCACGCCGCCGGTCACGATCCGGCTCGTCAACTGGGCCGACGAGGAGGGGGCGCGCTTCGGGCGCAGTCTCTTCGGGTCGAGCGCCGCCGCGGGCTCGATGTCCGACCAGGACGAGCTGCGCGAGCTGACGGACCGCGAGGGCACCTCGCTCCCCGCCGCGCTGTCCGCGCACGGCGTGGATCTCGACTC
This sequence comes from uncultured Gaiellaceae bacterium, assembly GCA_963805135.1. Classification (GTDB taxonomy): domain Bacteria; phylum Actinomycetota; class Thermoleophilia; order Gaiellales; family Gaiellaceae; genus GMQP-bins7. Next base: position 81,899 of record CAWDSX010000021.1, on the reverse strand, counting down.
CGCGCTCGCAGCACGCTCCGAGCTCGACTCCGCCGCCGCGTACCTCGAGCTGCACATCGAGCAGGGCCCGGTGCTCGAGGGCCTCGGTCTCCCGCTCGGCGTCGTCCTCGGGACGTTCGGCGTCGAGCGCCACCGGATCACCTGGCGTGGGCAGGCCGCCCATGCCGGGTCGACGCCGATGGACCGGCGCCGCGACGCGCTCGCAGGAGCCGCGAAGCTCGCGCTCGAGATCCGTGAGATCGCGCGACGCACCGGAGGCGGCGCGGTGTGCACCTCGGGCGGCGTCGTCTGCAAGCCCGGAATCGTGACCTCGGTGGTCGAGACCGCGGAGCAGCTCCTCGATCAGCGCGACTTGAGCGCGCAGCGCCTCGCGGCGATGCTTGCCGAGGCGAAGGCGTCGAGCGAGCGCTTCGCGTCGGAGGAGTCGATCGAGGTCGAGTGGGAGCGGATCTGGTCGATCGAGCCGATCCTCTTCGACGACACGCTCGTCGGGTTCTGCGAGGAGGCGATTCAGGAGGTGGGCGCGATCCCGCACCGACTCCCCTCAGGCCCGCTCCACGACGCGGCCGAGGTGTCGCGCGCCGGCGTCCCGACGGTGATGCTCTTCGTCCAGAGCCTCCGCGGCCTCTCGCATACGAAGGCTCGAGGACACGCGCGAGGAGCACCTCGAGCTCGCCGTGGCCGCGCTCGACGGACTCGCCTCGAAGACGATCGCCTGGGTCGCGGGCGGCGGCGGGCGCTGACCCGCTCGACGGCCGGCGTCGCCGCCGGGCTCGCGGTCGGCGGCTGTCTCACCTGGAACGTCTCGAACGTCGGCGCGGCCGCCGATCCCCTCGCCGAGCACTACGGCGTGTCGGTCGCCGCGGTCGGCTTGCTGACGACCGCGCTCTTCGTCACCCATCTCGCCGTCCAGCTCCCGGCGGGTCGCGGAGCGGATCGCTTCGGCTCGCGGAGCGTCGCGCTGCTCGCCGTCGCGGCAGGCGTCCTCGGGAATGCCATCCTCCTCCTCGACACGGGCTTCGAGCTAGCCCTCGTCGGACGGGCGATCGTAGGCATCGGCTCGGGCGCGGCGTTCGTCGCCGGGCTCGACCTCGTTCGCGCCGGAGGCGGAGGGGCGGCGCTGCAGGGCGTGTACGGCGGGGCGACGATGGCCGGGGGCGGGCTCGCGCTCATGGTCGTGCCGCCGCTGACCGACGCGACGAGCTGGCGCGCGGCCTACTGGACGGCCGCGGCGTTGGCGATTCTCGGCCGCGGTGCCGACGCTGGCGGCGACGGGCCTTCCACGGATCGGGCACGCCGGCGCGTGGCTGCTCGGCGACCGGACGCTCCTGCCGATCGGGATCATGCAGGCAGCGACGTTCGGCCTCGCGGTGGTCGCGGGCAACTGGGTCGTCCCGCTCCTCGAGCGGCAGGGTGCAAGCTCGACCGCCGCGGGTCTCGCCGGCGGGCTCGTCCTCTTCGTCGGCATCGTCACCCGACCGTCGGGAGGGGTCCTCGCCGTACGAGTCAGCGGTCGTCTTCTCGTCGCGGCGGCTCTCGTCGGCACGTCGGCGGGAGCGCTCCTGCTCGCGCTCGGTGGCCCGCTTGCCCTGTCGACTCTCGGGGCGCTCGTCCTCGGGCTCATGGCGGGCCTCCCCTTCGCAGTGATCTTCGCGGCGGCGCAGCGCCGGCGTCCGGACGCCCCCGGATCCGCGATCGCCCTCGTCAATGCCTGCGCCGTACTGACGATCCTCGTCGGCACGCCGCTTGCCGGGCTGGCGTTCGAGCTGCCCAGCGACGGGCGGATCGCGTTCGTCGTGATCGCCGCGCTCGCGGCCGCCGCGCTGCTTCCGCTTCGCGCGACGCGCATCTAGGCTCGATAATCGCGCTTTCCGAACGAGCGAAGGAGAATCCGAGATGGCTCTGAGCTTCGGCGTCACCGTCCTCCCCGATCCCCCGTACAGCCGCTTCCTCGAGTTGATCCGGCACGCCGAGGCGAACGGCTTCCACCACGGCTGGACGTACGACTCGCACGTGCTCTGGCAGGAGTCGTTCCCGCTGCTGACGCTGGCCGTCCAGGCGACGACGACGATGAAGTTCGGTCACTGCGTCACGAACCCAGGGACGCGCGAGCCGACGGTGCTGGCGAGCGCCTACGCGACGCTCCACGACATCTCGAACGGCCGGATGGTGATGGGGATCGGTCGCGGAGACTCCGCGGTGCGGTACATCGGCGACAAGCCCGTCAGGATCGCCGAGTTCGAGCGACGCTGCTCGATGATCAAGGAGTTCATGAACGGCCGAGAGGTCGAGTGGAACGAGAAGCAGCTGAAGCTCGCCTGGGTGCGGCCCGAGCTTCCCGAGATCCCGATGTGGGTCGCGGGGTACGGGCCCAAGGCGCTGGCGGTCGCCGGCCGTGTCGGCGACGGCGTGATCATCCAGCTCGCCGACCCGGTGATCATCAAGTGGATCATGGACACGGCCCGCGAGGCCGCGGCCGAGGCAGGTCGTGATCCCTCTGAGCTCAAGTGCATCGTCTGCGCGCCGAGCCACATCACTGACGACATCGCCGACGCACGCGAGCAGGTCCGCTGGTTCCCCGCGATGGTGTCGAACCACGTCATGGACCTCATCGAGCGCTACGGCTACGAATCCGAGATCCCGCACGAGCTCACCGAGTACGTCCGCGTCCGAAAGTTCTACGACTACGACGAGCACTCACGCGTCGGCGCGAAGCACGGCGAGTTCGTCACCGACGAGATCTGCGACCGCTTCTGCGTCCTCGGCAACGCCGAGCAGGCGACCGCGAAGCTGAAGGAGCTCGAGGCGATCGGCGTCGACCAGTTCAACATCTACCTCATGACCCACGGTCAGGAGGAGGACCTCGCCGCCTACGGCAAGGACATCATTCCGCAGTTCGCGCTAGATGATCGTGGCGCCGAGCGCGCTCGCGACGAGCTCGACGGCAGTGACGGCCGTCGTGTTCTCGCGATCGAGGATCGGGTTCACCTCGACGACCTCGAGCGAGCCGGCCAGACCTGACTCTGCGACGAGCTCCATCGCCAGGTGGGCCTCGCGGTAGGTGAGCCCGCCGCGCACAGGCGTCCCGACGCCCGGCGCGACCTCGGGATCGAGCGCGTCCAGGTCGAGCGAGACGTGCACGAATCCCGGCCCGGAGACGTGATCGAGCGCCTCGCGCGTCGCCCGCTCGACGCCGATCCGGTCGATCTCGCTCATCGAGAACACGCGCACGCCGGCCTCGCGGAGGAGCTTCCGCTCACCGGCGTCCGCCTGCCGCAGCCCGAGCAGAGCGACGCGGCGCGGATCGACAGCGGGCAACGGCCACGCCTCGCTCGCGAATGCGTCGCCTGCGAGGCCGAGCGCGGCGGCGAGCGGCATCCCGTGCACGTTTCCGCTCGGGCTCGTCTCGGGCGTGTTGATGTCGGCGTGCGCGTCGATCCAGAGCACGCCGCCGGCGCCGTGCACCGCTGCGAGGCCACCGAGCGTGCCGAGCGCCACGGAGTGGTCGCCGCCGAGAACGAGCGGGATCGCGCCCGTCCCCGACTCCTCGACCACCTTCGCCGCGACGCGGGCGCACGTCGCCTTGATCTCGGGCAGGAAGCGGGCGCGCTCGTCCTGCATCGTCGTCGCCTCCGGCACCGCGGTCTCGACGTTCCCGTGGTCGCGCACCGTGTACCCGAGGCTGACGAGACGCTCCTCGAGCCCCGCGTAGCGGATGGCGGACGGCCCCATGTCGACGCCGCGACGCCCCTGCCCGAGGTCGAGCGTCGCGCCGATGACGGCGATCTCACGAACCGCGCCCATCGCGGGAACCTAACTACACTGAGTCGCCGCGGCGAGGTAGCTCAGCTGGTAGAGCACACGGCTGAAAACCGTGGTGTCGCCGGTTCAAGTCCGGCCCTCGCCACTCACAGCTGCGGAACGATCTCCCGGCATGCACCGCTACGGGCAGGCGGTTACCGGGTGGTGCGAGCGGACAGGCCCAGCGCGAGTCGTAGGCGCACGACGGGTTGAAGGCGAAGTTGAAGTCGAGCACGAGGACGATCGTCGACCGCCCCGAGGTCCGCGCCCTTGACCGTGTCGAGCAGGTAGCGCCCAGCACCGTAGGTCTCCTCGCCGCTCGTCTCGTCGGTGAACGAGAGGAACATGCCGCCGCCGTAGCCCTCGAGCCAGTAGAGGCCGAGCTTCACCGCCTCGCCCGCGAGCTCGAAGGACGCGTCCGCGAAGTGGGTGAAGCGAGCCGGCTCGTCGTGGCTCATCGGGACGTTCGCGTCCGCAGGCTCGACCGGGAGCACGTCCGCGAGCGAGCGGAGCCCGGGGTCATAGTCGAAGTAGGCGGGCCTGAACGCGGTACGACGGGACACGTCGAGCGGCGACTGCGGATGCCGTGCGATCAGGTCATCGCGAACGCCGCGCCACGTCCGCCACGCGCGCGTCGGGTCGGGGTCGGCACGGATCTCGCGGTAGAGATCGAAGACCCTCCGCTTCCAGTCGAGGAGCTCAAGGCGGTCGGAAGCGACGGCTCGAGCCACACCAGTCGAGCTCATCTCGCCGAGAGTACCCACCGGGTAGCGCCGAACGTCGCTGATAGCTTCGCCGCCGATGGAGCTCGCGTTCCTCTCGGCCGTCGAGCAGGCGCGACTCGTTCGCACCGGCGAGGTCTCGTCGATCGAGCTCGTGCGAGCCTCGCTCGATCGGATCGAGCGGCTCGATCCCGACCCTCAACTCCTTCGTCACCGTCAGCGCCGAGCAGGCCCTCGCCGCTGCGGGACTGGTCGACTCGACCCCGGGCGACGCGCCGTTTCGCGGCGTCCCGATCGGCGTGAAGGACCTCGCACCCACCGCGGGGATCCGCACGACGTTCTCCTCGCGCGCGTACGCCGACTACGTCCCCGACTTCGACAGCGCGGTCGTCCGTCGCATCCGCGATGCCGGATTCGTCATCGTCGGCAAGACGAACACGCCCGAGTTCGGAACCGTCGCCTTCACCGAGTCGGAGCTCAACGGCGTGACCCGGAACCCCTGGAACACGGAGCTCACGCCCGGCGGTTCGAGCGGCGGCGCAGCTGCAGCACTCGCCGCGGGCCTCGTTCCCGCCGCGCACGCGACAGACGGCGGAGGCTCGATTCGCATCCCGGCGTCGTGCTGCGGGCTCTTCGGGCTCAAGCCGTCTCGCGGCCGCGTCTCGACGGCGCCCTACGGGGCGTTCGAGGGCCTCTCGACCTCCGGACCGCTCACGCGCACGGTCGAGGACGCCGCGCACCTGCTCGACGTCCTCGCCGGATACGAGCCGGGCGACCCGTGGTGGGCACCGCCGCCGGATCGGCCGTTCGCGACGGCGCCGCACGAGCCTCCTCCTCGCCTGCGCATCGCCGTCACGACCTCCCCGCCGATCGACCTCCCGGTCGACGCCGGAATGCGTTGCGGCCGTGACCTCTGCCGCCGCACTCCTGGCCGAGCTCGGGCACGACGTGCGCGACGAGACGCCGCCCTGGCACGAGCCCGACCTCTTCGACCGGTTCATCGCGGTGTGGCAGGTCGGCCCCGCACTCCACCCGATCGAGGACATCTCACTGCTCACTCCGCTGAACCGCGGGCTCGTCGAGGCGGCGCGTTCGGAGTCGGCGGCCGACTACGGACGAAGCGTGGCGTCGCTCCAGATGCTCGCGCGTCGGATCGTCTCCTTCTGGAGCGACGTCGACGTCGTGCTCACGCCGACGCTCGCCCTCCCGCCCGTGCCGATCGGCTGGCAGGACGCCGTCGAGGGCGCGATCCCGCAGCTCTTGCGCAACACCGAGTTCACGCCCTTCACGGCGATCGCGAACCTCACGGGCCTGCCGGCGATGTCGCTGCCGCTCCACTGGACCGAGGACGGCATCCCGATCGGCGTCCAGGCGATCGGCCCGCCTGCCGGCGATGCACTCCTGCTCGCGCTCGCCGCCGAGCTCGAGACGGCGCGACCGTGGGCCGACCGCCGGCCCCCGGTCTCCTAGCTCGCGATCGTGATCCGGATCTGCTGGCCCGGCGAGGCGTGGAGCATGCGGGCGGCGCTGCCGCGCGAGATCGCGAGCGACATGTTCTTGTAGCTGTCCTCGTACAGGATCACGTCACCGGGCCGCGCGTCGGCGAACGTCCGAGCCATGACGGCGTAGTAGCGCTCGCCCGACAGTTCGAGCTCGACCCGCGTACCCGATGACATGCCGAGAGCTTCCACGTTGTCGCGGTCGAGATTGAGCGCGATGTTGCCAAAGCTGTCGACGTAGAGCAGCGTCGCATGGATAGCGCCGTCCACGACCACCGGCTCGGGGAGGTCGAGACGGACGAGGACCTCGGGATCGACCGGCGGGCCGAGCGCCTCGAGCGGAACGCCGGTCGCGAGGTGTGCCGCCGCGGGCGCGAAGAGGTCCCGGCCGTGGAACGTCCGCGAGATCGACTCGAGCGCGTACGCCGGATTCGCGAGCTCGTGGGCCTGTTCGATGCCGTGACGGCTCGCAGCCCGCAGCAGGAGCCCGTTGTCGGGCCCGACGTAGAGCCGACCCTCCGCGTCACGGAGCGCGAGGGGTCGCCGCGGCCCGCCCACGCCCGGGTCGACGATCGCGAGATGCACGCCGACGGGCATGAAGCCGATCGTGTTCGCGAGCACGAGAGCTCCCTGCAGGATCGAGGTCGGCGGGATGCCGTGCGTGATGTCGATGATCTGCGCCTCCGGAGCAATGCGCTTGATCACGCCGTGACACGTGCCGACGAAGTCGTCCTTCAAGCCGAAGTCGCTCAGAAAGGTGATGAACACGCCGCGGAGCGTAACGCCGGCCCGCGGAGGGAGCTACCGGCGGCGGCTGGCGCGGGCGCCGCAGCGGCGCACCGTCGTCCGACGCGCCTCGCCGCAGACGCGAGCGCCGCGGGGCCTGATCCGGACGAACGCCGTCGGAGCCTGGAGAGGCAGGGGCCTCGTGACCACGGTCGCAGCATATTCGCGTGCCCGGAGGGTCATGCGTCCGGCCCCGACCTTCGTCGCGCGAGCTCGACGAGCTCGGCCGTCTCGCGCTGGAGGCGCACGAGCTTCGCCGCGATGATCGCCACGTAGACGAGGACGAAGAAGAACACGACCCCGTACGCCGCCGCCACGAGCTCCTCCTGGCTCCAGCTCACTGCAGCGCCTCACGCAGCTCTCGAAGATCGTCGTCGAGCCTCTTGCCGGCGAGCTCGACGCGGTAGAGCACGTAGGCAAGGAGCGTCACGGCGGCCCACGACACGAGGAACGTCGCGAACATCGTCCCGCTCATCTGCGGCCCGTCACGGGTGAAGACGGTTGGATGGATGAAGTCCTCTGCGAGCCGAATCGCGAGGAAGCTCACCGGGATGAGCGCGACGCCGAAGAGCGCGTAGACGGCCGACGAGCGGGCCCGACGCGGCCCGTCCTCGAGCGAGAACCGCAGCATGAAGTACGCGCAGTAGAAGAGGAAGAGCACGAGGAAGAGCACGAGCTGGTTCGAGCTCCACGTCCACCAGACGCCCCACGACGCCCGCGCCCAGATCGCGCCGGTGATGAGCGTGAGCGCTCCGAAGATCGTCCCCTGGTGAATCGCGACGTAGCTCTCGAGGTCGTACCGCTCGTCGCCCCGCCAGAGCAGGAGCAACGCCTTCACGGCGCCGAGGCCGAAGCAGAAGTACGCCGTCAGCGCAATCGGGACGTGGATGTAGAAGATCCGCTGCGAGATCCCCTGGTCCGCGTCCTCAGGAGCGACGATGAGCGCGAGGACGAGCGCGAGCCCCATGGCGAACGCAGCGAGCCAGGCGAGGCCCGGAAGGCTGCGTAGTGACGATGGGCTCAGGTGGCTACTCCGTGACGACGTACTCGAAGGACGCCCACGAGAGTACAGCGAAGACCGCGTCGTACAGGAGCAGAAACAGGATGAACCGATCCGGCTCCGCCGAGACCGCGGCCCCGACGCCGCCGACGATGAGCGGAATCGCGAGCGGAAGCACCAAGAGCGGAAGCAGGACCTCCCTGGCGCGGCTTGCCGCCGCCATCGCCGACATGAGCGAGCCGACGGCGCAGATTCCGATGTCCGCGAGCAGCACGCCCGCGAGGGCGGGCGCATCGAGAGGCTCGAAGAACAGCACGAACGCCGGCAGCGCGACCGCCTGCGCCGCAAGCAGGAAGACGAGCGTCGCGAGCGTCTTGCCGACCCAGATCGCGCTGCGATCGCACGGGGCGAGCACGAGGCCGTCGAGCACGCGGTGCTCCTGCTCGGGAACCCACGCACGCGCGAGGCCGAGCAGCGCCGTGAACACGATGGCGACCCAGAGGAGGCCGTACGCGGCCGTGTCGCCCGAGCCCTCCGGCAACGCGAAGTGGAACACGACGAGCGTCGCGAGGACGAAGAGCAGCATCGCGGGCAGCGTGTCGCGGCCGCGGAGCTCGACCCGGAGATCCTTGCGCGTGAGCGCCGCGACGTCGGCGAAGTACGTCACGCGAGCGCCAGCCTCTGGGTCGCCATCGACCGCGAGCCGCTCGGGATCATGGGTCGCAACCACGAGCGTCGCCGCACCGGCGAGGGCGTCGAGCTCGCGGTCGAGAAGCGCCGCGCCGTCCTCGTCGAGCGCGGAGTAGGGCTCGTCGAGGACGAGCAGGTCGGGCTCGTGGAGGAACGCCCGGCAAAGCGCGAGCCGCTGGGTCATGCCGCGCGAGTACGTCGAGACGCGCTCGTTTCGGGCCTCCCAGAGCCCGAAGCGCTCGAGGAGCATCCCGATGCGCTCGCGCCGTTCGGGCACGCGGTAGAGCCGGCCGAAGAGATCGAGGTTCTCGACCGCCGTGAGCTCCCGGTAGACGAGGGGCTCGTGCGCCAGGTAGCCGACGCGCGAGCGGTCGGCGCCGACGACGAGATCGCCGCGCGTCGGAACGGCGAGACCGGCGAGCATTCGGAGGAGCGTCGTCTTCCCGCTTCCGTTCGGCCCCGTGACGAGCGCGAAGCCGCCGACGGGAACTGCGACGTCTACGCCGTGCAGCACGCGCTTCCGCCCGTAGCGCTTCTCGAGGCCGCGACCCCGGATCACGCGACGAGCACGTCGAGAGCGACGAAGGCGAAGAACACGACGCTGATCACGCCGTTCATCGTGAAGAACGCGGCGTCGAGCCTGCGCAGATCGCCCGGACGGACGAGCGAGTGCTCGTAGACGAGGAGCCCGGCCGTGGCGACGACGCCGAGCCAGTAGAAGAGCGAGACGTCGAGCCCGAGGCCCGCGGCGGCGAGAAGGACGACGGCCCCCGTATGGAACAGACGCGCTCCGCGAAACACACCGCGCTCGCCGAAGTGCGTCGCCCACGAGTGCAGGCCTTCGGCACGATCGTGGTCGAGGTCGAACAACGAGTAGAAGAGGTCGAAGCCCGCGACCCAGAGCAGGACGGCGCCGCCGATCGCCCACGCCTCCCACGGCGCCGTACCGGTCACGGCGAGCCATGCGCCGACGGGCGCGAGTCCGAGGCACGCCCCCAGCCAGATATGGCAGAGCCAGGTGACGCGCTTGAGATACGGGTAGATCACGAACAGCGCGACCGGGATCGGCCACAGCCAGCGCACGATCGGATCGAGCTGGAACACCGCGATCAGGAACACCACAAGTGCCAATCCGCACAAGCCGAGCACCTGAACCCGAGAGAGCGCGCCGGCAGGCAGCTCGCGCGCCGCCGTACGCGGGTTCCTGGCGTCGATCTCGGCGTCGACGAGCCTGTTCAGGGACATCGCGAGCGTTCGCGCTCCGACCATCGCGACGGTGATCCACACCATGTTCGCGAGGCCGGGCCAGGCGTCGACCGACAGGAACGCCCCGACGTATGCGAACGGAAGCGCGAACACGGTGTGCTCGATGCGCACGAGCGACGCCAGGCGGCGCGGGAGAGGAACGGAGGCGACGCCGGTCGTCACGTCTGCCGGTGTGGGGTCGCGGTGTCGCCGGCGGCGAGCTCGAGCCCGTGGCGGAGCGCGGGCCGGACGACCTCGAAGCCGTCACGGCAGCCGCCGGTCGATCCGGGGAAGTTGACGACGAGCGTCGCGCCGCGGATGCCCGCGATCCCTCGCGAGAGCAGCGCGTGCGGTGTCCGGGCCAGCGCGTCCGCGCGAATCGCCTCCGCGATGCCAGGCGCCTCGCGGTCGATGACGCCGCGCGTCGCCTCCGGGGTCACGTCCCGTGGTGCGAAGCCGGTGCCTCCCGTCGTCAGGACGAGGGAGACGCCGGAGTCGCCGAGCGTGCGGATCGCGTCGGCGATCACGTCGGCGTCATCCGGGACGACGCTGCGCTCGACCTCGAATCCCTCGCCGACGAGAAGCTCTTCGAGGGCGTCGCCGCTCGTGTCCTCGCGCACGCCGGCGCTGACGCCGTCCGAGACCGTCACGACGGCAGCCCTCACGCCGGGTCCTTCGTCTTTTCGACGAGGCGCACGGCTTCGATCGTCATCGCCTTGTCGATCGCCTTCGCCATGTCGTACACCGTGAGCGCCGCGACCGAGACCGCGGTGAGCGCCTCCATCTCGACCCCGGTCTGAGCCGTCGTCTCGACGGCGGCCTCGATCTCGACGGCTCCCTCGACGAGGGTGAGCCTGACGTCGACGTGCGTCAGTGGCAGCGGGTGACAGAGCGGGATGAGCTCCGCCGTCCGCTTGGCCGCCATCACGCCGGCGAGCTGCGCCGTCACGAGCGCATCACCCTTCGGAAGGGCCGTGAGCGCCTCGGCCGTCTCGGGCGCCATTACCACGCGCCCGCGAGCGACCGCGCGCCGCCGAACGGACGGCTTCGTCCCGACGTCGACCATGCGGACCTCTCCGCCGGTCGTGACGTGGCTCAGCTCGCTCGTCGGCTCGGACACGCCGAGATCGTAGACGGATGCAGGCTACGAGCCCTGACTGACGCCTTCGGGCGTCGCCGCTTCGTTTTCACGTGAAAACGCGACCGCTGTTCGTCGCGCGTCGTGCGGCACCGGCTCGCCCGGCAGGTCGAGCGTGAACACGGTCGGACGCGCTTCGGAGTCGAGCCGCACGTCGCCGCCCATCAGACGGGCGATCTCGCGAGCGATCGCAAGACCGAGACCGCTCCCCGACGCCATGCCGCCCTCGACGCGGTAGAAGCGCGCGAAGACGGCTTCTCGCTGCGAAGCGGGAATTCCGGGACCGTCGTCCTCGATCGCCAGTTCCGCGCGACCCCCTCGACGATGCGCGCGAAGCGTCACCCTCGTCCCGCGCGGCGTGTGGGTCAGGGCGTTCGTCGCGAGCGCACGGCCGATCTGGAGGATGCGCGCGTCGTCACCGAGACACCAGACGCCGCCGTCGATCGCCGTCCGCAGCTCGTGCCCCGTCGACGTCGCGAGATGACCGAGCTCACCCGCGAGCATCTGCACGGTCCCTCCGAGATCGACCGGCTCCCGCACCACGGTCAGCTGGCCGGCGTCGACGCGAGAGAGGTCGAGGAGGTCGGTCGAGAGCTTCGCCAGGCGCTGAACCTGTCCCTGCATCGTCTCGATGAAGCCGCGTCGGGTCTCGTCGTCGAGCTCCTCGTCGGCGAGCAGCTCGAGGAAGCCGCCGATCGAGAAGAGCGGCGTCCGCAGCTCGTGCGAGGCGTTCGCGACGAACTCCTTGCGTGCGTTGTCGAGCTGCGCGAGCTGCACGCGCATGCGGTCGAAGGCGCGGGCGAGCTCGCCGATCTCGTCGTTCCCGTGGTCGACGATCGGCGCCCCGAAGTCCCCGCCTGCGATGCGCTCGGCCGCCGTCTCCAGCCGGAGAAGCCGGTGCGCGAGCATTCCCGCCGCCGTCAGTCCGAGGATGAGGGCGAGAACGAGCGCGAAGGCCGTCGCAACCAGCAGCCGCTCGCGGACGATCTCGACGGTCGCCACCGAGTCGGCGAGCGCGACCTGGAAGAGGAGAACTGCGTCCGGTCCGGCCGGGAACGCGACCTCGGCGTAGCCACCCTTGGACCGCCGACCCGACCCTCCTCGATCTCGCCCGACATCATCGCCTGGTTGGCGATTGGATCGCGCTGCACGTCGCGCGAGCTCTTCGTGCGCGAGTCCGCAACGACGACGAGCGACGACTGCGCCTTCGACAGGACGCTGAACGCGACGACGCGGGCGTTCGTCTCGACCCCGAAGCTCTCGACGCGGTCCTGCCAGTGGAGCGTGTCCTCCGGAAGCGTCCTGGCGAGCGGTGCACCGAGCTGTCTCAGTTGCTCGAGCCGCGCGTCGACGAGCCGCCGCTCGAGCGACGGCACGACGATCATGTACGCGGTTCCGAGGGCACCGGCGACGATCCCGACGAGGACGAGCGACGATGCGGGTGCGAATGCCGCCCGGCAGGGACATGCGAGCCCTACTCCGGTCTGAAGCGATACCCCGCGCCGCGCATGGTGAGGATCAGCTCGGGACTGCTGGGGTCCCGCTCGATCTTCTCGCGCAGGTGGCGGACGTGCACGTCGATCGTGCGCGGTTCGCGGTAGTCGGCCCCTCCACGGAGACGTTCGAGGAGCTCGCGCCGTGAAAACACGACCCCAGGGCTCTGCGCGAGCACGACGAGCATCTCGAACTCGATGAACGTGAGCTGCACGGACTCGCCGCGCACCTCGACCGTTCTCCGCGGGACGTCGATGCGCAGCTCGCCGCGCTCGATGACCTCCTCGCGCTCACCCGCGAGGTGCGGAGACGCTGCGCGTCGCAGGAGCGCGCGGATGCGGCTCCGGAACTCGCGGATGGAGAACGGCTTCGTGATGTAGTCGTCGGCGCCGAGCTCGAGGCCGAGCACCTTGTCGAGCTCCTCTCCGCGCGCCGTGAGCATGATGATCGGGACGTTGCTCTGGCTACGCAGGCGCTTGCACACCTCGAGGCCGTCGAGCCGCGGGAGCATGACGTCGAGCACGACGAGGTCGACGCGCTCCTCGTCGAACCTTCGGAGCGCCTCCTCGCCGTCACGCGCCTGGACGACGGTGTAGCCGTCTCGCTCGAGCGGATACGTCAGCAGGGTCTGAATCGAATCCTCGTCGTCGACGAGCAGGATGGTCGAGGTGCTGGGCATCGGAAAGGTCGCGCAGGCCCGCGGCCCGCGGCGCGCCTACTATAGCCCGGCGATGGAAGCGGCTCGGCCCCGGACGCGCGGTCGCCGGCTGCGTCGCGGCACTGTTGAACGACCTCTTAACGCACGCCTCGTGCGGGTCGGATTCGTCGTAGTGGCACCGGCTCTCCTCGCGCTGCTGTTCTCCATCTCGACAACGGGCACGCTCCCGCGATCGTCGCTCGAGCCGTTGTTCGACGGGGAGAACGCGGCGACGCTCGCGCGGTCGCTCTCGACCCAGTACCCCTCCCGCGTGCCTGGCTCCGTCGGAGCAGCCCAAGCCGCGCGGTGGTACGAGGAGACGATCGGCGCCCTCGGGCTGACGACCGAGGACGACGTGTGGTCGGAGGATCTCGCCGACCTCGGGAAGGTCGCGCTCCAGAACGTGGTCACGGTCGTTCCTGGCCGATCCGAGGAGACGATCGTCGTCGTTGCTCATCGCGACAACGCAGGGACCGGCCGACCGCTGGGCGACAACGCGTCGGGAACGGCTGCGCTGATCGAGCTCGCCCGGGGGTTCGCACCGCAGGAGTTCGGCCCGGACCCACGCCCCGACCGAACGCTCGTCCTCGTGTCGACGGACGGGGGTTCGTACGGCGGCGCCGGCGCAGAGCGATTCGCGTCGACGTCCCCGCTCGCGCAGTCGGCGATCGCGGTCGTCGTGCTCGACGGGCTGGGCGGAAGGGGGCGGCCGCGCCTCGCCATCGCCGGGGACGAGCCGGTGTCGCCCGCTCGCGCGCTCGTCCGCACCGCCGCCGCTCGCGTCGAGGAGCAGGTCGGGACGTCGCCGTCGCTGCCGTCGATTCCCACACAGCTCGCCGACCTCGGCATCCCGTTCGCCTACGGCGAGCAAGGCCGGTTCCTCGGGCACGGGATCGCAGCCGTCACCCTGACGACGTCGACGCCCGAGTGGCGCCGCGAACCCCGCCGGCGATCTCGACACGGGGCTCGCGGTGCGACGGCTCGGCCAGCTCGGCCGCGCGACAGAGGCGCTCCTGAGCTCGCTCGACCGGAGCCTCGGCGGAGCCTTCCGGACGCCCGACAGCGTCTTCTTCGCCGACCGTGCGGCGAGCGGGTGGGCCGTGCGCCTCACGCTCGTGCTCGCAGTCGTCCCGTTCGCGCTCGGGCTCGTCGACCTGATCGTTCGCGGACGACGGCGTGGCCTCCCGTTCAGGCCGGCGCTCCGCGCGCTCCGCACGCGGCTCGTGCGTCGCGCTGCTCGGTGGGCTCCTCGTTTGGATCGGGGCGCTCGGCGGAGCGTTCCCGACCGGCGCTGCGCTTCCGCTCTCACCGTTCACGGAGACGCTTGACAATCCGTCTGTCGGCGGCATCCTCCTGCTGCTGGTGCGCTCGTCATCGGATGGCTCGTCGCCCGGCGGCGACTCGTTCCGGGTCGTCCGACGACGGCCGAGGAGCGCCTCGCGGGGCTCGCCTCGGCGCTGGCCGCCGTCGCGATCGTGGCCGTCGTGCTCGCGATCGCCAAGCCTTATGCCCTCGTGTTCGTGCTCCCATCGCTCTACGCATGGCTCTGGCTTCCGACCGAACGGCGGCTCTGGCAGCGCGCAGTGCTCTTCGGCGTGGGCCTCGCCGGCCCCATCCTCGGCCTCGTCGTCCTCGCGAACGAGCTCGGCGTGTCCATCCCCCGCGCAGCCCTCTACGCGGTCGGCCTGGTCACGGTCGGCTACGTCCCGTTCTCGTCCGCGCTCCTCGGACTCGTCTGGCTCGCAGCAGCCGCGCAGGTCGCGGCGATCGCATTCGGGCGCTACGCGCCGTATGCGAACGGCGTCGAGCCCCCACCTCCGGGGCGCGATTCGCACGCTCGTGCGTGGGCGTTTCTAGTCGAGCGCGAGAAAACGGACGTCGCCGTCGGCCGGAATCTCGCCCTCGCCGCGCGGAACGTGGACGAGAGCGTCGGCGGACGCCGCCCGCACGATCATGTGCGACTCCTGACCCGTGACGGGCTCGAGTAGTACGACATCGCTCGACTCGAGCCGCCGCGCGCGAACGAACTCGTCACGGTGCGGGTTCCGCCGAAGCGCAGTCGAGAGGCGGCCGCCGAAATAGCTCGGCCGCGGTCGCCCGTGACCCTGACGAGCGAGCAGCGCCGGGCGTACGAACAGAAGCGCTCCGACGAGAGACGACACCGGATTCCCGGGGAGCCCGAACACGAGTGTGCTCCCACGGGCGCCGAACGCAAGCGGCTTCCCGGGTTTGACCGCGACCCCCCAGAAGACCTCGACGACACCGAGCTCTGCCGCCACGCGCCGAACCAGGTCGTGCGGCCCCATCGAGACGCCCCCGGACGTGACGAGCACGTCCGCGGTCGAGCCCTCGCTCGATCGCGGCGCGATGCGATTCGTCGTCGTCCGCAGCGACGGGAAGCACCTCGATCTCCGCGCCGGAGTCCGCGAGCGCGGCCGCGATCATGCGCCGATTCGACTCGTAGATCTGCCCGGGCTCGAGCTCGTCACCGGGACTTCGGAGCTCGTTGCCAGTCGCGAGAACCGCGACCCGCGGGCGCTTCGAGCAGACGACGGTCGCGACTCCCGCCGCGGCGAGGGCGCCGATCTGGACGGGGCCGAGCATCGCACCGGGCTCGACGACGACCGCACCCGCGCCCACGTCGCCGCCGCGTGGGCGGATGTGCTGCCCTGCGCCGGCAGCACCGGGGACGGTCAGACGATCGCCGTGATCCTCGACCACCTCGACCGGGACGACCGCGTCGGCCCCATCGGGAACCGTGCCGCCGGTCGCGATGCCTGCGGCCGCACCGACTGGTAGCGGCCCGGGAGGCGCACCTCCGGCGGCGACGCGGAAGGCGATGGGCAGCTCCCCCGGCGTCTCCGCCGCTCGCACCGCGAAGCCGTCCATCGCCGAGCTCGGGAACGGCGGAAGATCGACGACCGCCTGCGCGGGCTCCCGCAAAATGCGGCCGCGAACGTCCGCGAGCTGGACGTCTTCGGTCGGGAGCGGCCGGGCGTGCTCGAGAACGAGCTCGAGCGCCTGCTCGACCTTCAGCAGTTCCGGCATCGGCGGTTGTCGCCCGAATCGACCCGGGAGGGCGGGGGCGTCGTTCGCTCCGGCTCCGTCTCGGTCTCCGTCTCCGTCTCCGTCTCGGTGTCCTGTGTCGCGTTCGGGTCGTACGACAGCGCGAAGTCGCCGCGGCTGAACGGCTTCCACTCGGGCCATACGGCAGGCTCCGGGAACGCCTCGGGCTCGGTCCCTTCGAGCGCAGGCTCCATGAACAGGCGCCAGATCTCCGCCGGGAAGCTCCCACCGGTCACAGCGATGCCGTGGACGCTCTCGAGCGGGATCTCGGCCCTCGTGTACCCGATCCAGACCGTCGTAGCGAGCTCGGGCGTGTAGCCGGCGAACCAGGCGTCGACGTTCAGCTCGGCCGTCCCGGTCTTGCCTGCAGCCGGGCGGCCGAAAGCCGCACGCGTTCCGGTCCCCGACTGGACGTTCTGCTCGAGGATCCGCGTCACGACAGCCGCTGTTCCCTCCGAGATCGCTCGATGTCGTCTCGGCCGGCCCCAGCCTGCTTGCGTGTCGACAGTTCCATCGGGGAGCACGACCCGGCGAATCGCCATCGGCTCGGCATGGACGCCGCCGGCTGCGAGCGTGGCGTACGCGGACGCGAGGTCGAGAGGGGAGACGGCAATCGAGCCGAGCCCGATCGCCGGCACGTACGCGCCGTTGACGTCGAGCTGCGAGCGAACACCCATGCGCCGCGCGGCGTCGGCGACCTTTTCAGGCCCGACATCGAGAGTGAGCTGCGCGTAGACGGTGTTGTCCGAGCGCAGCGTCGCACTCCGGATCGAGCTCCAGCCGTAGTAGTCGTTCGCATAGGTCTTGACGCACCACCACGTGCCGTCCTCGCAGTTCCCGGCCGGGTGGATCTTGTACGTGAACGGCGCGGAGACGTAGTACGTCGAGTCCGGGTTGATGCCCTGCTCGACCGCCGCGGTGAGCACGAACGTCTTGAACGTCGACCCTGGCTGCCGACGTGCCTGCGAGAGGAGGTTGAACTGGTTCTTCGGACGATTGGGAACGATGGCCGCCATCGCGCGGATGGCGCCGGTCCTGGGGCTGATCGAGATGAGCGCGGAAGCGGGATCGTCCCCCTCGTCGAGCGTCTCCTTGATCGCCGTCTCCGCGAGTCGCTGATAGCGCGGGATGATCGTCGTGTAGACCTTGAGGCCGCCCGATCGCACCTGCTGGGCGCCGTAGGCGCTCGATGAGCTTGTCACGGACGTAGCCGAAGAAGTACGGCTCACGGATTGCGTCGTAGAGCCGCCCTCGCCGCAACACGATCTTCGCGTCGAGCGCCTTGCGGTAGATCCGCCGGGCGATGACCCCCGTGTCGAGCATGGCCGCGAGCACCTCCCGCTGTCGCGCGAGCGCGCGGGACGGCGCCGTGAACGGGTCGAAGATCGACGGAGCCTGGGGCAGCCCGGCGATGAGCGCGGACTCGGAGAGCGTGAGGTCCTTCGCCGGCTTCGAGAAGTACGTCTGCGCCGCCGCCTCGATGCCGTACGCGCGGTTGCCGTAGAAGCTCTGATTGAGGTACTCGGTCAGGATCCGCTGCTTCGACCACTCGCCGTCGAGCTTCGAGGCGAGGCACGCCTCTTTCACCTTGCGCTGAACGGTCTTCTCGCGCGAGATGTAGAGGTTCCGGACGAGCTGCTGGGTGATCGTCGATCCACCCTCGACGAGCGCGCCGGCCTTGATGTCGGCCACGGCGGCGCGCGCGATGCCTTCGACATCGAGCCCTCCGTGCTCGAAGAAGCGCCTGTCCTCGATGGCGATCGTCGCCTTGCGGACCCAGAGGGACATGTCCGCTGCCGTGACGGGCTCGCGGTTCTTCTCCGCGGGGATCGAGCCGAGGAGCGAACCGTTGGCTGCGTACACGAACGAGTTCGCTCCGATCTCCACCCGCTGCAGAGAGTCGAGGTCGCACGACGATCCATAGGCGAGAACCCCCGCGGTGCCACCGATGCCCGCAGCCGCCACGAGGGCGAGGATCGCGATCACACTCACGACGGCGCCGCGCTTTCGGCGCCGGCGCCGAAGGGCTCGCTGATGGCGGCCCCGCGGGCGCAGCGTCTCCGGATCGAGCGGCGTGCGCCGGCTCGGGGGCGGGCTCATGACGGAATGCTAGCCACGCTTCTGCTGGAATCTCGTGGTGGTCCAGACGGCCGAGAGGCATCCCGGGCGCCTCTTGGCGTGGTTGCTCTTCGTCGGTGCCCTCACCCTGCTCGCATATGCGGCACGACTCGTCGACACCGACACGCCCGACGATCTCGCGTACCGCTGGTCGTCATCCGTCGCCGCGCTCGTCCAGTACGGGATCATGCTCGGGATCCTCCTCCTGATCGCGCGCGGCCTGCCGAAGCGAGAGCTCTTCGCGCTCCGCCGCCCGGCCTCGTGGGGACGGGCCCTCGGGCTGGCGGCGCTCTCACTGGGAGCGATCTACGTCTCCGCCTTCGTCTACGAACGCGTGCTCTCCGTCTTCGGCAACTGGGATCCCACCGACGAGCAAGGTCTCGTGCCAGACGGCTGGGACTCGAGCAGGGCGGCCCCGTTCATCGCGTTCTTCGTGGTCGTCACCGTCGTCGCGCCCGCAGTCGAAGAGCTCACGTACCGCGGGCTCGGGGTGTCGCTGCTCCTGCCCTGGGGCTCGCTGCTCGCGATCGGCGTGACCGGAATCCTCTTCGGCGCGGCACACGGGCTGCTGATCGCCCTGCCGATCCTCACGGTGTTCGGACTCGTCGTGGGCTGGCTGCGAGTGCGGACGAACAGCGTCTACCCGGGGATGGCGCTGCACGCGACGTTCAACGCAATCGCACTCGTCGTTTCCGTCGCGGGCAGCTGACCGTCCGTCACTCTCTCTTCGTCGTCCTCGTTCTCTTCGGCATCGGGGTCGCCGAGGGCTTCCTCGAGACTCGACGCGAACTCCTCCGGCGTGACCGTCTCGATGAACTGGCGGAATTCCTCGGGATCGAGATCGGCGAGGTTCGAGGCGGTCACGAGGCTCGCCTCCTCGTCGCCCGCCTGAAACTCGATGCTCGACTCCTCGACGACGTCGTCCGCGGCGAAGATCTGAGCGTCGCAGCGAACGGCGAGGGCGATCGCGTCCGACGGTCGCGAGTCGATCTCGAGCTCGTTGCCGTCCTGGACGATCGTGATGCGTGCGAAGTAGGTGTTCTCTCGGAGCTCCGTGACGGTCACCTTGACGACCTCGCCCTTCAGCTCGGAGACGACGTCGCTCAGCAGGTCGTGCGTCATCGGCCGCTGCGGGCTCGCCCCCTGGAGACGCATGAGAATCGCGGCGGCCTCGGCCTGGCCGATCCAAATGGGAAGGAACCGGTCCTCATCGACGGTCTTCAGGAGCACGATCGGCTGCTTGCCGATCGGCTCGAAGCTCACGCCGTACAGAGTCATCTCGCGCATCCCGACGTGCGCATGTTAGTCAGGCGGCCTGCGTCGCTCTGCCAGAAGCAACAAGCCGCAATCGGGCGGGTGCGGCCAATTGCGGTCGAGCGCCGCTCGATCATCGCGAGGCCCCTGGCTCTCGCGTCGGTATCGCCACTCGCAATGCCACTGCTAAGGCATGGGCGATCCTGGACTCGAACCAGGGGCCTCCGCCTTATCAGAGCGGCGCTCTAACCGACTGAGCTAATCGCCCGCGGGTGGAAACTGTAGCGTCGGTGCCGCTAGGCCGCGCGCGCCCTCGAGGAGGCTCACGGTCTCGAGTGCCTCGACCAGCTCGGCGAGACCCTTGTCGTCGTCGAAGCGGATCTGCAACGCGCCGGCGGAGACGCGCGCGGGCATCCCCGTGATCCGTTCGGCAGCCGTTCGTGCCCGGTCGACGAGGGCTGGATCGACAGCGGCTACCCGTCGCGGCCGTCGGCGGGCGCCTCCGTCGCGCGCAGCCCGTTCCGCCGCGCGAACAGTGAGCCCCTCCTTGACGACGCGGCGCGCAAGCAGCTTGCGGGCGTCGTCGTCGGGGAGTGAGAGAACTGCACGCGCGTGACCTTCGCTCATGTCGCCCCGAGCGAGCATCCACAGCACTTCCTCCGGCAGCTCGAGCAGTCGCAGGCGGTTCGACACGGCCGGCTTCGAGCGGCCGACCCGCTCGGCGACGTCGCCCAGCGAGAGCTCGAACTCATCGACGAGCGAGGCATAGGCGCGCGCCTCCTCGACGGGGAGAGCTGCTCGCGGGCGACGTTCTCGACGAGCCCGAGCAGGAGCGAGTCGCGGTCGTCGACGTCCCGCACGAGAGCGGGGAGCGTCGCAACTCCGGCCTCGCGTGCCGCACGCCAGCGCCGCTCACCCGCGACGAGCTCGAAACCGCCCTCGCCGCGGCGGCGGACGACGATCGGCTGCAAGCACACCCTGGAGACGGATCGAGCTCGCAAGGCCGATCGCCGCCTCGGGCTCGAACCGGCGGCGTGGCTGCCGCGGGTTCGGGTGGATCGTCTCGACGGGGAGGTGCACCAGCTCGGGCTGGCCCGCCTCACCCAGCAGGACCTCGAGCCCGCGCCCGAGACCGCGTCGCTCCTTAGGAACGCTCGACAAGCTCCATCGCCACCTTCCAGTAGGCCTCGGCACCGGCCGAGCGCCGGTCGTAGGCGATCGCGGGGACACCGTGGCTCGGCGCCTCGGCAAGACGGACCGAGCGGGGGATCGCAGTCGTGAAGACGAGCGATCCGAAGTGGCGTCGGAGCTCGGCCTCGACCTCGGCGCTGAGCCTCGTGCGTCCGTCGGCCATCGTCAGCAGGATCCCGGCAACGGCGAGCTCGGGGTTCAGCTGCGCCTTCACGAGATTGATCGTGCCGAGGAGCTGCGAGAGCCCCTCGAGCGCGTAGTACTCGGCCTGCACGGGGACGATCGCCCGCGTCGCGGCCGCGAGCGCGTTGACGGTCAGCGGGCCGAACGACGGTGGGCAGTCGAGCAGGACGTACGAGTACTGGGTCGACCGCGCCGTCGAGCGCGTCCGCGAGGTAGCGCTCGCCTCCCGCCCGTTGGGCGAGCTCGACCGCCGCCGCGGCGAGATCGCTCTTCGCCATGACGACGTCGAGGTTCTCGACGTTCGACGGCTTCGCGAGTGTCCGCAACGGCGCGCCGTCCAGCAGGTCGTGGGTGGAGACGCCGTTCGCACGCATCCCGAGACCGGAGGTCGCGTTCGCCTGCGGGTCGAGGTCGATCAGAAGGACGCGCTCGCCCGCCTCCGCGAGGCACGCGCTCAGGTTGACCGCGGTCGTCGTCTTGCCGACGCCGCCCTTCTGGTTGGCGACCGCGTAGATCCGCGTCGTGCCTCATGGCCGGGACTCCGCCAATACGGATCCCCGACTCGGGAGGCACCTCGAGAGCCGGCACGCGGCAAGAGTAGTGAGGGCGGCGGCTAGAGTCCGCGAACGTGCGAGCGCCTGCTCCGCCCTATGTCGGAGAGGGTCCACATGCTCTCTGGCACGTGAGCGAGACCCCGTCGATCGAGCGGTTCGAACCCCATGTCAGCGCGACCGCGTCGAGCGCCGAGCCGCGCGTCTGGGCGATCGACACGCGGCACGTCCCGCTGTACTGGTTCCCCCGCGAGTGTCCGCGCGGGACGTTCTGGGCGACACCCGTCACCACAGGCCGCGACGCCGAGCTGCTCGGCGGATCGACGCGCGTGCACATCGTCGAGCGCGGCTGGGTCGAGCCCATGCGCACGGCCCGCGTCTACGCCTATCGCCTTCCGGAGGCGTCGTTCGCCGAGGATCTCGACGTGGCGCGGCTACTGGCTGAGCCGCGAGACCGTCGTCCCCGACGAGACCGTCGAGCTCGGTGACCTAGTCGAGCGACATGCGACCGCGGGTATCGAGCTTCGCGTCGTGGACAACCTGTGGCCCATATGGAGTCGCGTCGTCGCGTCGTCGCTCGAGTTCAGCGGGATCCGCCTGCACAACGCGCTCCCGGCTGAGACCGCGGGACGCTCCTAGCCGATCCCGAGACCGCCCTCGCGTGGCCTCTCGGACGGCGGCGGCGCTCCGAACCAGCCCGCCACGCGGTTCTCGTCGAGAAGCTCGAAGTTGAAGAACCCGCCCACCCGACGCCGTTGCCTCCTCTGTCGCCGCCGGACGCGGTCCACTGTCGCGAGGTCGCTGTGCTGAACCCACGGCGGCTCGGCGGCCGAACGGTTCTCAGGCGAGCGGGCGCTTCTTCGCCATGCCGGGCCGGCGGGGAAATCCGGCGGGCGTCGGCTCGACCTTTCGGAGCAGGACGAGCCCGTCCGAGTCGCTCTCGAGACTGCAGCCCACGAGCGCGGCGGCGCGGGCGACCTGGCCGCGGTCCGCTGTCTCGCCGAGCCAGAGGACGACGGCGCCGCCACGCGCGACGAGCGGTGCGCAGAGCTCGACCGCGACGGGCGGCTTCGCCAGCGCCTTCGCGAGCGCGACACCGTGAGTCTCGAGTGCGCGCTCCTCTGCGCGCCCCCATACGACCTCGACGTTCGGCAGCTCGCGGGCGAACCTCTCGAGGAAGGCGCACTTGCGGCGCTCCGCCTCGAGCAGCGTGAAGTCGCGGCTCGGAAGCGCAACGGCGAGCGGTAGCCCGGGCGAGCCGCCGCCCGAGCCCACGTCGACGACCGCGCCGCCGTTCTCCTCCAGCAGCGCGACGGCACGGAGCGCGTCGTCGACGAGAACGCGTCGCGCGGCTTCGGGATCAGCGAGCGCCGTGGCGCCCGGCGCCGTCACCACCTCCTCGAGCCACCGCTCGAGGACGTCGCGTGTCACGTCAACCGGCGAGGACGCGCGGGACGACGACGACGAAGCGGTTGGGCTCCGAGCCCTCGCTCGCCGTCTCGACCTCGGGATCGTCCTTCAACGCCTCGTGGACGATCTTCCGCTCCACCGGCGTCATCGGCTCCATCGCGACCCGTCGTCCCGTCGCCGAGGCGCGCTGCGCCGTGCGACGCGCGAGGTTCTCGAGGGTTGCGGTGCGGCGCGCGCGATAGCCGGCGGCGTCGACGAGCACCTCGTGCTCGCCGCCCGCCGCTCGCGTAATAGCGTTGGCGAGGTACTGGACCGCGTCGATCGTCTGCCCGTGCTTGCCGATGAAGAGCGCGACGTCGGCGCCCGAGCACGTCACGGTGACCCCGGTCTCGTGCGTCCGCGTCGTGACGGTGACGTCGGCGCCGATACCCGCGGTGATGCGCTCGACTATCTCGCGAGCTGCCCGAGTCGCATCGTCGGCCTCCGCGTCAGCGGGCTCGGTGACGACCGTGGAGGACTCGACGCTCGCGATCACGTGCGCCGGCGTGAATCCCACCCCGAGGAGTCCGCGCTCGCCCTCCGATACGACCTGGAACTGCACGCTCTCGCGGTCGAGGCCCGGAACGCGCTGCTCGAGCTCGCGGAGCGCCGCCCACTTCGCCTCGCCGACCGTTTCGCCGGTCGCCTCGACCGTGACGGTGGCAGCGTCGGTCACCGTCTCGTCCTTCCGCTGCGCTTTCGCTTGACGCGCTTGGGAGCACCACCCGAGCTCGCCTTCGGCGTCCCGTCCGACGGCGGGGTCTCACCGTTGCTCGACGCGGGCGGCTCGTCCTTGGGCGGCGTCCTGCTCGAACGTTTGGGTGGCACCGCCGGCCTCGGCATCTGGCGCCGGGTCACGACGCCCTGTCCCGTCGTCCACAGGTTCGTCGTGAGCCAGTAGATCATCAGGCCGGAGGGAAACCGGAGGATGAAGGGGAGGAACACGATCGGCAGGACCATGACCATGTAGCGCTGGGCCTTGGACTGCATCGACGTCGACATGAGGTACGTCGACGTCAACTGGCTCGCGACGTAGACGGCGATGAGAACGGGCCCCCAGCCGTCCTTCACCGGCTCGGTGATGTTCACGAGGCCGAGCCAGTCGAGCGACGACGACGGGTACTTCGGGAAGATCTCCTTCTCGAAGTCCTTGAGCACGAAGAAGAGGGAGATGAAGATCGGGATCTGGAAGACGATCGGGAGACAAGACGCGTACGGGTTGATCTTGTTCTCCTTGTAGAACTTCATGAGCTCTTCCGACTGCTTCTGGCGGTCCGACTTGTAGCGCTGCTGGATCGCCTTCATCTCCGGCGCGTGGATCTGCAGGCTCTGCATCGAGTGGATCTGCTTGATCGCGACCGGGACGAGCAGCACGCGAACGATCACCGTCAGCGCGACGATCGACCACGCCCAGGTGAACCCCACGGAGCTGTGCAGCCACGTGAGGATGTCCGTCATGACGTTCTCGAGCGGCGTGAGGATCCCGCCGAGAATCACGCGCGTGCCTTCCTCGAGCGGAACAGCGGGAACAGCGTCTGGTCGTGCGCGTAATCGACGCCGCCGTGGCTCCACGGATTGCAGCGGAGTAGACGCCAGCCACCCAGAACGCTCCCGCGGACGAGCCCGAACTCACGGAACGCGTCGATCGCGTACTGCGAGCAGCTCGGGTGGTACTTGCACGTGCCTTCGGGCGTGAAGAGCCCGAACGTCCACCGCCACAGCTGGACGAACCCGATCCCTACGTACTTCACGCGCGCGCCCTCTCGAGGACGTCCGCGATCTCGGTGACGAGCCAGTCCTTGCCGCGCGCGTCGGCGGGCTCGGCGAGGCCGGGGCGGGCCGCGAGGACGTAGTCCTGGCCGGCGGGAACGGTAGGAAGCAGCTCGCGCCAGGACTCGCGGAGGAGCCGCTTCACACGATTCCGGGCGACTGCAGAGCCGACCGAGCGCGGGAACGGCGAGGCCGAGCCGGGGCTCGCCGTCGGGATCGTCGTCACGCGGGAACCAGTGCAGGACGAGGTAGCGGGACGACGCCGAGCGGCCGCGGCGGTAGACGGTGTCGAAGTCCTTCGACCGGGAGAGCCGATTACGGCGCTGCACTGGGCGCGTCTCAGGCGGAGAGCCGCTTGCGCCCACGCGCGCGCCGCCGCTTGAGGATCGCGCGGCCGCCGCGGGTGGACATCCGCGCTCGGAACCCGTGACGCCGCTTCCGGCGGCGAACGTTCGGTTGGTAGGTGCGTTTCACGTCGTGTCTGCTCGCTGAGGCTGCGGGGAGCGGCGAGTATAGACGGACCGCTTCGACGCCACGTTTTCCACAGACGCCGCTTTGCAGGCAAAGTCCGAAACCGCTGCTCCTGGGAGGTCGCCGTTTTCTCTGCAGAGCAACGGCGTCGTCTTCTTCCACACCTGTGGACAGCCGTGTGGAACGACGGGAATTCCCTGCAAAACGGCCGTATTTTCATCCACAGGACGACCCGCAGAGCCCCGTTGAGCGAGGACGGATATGGTGCTATGCTCGCCCCTTCCCGACGACCCCCGAGAACCGCGAGGACGGGTGGAGCACCCCGCCGAGACACGATCCGACGACCTCTGGAACGCCATCGCCGGCCGGCTGAGGGTCTCCCTCACCGACACGACGTACGACACCTGGTTCGGCCAGGCACGACCGCACGCGGTGAGCGGCGACCGGCTCGTCGTCGAGGTTCCGAACGACTTCACGCGTGACTGGATCGAGGGGCACTTCCGTCGATCTCGTGACGCGCGCTGCTGCGGACGCGGGAGCGCCCGGCGCGTCCGTGACCTTCGCGGTGACCGAGCGACCGACCCAGCGCCCCGTCGCATCCGAGCGAGAGCCGGAGCCGCCACCGACACCCGGGGTCGCTGTCGAGCCCAGGCCGGAACTCGTGCAGCAGCGCGAGAGCGCCGAGGTCGAGCTCAACCCCAAGTACACGTTCGACCTGTTCGTCATCGGATCGTCGAACCGCTTCGCGCACGCGGCGGCCCTCGCCGTCGCCGAGGCGCCGGCGCAGGCGTACAACCCGCTCTTCATCTACGGCGGCACGGGCCTCGGCAAGACGCACCTGCTACAGGCGATCGGCCACTACGTCCGCCAACACTCGCGCCGGCTCACGACGCGCTACGTGACGAGCGAGACCTTCATGAACGAGTTCATCGACGCGGTCCGCGAGCGCGGAACCCGGATCGAGGGCTTCAAGCGCCGCTACCGCAACTACGACGTGCTGCTCGTCGACGACATCCAGTTCATCGAGGGCAAGGAGCGGATCCAGGAGGAGTTCTTCCACACGTTCAACTCGCTGTACGAGGGCGGTGCGCAGATCATCATCTCGTCGGACCGGCCGCCGCGCGAGATCGCGACGCTCGAGGAGCGGCTGCGGTCACGGTTCGAGTGGGGCCTGCTCACCGACATCCAGGCGCCCGACCTCGAGACCCGCATCGCGATCCTTCGCAAGCGCGTCGAGACGGAGGGTCTCGCGTCGCGGATCCGGAGGTGCTGACGTTCATCGCAAGCCGCGTCTCCGCGAACATCCGCGAGCTCGAGGGCGCGCTGACCCGTGTCGTCGCGTTCTCGTCCCTCACCGACCGACCGCTCACCGTCGAGCTCGCCGAGGACGTGCTCAAGGACGTGTACCCGCAGGGAGAGGCCGCTCCGGAGGTGACGATCGCCGGCATCCAGCAGGCCGTCTCACAGCGGTTCGGCGTCACGCACGAAGAGCTCATCAGCCCCCGCCGATCGCAGGCCGTCGCGTACCCGAGACAGGTCGCGATGTACCTCTCGCGCGAGCTGACCGACGCGTCGCTGCCGATGATCGGCAAGGAGTTCGGCGGCCGCGACCACACGACCGTCATCCACGCGAAGGACAAGATCACGAAGCTCATTCGCGAGGACCGCTCTGTGTACAACCTTGTGCAAGAGTTGACCGCACGCATCAAGCAGGCGCGGTGATACTGGGGGTCCATCGGTCCGGCCGTCCGGAGGCTGTGGGTCCGGTGTCCCGCCGTCCACACGCTCCGTCCACACGCGTTTTCCCCGCTCGCACGCCACAATTCGCCCGTCGTCCCCATAACTCACACTCCTATGACTACTACGAGTCTTTTTCTTCAGTAATGAACACAGACATCGTCTCCGCAACCGCGCTTCGCATCACGTGCTCGAAGGCCGAGCTCGCCGCCTCGCTCGGCGTCGTCTCGCGTGCGGTCTCGACTCGTGGCGCCGTGCAGGTGCTCGGCGGGATCCTTCTGCAGGCGGAGGACGGCCGGCTCTCGCTCGCCGCGACGGACATGGAGATCTCGATCCGCGCTTCGCTCGCAGGCGAGGTCGAGGGCGACGCGAGCGTCGTCGTCCCGGGACGTCTCCTCACCGACCTCGTCAGGCTCCTGCCCGACGACTCGGTGACGCTCGCGTACGAGGAGGGCGACGGCGTTCTCGCGGTGACGTCCGGAAGCCACTCGTCGCGGCTGAACGTCTACAGCGCAGAGGACTTCCCGCGGCTCCCGCCGCTCGACGTCACGCTCCAGACGATCGACGCGGCCGCGCTTGCTCGCGACCATCGAGAAGGTCGGCCGCGCGGCGTCGCGCGACGAGTCGCGACCCGTCCTGACGGGCGTGCTCGTCCGCTTCGAGGGCGACCGGCTGATCATGGCCGCGACCGACTCGTACCGCCTCGCGGTGAAGGAGACGAGCCTCTCGTCCGCAGCGGACCCGACCTCGACGCGATCATCCCGGCCCGCGCGCTCCAGGAGCTCGCGCGCCTCGCAGCAGGCGCCGAGGACGTCCGCCTCGGCGTGCACGAGAACCACGTCATCTTCTCGGCGAACGACGTCTGGCTCACGAGCCGGCGGATCGACGGGCAGTTCCCGAACTACAAGCAGCTCCTGCCCGAGACGTTCGAGGCCGAGATCGCGACGCCCCGAGCCGCGCTGCTCGACGTCGTCCGGCGCGCAGGGCTGATGGCCCAGCGAAACGCGCCGCTGCGGCTGCGCTTCGCCGACGGCGAGCTGACGGTGTCGGCGCAGACGCAGGACGTCGGAGAGGCGACGGAGTCGCTGCCGATCGAGTACGCGGGCGAGGAGCTCGAGATCGGCTTCAATCCCGACTTCCTGCGCGACGGCCTCGAGGCAGTCGCCGCGGACACCGTGCAGCTCAAGCTCATCAACCGCCTGCGGCCCGGGCTCATCGCGGCACCGGACGAGAGCTTCTGGTACCTGATCATGCCCATCCGCCTCGCGGGCTGATCGTCCGCGAGGTCACGCTCCGCGACTTCCGCTCGTACGCCGCGCTCGAGCTCGCGCTGGTGCCCGGCGTCGTCCTGCTCCACGGTGCGAACGGCGCGGGCAAGACGAACCTGCTCGAGGCCCTCCACGTCGGAACGCAGGGGTTCTCGCCGCGCGCCAGGCGAGACGTGCAGATGATCCGGTTCGGCGCCGACGCCTCCCGGATCGCGCTCGCCGGCGCGCTCGGCGACGAACGCGTTCGAGACCGACGCGCTCCTCGCGCAGAGGCGAGCCGCGAGCCGTCAGGCTCAACGGCGAGCGGCTCGACTCCGCGGAGCGGCTCCGCCACGAGCTGACGACGCTCGTCTTCACGCCGGACCGCCTGGCCGTCGTGAAGGGGGCGCCCGCCACACGCCGGGCGTATCTCGACCGCGTCGTCGGCCGCCTTCTGCCCTGCGCGCGCGGACGCTCGCGAACGAGTACGCGTCGGCGGTCGGCCAGCGAAACGCGGCGCTGCGTCGCATCCGCGCACGGTCATTCGACGCGCGACGCGCTCGCGCCGTGGACGGAACGGGTCGTCGCTTCTCGGCGCCGAGCTGGTCGTCGCGCGGACCGAGACAGCTCGACCTGCTCGCCGCCCGTTCACCGAGCTCGCCGGGAGCTTCGGCCTCGCCGATGCGTCGCTCGCGTACGAAGGGACGGCGCCGACCGCTGCCGAGCTCGAAGGCGCGACTCGAGGCGGACATCGAGCGCGGCCTCACCGGCGCCGGACCGCATCTCCACGACCTGCGCATCGAGGCCGGAGGCCGCGATCTCCGCGTGTACGGGTCGCAGGGCGAGCAGCGTGTCGCCGTGCTGTCGCTCGTGCTCGCGGAGGCGGAGCTCCTGCGCGAGCGCCTCGGCGTGTCGCCGCTCGTGCTGCTCGACGACGTGCTCTCCGAGCTCGACGGGATCGCGGCGGCTCGCGCTCGCCGAGGTGATCACCCGGGCCGCCCAGACGGTCGTGACCGCGACTCGCCGCGCAGGCGCTGCCGAGTCGAGCCGGCGCGTCTCGCTGTCCGTGACGCCGGGACATGTCGAGTGATGGAGCGCATCGGCGACCAGATCGAACACGAGCTCGCGCGGAGCGGGAGTCGAGATGCGATCCCGCTCGGCGAGCTCACCGCCGCCTGGCCCGAGATGGTCGGCGACGCCGTCGCCCGCAACGCGTGGCCGCTGCGGATCGCGCGCGACGGAACGCTCCACGTCGCGACTGCGTCCGCCACCTGGGCGCACGAGCTCGACCTGCTGCAGGACGACGATCCTGGAAGGGCTGAGAGCCCGCCTTGGCGACGCCGCTCCCACGAAGGTGCGCTTCGCGACCGGCCCGATCCCCGAGCCGGCAACGCTCCGGGAGTCGTCCGAGGCCGTCCCTTCGAAGCCGCCCGACGTGCCCCCGGAGGTCGCGTCCGAAGCCGCCGAAGCGGCTGCCGAGATCGACGACGAGGAGCTCCGCGAGCTGGTCGCGCGTGCCGCTCGAGCGAGCCTGCTGAAGGCCCGGTCCGGCCGCCCTTTCTGGTAGACTTACACAGCCCCGCAATATGGCGATTTGCAGGGCTTTTTTAATGGCAGAAGCAGCCTACACAGCAAAAGACATCACTGTCCTCGAGGGCCTCGACCCGGTCCGTCTACGACCCGGGATGTACATCGGGTCGACGGGCTCGCGCGGCCTCCACCACCTCGTCTACGAGGTGGTCGACAACGCGGTCGACGAGGCCCTCGCGGACCGCAACGACCTCGTCGACGTGACGATCCATCCGGACAACTCCGTCACGGTCCGCGACGCGGGCGCGGGCATCCCGGTAGACGTCATCGCGGAGCAGGGACTCCCTGCGCTGACCGTCGTTCTGACCAAGCTCCACGCCGGCGGGAAGTTCGGCGGGGACGGCTACAAGGTGTCCGGCGGCCTCCACGGCGTCGGCGTCTCGGTCGTCAACGCGCTCTCCGAGTGGCTGGTCGCAGAGGTGCGACGCGACGGGAAGGTGTACCGCCAGGAGTTCGCACGGGGCGAGCCCACCGGGGACATGGAGACGATCGGCGTCTCCAAGAAGGACGAGTCCGGGACGACCATCTCCTTCCTCCCCGACCCCGACGTCTTCGACGAGACCGAGTTCTCGGCGGCGACGCTCTCCCAGCGTCTGCGCGAGACGGCGTTCCTCACGCGCGGCCTGCGGATCGTCCTCCGCGACGAGCGGGCCGGCGGGAAGACCGAGGAGTTCCACTACGAGGGCGGCATCCGCGACTTCGTCTCGCACGTCAACGAGTCGAAGGACACGGTCCACAAGCACGTCATCTACTTCGAGGGCGAGACCGAGGACGGACAGGTCGAGATCGCCATGCAGTGGAACGGCTCCTACGTCGAGTCGGTGTTCTCGTTCGCGAACAACATCAACACGACGGAGGGCGGCGCCCACCTATCCGGCTTCCGGGCTGCGCTCACCGGGACGCTGAACCGCTACGCGCGGGAGAAGGGGCTGCTCAAGGAGAAGGAGGAGAACCTCGAGGGCGAGGACGTCCGCGAGGGCCTCGCGGCGGTCATCTCGGTGAAGCTCCGGAACCCGCAGTTCGAGGGGCAGACGAAGACGAAGCTCGGCAACCCGCCGATCGAGGGCCTCGTGAAGACGACCGTCAATGCGCAGCTCGGGCAGTTCCTCGAGGAGAACCCGACCGAGGCGCGGCAGATCATCACGAAGGCCGTCTCTGCTGCACGCGCGCGTCAGGCTGCGCGGAAGGCGCGCGAGCTCACGCGCCGCAAGAGCGCCCTCGACTCGAACTCGCTACCTGGCCGCCTCGCCGACTGCCAGATCTCCGACCCGGAGTCGGCGGAGCTCTTCCTCGTCGAGGGCGTGTCCGCCGGCGGGTCGGCCGTCGACGCGCGCGACCGCAGCTTTCCAGGCGATCCTGCCGCTCCGCGGCAAGGTCATCAACGCCGAGAAGAACCGGATCAACAAGGTTCTCTCGAACGAGGAGATCCAGGCGATCATCACCGCGATCGGCACCGGAATCGCCGACGAGTTCGACGTCGAGAAGCTCCGCTACCACCGGATCATCGTCATGACGGACGCCGACGTGGACGGCGCCCACATCCGAACGCTGATCCTCACGTTCCTCTACCGGCAGATGCAGGAGCTCGTCGAGGGCGGCTACGTGTACATGGCCGTACCGCCGCTCTACCGCGTCAAGCTCGGGCTCGCAGCAGCGGTACATCGAGAAGGAGTCCCAGTTCGAGGAGCTGCTCTCGCGCGAGCGGATCAAGGACATGGACGTCACGGACCGCCGCGGCGAGACCCAGAAGCTCACGGAGACGCGGTACGGACGCCTCGTGAAGGTGCTCAACGAGTTCGAGGGCTGGAGTCTCGCGCCTCCGCGAGGACTTCGGCGCGGGGCCGGCCAACTTCGTCATCGACCACCGGCTCGTCGAGGGAGACGCCGCGACGGTGGAGGAGGCGCTCGCCGTACGCGACGCCAACGGGTACGAGCTCGCAGTCCTGGCGACGTCCGAGGACAGCGTCGAGGTGCGGGTCGTCGAGCGCGAGACCGGCGCCGCGGCGAGCGTCCTCGTCCCGAGCTCACTCTTCACGTCTCCGATCTACGCGAACGTCCGCAAGACATACGCCCGGCTCGCCGAGATCGTGGGCCACCCGCCATTCGACATCGCGTTCGGCAAGAAGACGCGGCACGCCGACACGTTCGCGCAGCTCCGCGAAGAAGCGCTGGAGCTCGCGAAGGAAGGCATGCAGGTCAGCCGCTTCAAGGGTCTCGGCGAGATGGACGCCGAGGAGCTCGCCGACACGACGATGAATCCCGCGCACCGCACGCTGATCCGAGTCGAGGTCGAGGACGCCGCGGCCGCTGACAGGGTCTTCTCGATGCTCATGGGCGACCAGGTCGAGCCCCGCCGCCAGTTCATCGAGGCAGAACGCACGCGACGTGAGGTTCCTGGATGTCTGACGTCGTCGAGCCGCTGGGCTCGGGTCGGATCGAGGGTCGCGAGCTCGAGCAGGAGATGCGCTCGAGCTTCATCGACTATGCGATGAGCGTCATCGTCGCGCGCGCGTTGCCCGACGTCCGCGACGGGTTCAAGCCCGTGCACCGTCGCGTCCTGTACGCGATGCACGAGGCCGGTCTGCAGCCCAGCCGCCCCCGTCGGAAATGCGCGTACGTGGTCGGCGAGGTGATGGGCTCCTACCACCCGCACGGCGACCAGTCGATCTACGACACGCTCGTGCGCATGGCGCAGCCCTTCTCGCTGCGCTATCCGCTCGTCGACGGGCAGGGCAACTTCGGGAACATCGACGACTATCCGGCCGCCGCGATGCGGTACACGGAGTGTCGGCTCACCCGCCTCGCGACGGAGATGTTGCGGGACATCGACATGGACACGGTCGACTTCGTCGCGAACTACGACGAGTCGCGCCGCGAGCCGTCCGTGCTCCCATCTCGCTTCCCGAACCTCCTCGTGAACGGCTCCGCCGGGATCGCCGTCGGCATGGCGACGAACATGCCGCCGCACCGTCTCGGCGAGGTCGTCGACGCGGTCGTTCAGCTCATCGACAAGCCGGAGACGAACGCGGACGATCTCATGACGCACGTCAAGGGACCCGACTTCCCGACCGGCGCGATCATCGTCGGGCGATCGGGCATCCGCGACGCGTATCGCACCGGACGCGGCCGCGTCATCATGCGCGCCCGCGCGCACGTCGAGGAGCTTCGCGGCGGCAGAAACGCGATCATCGTGACCGAGCTGCCATACGGCGTGAAGAAGGGCGGCGACTCCGGGGTCATCAAGAAGATCGCCGACCTCGTGAACGACAAGGTGCTGAGCGAGATCTCGGACGTGAAGGACCACTCGGACCGCTCGGGCATGCGGATCCAGATCGACCTCAAGCGCGAAGCCATCCCGCAGGTCGTGCTCAACAAGCTCTTCAAGCACACGGCGCTCCAGACGACGTTCGGCTACAACGCCGTCGCCCTCGTCGACGGCGTCCCGCGGACGCTGTCGTTGCTCGAACTCGTCCGGCACTACCTCGACTACCAGCGCGAGATCGTCACACGGCGGTCGAAGTACGAGCTGCGCAAGGCGCTCGAACGCGCGCATGTCCTCCAGGGCTACCTCATCGCGCTCGACAACCTCGACGAGGTCATCGCGCTCATCCGCAGCGCCGAGGACACGGACGCGGCGCGCGAGCAGCTCATGGAGCGGTTCGAGCTCTCCGAGATCCAGGCGCAGGCGATCCTCGATCTACGGCTCCGCCAGCTCACGGGTCTCGAGCGCAAGCGCATCGAGGACGAGCACGCGGACCTCCAGGAGCGGATCGCCGAGCTCCGCGCCCTTCTCGGCGACCCTGCACTCGTCGACGGCGCCGTGCGCGAGGAGATCCTCGAGCTGAAGGAGTTCTACGGCAAGACGGACGAGCGACGCACCGAGATCGTCGCCGGCGAGACCGACCTCGAGCTCGAGGACATGATCGCGGAGGAGGACATGGTGATCGCGATCACCAAGTCCGGCTACATCAAGCGGCTACCCGTCACCTCGTACCGCGAACAGCGCCGCGGCGGGATCGGCGTGATGGGGATGGACCTGAAGGACGAGGACTACATCGAGCACCTCTTCGTCGCCTCGACGCACGACTACATCCTCTTCTTCACGACCGTCGGGAAGGTCTACCGCCTGAAGGTCCACGAGCTTCCACTCGGCTCGCGCCAGTCCAAGGGACGCGCGATCGTGAACCTGCTGCCGTTCCGGCAGGACGAGGACGTGCAGGCGGTGATCGCCACTCGCAACTTCGAGGAAGCCAAGTACCTCGTCTTCGCGACGAGGAAGGGCATCGTGAAGAAGACCGAGTTCGCCGCGTACAACACGCCGCTCAAGGCCGACGGGATCATCGCCATCAAGCTCCGCGACGACGACGAGCTCATCGGCGTCAGGCTCGCCGAGGACACCGACGACGTGCTGATGGTTTCGCGTCTGGGCCAAGCGGTTCGCTTCCACGGCAAGCAGGTTCGTGCGATGGGTCGCGATACGTCCGGTGTCGCCGGCATGAAGCTGCGCGGCGCCGACGAGGTGATCGAGGTCGACATCGCCGTCGACGACGCCGATCTCCTGGTCGTGACCGAGAACGGCTACGGAAAGCGAACTCGCGTGGGCGACTATCCGGTCAAGGGCCGCGGGACGATGGGTGTGAAGACGGCGCAGCTCGTCGAGGGAAAGGGCAGGCTCGCGGGCGCGCGGATCGTCCACGACGGGTACCAGGTCATGCTGATCTCGGACGGTGGCACGGTCATCCGGATTCCGGTCGACGGAATCCGTCGGGCAGGCCGTGCGACGCAGGGCGTCATCGTCATGCGCCTCCGTGAAGGCGAGCAGGTCGCCACGCTCGCGCCGGTCGTCGGCGCGGACAACGACGGCGACATCGACGACGCGATGCCCGGAGCCCGCGTCAGTCGAGCCGCAGCAGTCGAAGCTCAGGACTGACCGCCCCCCGCATCCGCGGCGTTCGAGAGCGCGGTGAGGAGGTCGATCGGGATCGGGAAGACGATCGTCGAGTTGTTCGCTGCGCCGATCTCGAGCAGGGTCTGCAGATAGCGGAGCTGCACGGTGATCGGCTCCTTCGCCATGATCGCCGCGGCGTCCTTGAGCCGTTCCGAGGCCTGGAACTCGCCTTCCGCGGAGATGACCTTCGCGCGGCGCTCGCGCTCGGCTTCGGCCTGGCGCGCCATCGCCCGCTGCATGCTGGCGGGGATCTCGACGTCCTTGACCTCGACGACCGAGACCTTGATGCCCCAGGGGGACGTGGCCTCGTCGATGATGTTCTGCAGGATCGCGTTGATCTTGTCCCGCTCGGAGAGCAGCTCGTCGAGGACATGCTGTCCGAGCACGGAGCGAAGCGTCGTCTGCGCGATCTGCGACGTCGCGACCATGTAGTTCTCGACCTGCGTGATCGCGGCGTTCGGCTCGACGATCCGGAAGTACGCGACCGCGTTCACGCGTACGGGGACGTTGTCCTTCGTGATGACCTCCTGCGGCGGCACGTTCAGCGTGACCGTGCGGAGGTCGACCCGCACCATCTGGTCGACGAAGGGGATGATCAGGAAGATGCCTGGGCCCTTCGGGGGGTCGAGCAGCCGCCCGAAGCGGAAGATGACGCCCCGCTCGTACTCGCGCGTGATCTTGACCGCGAGGAAGAGGAGCAGGACCAGGATCGCGACGACGACGGCGAAGGCGATCAGGGCGACGCTCATGCGGTGTGCTCCTCCTCGGTCGGGTGTGCTGTGGATCCTACGAGTAGACGCAAGCCCTCCTCGACTCCCTCCACGCGGACGCGCTCTCCCGGCATGAGCGGCGGACCCGTCCGCGGTGTGGGCACGCCAGAGCTCGCCGTTGACGAAGACCATGCCGTTGCGCCGCACGACGCCCTCGTCACCGACGATGTGCGACGTGCCGACGGCGGGCGGGAGCCTGCGCACGCGGACGACCTTCACGATCGCGAACCCGAGGAGAACGGTGAGCGTGCCCGCGATCGCGATCGCGACTGGCAGCGACACCTGGTACGCGTCCCCGGCGGGATCGAAGAGCATGAGCGCGCCGAGCACGAACGTGACCGCCCCCGCGAGGGTTAGCGCTCCGTGCGACGGGATGAACGCCTCGGCGACGAAGAAGAAGGCGGCGAGCAGCATGAGGAAGAGACCGGCGAGCGAGACCGGGAGCACCTGGAGGCCGTAAAGGCCGAGGATCAGCGAGATCGCGCCGACCGTCCCCGGGAAGATGAGACCCGGGTTCCAGAGCTCGACGACGATCCCGATCAGGCCGATCGAAAGCATCAGCGCGATGAGGTTCGGGTCGACGAGGAAGTCCCGAGCCCGTTGCCAGAAGCTCATCTCGACGTCGTCGATCTCCGCTCCTGCCGTGTGGAGGACGAGTCCTTTCGGGACCGTCTTGACTCCGTCGACCTCGTTCAGGAGGGCCGGGAGCGTGGGCGCGATCGCCTCGACGAGCCCGATGCGCTTCGCCTCGCGCGCGCCGTAGTTGGACGCGACGGTCACCATCCTTCGTGCCGCGGTGACGTTGCGGTCGTGCTCGCGAGCGAGCTCGCCGACGTAGGCCGCCGCGTCGTTCACGATCTTGCGTCGCAGGTCCTTCGAGATGTCCTCGCCGTTGAGCGAGATCGGTGTCGAGGAGCCGATGTTCGTCTGGGGCGCCATCGCGGCGAGGTCCGATGCCATCGCGATCACCGCACCCGCCGAGTCCGCCGACGACCCGGGCGGCGCCACGT
Organism: uncultured Gaiellaceae bacterium; assembly: GCA_963805135.1. Taxonomy (GTDB): domain Bacteria; phylum Actinomycetota; class Thermoleophilia; order Gaiellales; family Gaiellaceae; genus GMQP-bins7. The sequence goes on along the minus strand of CAWDSX010000021.1, from coordinate 45,472 downwards.
AGACGATCACGGGCACGGTCGAGGCGAGGAAGCGCTTGACGATTCCGCGCATCGAGGAGCCCAGCCCGCCCGGGGTGTCGAGGACGAGAACGACCGCGTCGAACCCCTCGTCCTCGGCCCGGTCCACCGAGTTCTCGACGTACTCCTGCGTGACGGGGTTGATGTCGTTGTCGAGATGGACGGCGAGGACTCGAGGCGGGTCCGCCTGGCCAAGAGCGATCGGCGCGACCGCGAGTGCCCCCAGAGCGAGCGAGAGGGCGAGAAATCCCCGCAAACAGGGGCCTGGCACCGGTGTAAGGATTCTATCAATCGGAGGTCCGCGGCCCTTGCCCGCGAAGGACGGACCCGCGACCCTGGAATCCCCGTGCACCGACCCCTCGTCCTCATCCTCGCGCTGGTCTCTGCCGCACTGGCGGCTCCGAATGCGTTCGGGTCGGGCGCGACGGATGCGTCCACCGTCGACCTCCGACCGCGTGGACGGGGCCACTACGTCGCCGAGCGAGCGGTGCCGCGGTTCACGCTCGCAGGAGTCTCGTGGCGCGGGACGGGAACCGTCGAATTCCGCACCCGGTCGCGCGGCGGCCGTTGGAGCGTGTGGCATCGGGCGGCGCCGGAGGCCGACGACGGCCCGGACGTCGGGTCGCACGAGCACCAGCGTCGAGGAGGCTGGCGGCTCGGCAATCCATGGTGGGCCGGCGCCTCCGACCTGATCGAGGCGCGCTCCAGCGGTGACGTCTCGACCGTCCGGGCGCATCTCGTCTGGAGCCCGGCGACGAGCGTGCTGTTGCGGATCCCCGCCGCCACCGTCGTCCCGTCGATCGTCCCGCGCTCGGAGTGGGGGGCGAACGAGTCGATCCGTCGTAGCCCACCGGCGTACGCGCCCGAGGTGAAGTTCGCGATCGTCCACCACACGGCGGGTCGCAACGACTACACGCGGGCACAGGCCGCCGCGATCGTGCGCGGGATTCAGCTCTTCCACGTGCAGTCGAACGGCTGGAACGACATCGGTTACAACTTCCTCGTCGATCGCTTCGGGACGATCTACGAGGGTCGCTACGGAGGTGTCGACCGCAACGTGATCGGAGCGCACGCCCTCGGGTTCAACACGGGCTCGGTGGGGATCGCGCTGCTCGGCACGTACGGCAACGCCACGCCGTCCGCCGCTGCGCAGGACGCCGATCGCCCGGCTCATCGCATGGCGGCTCGATCTCGCACACGTGGACCCGGCCTCGACTCTCACCTTCATCTCGGGCGGGAGCGAGAAGTACGCACCCGACGCCCCGGTCACCCTTCGTGCCGTGTCGGGGCACCGCGACACCGGCTCGACCGAGTGCCCGGGGAACGCGCTCTACGCACGTCTCGGCACGATCGCCTCGTCAGCCCGGGGGATCGGTGGAGTGAAGATCTTCGAGCCGAAGGCGTCGGCCACCGCATCGGCGACCCGCTTCCGCGCGAGCGTGTCGCAGTCTCAACCCTGGACCGTCACCGTGACGACCCTCGCAGGCATCCGGATCGCGCAGGGCTCCGGCACGGGCACCGCGGTCGACTGGACGTGGGATTCGGCCGGTGCCCCCGCGGGCTCGTATCGGTGGACGATCGCCGCCGGGGTTGCCCGTCCCGCGACGGGGATCCTTCGCGCCGGGGGGAGCGCGGCTGTCCTCGCGATCGAGAGCGCGGCAACCGAGCCCGAGGCGATCAGCCCGAACGGCGACGGCCAGGCCGACGCTGCGACCGTGACGTATCGCATCACTGCGGCCGCAAACGTCACCGTCGAGGTGACCGACGCGCTCGGCGGGGTCATGACGACCGTGGTCGACCGCGTATGGACGCAGGCCGGCGAGCACACGGTGTCCGTCGATGGCGCGACCCTCGTCGACGGCGAGTACAGCGTGGTGATCACCGCCCGGACCGCCGCCGGAGTCACCGTCCAGAGCAGTGTGCCGCTGCGCGTGAACCGCACGCTCGGTCTCGTCACGACCGTGCCGGCGGCCTTCTCGCCCAACGGCGACGGTCGCAAGGACCGACTCACGCTGAGCTTCACGCTGGCAACAGCCGCCGACGTTGTCGTCCGCATCGAGCGAGACGGACGCTGGGTCGCGACGCCGCTGGCGGGCGTGTTCGGCGTCGGGACGCAGCGGCTCGTGTGGGACGGGGCCCGCGTGGGCGGGACGCTCCGCGACGGCGAGTACCGCGCCGTCGTCGAGGCGACGAACGAGCTCGGGGTCATCTCGTACGGCGTGCCGTTCGTCGCGGACACCGTTGCGCCGCGCGTGCGCTTCCTTCCCGGGAAGCGCTGGGCCCTCGAGGTGAGCGAGCCTTCGGTGCTCACGTTCGTGATCGACGGCCGGTCTCTGCGGCGCGAGGTCTCGAAGGCGGGAACGGTACGCATCGCGGGCGCCGGTGCGGCGACGCGAGTTCGCGTCGTCGCCTGGGATGCAGCCGGCAACTCGAGCGGTCCCGTCCTGCGGATCCGCCGCGAGTAGCGCCGGATCTGGCCAGTAGACTCGGCCCGTGGAGACACCCGACGTGCCGTTCGGGAGGGACGTGATCGAGTCGATCCTTCCCCATCGCGACCCGTTCCTGCTCGTCGACGAGGTGACCGAGCTCGAACCGGGACGCCGGGTCGTTGCGCGAAGGTCGGTCTCGAGCAAGGACTGGTGGTTCCCCGGTCACTTTCCCGGGCGCGCGGTCATGCCGGGCGTGCTCATCGTGGAGGCGATGGCCCAGACGGGCGCCATCGCGGTGCTCGTCGAGGACGAGAACCGTGGGAAGATCGCGTTCTTCGCCGGGATCGACGACTGCCGCTTCAAGCGCGTCGTCGAGCCCGGGGACGTTCTCACGCTCGCCTGCGAGATCGACACGATTCGTGGACCGATCGGTCGGGGCAAGGCGACCGCCCATGTCGGCGACGCACTCGCCGCGCGCGGAACGCTGACCTTCGCGGTGGAGCGCTAGTCGTGCTGGGCACGGCGCAGGGCGTTCGCATCGGCATCACCGGCCTGGGCGTCCATGTGCCGGCCAAGGTGGTCACGAACGCCGAGCTCGCAGAGATCGTCGAGACCTCGGACGAGTGGATCCGCGAACGGACCGGGATCCGCGAGCGACGGATCGCCTCGCAGGAGGAGGCGCTCACCGACATCGCGCTGCCCGCCGCGGTCGCGGCGCTCGCCGACGCCGGCGTTGCAGCCGCGGACATCGACCTGCTGATCTGCGCGACCGTGACGCCGGACATGATGTTCCCGACGTCGTCGGCAATCATGGCGGACGCGCTCGGGATGCCTCACGCGGCGGCGTACGACCTGCTCGCGGGCTGCACCGGCTTCGTGTACGCGATCGCGCAGGCCTACGGGATGCTCGCGTCCGGCCTCGCGCGGCGCGCGCTCGTGGTCGGAGGCGACGTGCTCTCGAAGATCCTCGACTGGGAGGACCGCTCGACGCTCGTGCTCTTCGGAGACGGCGCCGGCGCGGTTGTCATGGAGCCGGTCGACAGGGGAGGCTTCATCGGGTTCGAGCTCGGCGCGGACGGGGCCGGTGGCGAGTACCTGTGGTACCCGGGTTCCGGCTCGCGTCACTTCGAGGACCCGGACTCGTTCGTGAAGATGAACGGCCGCGAGGTGTTCAAGTTCGCGACGCGCGTCATGGTGTCGTCCGCGAACGACATCCTCGCCGAGTGCGGCAAGACCGTCGACGACATCGACGTCTACGTCCCGCACCAGGCGAACAAGCGGATCATCGACTACGCGGTGGCTAAGCTCGGGATCCCTGTCGAGAAGACCATCGTGAACGTCGATCGCTTCGGAAACACCTCGTCCGGCTCGATCCCGCTCGCGCTCGCCGACGCGCGCGCCGACGGGCGGCTGCAGGACGGGACGCTGGTGCTGCTGACGGGGATGGGCGCGGGCCTCACGTGGGGCTCGGCGCTCGTCGAATGGACGAACGGGAGGGCCTGATGAGCAAAGTTGCGTTCTGCTTCCCAGGGCAGGGATCGCTCGAGGAGGGCATGGGCCGCGAGATCGCGGAGGCGTTCCCAGCAGCGCGCGAGGTGTACCGGATCGGCTCGGAGGCGACCGGCCTCGACCTCGAGGCGCTCTGCTTCACGACGCCGCTCGAGCGGCTCGTCGACACCGAGGTCCAGCAGCCGGCGCTCGTTGCCACGAGCCTCGCCATCCTCGCCGCGATGCGCGAGCGCGGCCTCGAGCCGGACGTGGTTGTGGGCCACTCCGTCGGCGAGTTCGCGGCGCTCGCCGCTGCCGGCTCGCTCGAGACCGGGGCGGCGATCGGCCTCGTCCGCGAACGTGGCCTCGCCATGGCCGAAGCGGCTCGCCAGCGGCCGGGCGCGATGGCGGCGATCCTCGGGCTCGCCGACGAGGAGGTCGAGAAGCTGTGCCGGCGGATCGTCGGCGTGTGGCCGGCGAACTACAACTGCCCGGGCCAGATCGTGGTCTCGGGCGAGCACGAAGCGGTCGAGGAGTGCTGCGCCGAGGCCGCAAGCCTCGGCGCTCGACGAGCCGTCGTGCTCAAGGTCTCGGGCGCCTTCCACAGCCCGCTCGTCGCGAAGGCGGCTGACCGCCTGCGTCCGGCGCTCGAGCGCGTGAAGTTCCACGAGCCGCTGTCGCCGTTCATGTCGACCGTGACGGCGAAGATCGAGCCGGCGCAGAGGGTCGCGGCGCTGCTCGTGGACCAGCTGACCGGGCCGGTGCGGTTCACGCAGGCCGCGACGGAGCTGATCCGCTCCGGTGCCACGACGTTCGTCGAGGTCGGCCCCGGCAACGTCCTCTCGGGTCTCGTCAGGCGCATCGACCGCGGGGTCAAGACGATGTCGGTCAACTCGATCGAGAGTCTCGAGCGGGCGCAGGAAGCACTCGTGCGGTGACGCAGGCGTTCTGCTCACTCGAGGGCAAGACCGCCCTCGTGACGGGCGCGTCGAAGGGGATCGGCCGCGCGATCGCGACGGAGCTCGCGGCCGCCGGTGCGTCCGTCGTGCTTTCGTATCGCACCGGCGTCGACGAGGCGGAGTCGCTCGCCGCCGAGATCGGCGCGCGGGCGGTGCAGGCGGACGTGTCGGATCCCGGCTCCGCGGCGGCGCTCGTCGAGGAGGCGGGCGACGTCGACATCCTCGTGAACAACGCCGGCGTCACGCGTGACGGGCTGCTCGTCCGCATGTCCGACGACGACTGGAACACGGTCATCGACACGAACCTCGCCTCGTGCTTCTACACGTGCCGGGCCGCCGCGCGGGGGATGATGAAGAAGCGCGCGGGGACGGTCGTGAACATCTCGTCGATCGTCGGGATCCACGGGAACTGGGGCCAGACGAACTACGCGGCGTCGAAGGCCGGGATCATCGGCTTCACGAAGTCGCTCGCGCGCGAGCTCGGCAGCCGGAACGTCCGCGCGAACGTCGTCGTTCCCGGGTACGTGAAGACGCAGCTCACGGACGTCCTGCCCGAGGAGGCCACCGAGGCGATGCTCACGAACACGCCGCTCGGCCGGCTCGGCGATCCGGAGGACGTCGCCGGTGCGGTGCGGTTCCTGTGCTCGGACGAGTCGTCGTTCATCACCGGCGCCGTGCTGCTCGTCGACGGCGGACTGGGGATGTAGTGGCGGACGGATCCGCCAACGGCCGTCGCCGAGTCGTCATCACGGGCGTCGGCATGGTCACGCCGCTCGGCAACGACCCGGAGTCGTCGTGGCAGACCCTCGTCGCGGGCGAGTCGGGCGCCGGGCCGATCACGCATTTCGACACGGCCGACTACGACGTCCACTTCGCGTGCGAGCTGAAGGAGTTCGACCCGACCGTCTGGATCGATCGCAAGCAGGCGCGGCGTATGGACAGGTTCTCGCAGCTCGCGCTCTCGGCAGCTCGCATGGCCGAGGCCGACAGCGGCGTCTCGATCGCGTCGGAGCCGGAGCGAGTCGGAGCAGCCGTCGCGACGGGGATCGGCGGGCTGTACGCGTTCGAGAACTGCTTCCAGACCCTCCTCGAGCGCGGCCCTGACCGGACGAGCCCCTTCGCGATCGTCCAGATCATCCCGAACATGGCGGCCGCCTGGGTGTCGATGGAGCTCGGCGCGCAGGGGCCACTCGCTGCGGAATGCACGGCCTGCGCGGCGTCGAACATGGCAATCGGCGACGGTCTCGACGCGATTCGCCTCGGCCGCGCCGACGTCATGTTCTGCGGCGGGACGGAGGCGCCGATCACGCGCGTCGGCATAGCCGGCTTCACCGCGATGCGTGCGCTCTCACGCCGGAACGACGACCCGAAGGGCGCGTCACGGCCGTTCGACTCTGGCCGCGACGGGTTCGTCATGGGCGAGGCTGCGGGAATGCTCGTGCTCGAGGAGCTCGAGCACGCACGCGCTCGCGGGGCCAAGATCTACGGGGAGGTCCTGGGCTACGGCGTCTCGTCCGACGCGAGCCACGTCTCCGATCCGGACCCGACGGGGGCGAATCCGGCTCGCGCGATGAGGATGGCGTTCTCCGACGCCGGGATCGAGCCCGAGGTCGTGGGGTACGTGAACGCCCACGGGACGTCGACGCCGTCCGGCGACTCCGCGGAGACGCGCGTGCTCAAGCTCGCGCTCGGCGAGGAGAAGGCCTACCGGACGCCCGTCTCCTCGACGAAGGGCGCCACGGGACACTGCCTGGGCGCTGCGGGAGCGGTCGAGGCGATCTTCACGACGTTCGCGCTGAAGGACGGCGTGCTGCCGCCGACGATCAACTACGAGGACCCCGATCCCGAGTGCGACCTCGACTACATCCCGAACGAGGCGCGGCGCGAGGAGATCGAGGTCGCGGTCTCGAACTCGTTCGGCTTCGGCGGACACAACGCCTGCGTCGTCTTCCGCCGCTGGGCCGAGGCCGAGTAACTAGAGCCTGAGCTCGAGGAGGACGGTGTCGCGCCAGACGCCGTCGAGCTGCGCGATGCGCTCGAACCGGCCGACGAGGCGGAAGCCGAGGCGCTCGTGGAGCGCGACGCTCGCAGCGTTCTCCGGGAACATGCCCGCCTGGATCGACCAGATCCCGCCATCGACTGCACTCGCGATCACGGCTTCCATCAGGGCGCGACCGATCCCTCGTCCTCTCCCACTCTCCGCGACGTAGACGGAGTTCTCGGCCACCCCTGCATAACAGGCACGTGCCGACGTGGGAGCGAGGGCGACCCACCCCACGACGCGGCCGCTCTCGACGGCGACGAGGCGGTGCCCCGGGTGGTGGCTCGCATCGAACGAGTCGTAGTCGGGAGGCTCCGTCTCGAACGTCGCCGCCCTGGTCGCGATGCCCTCGGCGTAGATCGCCTCGACCGCGGGCCAGTCTGCAGCGCGCATCGGCCTGATCTCGATCACGGTTTGGAGACTAGGCTTGCGGCGTGGACCGGTGGGCGACGTTCGACTGTTACGGCACGCTCGTGGACTGGAACGGCGGCATCCATGCCCAGCTCGAGCGGCTCTTCGGCGTCGAGCGGGCCGACGAGCTGCTCGTCCGCTACCACGAGCTCGAGCCCGAGATCCAGACGGAGAACCCCGGGATGTCGTATCGCGAGGTGCTCACGATCGCGCTCGAGCGGCTCGCCGACGAGACGGGGCTGAGCCTGCCGGAGGGCGAGACCAACGCGCTCGCGCGCTCGCTGCCGTCCTGGCCCGTGTTCGACGACGTCCGCCCGGGTCTCGAGGAGGCGCGGAGCCGCGGCTGGCGCCTCGGGATCCTCTCCAACACCGATCGCGACCTGATCGAGGCGTCCATGGTCGAGATCGGGATCGCCTTCAACCCGGTGATCGTCGCCTCGGAGATCGGGTCGTACAAGCCCGGGAAGCGTCACTGGGAGGTCTTCCGCGAGCGGGTGGGTGGCGCCGACGACGTCCGGCACGTCCACGTCGCGCAGAGTCTCTTCCACGACATCGAGCCTGCGAGCGAGCTCGGGATCCCGACGGTCTGGATCAATCGCCTCGACGAGCCGGACGATCCGCAGGGCGTCGAGAACCTTGCTGAGCACGCTGCGCCTCGCGGACGCGCTCGACTCGCTCGCTCCGCCCCAGTGACCGCGCTGCGTCCTCCCACCGAGGACGATGCGCCGGAGGTCGCGCGACTCATGAACGAGCACTGGCCCGAGCCGGTCGACCCGGCCGAGATTGCGAGCGAGTGGACGTCTCCGAACGACCTCCGATGCGACGCACGGATCGGAGACGGCGTGTACGTCCTCGTCGAGGACATCGGGGAGGAGCGGGGCTGGATCGATCTCCAGGGGCGGCCGGAGCCCAAGGCGCTCGATTGGGCGGAAGCGCGACTTCGGGAACGCGGCGGGCACTTCGAGCGCACGCTGTGGTTTCTCGCCTGGGACGGGTCCGACGCCTGCGGCGTCGTCATCTGCCGCCGCCACGCGACTGATCCGGACCTCGGCTGGGTCGCCGTGCTCGCGGTGCGGCGCGAGTGGAGACGGCGCGGAATCGGCCACGCGCTGCTCGCGCACGCATTCGACGCGTTCGGCGAGCGTGGCCTGACACGCGCGGGCCTCGGCGTCGACGCGGAGAGCCCGACAGGTGCGAACTCGCTGTACGGGGACGTCGGCATGTCTGCGACGCGCCGCTTCGACATCTACGAACGCGTGCTCGCATGAGCGTTTTGCGCGCGCGGTGCCCGAACTGCCACACGTTCACCGCGGTCGCGATCGGGGACGGCTACGAGTGCCACAGCTGTGGCTCGACCTTCGGTGCAGGTCTCGTGCGCGTTCCGGCCGCCTGGGGAACCGGGGGTGAAGGGATGGTCGCGGGCGCTCGCGTCGACCTGCCGTATCCGGAGGTCGCGGTCGTGGAGCGGGCGACGCTCGAGGAGCAGTCGAAGGCGATCGCCGAGGCGCTCGCCCGACGGCCGATCGTCCTCGGTGGCTGTTGCTGCACGCACGTCGGAGCCGCCTCCGGCGTCGCACGCCGTGTCGACCGGCTCGCGCTCGTCTGGATCGACTCGCACGGTGATCTCAACACGCCCGAGACGTCGCCGTCCGGAAACCTCTGGGGCATGCCGTTCCGCATGCTCCTCGACGGCGGTGTGATCGCACCCGAGGACGCTGCGCTCGTCGGTGCGCGCAACCTCGATCCGCCGGAGGTGGAGTTCATGTCCGCGGTCGGCCTCGACGACTCGCTCGATCGTGCGCTCGCGGACACGGACGCGCTGTACGTCGCGCTCGATCTCGACGTCCTCGATCCGAGCGAGGTGGACGTGCTCATCCCGGAGCCCGACGGCATGTCGGCCGCCGAGCTCGAGTTGCTGCTTCGCGACCTCGCGTCACGGACGACGATCGCGGGGATCGGCGTCACGGGGCTCGTGGCCACGGATCGCAACGCTGCGCTGGCGACGCGGATGCTCGCGGCGGCCGGCTTCTAGTATCCAGCCATGTCTTCCGGGCAAGATCGGGTCGACGTCGAGGTGGAGAGCAAGCGCCCGGACGAGCCGGCGCCGGGTCGGGCTCATCCCAACACGTGCCCCGGCTGCGGGTCGCACTACCGCGACGACGAGCTCGAGCAGACACTCCGTGTCTGCCCGCAGTGCGGCCACCACTTCCGGGTTCGAGCCCGCGCGCGCATCGAGCAGCTCGTCGATCAGGGCACGTTCGGCGAGGAGGACGTGGATCTCCGCTCGGCCGACCCGCTTGCGTTCTTCGACCTGCGGCCGTACACCGAGCGCCTTGCCGAGGCGGAAGTCGCGACCGGCCTGGGCGACGCCGTCGTGTGTGGGGCGGCGGCGATCGAGGAGGGCGACTGTCAGCTCGCGGTCATGGACTTCGAGTTCATGGGCGGCTCGATGGGGAGCGTCGTCGGCGAGAAGTTCGTTCGCGCGTGCGACCGGGCAACGAGCGCCGGCGTACCTCTCGTGTCGATCTCCGCGTCGGGCGGAGCGCGCATGCAGGAAGGGATCCTCGCGCTCATGCAGCTTCCGAAGACGATCTGCGCGATCGACGAGCTCCACGAGTCGGGCGGCGCCATGATCTCGGTCCTCACGCACCCGACGACGGGAGGCGTGCTCGCGAGCTTCGCGAGCCTTGGCGACGTCGTCGTCGCGGAGCCCGGCGCGCTCATGTCGTTCGCCGGCCCGCGCGTCGTCGCGCAGACGACGCGGGAGAAGCTCCCCGACGACTTCGGGCTCGCGGAGTCGAACTACCGCTTCGGCCATCTCGACGCGATCGTCCCGCGAGCCGAGCTGCGCCCGACCCTCGGCCGGCTCCTCCGGCTGTTCGCAGGCGCCTAGTGGCGAACGAGGACGAGCTGCGGCTGCGGGAGCGGCTCAGTAAGCTCGGCGGCATGAAGCTCCTGCGCGGCACGAAGCTCAGCGGCGAGCTCGCGCGCCTCCAGGACCAGCTCGACCACCTCCAGGCGGATCCGACCGCGGAGGAGATCTGGCAGTCGGTCGAGCTCGCCCGGCACGTCGACCGGCCGTACACGCTCGACTACGTCGAGCGGATCTTCGAGGACTTCTTCGAGCTGCACGGCGATCGGGGCCGCGCGGACGACCGCGCGCTCGTGACGGGCCTCGGGAAGATCGGCGGCCGGACGGTGGTGCTCCTCGGGCACCAGAAGGGGCGCGATCTCAAGGAACGCACGAAGCGGAACTTCGGGATGGCGTACCCCGAGGGCTACCGGAAGGCGATGCGGGCGATGGCGCTCGCGGAACGGCACGGGTTCCCGCTCGTCACGATGGTCGACACGCCCGGCGCGTACCCGGGAGTCGCGGCCGAGCAGCACGGCCAGGGTGGGGCGATCGCGCGCTCGCAGGCGGCGATGGTGCGCCTGAACGTGCCGACCGTGGCCTGCGTCATCGGCGAAGGGGGCTCGGGCGGCGCGATCGCGATCGCGGTCGCAGACCGCGTGCTGATGCAGGAGAACGCGATCTACTCGGTGATCTCCCCGGAGGGATGCGCGGCGATCCTCTGGCGCGACGCGGGCGAGGCGCGGAAGGCCGCCGCCGCATTCAAGCCGGACGCCGTCCACTGCCTCGAGCTCGGCGTGATCGACGGCATCGTCGCGGAGCCCGAAGGCGGCGCCCATACCGACGCCGACGCCGCTGCGCTGCTGCTCGAGCAGGGCATTCTCGCTGCATTCGACGAAATCGAAGGGATGGATCCCGCCGAGCGGCGCCGCGAGCGACGGGCGAAGTACCGCGTGATGGGCGTTCTCGCCTCCGTTTGAGGCTTTCCACAGATTCCACAGGCTTATCCCCGGCCTCGTAATGGCCTCTGAGCAGGGAAATGAACCGTCTAGCAGCGGGTTGGTAAAGGAAGTGTTGCGCTTCGGGCGACAATCCACAGGTGAGCCTCGACGACGTACCGCCGTAAGCGCGAGCCGGGGAAGACGCCGGAGCCGTTCGGCGATGCGAAGCGCGGGGTCGAGCGGCCGAGATTCGTGATCCAGCGACACGCGGCGCGGCGGCTCCACTACGACTTCAGGCTCGAGCGCGACGGCGCGCTCGCGAGCTGGGCCGTGCCCGAAGGGCGTCCCTCTGCGAAGGGGCGAGCGCCACCTCGCGGTGCACGTCGAGGACCATCCGCTCGAGTACGCGGACTTCGAGGGCGTGATCCCGGCGGGGCAGTACGGCGCCGGGACGGTCGAGATCTGGGACCGCGGCACGTACGACCTCCTCGAGGAGAAGCGCGACGGCGGACTCACGGTGCGGCTCCACGGCGAGCGCCTCGACGGCGAGTGGACGCTGGTGCCGGCAGCGCTCGACGGCGATGCCAAGAACTGGCTTCTCCTGCGCAAGGACGCCGGCGACGGCGCGGGCGGTCGCTACGAGCCGATGCTCTCCACGACCGCCGAGACACCGCCTGTCGGTGAAGGCTGGGTCTTCGAGCCGAAGTGGGACGGCTATCGCGCCATCGTGACGGTCTCCGGAGGCGAGGTCACGCTCACGAGCCGGAACGGCAACGACCTGACCGAGAGGTTTCGCGACGTCGCGCGGGCGGCGGCGCTTGCGATCACGACCTCCGACGCCGTCCTCGACGGTGAGATCTGCGCGCTCGACGAGCAGGGTCGCTCACGCTTCTCGCTCCTACAGGAGGGCGCGGGCACTCCCGTCCTCGTCCTCTTCGACCTCCTCGAGCTCGAGTCCGAGTCGCTGCTCGACCTGCCGCTCGCCGAGCGTCGAACGCGTCTCGAGAAGATCGTCGGACCGGGCGCGGGCGTGCTCGTGTCGCCGCAGTTCGACGACGGCGCGGCCCTGCTGGCTGCCGCGCGTCAACAGGGCCTCGAAGGCGTCGTCGCCAAGAAGACGCGACTCGCAGTACAAGCCCGGGCAGACGATCGCCCGACTGGCACAAGGTCAAGCTGCGGCGGACGCAGGAGGTCGTCATCGCCGGCTACACGCGTGGCCAGGGACGCCGGACGGGAGGGTTCGGCGCCCTCGTCGCCGGGGTACACGAGGCGGGTGGGCTGCGCTGGGCCGGGAACATCGGGACGGGCTTCTCCGATCACGAGATCGAGCGGCTCCGCGCGCTGCTCGAGCCGCTCGAGCGCCCCGATTCGCCCTTCGCGGACGTTCCGAAGATGCCGCGCGTCCGGCGGCTCCGACGTCACCTGGGTGGAGCCGCGGCTCGTCGCCGAGGTCGAGTTCGCCGAGTGGACGCACGAAGGCCGGCTCCGCGCGCCCGTCGTACCTGCGGATCCGCGAGGACCGGGAGGCGCCGGACGTGCGTCGCGAGCGCGCGCCGCTTCCGGCGCGTCCTGAAGCGGGGGAAGCGAGAGCTTCGCCTCTCGAACCTCGACAAGCCGTTCTGGCCGGAGGAGGGGATCACGAAGGGCGATCTGATCGCGTACTACCGCGACGTCGCCGAGGTTCTGGTCCCGCACCTGCGGAGGCGGCCGTTCACGATGAAGCGCTACCCCGACGGCTGGCAGGGCAAGAGCTTCTTCCAGAAGAACGCTCCGTCGCACATGCCGGACTGGATCGAGCGGGCGCCGCTTCCCGCGTCGACGCGCGAGGGCGAGAAGAAGATCATCGAGTACGCGCTCGTCGACGACGAGCTCGCGCTGCTCTGGATGGCGAACATGGGCTGCATCGACCTGCACGCGTGGTCGTCGCGGGTCGACCGTCCCGAGCTGCCCGACTGGGTCATGTTCGACCTCGACCCGTCCGAGGGGTCGGGGTTCGACGAGGTGATCGAGGTCGCGCGGCTCGTCAAGGAGACGCTCGACCTGCTCGAGCTCGAGTCGTTCCCCAAGACGTCGGGCTCGCGCGGGATCCACGTGCTCGTGCCCGTCGCGCGCCGGCACACGTTCCCGGAGGCGCGCGAGTTCGCCGCGATCGTCGGCAGCGCCCTCGAGCGGACGCATCCCGGCCTCGTGACGACCGCGTGGGCGAAGTCCAAGCGGAAGGGCGTGCTCGTCGACGCCAACCAGAACCGGCCCGGCGCGACGAACGCGATGGTCTACTCGGTCCGTCCGCGGGCGGGCGCTCCCGTCTCGACTCCGCTGCGCTGGGAGGAGGTCAGGCTCCGGACTCGATCCGTCGGCGTTCACGATGGACGGCTGTGCTCGACCGGGTCGCGCGCCACGGCGACCTCTTCGCAGGCGCGCTCGCCGGCAAGCAGTCGCTGAAGAAGGCGCTGAAGGGCGCTGCGCTAGTCCGGGCCGAGCGCCCGGAGTCTGTCATCTGCAGATTCCGGGCTCGCGCCCAGAGGACGTGCATGGCCGAGCATCGAGAGCTCGACGATGTCGCGGCGGAAGAAGAGGGCGACGGTCCAGTCGACGACGACGCGGAGCTTTCGCGTGAGGAGCGGAAGCTGGTACAGGTGGTACGTCCGCGTGACGAACCACCCGGGGAACCCCCATAGGTGGAGACCGGGGATCTCTGCGATGCCCTTGAAGCGTCCGAGCGTCGCCACCTGGCCGAGCATGCGGTAGCCGTACGGCTTCGGTGGGCCGGTGAGGTTCTTGGTCAGCCGTCGCGCCTGGCGGAGGGCGTGCTGGCACGTCGGCGGGTCGACGACACCCGGCGTCTTCGTGTTCTTCACGGCTGCGCAGTCCCCGAGCGCCCAGATGCCGTCGGCGCCCTCGACGCGCAGTGTCTCGTCGACGACGACGCGCCCACGCTCGTCGAGCGGAAGCCCGAGGTCGCGGGAGGAGCGGGCTCGCTCGAACCCCGGCCGTCCACACGAGTGTTCGCGCGGGGATGCGCGTGCCGTCCGCGAGCGCCGCCTCGGTCCCGTCGTACGAGTCGAGCGTCGTGCCGACGTGGATCTCCACGCCGCGCTTCTCGAGCCGGCGCGCGGCGTACCGCCCGAGCCCGCGTGGGATCTCCGGAAGGATCTTCGGCGCGGCGTCGACCAGCACCCAGCGCTGCGGGACGCCGCGGAGTGCCGGGTACGACCGCAGCGCGGCGCTCGCCATGTCGTTCAGCTCGGCCAGCGCCTCGACGCCTGCGTAACCGGCGCCCACGAAGACGAAGCCGAGCTCCGAGGGATCGTCCGGATGGATCGACGCCCGCTCCAGCTGCAGGAGCACGTGGTTGCGGAGGGCGATCGCGTCGGCGAGATCCTTGAAGCCCATCCCGTGCTCGGCGAGGCCGGGGATCGGCAACGTCCGCGTCGTCGCGCCGAGTGCGACGACGAGCCGCTCGTACCCGATCTCGAGCGGGCCCGCGAGCGATTCGACCGTCACGACGCGGTGCTCCCGGTCGTGGCTCGCGACCCGTCCAAGGACGAGCTCGGCGTGCGGGCACATCTCGCGGAGCGGGACGACGACGTGTCGTGGCTCGATCGTGCCCGACGCCGCCTCGGGAAGGAGTGGCGTGTAGAGCATGAAGTTCTCGAGCGAGACGATCGTGGCGCCGCGGCGTTTCAGGAGACGGCCGACGTAGCTCCCGGCGAAGCCACCGCCGAGGACGAGGGTGCCGCCGCGTGCCTCCCGTCGCTCCACGGGTCATGCTTATCACCGCGATGGCGATCCAGGTCGCAGTGGTCGGCAGCGGAGTCGAGTGGGAGGCGACGGCCGAGGAGGTCGGGCGCCTCCTCGCCGAGCGCGGCTGCACGGTCGTCACGGGCGGTCTCGACGAGGTGATGGCCGCGGCGCATCGCGGCGCGAAGTCGGCCGGCGGCACCACCGTCGCGATCCTTCCCGGGCGAGACTCGGGACGCGGCGAACCCGTGGGCCGACCACGTCGTCGTGACCGGAATCGGCCATGCGCGCAATCTCGCTGTGGCCGCATCGGGCGACGCGGTGATCGCGGTCGGCGGGAGCTACGGGACGACCGCCGAGATGGCGCTGGCGCTGCGGCTCGGCAGATCCGTCGTCGCGCTCGCCGGCGCGCCGGCGGTCGAAGGGCGCACGAATTGCCTCGACGCCGGCCGAGGCCGTCGACCTCGCGTTACGAGACCTCGGCCAGGCGCCGCTGTAGGTACCGCGTCTCGGCCTCGTTCGTCGTCAGCTCCAGCGCGCGACGGTACGCGGCGGCTGCCTCGTCTCTCCGCTCGAGCCGGCGGTAGAGGTCGGCTCGCGCGGCGTGCAGGAGGTGGTACTGGTCGAGACCGTCGACCTCGTCGAGCAGCGCGAGGCCCTCGTCGACGTCGCCGGCCAGCGCGACGGCGACGGCCCGGTTGAGCTGGACGACCGGCGACGGATCGAGACTCGCGAGCGCCTCGTACAGGAGCACGATCTCCGCCTTCGGCCGCTCCTCGGCGTGAGCGCCGGCGATCGCCGCCTGGAGCTGGTACGGGCCTGGACGCCGGAGCGACACGGCCCGGTCGAGCACCCTGAGGCCCTCGTCGATGCGACTCTCGTCCCAGAGCGCACGGTCCTGGTCCTCGAGGAGGACGATCTCGCCGTCGTGACCGATGCGCGCGGCGCGGCGCGAGTCCTGCAGAAGCATGAGCGCCAGGAGGCCGAACACCTCCGCCTCGTCCGGCATGAGGACGGCGAGGAGCTTCCCGAGACGGATCGCCTCGTCGCACAGGTCAGCGCGCACGAGCTCGGGTCCGGCCGTGGCCGCATACCCCTCGTTGAACACGAGGTAGAGCACCGCGAGGACGGACCGGAGTCGCTCGGGTAGTAGGTAGTCCGGCGGCACGCGGAACGGGATCCCGGCGGCGCGGATCTTCCGCTTCGCACGCACGAGCCGCTGCGCCATCGCCGGCTCCGCGACGAGGAAGGCGTGCGCGATCTCCGTCGTGGTGAGACCGCCGACCTCCCGCAGCGTCAGGGCGACACGGCTCTCGGCGGCGAGCGCCGGGTGGCAGCAGGTGAAGACGAGGGCGAGCCGGTCGTCGGGGATCGCGCTCACGTCGTCCTCCTCGACCGGGAGCTCCTGCAGCCGCCCGATGATCTCCGCCTTCTGCTGGAAGACCTTCTCGCGGCGGATCCGGTCGATCGCCCGGTTCCGAGCGGTCGTGACGATCCAGGCGCCGGGCGTCCTCGGCAACCCGTCACGCGGCCAGCGCTCGAGGGCTGTTGCGAAGGCGTCCTGCACCGCGTCCTCGGCGAGCTCGAGGTCGCCGAGGACGCGCGTGAGGATCGCGACGGCACTGCTCCACTCCTCTCGGAAGACCCGCTCGACGTCTGGCTGCACGCAGCTATTGCAGCACGGACCTATTGCAGGACGGGGCGGATCTCGATCGAGCCGTGCTTCGCCGCCGGAATGAGCGCCGCGAGCCTGATCGCCTCGTCGAGGTCCGGAAGATCCATGAAGAACGCGCCGCCGAGGATCTCCTTCGTCTCGGCGAAGGGGCCGTCGGTGACGAGTCGCTCGCCGTCGCGGACCTGGACGACCTTCGCGGTGCTTCGGCCGTCGAGCTCCTTGCCGACGACGTTCGGGTCCGCCTTCCTGAGCTCGGGGAAGAGCGCGACCCACTCCGGCATCTGGGCCGCTCGGAGCTCCATCCTCTCCTCGTCGGGTAGGTCGGCCCACCCGGAGTCGTCCCCGTAGATGAGCAGTGCGTAGTTCACAGCTGTGCCTCCTCGGGATCGACGTACACGGGTCGGACCTCGACCGAGCCGTGGTGGGCGCCGGGGATGCGGGCCGACCAGTCGAGGGCCTCGTCCATCGACTCGCACTCGAGGAGGTAGAAGCCGCCGAGCGCCTCCTTCACCTCGGCGTACGGCCCGTCGGTCACGAGCGTCTCGTCGTCGCGCACGCGTACGGTGGTGGCGTCCCGGGTCGGTCCGAGCTCGTTGCCGCCCGCGAGCACGCCTGCGGACTCGGCCTCACGACCGAAGGCACGGTATTG
This sequence comes from uncultured Gaiellaceae bacterium, assembly GCA_963805135.1. Classification (GTDB taxonomy): domain Bacteria; phylum Actinomycetota; class Thermoleophilia; order Gaiellales; family Gaiellaceae; genus GMQP-bins7. The sequence goes on along the minus strand of CAWDSX010000021.1, from coordinate 28,269 downwards.
CTCGTAGGCCGCCTGACGTTGTTCCTCCGAGAAGGTCGACCACACCTCCTCGTCCGCGTAGATCAGAGCGATGTACTGCACGTTGCCTCCTTCGCGTCGCTTACCTGTAGACGAACGACTCGACGCCGTTTCGACACTAGCCCGCGAGCATGCGCTCGAGGAGCAGGCGCGCGCCGGCCTTGTCGAGCGGCTCGTTGAGGTTGCCGCACTTCGGGCTCTGGACGCAGGAGGGGCAGCCGTGCCGCACAGGGGCAGCGCTGCAGCAGGTGCGCCGTGTCCTCGACCCAGTCGGCGAAGCGGTCGAAGCCGCGCTCGGTGATGCCGACGCCGCCCGAGTGGCCGTCGTAGACGAAGATCGTCGGTCGGCCGGTCTGGTAGTGGACGTTCGTCGAGAGGCCGCCGATGTCCCAGCGGTCGCACATCGCCCACAGCGGCAGGAGCGCGATGAGGCTGTGCTCGGCCGCGTGCAGGGCGCCGAGGAGCTTCGGCATCTGCTCGAAGCCCTCGAGGTGGTCGGGCTCGGGGCAGAACCAGATCGCCTCCGTCTCGAAGGTCGTCTCGGGCATGAGCATGGGCACGACGTCGATGGTCGCGCCGTCGCGGACGGCCTTCCGCGCGTACCCGACGACCTGCTCGGTGACCGAGACTCGCCCGAAGTGGAGCTCGACGCCGAGCCGGACGTCGGCGCGCTGCGACTCCTCGATCGTCGTCTCGGACTCCTTCTTCGCCTGCGTGTACCACTCGACGCGGGTCGGCGAGACGACGGCCACGCGGTCCTCGAGCGAGAGCGACTCGACGAGGTACTGCTCGCCGAGGTGGAGGTACACCGCGCCCTCGTGGACGGTCGAGTACGCCCGGTCGCGCTCGACGAGCCCGAGCAGCGAGCCGGTCTCGCCGTCGACCACCGTGAACGCTTCCGCGTCTCCGGACCGGAGCGAGATACGGGCGGCCGGGTAGTCGCGGCCCTTCCAGACGTAGCCGGCGCCCGTGCGCTCGAGCTCGGGGAGCTCGGCCGCCCGGCGGAGCGCCTCGGAGCCGAGGATGTCGGCGTCACTCTCGCTCGAGCGGCGCCTCGAAGGCGGCGGCGAGGACGTGCGGGTCGAGAATCCTCGGGTTCGCATGATCGAGGATCGCCGCTTCGACCCTGCGGGAGAGGAGCGCGTCCGGCTCGCGCGCGAAGAACTGGTCGAGCGCGTCGTCGGAGGCGACGAGGATCGCGAGGCCACGGTCTCGCCTGCCCGCGCGGCCCCACTGCTGGCGAAGCGACGCGACCGTGCCCGGGAACCCGACCGAGATCGCGCAGTCGAGGAGGCCGATGTCGATGCCGAGCTCGAGCGCGTCCGTCGCCGTCACGCCCAGGAGCTCGCCCTCGACGAGTCGCCGTTCGATCTCGCGTCGCTGCTCCGCGCGTGTAGCCCGGCGCGGTACGGAGCGAGCCTCTGGGCGGTCGCGGCGTCGACGCGCTCGGCGGCGAAGCGGTGGATCAGCTCGGCCGCCTTGCGGCTCTTCGCGAAGCAGATCGTGCGGAGACCCCTCGACGTCAGCTGCGACAGGAGCCGTGCGGCATCGCCGAGCGGGCTCGCGCGCAGGCCGAGCTCGGCGTCGAGGAGCGGCGGGTTCCAGATGACGACCTCGCGCTCGGCGCGCGCCGAGGTGTCGCGGTCGACGACGGTCGCTCCCTCTCCCGTGAGCTCGAGCGCGAGCTCCCCGGGGTTCGCGATGGTGGCGGTTGCGAGCAGGAACTGGGGCTCGGCGTCGTAGATCCGCGCGAGCCGCCGAAGCCGGCGGAGGACGTTCGCGACGTGCGATCCGAAGACCCCGCGGTAGACGTGCGCCTCGTCCACGACGACGTAGCGGAGGTTCGCGAGGACGTCGCCCCAGCGGTCGTGGTGCGGGAGGACGCCCACGTGGAGCATGTCCGGGTTCGTGAGGACGACGTTCGACCACTTGCGGATCTGCCACCGCCGCTCGCCCGGCGTGTCGCCGTCGTAGATCGCCGGCTTGAGCCCCTTGAGGCGAAGCTCGGCCAGCGACCGCGCCTGATCCTGCGCGAGCGCCTTCGTCGGGTAGAGGTAGATCGCCCGGCGTCTTGGGATCGCGGGCGATCGCGTCGAGCACGGGCAGGTTGAACGCGAGCGACTTCCCCGAGGCCGTGCCCGTCGTGACGACGACGTTCTCGCCACGCCGCGCCGCCTCCCAGGCCTCGGCCTGGTGGCGGTACAGGGCCGTGACGCCGGTCCCGACGAGCGCGGACGCGACGCGCGGATCGAGGTCGTCCGGCAGCGGCTCGAGCTTCGGCTCGCGAGGTGGCTCGACGCCCGAGTACGCGACCTCCTCGCCTTCGAGGATGTCCGCCCAGCTTGCCGCGAGCTCGTCGCCACGAGCCCAGTGTCGCAGGCGCGCTCGGGAGTTCCAGGTGAAACGCTCGAGCCGCAGTAGCGCAGTGCGTCGACTCGTAGGGGATACGCGAGGCGCGAGGCAGTTCGAGCTCGCGATCCCGACTCGAACGACGACGAGCGCTCGAGTTGGCCGAGCGTGTGCGGCGGACGATCCGCCGTAGGCGATCACCGTATCGACGGTGACGTTCGAAGTACGGCGCGAGGGCGCGAGCGTACGAACCGCGTCAGACGAAGGGCGCGAACTCGCGCTCGAAGCGGCTGCGGGGCTGGGCGCCGTAGACCGTCGCCTTCGGCTCGCCGTCCGCGAACAGGATCACCGTCGGCAGCGACAGCACGCCGTAGCGCGCGGAGAGCCCGGCCTCCTCGTCGACGTTCACGCGCACGAGCCGCACGCGCCCGCCCCACTCGTCGGCGAGCCCGAGGAGATGCGGCTCGATCGCCTCGCACGGCTTGCACCACGGCGCCCAGAAGTCGACGATCACGGGGACCGGCGACGCGAGCACCTCGCGCTCGAACGCCGCCGCGTCGACCGTGTCCATGACTACAGCTTGCCGGTGAGCGCCCGGAGCCGGAGCAGCGGGACCTTCCACATCGCCTCGGCGACGATCGAGCCCGTCATCTTCGACGCGCCGGCGCGACGCTCGACGAACGTGATCGGGACCTCTCGTACGCGCAGCCCCGCCCGCGAGACGCGGTAGGTCGTCTCGATCTGGAAGGCGTACCCGTGGGCCGAGAGCGCGTCGAGGTCGATCGCCTCGAGCGCGGCGCGCCGGAAGCACTTGAAGCCGCCCGTGAGGTCGCGGACGCGCAGGCCGAGGAGGACCTGTGCGTAGAGGCAGCCCCCGCGGGACACGATTCGCCGGACGAGGCCCCAGTTCGCGGTTCCGCCGCCGGGCGCGTACCGCGAGCCGAGGACGAGGTCGGCGTCGGCCGCCGCGTCGATCAGCCGCGGGACGTCCGCCGGGTCGTGCGAGAAGTCGCAGTCCATCTCGAGGACGAGCTCGGCGCCCTCGGCGAGCGCCCACCGGAATCCGGCGATGTACGCGGGGCCGATCCCCTCCTTCGCCGGTCGATGCAGCACCGACACCCACGAGTGCTCGCCGGCGAGCCGGTCGGCGATCTCGCCTGTGCCGTCCGGAGAGCCGTCGTCGATGACGAGCACGCGGTCGGCGGTCGTGTCGAGGACCGCCGCCGAGCGCGTCGATCATCGCCTCGAGGTTCTCGCGCTCGTTGTACGTCGGGAGGCACAGGACCGCGCGAGGCATCGCAATATCATCGCGGGATGCCTCAGACGTTGCCCCGCAACGGCGAGCTCGCGGACCAGCTCGACCTCCTCGCCGACCTCTCCGAGATCCTCGAGGAGGAGTCGTTCAAGGTCGTCGCGTACCGCCGCGCGGCCGGCCGGATCCGCGAGTCGCCGCTGCCGATCGCCGAGCTCGCGCTCGACGGGCGCGCGAAGGAGCTCCCCGGGATCGGCAAGACGATCGAGAACAAGGTCGTCGAGGTCGTGGAGGACGGCGAGATGCACGCGCTCACCAAGCGGCGCGGCCTCGTGCCCGCCGGCGTCGTCGAGTTCCTCCGGCTTCCCGGCGTCGGCCCGAAGACGGCGGCGCGGATCTGGACGCAGCTCGGGATCACCTCGCTCGACGGCCTGAAGAGCGCCGCCGAGGAGGGCCGGCTGCGCGACCTCTCCGGGATGGGCGCGCGCAGCGAGGAGAAGATCCTGAAGGCGCTCGAGGCGGGGGTCGGCGACAAGGCGGAGACCAGGCGTCTTCTCGGGCACGCGCTTCCGGCGGTCAGGCGCGTCGTCTCCGAGCTCTCGGCGCACCCGGCCGCGACGGCGGTCTCGGAGGCCGGGAGCGTGCGGCGCAGGCGCGAGACCGTTCGCGACCTCGACCTCATCGCGACGTCGAGCGACGCGCCCGCGCTGATCGCCGCGTTCTGCGACGGGGACTGGGTCTCCGAGGTGGTCGCGCGCGGCGACACGAAGGCGACCGTCGTGAGCCACGACGGCCTCCGCTTCGACCTGCGGGTCGTGCCGGACGAGTGCTACGGCAACGTGCTCCAGCACTTCACGGGCTCGAAGGACCACAACATCGCGCTGCGGGAGGACGCGCAGCGCCGCGGGCTCTCGATCTCCGAGTACGGCGTGACGGACGTCGAGTCCGGCGAGGTCGTCACGCATCCGACCGAGGACGAGCTCTACGCCTTCCTCGGGTACCGCGACATCCCGCCGGAGCTCCGCGAGGGGACCCACGAGATCGCGGCGGCGCGGGACGGAGCGCTTCCGACCCTCGTCGAGCTCGACGACCTTCGCGGCGAGATGCACTGCCACTCGACGTGGTCCTCGGACGGCAAGAACTCGCTCGAGGAGATGGCCCGCACGGCCAAGTCTCGCGGGTACCGGTTCCTGTGCATCACCGACCACTCGCATTACCTGCGGGACGGGCGGCTCGAGGCGCAGTGGAAGGAGATCGACGGGCTCAACGAGCGGCTCACGTCGTTCCGGATCCTCCGCGGGATCGAGGTGAACATCCGCGCGGACGGCTCGCTCGACGTCGACGACGACGTGCTCGCGGAGCTCGACTGGGTGATCGCGTCGCTCCACACGTCGTTCGACCGGAGCCCGACCGAGCGGATCATGGGCGCGATGGACAACCCGAACGTCGACTGCATCGGGCACCTCACAGGCCGGCGGCTCCTGAAGCGGGACGGCGCGGCGGTTGACGTCGAGCGCGTGGTCGCCCACGCCGTCGAGACGGGGACGGCGCTCGAGATCAACTCGCAGCCAGACCGGCTCGACATGCGCGACACGCACGCCCGACTGGCGGGCGAGGCCGGCGTCCGGATTCCGATCACGACCGACGCGCACTCGGTGGGCGCCCTCGGCTACGCCGAGCTCGGCGTCGCCCAGGCGCGCCGGGCCTGGCTCACGAAGGAGCAGATCCTCAACACGCGCTCCTGGCGCGACATCGCGAAGCTGCGCGGATGAGCGACTTCCGTGCCGACGGGGCACTCGCGCTCGAGTGGGTCGCCTCGTACCTCGACCGCGTCGGCGAGCTCCCGGTGCTCTCGCAGGTCGAGCCGGGCGCGATCCGGCGCGGCGCTGCCCGCGTCGGCGCCCGACGAGCCCGAGCCGTTCTCGGCCGTGCTCGACGACCTCGATCGATCCTCGTCCCAGGGCTCACGCACTGGCAGAGCCCGCGCTTCTTCGCGTACTTCGCGACGACCGGGGCCGAGCCGGGCGTCCTCGCCGAGCTGCTTGATCGCCGGCCTCAACCAGGTCGGGATCCTCTGGCGGACGTCGCCTGCGCTCCAGGAGCTCGAGGAGGTGACGGTCGACTGGCTGCGGCAGCTCGTCGGGCTCCCCGAGGACTTCCGGGGTCACATCGAGGACACGGCTTCGACGGGGGTGCTCACCGCGGCGATCGTCGCCCGCTCGCTCCGGCCGGACCGCCGCGTCCTCGTCTGCTCGGAGCACGCGCACTCGGTGGGCGAGAAGGCCGCGCGTCTGCTCGGCCTCGAGCTGCGGAAGGTGCGCGACCGACGACGCGTTCCGGATGCGGCCGGACGAGCTCGGCGAGGAGGACGCGTGCCTCGTCCTCGCGACGATCGGGACGACCGGCATGACCGTCGGTCGATCCCGTGCCGGAGATCGCCGGAGCGCTGCGCTGCGGCCGGGACGTGGTTGCACGTCGACGCCGCCTACGCGGGGTCGGCGGCGATCCTCCCGGAGCTGCAGGGTCTCTTCGCCGGCTGGGAGCGCGCGGACTCGATCGGCGTGAACCCGCACAAGTGGCTCGGCGTTCCGATGGACTGCTCGGTGCTCTGGACGCGGAGGCAGGAGGAGTTCCGAAACGCGTTCAGTCTCGTCCCCGAGTTCCTGCGCTCGCCCGACGACGCGCTCAACCTCAGCGAGGTCTCGATCCCGCTCGGACGCCGGTTCCGTGCGCTCAAGCTGTGGGCCGTGCTGCGCTGCTACGGACGGCGAGGCCTCCAGGAGCGCCTTCGCGAGCACCTTCGTCTGGCCGAGCTGTTCGAAGGCTGGGTGCAGGACGAGTCCGGCTGGGAGGTGACGGCGCCGAGGCACTTCTCGCTCGTCTGCTTCCGGTACGCGGGATCGGACGACGACAACGAGCGCCTGCTCGAGCGCGTGAACGACACGGGGGAGGTCTTCCTCTCGCACACGCGCTTCGCGGGTCGCTACCAGCTGCGCCTCGCGATCGGGAACTTCCGGACGACCGAGGAGGACGTCCAGCTCGCGTGGGACGTACTCAGGCGCGAGGCAGCGGCGCTCTGAGGTAGAGGCGCAACGCCCGGAACACGCGACCGCCGTCCGGCGTCGAGGCGAAGCGACCGCGAGCATAGAGGCCATCCTTCGTGCGCAGCGTCGCCTGGGCGCGCTCGATCTCGGCCGCTGTCGCGCCCGATGCCTGGACGTCGACGCTGGACGTCGTGATTCGCGACGAGCCGTTGACCGCCTGCGCGCGGAAGGAGAAGCACGGCGCGCGGACGCAGACGATCCCCGTGTCGAAGACGCGGTAGTAGCCGCCGCCGGCCGTCGCCGTACCGGCCGGTGCGTACTGGGTCGCGACGACGAGCCGATCGAGTCGGCGGGTGCCAAATCGCTGTCCTTGCTCGATCGCTCCGCGCACGAGCGCGCCTTCGGTCAGGCTTGCGAGCCGCTTCCCATACCGGTCCAACGCCTGCGGCGACGTAGCAGCGTGCCTGGCGCTGTCCGTCTCCGCAGCGCGTCCTCACGCCGTTCGCGAGCGCGACCCAGTAGCCGCCGCACAGTGGGCTCGGGCACAGGCGCATGTCGTTCTGGGCGACGAACATTGCGGTACCGGTCGGCGGCGTTCGTGCCGCAGGTCCCGAGGCGGCGACCCCGGCGACCGCTAGGACGATCGCGACCAGACCGACCCGACTGCCCATGCTCGTACGATACGCCGGTGCGGCTCGTCGCCATCGGGCTCGCCGCGGGGGTCTTCTCCGCGTTCTTCGGGGTCGGCGGCGGTATCGTCGTCGTGCCCCTCCTCATCCTCGTCGCGGGCCTCGCAGAGCGCGAGGCGACGGCAACGTCGCTTGCGGCGATCGTGATCACGGCGAGCGGCCGGCGTCCTCGTCTTCTCGCTGCGAGGCGAGGTCGACGTCGGCTACGCGGCGCTCGTGGGGCTCCCCGCCGCAGCCGGAGCGCTCGCAGGCACGGCCTGGCAGCAACGCGTCAGGGAGAGCACGCTGACGTACGGCTTTGCGGCGCTCCTGACCGTCATCGGAGTGGTGCTCCTCACGACATGAGCGCGTCGACCGTCGCCCTCGCACTCCTGCTCGGCCTCGCGGCGGGCGTACTTGCAGGCATGTTCGGTGTCGGCGGCGGCATTCTCTTCGTCCCGACGCTCGTCGCGCTCGGCCTCGGTCAGCTCGAGGCGCAGGGCACGTCGCTCCTGGCCATCCTTCCGACCGTCCTCGCCGGTGCGTGGAACCAGCAGCGCTACGGCAATCTGAGGCTGCGGACGGCGATCGTCGTCGGCCTGGCGTCGATCGTCGGTGTCGAGATCGGCGCCAGGATCGTCATCGAGCTGCCTGAGGCGACGCTGCGAAAGCTCTTCGCCGTCCTGCTCTTCGCCGTCGCCGTGCAGCTCGTCTGGAGGACGCGCCGGCGGCGGCCGCGCTACCCTGATCCGCCGTGACACGCCTCGCCGTCGCGGTCGCCGTCGCGGTCGCTCTCTTCACCGCCATCGCCTCCGCCGCGCCGCCGCCGCGCAGCGCGAAGACCGGCGCGAGCGCGTTCCTCCTCCGGATCACGATCCCCGGCCAGGAGGGTGTGTCGCTCGGCGATCTCGAGTGGCCGACATCGACGACGGCGGACGTCCAGTCCTTCCAGTACCCGGGCGACGGCTCGGTCGTCAGCGTCGGCAGGTCGCGCGCCGCGGTCTTCGCCTCGCCCGGATCGGCTGCGGCGACGCAGTCGTTCGCGGAGGCGATCGTCGTCTCGCTCTTCAACGGGGAGATCGTCGCGGGCAAGGTCACCGCGTCCGTCTCCGCGGGCGCGAGCGAGCGCTCGGTCGGCTCCGAGAGCTCGGCCTCGGAGGTGCAGGGCCTGCGCGCGCTGGGACAGGACGTCGCGAGCACTCCCGGAACCAGCGTGTCGCTCGAGGACTGGGGGACGCTGACCGTGCTCGCCGGGTCGTCGGGCGCGCGCAAGAAAGGGCCGCCCGCTGCGCAGGCATCCGTGACGGCCCTGCAGGTCAATCTCAACGCAGCCCACGGCGGCCTGCCTGCCGGGAGCCAGATCGTGATCGGGAGCGCCCAGGCGACGTCTGTCGCCGATCTGCAGGCGCCGACGAAGCCGGTGATTCCGGGGCGGAACGACGATCGCCCCCCGGTCGGGAGGCCGCGCAGCGTTCCCCGGGCGCCCGAGCCGGACGTCGGGGGCGAGGTGCCCGGGAGGGCCCGGTCCGCGTCGCTCCCGAGGTTTCCGCGCAGCTGTCCTCGGGCGGCTTCGTCTTTCCGATCTTCGGCACCGCGTCGTTCGGAGACAGCTTCGGCGCCCCGCGGCCCGACGTGCCCGGAGGCTGGCACCACGGCGAGGACATCTTCGCCGCCGCCGGCACGCCGCTCCTCGCGGTCGCCGACGGCACGCTGCACACCATCGGCTTCAACCGGATCGGCGGCTATCGCATCTGGCTCCGCGACACCGAGCGGCAACGAGTTCTACTACGCGCACCTCTCGGCGTACTCGCCGCTCGCCGTCGAGGGGAGGAGCGTGAAAGCGGGCGACGTGATCGGCTTCGTCGGCAACACGGGCGACGCGGACGGAGGAGCGCCGCACCTCCACTTCGAGATCCACCCGGCGTCGATGGCGGGACTGGGCTACGACGGCGTCGTCGCCCCGTACTCGATCCTCCTCGCGTGGCGACGCGCGCAGGACATCTCCTTCTCGGCGGGCCGGATCTACGTGCCGACGGGACCGGGCAGCACGACGCTGCCGCCGCCCGGTGCCGTCTTGCTCGAGGCGGACGACATCGCGTCCACGAGCGGGCTCGTGCCCGGTGCGCTCGAGAAGGCGCTGGCTGTCGCCAAGGGCTGAGCGTACTACCGGCTCGGAGCCGTTGCCGCCCGGTCGGTGCCAGCTCTCGGCCTCGGCGGCAGCTCGGCCTCGAGCTCCTCGAGACCCGTGCCGTCCCCGCCGGCGACCTGCTCCATGATCCAGTCGCGCGTCGCCTGACCGGTCCACGGGTTGTACAGGACGCCGAGCGTCACCCCGGTGAGCAGAATGATGCGGTTGCGGGTCTTGTGGCCCTTCTTCTTCGCCCCCTTGAGCTTGTCCGACGCCTCCGAGAGGTCGCCCACGAGGCTCTGGAGCTGCTTCTGGAAGTCCTTCTCGGACACCGTCTCGGCCTTGCCCTTCAGCCCGCGACCCTTCGCCATCTGTCCGTAGATCCCGCGGGCGGCGACGAACGCGGCGAGGAGGTCCTCGCGCAGCTCGGGATCGGTCATCGCGCGCTGGACGTACGGCTTGAGCGCATCGGTCGTCAGCGCGGGGCTCGTCTTGGTCTTCGCCATGCCTGGTACCACCTTTCTTCGACTCGGCTCCGAAGTATGTCGGCTACGATCGCCCGCGTGCGGGCGCTGCTGTCCCTTGCCCTCCACCCGAAGCGGCTGCTCGCCCTCATCGCCGGTGCGATCGGCTTCGCGGTCTACGTGTGGGTCGCCGCCGTTCGGGCGGTACCCGGCGTCAAGGAGCGGAAAATCGGCTACGCGGAAAGCCTGGCGCCAGCGCGAACGGAAGCGGCCGTAGCCCGACCTCGCGCCGGCGTCTCGTAGCATCCCCCCGTGCAGCCGAAGGGTCTCATCTGCGCCGGCGGCGAGGCGACGCGCCTCGGCGAGCTGACGCGGGTCGCCAACAAGCACCTGCTGCCCGTCGGGAGCTGGCCGATGATCTACTACCCGCTCCAGCTGCTCCAGCTGGCTGGGATCACGGAGGTCCTGCTCGTGACCGGCAAGGGTCACGCCGGCCAGATGATCGACCTTCTCGGTGACGGCAGGCTCGCTCCGCGGGGCGGAGGCGACCCGATCCTCGAGCTCGATCTCACCTACAAGGTGCAGACCGAGCCCGGCGGGATCGCGCAGGTCGTCGGCATGGCGCGTGACTTCGCCGGAGGCTCGCCGCTCGTGGTCGTGCTCGGCGACAACATCTTCGAGTACGCGCAGTCGGCGACGCGTGCAGGACTGGGCCGAGAACTCGTCGCGAGCGAGGATCTTCGTGACGGAGGTCTCGGACCCGGAGAACTTCGGCGTCGTCGTCTACGGCGAGGACGGCGAGGTGGAGGACATCGTCGAGAAGGCCGGCGTGGTTGACAGGCGCTACGACCGCCCGCCGAGCTCGCATGCGGTCGTCGGCCTCTACTGCTACCCGCCCGACGTATTCGACATCATCGACGACGCTGAGCCCGTCGGCGCGCGGCGAGCTCGAGATCACCGACGTCAACCGGCACTACGCACTCGCCGGGCGCCTCGATGCCGCCGAGGTCGAGGGCTGGTGGGAGGATGCCGGGAAGCACTGGCAGCACCTCGCCGACATCGGACACCGGATCGATCACACGGGAGCCAACAAGCAGGACGCCGCGTGATCGACGGCCTCCTGCGCATCCCGCTCCGTCGCTTCGAGGACGAGCGCGGCTGGTTTTGCGAGCTACGCCGCGACAGCTCGCTCCCGAAGCCGATGCGCCAGACGAACGTCTCGTTCTCGCGCGCCGGCGTGATCCGCGGGCTCCACTACCACGCACGTGGGCAGGACGACCTCTTCGCGTGCCTCCGCGGGACCGCGCGCGTCGTCGTCCTCGATCGCGAGTCCGGAGAGACGTTCACCGAGGACATCGGCGAGGACAACCCCGTCGCCGTCTACATCCCCGGGCACCACGCACACGGCTTCGAGGCCCTGACGGACATCCTGTTCTGCTACCACGTCACCGCCGAGTACGACGCCGCCGACCCCGACGAGCACACGGTTCCCTGGAACGACCCGCGCGTCGCCGCCCTATGGAGCTCGAGCACACCGATCCTGTCCGCGCGGGACGCCGCCGTCGAGTCCTGATCTCGGGCGCCGGCGGCCAGCTCGGCCGCGCGCTCGAGCAGGCATTCGCAGACGACGACGTCCTCGCGCTCACACGCGCCGACTGGGATGTGACCCAGCCGCTCGGCTGACGCTGTCGACCGGGAGGAGCTCGATCTCGTTCTCCACACGGCAGCGTGGACAGACGTCGACGGTGCACAAGCCGACCCGCAAGGGGCTGCGGCCGTGAACGTCGCCGGGACCGCGCACGCCGCGGCGCTACGGGCGCCGCTCGTGACCTTCTCGACGGACTACGTCTTCGACGGCCGCAAGCACTCGCCGTACGTCGAGTCCGACGGCCCGAACCCGACATCTGCGTACGGGCGCACGAAGCTCCACGGCGAGGCGGCCGCAGGTACCAACGCCTGGGTCGTGCGCACGTCGTGGCTCTTCGGCGCGACGGGCCACAACTTCCTGCAGACCATGCTCCGGCTCGGCGCCGAACGCGACGAGGTTGCCGTCGTCGACGACCAGCGAGGTTGCCCGACGTACGTCGGCGATCTCGCCGCGGCGGTGCGGCAGCTCGTCGACGGCGACCTGCCCAAGGGGCTGTGGCACGTGGCCGCCGACGGCGACTGCACGTGGGCCGATTTCGCCGAGGCGATCTTCGAGGACGCGGGCATCGACTGCCGCGTTCGCCGGATCTCCACGGCCGAGGCCGAACGCCCGGCGCCGCGGCCCGCGTACTCGGTCCTGCGGAGCGAGCGTGTAGGAGCGCCGCGGCTTTCGCACTGGCGCGACGGGCTTCGCGCCTGCCTCGCCCAGATGGGCGGCTAGCCTTCCGCCGATGCGCCTCCTCGTCACCGGCGGAGCCGGCTTCATCGGCTCGAACTTCGTCCACTACTGGCTCGAGCACCACCACGGCGACGAGCTGGTCGTGTACGACCTCCTGACGTACGCGGGGAACCGCGAGAGCCTCTCCGCCGTCGAGGATCGCATCGCGTTCGTGCAGGGGGACATCTGCGATCGCGAGCTCGCCGACTCCACGCTGCGCGAGCACGGGACCGAGGTCGTCGTCAACTTCGCCGCGGAGTCGCACAACTCGCTCGCGGTCGTCGATCCCACCCGTTTCTTCCGCACGAACGTCCTCGGGACCCAGACGCTGCTCGACGCATCGCGTGCCGCCGGCGTGCAGCGCTTCCACCACGTCTCGACCTGCGAGGTGTACGGCGACCTCGCCCTCGACACGGACGAGGTCTTCACCGAGGAGTCGCCGTATCGCCCGCGCACGCCGTACAACGCGTCGAAGGCCGGCGCAGACCACGCCGTGCGCGCGTACTTCGAGACCTTCGGCCTTCCGGTGACGATCACGAACTGCTCGAACAACTACGGCCCCTTCCAGTTCCCGGAGAAGGTCATCCCGCTCTTCACGACCAACGCGCTCGACGACGAGTCCTTGCCGATGTACGCGTCCACGCAAAACAAGCGCGAGTGGCTGCACGTCCTCGATCACTGCGAGGCGATCGACCTCGTGCTGCGGGAAGGGCGTCCGGGCGAGACCTACAACGTCGGATCCGGCGTCGAAGCGACGATCGAGGAGATCGCGGACCGCGTGCTCGAGCTGACGGGCAAGCCTGCGTCGCTGAAGACGGTCGTCCCCGACCGACCCGGGCACGACCGCCGGTACCTGCTGGACGCGTCGAAGATCGCGGACGAACTGGGTTGGGCGCCGGCGCACGGCTTCGAGGACGGGCTTGCCGAGACGGTCGCGTGGTACGAGGCGAACCGCGGCTGGTGGGAGCCGCTCAAGGCACTCGCCCTCGTGCAGGAATCTGCCTGGAAATAGGCGTTTTGCTCAAGGCCGACCGGTTTTGGCCGAGAACACATACAGCTAACTCGACCGAGCTACCCTGGTCCCCTTCGTGCGCGCCTCTCTCGTCGCCATTCTCGCCCTCGTCCTCGTGGCATCCGGCTCGGCCGCCGGACAGCAGACGCCGCCCTCGTCCTACGGCGAGGCAGTGTTCGTCGTCTCCGGCCGGGGTTACGGGCACGGCGTCGGCATGAGCCAGTACGGCGCCTACGGCCAGGCGCTCGCAGGCCGAACGTACGACCAGATCCTCGCGCACTACTACACGGGCACGCAGATCGGGAAGGCTGGTCGGAAGGAGCTGCGCGTCCTCCTGGCCGAGGGCCGCCGGGCGGTGACCGTATCCTCGGCCGTCCCGTACACGGCGGTGGACGCGTCAGGTCTCGATGTACAGGCTCCCGAAGGGCTCGCTCACGCTCCGCGCCGACCTCTCGCTCCCATCCGACGCCGGACCCGTCGCGGCCATCCAGCCGCTCGTCCTGCGACCGGGGAAGAAGGCGCCGCTCGCGCTCGACGGGAAGCCGTACCGCGGCAAGCTCGAGCTCGTCCCGCAGGGCGACTTCGTGCGCGTCGTGAACGTCGTCGCGCTCGAGAGCTACCTGCAGGGCGTCGTCGCCGGGCGAGGTCCCGTTCAGCTGGCCCGCCGAGGCTCTGAAGGCGCAGGCCGTCGCCGCCCGCTCGTACGCGATCGCGAGCCTGCTCAAGGGAAAGCCGTTCGACCTCTATGCCGACGTGCGGAGCCAGGTCTACCTGGGAGTGGCTGGAGAGAAGCCGTCGACCACGAAGGCGGTGCTCGACACGGCCGGACAGGTCGTCCTCTACGGCGGGAAGGTCGCGACGACGTACTACTTCTCCTCGTCGGGAGGCAAGACGGCGAGTGCGGCGGACGTCTTCGGGTTCGCGGTGCCGTACCTCGTCTCGCGGCCCGATCCGTGGGACAAGCTCTCGCCCTACAACCACTGGGGCCCGGTGCTGCTCGGCGCGAGAACGGTGCAGTCGAAGCTCGGCGCCGAGGGGCGCGTGCTCGACGCCAGGGGTGTCGCAACGCCCTCGGGCCGACTCCGGACCGTGACGCTCGACACGACCACGGGGAGCGAGCAGGTGCCAGCGACGCTCGTCAGGACTGCTCTCGGACTGCGCTCGACGTGGGTGACCATCGGCGTGCTGCGCCTCGACCGTCCGAGCCGCGGAGCGGTCGTCTTCGGCTCGAGTACCCATCTGAGCGGGGTCGGGCGTGGGCTGGGAACGCCGAGGCTCGCGTCGTCGCCCGACGGAGCCGCGTGGACGACCGTCGTCACCGTCGCCCCGGGACACGGCCGGGGCGCTCGCGTTCGACGTCTCGCCTACCCGGACGACGCGCTACCGGCTCGAGGCCGAGGGCGGAGCCTCGCCGGCTCTCCTCGTCCAGGTGGCGCCGCGGCTCACGCTCGCGAAGCCGACCGCGCTCGCGCCGGGCGTCCTCACGGGGACGGTCAGGCCCAAGCTGCCCGGCGCGCAGATCGCGATCGAGCGGCGGAAGGGCTCGAGCTGGGTGCTCGTCGGGGAGGCCGTCGCCGACGTGACCGGCGCCTTCGAGCTGGAGCTCGACGCTGCCGTTCCGCTGGGGAGCTACCGGGCGCGCAGCGCCCCGACGTCGGGTTTCGTCGCGGGCATGTCGTCGACCGTGCAGGTGGTCGCATGAGGCGTGCGCTGGTCGTGCTCGTCGTCGCGGCCGCCTGGCTGGCGCTCCCGGCCACTGCGGGCGCAGCGCGCGTCGCCGTCGGCATCGCAAAGGGCGCGAACCCGGACGTCGTGGCACGAGCCGTCGAGCGGCGCACGGGCGACGCGCCCGGAGAGCCTGAAGCCGATCCCGGCCCTCGTGGTCGACCTGCCGGACGGCGTCTCGCTCCGCGGGATTCGCGGTGTCCGCTACGTCGAGCCGCTCGTCACACGACATCTGGCGTACACGCCCACCGACCCGCTCGCGCCGAAGCAGTGGTACCTGCCGTTCAGCGGCTTCTACGCGCCGTGGGTGACGCTTCCGTCGTTCGAGACCATCCCCGTCGCGGTCATCGACTCCGGCGTCGACGCCGGCCATCCCGATCTTGCGAAGAAGATCCTCGACGCGAAGAGCTTCGTCGGCGGCTCCGCCCGGGTCGACACGTTCGGCCACGGGACCTTCGTCGCCGGGCTGATCGGTGCAGGCCACGACAACGGCATCGGGATCGCCGGGCTTGCGCCCTCCGCGGAGCTCCTGATCGCGAAGGTCGTGACGAAGTCGCGGACGATCCCCGTCGACGCGGAGGCGCGGGCGATCCGGTGGGCCGTCGACAACGGCGCCCGGGTCATCAACATGAGCCTCGGCGGCGTGCGCGACCCGCTCGATCCCGAGCGAGACACGTACTCGCGGCTCGAAGCGGACGCCGTCGCGTACGCGGTCTCGAACGGCGTCGTGGTCGTCGCGGCCGTGGGCAACTCGGATCAGGCCCCCGTCAGCCCGTGGAAGTACGCGAGCTATCCCGCCGCCCTTCCGCACGTACTCGGCGTGAGCGCCATGACCGCCACGGGCGGCATCCCCTCGTTCTCGAACCGCGACCTCATCTACAACGACCTCGCGGCTCCGGGACTCGAGATCCTCTCGATCCTTCCGCGCCCCTTGACCGCCCGGTTCCCGCAGTGCACCGAGCAGGGCTACTCGAGCTGCGGCCCCGAGGAGTATCGCGAGGCGCAGGGGACGTCGTTCGCGGCGCCACAGGTGACGGCCGCGGCGGCGGTCCTCCTGAGCCTGAACCCGACGCTCTCCCCCGAGCAGGTCACGAGGATCCTCCAGTCGACTGCCACAGACCTCGACGCGGCCAACGGCTGCGACGCCTGCACCGAGGGTCGCGACGCATACTCGGGCTGGGGCAGGCTGAACGTCGCGGACGCGATCGCGGCGCTCGTCGGACCGTTGCCGCCCCGCGACTTCTACGAGGCGAACGACGACCTCGGTGCGCGGGCGTACCCGGTGTCGGGCAGCAACCGGCGGCTCAGAGCCCGCGTCGACTTCTGGGACGACCAGGACGACGTCTATGCGATCCGGCTCAACCGCAACCAGCCGGTATACGTCGGCCTGACGGGCTCCGATACCAGCGTCGACCTCAGCCTCGCGTTCTGGCTCCCGCGCGCAGGCTCGCTCGAGCGCGTCGCGGACTTCCACTACCGCGTGCGCACTTCGGCCCGACCGGGATCGCGGCAGTACCTGTCGTATCGGCCCCGGCTCGCAGGGACGTACTACATCCAGGTCCGCATGTCGAGCCCGGGCGCCACGCGCTACCGGCTCGCCATCGTGAAGGGCTGAGGCGTCAGTTCGCCGCGGCTGCGCAGCAGCCGCCTTCAGGGATCTTTGCGCGACCGGAATCCGCGGATTCCGGTCTTGCGCACTCGTCAGGGCTAGAGCAGCTCGTCTGCGGGAACGTCGCGCAGTACGCGCGCCGGGTTGCCGACCACGATGACGCGGGGCGGGACGTCCTTCGTCACGACCGCTCCAGCGCCCGACGAACGCCTCTTCGCCGATCTCGACGCCCGGACACAGAGTTGCGCCTCCACCGATACGCGCACCGCGTCTGATCGTCGGACCCTTGATCAACTCGTGCCGTCTCTCGGTCCGGCCCATGAAGTTGTCGTTCGTCGTGACGACGCACGGCGCGATGAAGACGTGGTCCTCGAGCGTCGAGTACGCGGTGATGTACGCCTCGGCCTGGATCTTCGTCAGGGCGCCGATCGTCGTGTCGTTCTCGACGAGCGACCCGCGGCCGAGCACGACGTCGTCGCCGATCGACACGCGCTCGCGCACACACGACTGGTCGCCGAGGATCACGCGTTGGCCGATCCGCGAGCCCGCGAACACGATCGCACCTGTCGAGACGATCGTGCCGTCGCCGATCTCGGTCGGCGGGAGCGGGTCGCGCTTCGCGGTGGAGCGCGGAGAGAGCGACGGCTGCTTGCCGACGACCGCGTTCTCGAGCACCTTCACGTCCTCTCCGAGCACGGTGCCCGGGTAGACCGTCGCGCTCGGGTGGACCTCAGCCGCCATTCAGCGAGGTCGTGAGCATGTCGAGG
Source organism: uncultured Gaiellaceae bacterium (assembly GCA_963805135.1). Classification (GTDB taxonomy): domain Bacteria; phylum Actinomycetota; class Thermoleophilia; order Gaiellales; family Gaiellaceae; genus GMQP-bins7. The sequence goes on along the minus strand of CAWDSX010000021.1, from coordinate 10,868 downwards.
GTGCGGACGACGCGGGCGCCGTCCCGGGCGACGCGCGCGCGATCACCGTCCCCCTCGACGAGCGAGAGGAAGTGACGGCACTCGAGCTTCAGGGGCTCGTCGGTCGCGATCTTCGGGATGTGGATGTCGCCCGTCCGCGTCTGCCACTCGCCGTAGGTGTTGACCGGCTTCCAGGGCGCCTTTTCGTAGACGGTCACCTTCCGGTCGAGCTCCATGTCGTCGAAGACGGCCATCTTCTCGGTGCCGACGACGGTCATCTTCCGCATCTTGTGCGGGTCGAGCCACGAGAGGTGCATGTGCGCGATGCGGCCGGAGGGGAAGCGGAGGTAGCAGAAGACGACGTCCTCGACGCCGGGCTGCAGGAAGTCGCGGCCGAGCGCGATCGCCTCGACGGGATCCTCGTCGAGGAGGTGGAGGATCACCGATAGGTCGTGCACTCCGAGCGACCAGAGCGCGTTCTCGTACGGGCGGATGCGTCCGAGGTTCTGGCGATTGCCGTAGACGCAGAGGACGTCGCCGAGCGCGCCCCCGTCGACGAGCTCCTTCAGCTTGAGCACGCCGGGGTGGTAGAGGAGCAGGTGGCCGGGCATGAGGACGAGGTCGCGCTCTTCGGCGATCGAGACGAGCTCGTCGATCTCGACTCCCTTCATCGCGGGCGGCTTCTCGACGAAGACGTGCTTGCCGGCTTCGAGCGCCTGCTTCGCGAGCTCGTAGTGCGTCGGGACGGGCGTCGCGATCACGATCGCGTCGAGCGACTCGTCCGCGAGCATCTCGTCGAACGACTCGGCCCAGCGTGCCTGCGGATAGAGCGTCCGGAACTCGTCGGCCTTGCCCTCGGCCGGATCGGCGAGCCACGTCGAGCTCGGCGAGGCCGGCGAAGTTCCGGGCCAGGTTCTTGCCCCACTCGCCCAGGCCGGCCTGGCCGATGCGGACCGTCACAGCTTCCAGACCTTGTCCGAGCGCTTTCCGTTCGCGCCCGTGGCGTTGCGCAGGTCGACGACGAGCGCCGAATCGTCGATCAAGCGGTCGTAGTCGATCTCGGAGTGGTTCGTGACCACCACGACGCAGTCGTACGCGTCCGGCTCGAGCGCGACCGAGCTCATCGAGACCCCGTTCTCGGTGAACGAGGGAACGTGCGGGTCGTGGTACGAGACGTCTGCGCCCGCGCTCTTCGAGGAGCGCGATCAGCTTGATCGCAGGCGACTCGCGCGTGTCCGAGATCCCCGGCTTGTACGCGACGCCGAGGACGAGGATCCTCGAGCCCTTCAGAGACTGCTGACGCTCGTGGTTGAGCGCCTGCGAGACGACCGATCGGCAGAAGTACGGCATCGACTCGTTGACCTTCCCCGCGAGCTCGATGAACTCCGTGTAGAAGCCGAACTCGCGCGCCTTCCACGTGAGGTAGAACGGGTCGACCGGGATGCAATGCCCGCCGAGACCGGGCCCGGGCTGGAAGGACATGAACCCGAACGGCTTCGTCGCAGCCGCCTCGACGACCTCCCACACGTCGATGCCCATCCGGTCGCACATCTGCGCGAGCTCGTTGACGAGCGCGATGTTGACCGAGCGGAAGATGTTCTCGAGGAGCTTCGTGAGCTCCGCCGCCTCGGGTGAGGAGACGGGATGCACGTTGTCGATCGCGCCCGAATAGAGGGCGACCGCGGCAGCGGTCGACGCCTCGTCGATTCCCCCGACGACCTTCGTGACGGTCTTCGTCGTCCAGTCCTCTCGCCCCGGGTCCACGCGCTCGGGCGAGAACGCGAGGTGGAAGTCGGTGCCCGCCTCGAGACCGCTCCCACGTTCGAGGACCGGCTGCACCTGCTCGCGGGTGGTGCCCGGGTACGTGGTCGACTCGAGAACGACGAGGTGTCCGGCGCGGAGCCGGGTCGCGATCTGCTCGGCGGCGGAGACGAGGATGCGCAGGTCGGGCTCGCGCTGGCGCGAGAGGGGCGTCGGGAGAGCCACGAGGATCGCGTCGACGTCGCGGAGCCCGTCGTAGTCCGTGGTCGCGGCGACGAGGCCGGACTCGACCAGCGGCGTCAGCACTTCGGTCGGAACGTCCTCGATGTAGCTCTCGCCAGCGTTGAGCTGGGCGACGCGCGCGGCGTCGACGTCGACGAGCAGCACGCTCTTACCGGCGTCGGCGAAAGTCCGTGCGAGCGGGACGCCGACATAGCCGGCGCCGACGATGGCGACGTCGCGCTTCATCGGGTCGGGATCGTAGCGGCGAGCACCTGTGCGATCCGCTCCGAGGCGTGCCCGTCGCCGTACAACACGGGGCGGTTGGGCGGAAACGCAGCCGACGCGACCGCCGTCGCAAGCGCGTCCGGGTCGTCGTCGACGAGAACGTTCGCGCCCTCGGCGACGGTGTCCACCCACTCCGTCGACGGCCGCACGGTGACACACGGAACCCCGTACCAGTACGCCTCCTTCTGGAGGCCGCCCGAGTCGGTCACGATCACGCGCGCCTGCGACGCGAGCGACGCGAGCTCGAGGTAGCTAAGCGGCTCGATGACGCGGATGTGGTCGCCGAGCACGAGCCCGTCCTCGGCGATCCGGGCGCGCGTGTTCGGGTGCACGGGGAAGACGACCATCTCGTCGATGCGGTTCAGCCCGTCGACGATTCGCCCGAGCCGCGGCTGCTCGACGTTGGCCTGACGGTGGATCGTCGCGACGACGTACGAACCGGGTGCGTGCGGCACCGGGAACGCCACCCGCGCGAGCGGTGCGAAGAGGCGTGTTGCGTCCGCCATGACGTCGCCGACGACGTAGATCCGGCCGAGGACGCCCTCGTCCTGGAGGGTCTGCCTCGAGCGGTCGTCGGGGCAGAACAGGAGCCAGGCGAGACGGTCGGTCTCGATGCGGTTGTGCTCCTCCGGCATCGAGAGGTCTCGGCTCCGAAGCCCTGCCTCGACGTGCGCCAGCGGGATCGAGGCGTCGGCCGCGGCGAGCGCTCCTGCGAGCGTCGAGTTCGTGTCTCCGTAGACGAGCACGAGATCCGGCTCCTCGGAGGCGATCTGCTCGGCGATCGCGGGCTGCATCGCGTCGATGTCCGACGTGTGCAGATCGAGCCGGTAGCGAGGCTCCGCGAGACCGAGTTGGTCGAAGAAGACCTGCGACATCACGTGGTACCAGTGCTGGCCGGTGTGGAGCACGACCTCGTCGACGCCCGCCGCGAGGAGCGCACCGGAAAGCGGGGCCGCCTTGATGAATTGTGGGCGGTTTCCGACGACGGTGAAGACCTTCACTCCGTCAGAGCCTAAGCAGCGCCGCGGTCGCGGCCAGTCCTGACGACGCCCAGCTCGACAACGCGGAGGGCCCCGCGCTGCGGGGCCCTCCGGCTTCCCTTGCTGTGTCCGCCCTTAGGGAAGGGTCGAGTCGAAGCTCGGCGGGGCCGAGTCGACGGGCGCGTGATCCTGGTCGTGCGGCACCGCGACCCGCAGCGTGCTCTCGCACGTGAGGCCGAACTCGTCCTCCACGCTCACCGCGATGCGGTAGACGCGGCCGTCCCCGGTTCCGCTGCGCTCGGCGCGCAGTCGGACCTGGTTCGACGCCGGCCCGAGCACGGCATCCGGCGACGTGTCGCCGTCGCCGAGCCCGTTGACCGGCTCGTCCTGCGTCACGCCGGTGACGGTCGTCGTGACCGCATCGCCTTCCGGATCGCACGCCCCCGAGACGGTCACGAGGCGGAGCTTGTGGTTGGGTGGCCACAGGCTGTTCGGGCTCGCGACGAGTGCACTGCAGTCCGGTGGCGCGTTGACGTGGAACGTGCTGCACTCGATGACGAAGCCGCTGCCTCCGCCGTCACTCCCTGTCGCACGTGCGCAGACCTCGTAGTCGCCCGGGTCGAGGCCGGGGAACGTCGTGGTCCAGTCGACGCTCGCCGGTCCCTGCTGAGGCAGGTCGGGGACGATGTCCGCGTTCGTGAGCGGAACGAACGCGTTGTCGGCGCTTCCGTTCTGGTTCTGGTCGAGGCTGACCGCGACCTCCGTCAGTTGCGACTGGACGATCGCGGGAACGATCGCGTCCGGGAGATCGGTCGGATCGGTCACCTCGGTGCACGTGCCGCCCGTGAGATTCGCGATCTCCTGCAGGCTCCCGAGCCCGCTCGGGTCGCCCGAGCACGACGACGACGAACCGACGGCGAACGTGTTGAAGACCACGCCGCCGCACGGCAGCACCGTGGTCACGTCGGCACCGGTGGTCGCAACCCCGTCGGAGACGAAGACGACCTGCTTCGTCGGCGTCGAGAGCGTCGCGGCGAGTGCACAGGCCGCTGACGCCGCGTCTGCGAAATCGGTGCCGACGATGTCCGGCGTATTCTTGATCGCGAACTGCCAGAAGCCGCTGTCCTCGCCGAACGCGCCGGCGATGCGGATCGAGTGCAGCACCTCGTCCACGTCCGGCGTGCCGTTCGGCTGGGCGTCGGCGTCGGGTGCGACGAGCGGATCGTCGCCTCCCGCCGGCGTCGCGTCGGCGGTCACGGCCGCACCGGCCCAGAGTTGCATGCCGACCTGTCCGACCGTGCCCAGGCCCGCAACCTCGGTGTTGAGCTCGACTTCAGGCTCGAGGACCCGAGCGGATACGAGGTGTGCCGCCGTCTGCGAGAGGCGTACGGGCAGGGGCTGCCGATCGTCTTCGTCTCGGCGGACCGTACGGAGCCGAGCGACCGCGTCGCAGGCTTGCTGCTCGGCGGGGACGACTACCTGGCAAAGCCGGTCGAGCCCGACGAGCTGCTGGCGCGCGTGCGGCGCCACCTCCTACGGCTCGAGACGTGGAACGGCGTCGGGCGTTCGGCTCACGAGCCGCGAGCACCAGGTGCTGAAGCTGCTCGCCGACGGCCTCGGCCCGACCGAGATCAGCGCGGAGCTCGGGATCTCGCAGAAGACGGTCGCGACGCACATCGAGCACATCTACGCGAAGCTCGGCGTCCATACGCGAGCGCAGGCCGTCGCGAGCGCCTTCCGCCTCTCGCTCGTCGAGGGCTGACGCCCGCGCGACGCGATCGCTGCAGGAGTATCGACAGCGCCTAGGAGTACAACGCAGGAGTGCACAGCGCTGCGGAGACCTTGACTGCGTTCGTCGAACGACCGCCTGTGGTGGGTCCGGGCCGGCGTCATCGCGCTCTTCGCGCTCCTCGTCGTCACGTGGATGGCACGTCCCTGGGTCGCGGGTGACACACCCTTCGTCTGGGACGGAACGGATGCGTTCGTTGACTGCCTGTCCCAGCACGATTACGTCGCCTGCCGTCACTCGGGGGAGCTCGACTACTGGGGTCTGACCAGTCCGATCGGGGACTGGCCCCTGCTCCAGCACATCCCGGACCTGCTCGCTGTCGGTCTTGGCGCCACCGCGCACCACTCGCGCGAGCTGGTCTTCGTCTCCCTCAGCATCGCCGGAATCGTCGGAGCGGTTGCAGTCGCGCGTGTCACCCTGTTCCGCACGGGTGAGCCGGCGTGGTTCTGGGGTTTCCTCTTCGTCGTTCTGAGCGGCCCACTGATCGTGTACGCGAGAACGACAGCCGGTGAGGCGCTCGCGACCGGGCTCCTTGTCTGTGTCGTGGCGGCCACCGCGATACCGGTTTCTCCCCCTGTCGTCGCACTCGCGGTTCTCGCCGCATCGCTGACGAAGGAAACGTCGTACCCGTTCATCGCCGCACTCGGCGGTCCTCGGGCTTCTCACGGCACGCAGCCGAACGGGCGGATCCATTCGTCGCCATCTGATGTGGGGAACGGGCGGGTTGTTCGCTGGCGTGGTGCTTGCCTCGCTTTTCAACATCGTCCGGTTCGGAAGCGTCCTCAACACGAACTATCTCGAGCCCGAGCTGCGAACTCCCGGACTCATTCGTCCGCTCGAGTACGCCTTCGCACTGATCGTGTCACCGAACGGAGGCATCGTCCCGTACTGGCCTGCCGCGAGCGCCTTGCTGCTGGCCGCGTGCCTGCTCCCGCTCGCGTTTCGGTCCGGCGCGCATCTCGACATGTGGCCTGCGCTCGTGCTCATCGGCGTCATGGCCGCGCTGACGCTCGGGTTCGCATCGTGGTGGGACATCTTCGGAAACGGCTACGGCCCGCGGCTCACGCTCCCGTGGGTTCTCCCGCTGGTTCTGGCTGCGCTCGTTGCATACGGACGCGCGCTCGGCGACCTCACGCTCCGGTTGCTCAGGCCGACGTGGCGGTTGCTGCTGGTGTCGGCGGCCGCCCTCCTGCTGGCGCTTCCACACGTGGGACACCTGTGGAAGCCCGAAGCCGTGGGGGGATTCGCGAGTGGCAGCCCTCCGTGTGACGCACCCTGGCGTGGCGGGGTGACCGAGTTCCATGCGTGTCAGCACCGTCTCCTGTGGTTCGACCATCGTCCGAGGCCGACCTATGCCATCGAAGGGGTTACAACGCTAGGAGGCGTGGTGACGAGCCTCGCTGCTGGCGCTCGCGCTGCTGGGTTGTCTCGTCCTCCTCCGTGAGGATCTCCGGACGGCACCGCACCGCCGGTAGACGTCACTCGGAAGCGGTCAGGGCTTCGGCGCGGAAGGCCGAGGAGCCGGCGCCTGCTTCGTTTCGAGCACATGAGCGGGCACGAGCAGGATCACGAAAACGGCGAGGAGTGCCAGATTGCGCGCGAGTAGGAGCGAAGTCGGTCCGACCTCGAGATCGGCCTGGTAATCGAAGTAGCGGTCGGGAATCCAGAGGTTCGTCAGGTACGCGGCGATCGCGAATGCGACGATCGTCGCCGCTCCTCGACGTCCTCCGACGAGCGGCACGAGCGGGAGCAGCCAGGCGAGGTACTGCGGGGAGAGAATCGTGCCGAACACCAGGAGGGCGGCGATCGTGGCCGCGGCGAACCGGAGCAATTCCTCGCGCGTGTCGAGTTGCTCCGCCGGAAGACGATCCAGAGCCAGCACCCGGCCACCACGAGAAGGACGGTCGTCCCGGCCCGGACGAGTCGACCCCGGGTCCGGCGAGGTCGAAACGAATGAGTCCCTCACCCGCTCCCTGGGCGATCAGCCCGAATGCGCGAAGCCCGACCGCATCGGCTGCGTGGCTCGCCAGCACCCATACTGAACTCGGGAACGTCTCGATCTGGAGCCCGCCGCGAAGCTGGACGAGTAACGATCCCACGTCCCTGCGGGTGACGCGAGCGCGAACGGCATGTAGACGGCGAGGGTTACGGCAAGTGCGGCGGCGAGAACCAAGATCGCCTCGCGACGGCCGCGCTCCGAAGTGCGGCGATCGCCACGATCGGGAGTAGGAACGCGGGGTAGAACTTTGCCGCTGCGCCGAATCCGAGCAGAGCGGCGGCGAGCCGTAGTGCCCACGCGCCGAGGTGGCGAGCGCTGCGGCCACGAGCGCGGCGGGCAGGACGTCGAATCTCTCGATCAGAACCTGGCCGAGCAGCAGGGGCGAGCACGCGACGACGCCGAGCGCAAGGACGGTGTTCGCGGCGGAGCGATCCATCGCTCTGAGCGTGAGAGCCGTGAGGACGAGGATCGCCCCGAGGAGCACCAAGACGAAGTCGGTGAATCCGCGGTAGTAGCGCCGAGCTTGCGCATTCGGCGGCGACCACGTCGCTCCGTCCACCGCGCCGAGCGCGACCACGGTCGTCGCCGGGACGATGAACATCGCGAGAGCGCCGGGCGGGTACTCCAGTTCGAAGTCGCGATATGGGACAGCACCGTCGAGAACCAACGCGCCGTATCTCTGGTAGGTCGTCACGTCTGAGCCAGCGACCGCATCGACCGGGCGCGCAGAGGCATGAAATGAGAGCACGAGGATGACGAGCGCGACGCCGACGACTCCAAGCAACGCTCTCGACCCGAGCGGTTCCTTCCATCGGACGTTCACCCGCGTGTGAACGTACATCGGGTGCTTCGACGATGGGGCGTGAAGGTTTCGAGCCCCGACCCTGGGATGAAGAACGGCTTCGGGACCTGGGCGGCCCGAAATCAGCCGGGGCACGTCGTGGAAGCATCGGTCCACCGGTCGTTAGTCGCGCCTCATCTGAACGTTCCGCTGCCCCGCTCTTGCCGGCACTGGGTTCGCGCTAGCTCGAGTCGTCGTTCTCGGAGCCACGTCTCGGCTCTCACCCTTTGGAGGCTCTGTCGCGCGTCGCCACAGGCCTACCGTCAGCGGTACCTGCTCCGCGATCGAAGGGGAAGCCATGCAGATCGCCCAGAAGTCCGATCGTCACGTCGGGGGGTCGCTACGCGTTCTCGACATGTCCCGCGCGCTCGGGAAACGGCACATCGACCTTCCGGCTGCCTGGGCGCGACCGCACGACGACGTCGTCGTCGCGTTCGAACTCTTCAGCCCCACCAACTGGCAGGCCCACCTGGTCAGCACAGACGGCGACGTGGTGCTCGCGTTTCCCTGGCACGATCATGCGGATCGCACGCTGCTTCGGCCCTACAGCACGGAGTTCCCGATCCAGGCCGACGAGGAGGCGTGGGAGGCGCGGCAGGAAGGATGGTGGGCGTGGGTCAAGGCTGAGGGCCCGCACGTCTACGTCGCCGAGTGCGACGGTGACGCAATCGATCGCATCCGCCGCGTTCACAAGCTCGACCACCGCGTTCCCGGACTCGTGGCGGTCGACAACGTCGAGTTCAGCTGGAGTCGCGTGCCGCGAGTCGCCTACGACCGAGCCTGGCAAGACGCGATCGACACGTGCTACGCAGGGCAGCCCTCTCCGGTAGGAGAGTGGGTCTCCGATGCACCCGACGATCGGAGGTTGCGCCTCTCCTTCTGAGTCCCGCAGCAGCCACATAGGCCATCTCCCGTACCTGGGCCCGTCTGCGAGGGGGGCGCGAGGTCGAAGTGGCCTCAGGAATCCGTGCCCGCCATGCGGTCGAGCTCGAGTTGGCGGAGCTCGATCCGGCGGATCTTCCCGGTCAGCGTCTTCGGCAGCTCGGGTACGAATTCAACGCGGCGCGGGTACGCGTATGCGGAGAGGCACTCGCGGACGTGGCCCTTGATCTCGTCGGCTAACGCATCGGAGGGCTCGTATCCGTCTGCGAGGACGATGAATGCCTTTACGACGTTGCCCCGGAGGGCCGGTGTCCGGCGCCGTCCATGGCGCCGGCAGCGGGGCCGTGGCTCCCGGCTCGTATCGGAAGCCGAGCAGCCCGGACCAGGTGACGCGGCATCGAGCGGGATGCCGAGCGTCTCCGTGCCGACGAGCGCAGTGCCCGACCGCCACGGCAGCCCTCCGGTCGGCGCAGCAGCAAAGCGCACCTGGTCCGGCTCGAGTCGCTCGCCGTCGGCGCCGTAGACGTGGTGCCGGGTCGTGTCGGCACGGGATCGCAGAGGCGCTCGACGACCGTGGCGGGATCCCCTTCGGTCGCTGCGCCGCCGTCGCTGAGAGCCCTGGCCCACGGCGCCAGGTCCCAGGCCAGGAGGGCGAGATCCCAGGCTTCGTGCTCGGAGGACGGCGCGTCGCCTTCGGCAGGGATCGCCGGCCGGCCCGCAGGGAGCCACCAGTTGCTGGGCCAATCGGCGAGAGCCCTCGACGACGGCGCCGGCGGCGTCGAGCAGCTCCACGGCACGGAGCCGGTAGAGGAACTTGGTCCGCGCCGAGCCGCCCAATCGGCGCCCCAGCCGCCAGCCGGTGTAGGCCGGAAGGAATCGCCTTCCAGGTCCTCGACCACCCGCTTGGAGAAGTGCACCGTCGGTCGGCAGTCGACCCAGGCGGTGTCCGCGGCGCCGGTGCTGCCACCGCTCGCCAGATCTCGAGCTGTGGCGACGACTAGGGCGTGCCGATCGCTGAGGCTCACGCCGGCGACGAGCGGATCGGCGTCGATCGCCGGGGTTAGCGGCGCCGCCGAGCGTGATGTGGACGCAGCCCTTGGCCTTGAACAGCGCCAGATCGACCTCGCCGCAGAACTCACCCTCCAGCCGGGCATCGTCCTCCGTCAGCGTGAGCTCGACCTTGCCTTCGATGCTGACGCCGACCGGGCCGAAGCGCCACTCGCCGGCCGTCTCCAGCTCACCCTTGATCAGCAGTGGCTTCGTCCCCGAGCCCGACGACGATCGAGGATCCGGCCCGCAGGTAGACGGCCCTGTCGCCCCACTCGAAGTCATACCCAGCGCCGAAGCCGATCGAGAACCCGGTGAAGTCCCACTCGTCGCCCTTGCCACCGAGGTTGGGCAGCGCCTTCTCCTCGATCATCAAGTAGGACCACGCCTGCAGGTCGAGCGTTCTTTACCGGTGGCGCCGGTGACCGTCACGGGATCGCCAGCCCGTCCTGCGTATCCGTCCGAGCCGATGCGCACATAGGCGCCGTCGTCTCCGGTGAACGGGAACCAGGCCGCCACCGGGACCTTGACGTCGATCAGTGACGGGATGGCATAGGTGCCACGGATCGCCGCCGCGATGCCGTCGCTGCTGATGGCGATGATGCCGAGCAGCCCGACGCTGGTGGCCGTCCCTGCATCAGGGTCCTCTTCGACGTCGCCGGGGAAGCTCATGAACGCCCCCGCCACGGTCAGCACGACCGACGGGTCCGGGAGCTCGACGACGATCATGCCGTTGAGGTTGAACGTGAACCCACCGTCGGGTTGGGTGCCGACGATGGCGCCGAGACCGAGGGCGAGTTGGCCCTGCTCGGGCCGGTATGCTTCTCGAGCAGTGGCGTCTCGTACCAGGCCAGCTCGCCGCTGCACCGGGTCGGGTTCCTCAATCCTCGGACTGCAGGTCTCGCAGTGCCGTTGGAGACAAACCGGCCTTGCCGGAACCCCGAACAGCCCGAGCCCGGTGCCGAGGATGGGGATCACGGTGGCGAAGATCACCGCCACCTCGAGGTGGACCATCGGGTCCTCGTAGCGGAACGCCGCCTTGATCTGGAGGCCGATCGGTTCGATGGCCAGATCGAGTGCTGC
>CAWDSX010000020.1:0-56127 GCA_963805135.1 uncultured Gaiellaceae bacterium | reverse complement strand
TAGAGGTAGCGGCTGCCCTATCCGGCGAAGACGTCACGCTGTTTGAGCTGAGCCCGGGAACGCTCCGCCCGCCTGCGAGAGGCCCGCGCCGAGGACGAGCGCCGGGTTCGCGGGAGTCCCTTCCGCCGGATCATCGCCCTCTTCGGTTCGCGGTCCTCTCATGGAGCCGCGAAACGAGAAGCGGTTTGGCCGGGGCGGCGGGATTGTCGGCGTGGGGTTGTTCCACGCCGGGCGTCTCATACTCTCACGCGTGTCTCGCTCACACAGCGCCGCGGTCCCCGAGGACCACATCATCGTCCTCTTCGGCGCGCTGGGCGATCTCGCGCGGCGCAAGCTGCTCCCCGGCTTGTTTCACCTCGACCGCGCCGGGCTCATGCCCGCCGGCTACAAGATCATCGGGACCTCGCGCAGGGGCGGCTCCGACGACGACTTCCGCCGCGTGGCTCGGGACGCGATCGGCGAGGCCGCCGGCGACATGTGGGAGCGCTTCGCGCAGGGGCTGTCCTTCAGCGCGTTCCGCGCCGGGGAGCCCGAGCCCTTGCAGGAGGCGGTGGCGCGCGCGGAGGGCGAGCTGGGCGGGGAGCCGCGGCGCCTGCACTATCTCTCGATCCCGCCGGGCGCGTTCGGGGATATCGTCGTCGCGCTCGGGTCCTCCGGGCTGGCCGACCGCGCTCGGGTCGTGCTGGAGAAGCCGTTTGGCGTCGACCTCGAGAGCGCGCGCGAGCTCAATACGCTCGTCCACGGCGTCTTCCCAGAGGGGCGCGTGTTCCGGATCGACCACTTTCTCGGCCGCGAGGCGGTGCAGAACCTGATCGCGTTGCGCTTCGCCAACGGCATGTTCGAGCCGGTCTGGAATCGCGACCACATCGACCACGTGCAGATCGACGTCCCCGAGACGGTCGCCGTGGACGACCGCGCGGGCTTCTATGAGGGCATCGGCGCCTACCGCGACATGGTCGTCACCCACCTCTTCCACGTGCTCGGCTTCGTGGCCATGGAGCCGCCGACGACGCTCGAGGCGCGCTCGATCGTCGAAGAGACCGGCAAGGTGTTCCGGTCGATCTCCCACATCGACCCGGACGACGTGATCCGAGGCCAATACGCCGGCTACCGCGAAGGCCCCGGCGTCGACGCGGCCTCGCAGACGGAGACGTTCATCGCGCTCCGCGCCTGCATCGACAATTGGCGCTGGTCCGGCGTGCCCTTCTTCCTGCGCACGGGCAAGCGCCTCGGCGAGCAGCGGCGCCTGCTGACGATCGCCTTTCGCGAGCCGCCACGCCGGATGTTCCGCGTCGCCCACGCATTCGTGGAGGACTACGGGCCCGACCACATCTCGTTCGACCTCGGCGACCCCGGCGGAATCACGACCCGCTTCCTGGCCAAGGTGCCCGGCCCGCAGATGCGCCTCGGCCAGGCCCGGATGGAGTTCACCTACCAGGCCTCCTTCGGCACCCAGGGCCTCGAGCCCTACGAGCGGCTGCTGTACGACGCGATGCTCGGCGACCGCACCCTGTTCACAGACGCCGAGGGGATCGAGAGCCTGTGGGCGGCATCCAGTGCGCTGGTCGAGGATCCCCCGCCACTGCACCGCTACGCACCCGGGTCCTACGGGCCGCAGAAGATGCACGAGCTGATCGCGCCGCGGCGCTGGTGGCTGCCGGAGACCTGACCCGGGAGCGACACCCGAGCCGCTCGAAGGCGACCGACGCCGCTCTCGTCACACACGCGGAGGCGGAAGCGGCGACGCCTGGGGTTCATGGCTGCTCTCGTCGCGGCGGCCCAAGCGACGGTCGATGGCCTCGGGCTAGCGTCCGGCCCGTGGAGTCGTTCAACGCGCTGTGAGAGGAGTCCTCGACGGCCGGCTGCGCGGTGCTCACGCCAGCGTGGGCGACACGCGGCCGGGGCTCGCCGACCTCGCCGGCCTAACGTCCAGGTCACCTGCGCGGATCATCTGCGACCGACTTCAGGCCCGATCCGTACAGCATGTTGATCGTTGTCGAGGGGACTTCTTTCGGGATCCCCGCGGGGATCGCCGACGGGCGCGCGGGATTCTGCCTATGGCCCGCCTGCAGCACGCAGCCGAGCACGACCTCTTCAACCTCGTCGCCGGAGATCCCGGCCCGCTCGAGCGCGGCGCGGACGGCGTGAGCGCCCAGCTCCGTCGCGGGCACGTCCTTGAAGTCGCCCGCGAAGCTGCCGACCGGCGTCCGAACCGCACTGACGATCACTGCATCCTCCATCAATGACCTCCTCGGGCCCGCGTCACGTTGATCCTGCTTTGGGGGGACGGTCAGACGGTGAGGACCACGCGCGGCTGCTTGGTGCGCGCGTGCTCGACGTCGTCGAAAGCCTCGTTGACCTCCTCGAGCGGGCGGGTCTCGCGCAGTACGCGGGTGCGACCGAGCGTGTGCAGCGAAAAGACGTCCTCGACGTCGCGGTGGGTCCCGACGATCGAGCCCTTGATGTTGATGCCCCTGAGCACGGTCTCGAAGATCGGCAGCTTCACGTAGTTGTCCGGCGGCAGGGCGACCATCATCAGCGTCCCGCCGCGAGCCAGCGAGTCAAAGGCCTGCTCGAAGGGCCTGTGAGCCACGGCGAGCGCGATCGCGGCGTCGGCGCCGCCCAGCTTCTGGATCTCGGTTGCGGGATCCTGTTCGCCGGCGTTGATCGCGTAGTCCGCGCCGAGGTCCTTGGCCATCTCCAGCTTGTCGTCCTCGAGGTCGACGGCGACCACGGTCGCGCCCTGGATCTTGGCGTACTGCACCGCCAGGTGACCGAGGCCGCCGACACCGAAGATCGCGCACAGCTGCGACGGGCCGACCTCGGAGCTCTTGACCGCCTTGAAGACCGTCACGCCGGCGCAGCTCAGCGGCGCGGCGTCCAGGGAGTCCACGCTGTCGGGCACCTTGACGACGTGTTGCTCGTAGGCGGCGACGTACTCGGCGTACCCGCCGTCCATGCCGTAGCCGGTGTTGATCTGCGCCTCGCACAACGTCTCGCGGCCCGAGTTGCAGTAGCGGCAGTGTCCGCAGGCGAAACCGAGCCACGGGATGGCGACCCGGTCACCGACGCTGATCTGCTCGCCGGCGCCCGGCCCGAGCGCCTCGACGATGCCCACGCCTTCGTGGCCCGGGATCAGCGGCAGGTCGGGCTTGATCGGCCAATCGCCGTGCGCGGCATGGATGTCGGTGTGGCAGAGGCCACAGGCCTCGATCCGGACCAGCACCTGGCCGTCGCTCGGCTCCGGCATGGCGACGTCCTCAATGCTCAGCGGCTGGGTGAAGTCATGGATGACGGCGGCCTTCATGGTGCCTTCTCTCTTGGTGGGTGATGGCGGGGCGGGGGAGGGGCCGGCCGTCGAGTCGATCCGGCGATGATAGTGAGGATCTAGGGATCAGTAGTCCGCCTCAGCCCGGGCGATCGCCCGGCGCGGTGGTGAAGTGCAGGTCTTCGAGCGCCTCGAGCGAGAAGCCGCCGGCGGCGCCGGGGGCGGCGTCGAGGTGGAAGCCGGGGTGCAGCCAGCGGCGGTCCTGATCACCGTCGGTCACGACCGGGACCCCGGCGAGGGCGCCGAGTTCCACGTCGTGCGGGCTCGCGGGCAGATCGGCGGCGCGCAGGCACATCGGGGAGCCGCCGTCGCAGCAGCCCCCCGAGATGTGGATGATCAGGTCGCCGTGCTCGGCCCGCAGGCGCTCGAGCAGGTCGAGCGCTGCGGGCGTCGCGGTGATCCGCTGCGGCATCAGAAGAACCCGAGCGGCTGCGGGTCGTAGGACACCAGCACGCACTTCGTCTGGCTGTAGTGGTCGAGCATCATGCGGTGGTTCTCGCGCCCGACGCCCGAGTTCTTGTAGCCGCCGAACGCCGCCGCCGCCGGGTAGAGGTGGTAGCAGTTCGTCCACACGCGTCCGGCCTGGATGCCGCGGCCCATGCGGAAGGCGAGCTGCGCGTCGCGCGTCCACACGCCGGCGCCGAGCCCGTAGGGCGTGTCGTTGGCGATCTGCAGCGCCTCGGCCTCGTCCTTGAACGTCGTGACGGCGAGCACCGGCCCGAAGATCTCCTCCTGGAAGACCCGCATGGCGTTGTGGCCCTTCAGGACGGTCGGCTGGAAGTAGTAGCCGCCCGCGAGCTCCCCGTCTTCGACCTGGCGCTCGCCGCCGCAGAGCAGCTCGGCGCCCTCGTCGAGGCCGATCTTCACGGCGCGAACGCGACGATCTCGTGCTCGGTTCCGGCGGCCTCGACGAGCCCGCCGAGCGAGCCCTGCATGTAGTTCCCGATCCCGAGCAGCGGATGGCTCAAGGGGCTTACGTCGAACGCGATCCTCACTGCGTCGGCTTGTAGACGAAGCGGTTGAAGTGCGCGCCGAGCTCGCGGTCGTCGGTGTTCGAGCCGCCGATCACCTCGGCCGGGACGGCCGTCGGCGAGACCGTGTACACGACCCGGCAGTCGGTCGTGCCCGGCACCGGCTCGACCGGCACGCTCAGAAGCGCGCGTCCGTCTGGGCTGTAGGCGCACGCGCCCGACGACGGCGCCGTTCGAGCGGGCGACGACGGTCTGCGGCCCGAAGAAGAGGCTCGGATCGCTCGACAGGTCGACCGTCAGGCGCCCCGGCGCACAGCGGCGCCGGAGATACGTCACCTCCGGTCCCGACCAGGTGTCGTTGGGATAGAGGCCCTTGATGTCGACGGCTGAGACGAGAGGAGTCACGACGCGCCAGAGCGTGACACCCCAGCCCTTGTCCTGCGCCACGGGGCGGCCGTCGGGCTCGAACGACGAGTCGGCGAGGAGGAACTCGTCGCGGACCGGGCTGCCGTCGGGCAGCGTCACGCGCCCCGTCTTCGGGTCGATCCGGACGCGCGTCTCGGGCAGGCCGCCGGGGTCGGATCGGTCACGTAGTACACGGGGCCGACACGCCGGTTGAAGAACTCGTTCTGGTTCACGGTCAGACGGTCGGTCCGCCCCGTCCAGAGGAACGCAGCGGTCTCGCCGGGGCCGAGCGCCTGTGTCGACCCAGTCGCGATCGGCCGTGCGAATCCCCTGGAACAGCGCGCCGCGCGAGAACCGCTCGAAACCGTGCGTCCCCCACCAGATCGGCCTGATCGCGAGGAGCCAGAGGCCGAGGACGAGGAGCGGCAGCAACACCGCGTAGCGCCTCGGGACGAACAGGAACGCCGCCGCGAGACCGGCCGCGACGCCGAGTGCCGCGAGCGTGATCCAGTCCTCGCCGATCCGGTCCTGCAGCGACCACAGCGGCAGGAGCATGAGCGTGTCCGTGATGGCAGACGTCGTCAGGAAGCGGTCGAAGGGGATGGCGACCACGAGCAGCGCAGACACGACCGCGGCGACCGCCGCGAGGACGCGGGGTCGCGGCGCGCCGCGCTCGACCCAGGCGAGGAGCGCGATGCAGAGGAGCGGAGCGACGTAGAACATGTTCCGCTCCTCGATCCGGTCGGAGAACCTCGAGGCGAAGACCGCCACGACCGGGATCAGGCAGACCGTGACCGAGACGGTCGCCGCGAGAAACGCCTGCAGCCGCGCGTCGAGCGAGCGAGCACGCGCGACGAGCACGATCGTCGCCGCGAGCGGGACGACGAGGACGTAGAGCGAGAGCTCGGCGACGTGCCACCAGAGGTAGCGCAGCGCCTCGCCGAGGTCGTAGCTCCGCTCGCCGACGGGCTCGTACGCGCCGAGGAGCCCACCGGACGCGAGCTGGAAGACGAGCGCCGCGGCCGCGGCGCCGAGGACGATCCCGTACAGCCAGCGAAAGCGCGAGACCAGCTCGCGCAACGCCGAACGGCTCGAAGAGCGCGAGCACGAGCGGCGCGAGGAGGATCGCCGGCCCGAGCGCGACCGCCTGCACGCGCGTCGCGAACGCGAGCCCGACGAGCGCGAGCAGCAGCACGACCCAGAGCGGGCGTCGGGCGCTCGAGCGCGACGACGAGCACGAGCACGACCGCGAGGAACAGCGGGTAGAACGCGTTCTCCGTCATCACGGTGCCCGTGTAGGCGAGCGAGGGAACGGCGACGGCGAGCAGCGCGGCGAGCAGCGCGTAGTCCCGTCCGGACGACGCGCCGCGCGAGGAAGAACGCAGGAATGGCAGCCAGCGACATGAGCACCGAGTTCCACGTCTTCACGGCCGCGTAGGCGGTCGGGAAGGCTGTCGAAGAGGAGGTACGCCGGGCTGATCAGCAGCGGATAGACGACGCTGTAGCCGGGATCGGGTCGGTCGCGGAGCAGCGGCTCGCCCGCGTCGGCGATCCCACGCGCGATCTCCGACCAGATGATCTCGTCGACCATGATGAACGGCGCGACGAGCTGTCTCGCAGCAGGGCGCGGAGCGCGGCCGAGCCGACGACGATCGCCGTCAGCCACGCCCAGGTCGGAACCCGCGCGAGCGCTCTACCCAAGCTCGACCTCGGCGAGGCGGCGGGCGATCTCCCTCGCCTCGGCCGTCTCCGCCGAGATACCGACGTCCGCCGCAGCCGCGCTCACGTCGCGCAGCACGGCGTCGTCCACCGCGCGCGCCGCCCGCCGCGGTCTCGAGCGCCGCGACGTACAGCTCGGCGACCCGCTCGACGTCGTGCTCGCGCTGCGCGAGCGTCGGCGGCGCTCGTCGCCCATCGCGTCGCGGACGTCGGGCCGCGAGGCGAGCAGCTCGAGCGCGGCAGTCAGCGTGGCGACCTCGTCGTCGTCCGCCGGCACCTTGAGCGCGACGTCGTCGGGAAGCTCCGAGAACCAGCCGACGTCGCTGACGACGAGCGGCTTGCCGAGCGAGAGCCCGCGGATCACGCTGCCCGACGTCTCGCCCATCGTCGGGTGCCGGAGGTTCACGAGCACGTCGCTCCCGGCCATGAGCGCCCAGAGCCTCGCCTCGTCGACCCAGCCCTCGCGCACGAGCCCGTCGTCGGCGAGGCCGAGCCGCTGGAGGCGCCGGTCGAGGTCGAATCCGGGCGAGGTCGAGCCGACGAGGAGGAGCGTCAGCTCGGGATGCTCCTTCCGCACCGCGGCCGTCGCACGCAGGAGCTCCGGGATCCGCTTGCTCGCGTTGACGACGCCGAAGCAGCCGACGACGACGCCCGCCGCGACGCGCTCGGGCTCGATCGCCGGCGGCGGCCACGCAGGATGCGGGACGACGCCGATCGGGCCCGGCGAACCCGGCCGCGCGGGCATGGTCGCGGACGTAGCTGCGAGTGGACGACGAGCCCCGTCGCGTGCTCGAGCACGAACGTCGGCAGCGGGAAGTCGGCCGGCCGGGACTCCCAGAGCGGCGGAATCCGCTTGTCGAGGACGCCGTGCGCGAGCAGCCGGCCGACGACGCCGTGCTCGCGCTCCATCAGGTCGAGGTAGCCGTGCCCGTCCCGGCGGCCGACGGTCATGCCCGCGACGAGGTGGTGGAGGACGAAGTCGTGGAGGACGACGACTCCGGGCCGCTTGCGCAGCGCGTCGACGATCCACGCGTGCGCGTCGGGGTTGTTCCCGACGTGGTAGAGCGCGACATCGGTGCCGCGCGGCGCACGCTTGCTCCCGCGGCGGACGACCGTCGACTTCGATCCGCTCGCGGAGCGCGGGCAGGAGCAGGGCGCTGTAGTCGGCGATGCCCGACTGCTCCGGCGGCATCGGCGAGAAGTAGGCGACCTTCACGAGAGCAGCCTCCCGATGGCGCGGTCCCAGGTGACCTTGCTCGCGATCGCCTTGCCGGCGCGGCCGTACGACGCCGCTTCGTCGCGGTGCTCGCGGAGCCAGCCGAGCGCGCGCGCGATCTCCGCGGCGTCGGGTGTCACGACGAGGCCGGTGCTCCCGTCGGAGACGACCTCGAGCGGCCCGCCGGCATCGGTCGTCGTCAGCACCGGCTTCTCGGAGAGGAACGCCTCGAGCGGCACCATCCCGTAGTCCTCGTCGACCGGCGCGTAGTAGACGGCGAGGCAACGCGCGTACAGATCGGCGAGCTCCTCGTCGGTGACGCGGCCGGTGAAGCGCGCGCGCCCGTCGAGACCACGGTCCTGCGCGAGCCGCTCGAGCCGCTCGCGGTCCGGGCCGTCACCGGCGATGACGACCTCGAGCGAGCCGTCGCGGGCCGCCGCCTCGATCAGGAGGTCGATGCGCTTCGCGCGGTCGAGGCGGTTGACGGAGAGGACGAAGTCGCCGTAGTCCTCGCAGCGGTACTCGAGCGCCTGCGGCGGATGCGGCAGCACCTCGGCCTTCAGTCCGGTCGACGACTCGACGCGGCCGGCGACGTTCCGCGAGATCGCGAAGAGCCGCGACGCCTCGCCGAGCGCGACGCGGTCGAGCGCCTGCACCTTCCGCCGAATCGCGCGCTCGCTCGGGCGAGTCGTCGAACTGGCCGAGAGACGTTCCGTCGAGCTCGTACGCCTGGCGGAACTGGTGGACGAGCCACACGCGCTTCTCCGGGTGCCGGACGAGATAGGACGGGAACTTCGTCGCGACGACGAGGTCGATCCGCTGACCGTCGGCCTCCTCGAGGTCGAGCATCCGCCACAGGAAGGCCTGGGTCAGGACGCGTGCGCCCGGATACCACTTGTACGGGACCGAGACGACGTCTGCCTCGTGCCCCCGCGCGCGGAGCTCGTCGACGAGCCGGTCCGTGAAGATCTCGGCGCCGCCGTATGCGAACGGCACCTGCGGTCGGCAGACCGCGATCCTCATCGCGGCTTGCGCGTCGCGTCGAGCTCGGCCTGCAGGCGATCGACCTGTTCCTGCAGGTCGTCGATCAGCCGGAGAGTGGCGGCATTGAACGATCGTTGGTCGTAGGCGAGCGGCTCGACGTACCAGCGCATGAGCTTGCGGAGAACCGCCTTGACCGGCGTGCCGATGCCTCCTCGCACGCCCGGGCGAAGGCGGAGCGAGCGATCCGCGGAGACGGGCCAGAGCCGCTCGGCCTCCGCGCGGGCGATGCGGCGCTCGTCCTCGCCTCCACCGCTCGCGCCCGGATCGGCGCCCGAGCGACGCACCTCCTCGCGGAGCGCGTCGGAAGAGCTCCTCGACGTCGACGGAGCCCGTGGAAGAAACCCCTGCAGAATCGCCATTTTTGGCGTCGTCAGCGGGCATCGGGGCATTCTAACCGGGGCATAGGATTGGCCGGATCGGCCAGTAGGCTGAGACGATGCGCGTCGGCCTCTCGCTGCTCACGTTCTCGCCGGGCGATCTGGGTGGGTCGGAGACGTACGCGAGGCAACTCGTGCGTTCGCTCGCGAAGGTCGGAACCGCCGACTACGCCGTTCTCGTGCCCGCGCGCGCGAAGGACGCCGCGGACGGGCTCCCCGCGATCGAGGTGAAGGATCCTCCGGTCGCAAAGCGTGGCCCGCTCCGGATCGCAGCGATGGCGCTGCAGGTCCGGCGGACGAAGGGCGTCGGCGACCAGATGGCGAAGTTCGACGTCGTCCACTACCCGCTGACGGTGGCGTCGCCGCACGTCGACGCGCCGACCGTCGTGACCCTGCACGACATCCAGCACCGCGACCTACCGGAGTTCTTCGGGCCCGCGCGTCGCTCGTTCCGGCGGCTCGCATACGACCGCGCGGCGCGCTCGGCAGAGGCCGTGATCGTGACGAGCGAGTTCGTGCGCGGCCGCGCCCGCGACGCGCTCGACCTCGATCCCGGCCGGATCCACGTCGTGCCCCTCGCGATCGACCACACGACGTTCCGTCCGGCGAGCGAGGAACGCGAGCCGATCGTCCTGTATCCGGCGCGCGGTTGGCCGCACAAGAATCACGCCCGCCTTTTCCAGGCCTTCGCGTCGCTGCGCGAGACCCGTCCACAGCTGAGGCTGATCCTCACCGGAGGTGGATTGGAGCGACTCGAGCCGGTGCCGGAGGGCGTCGAGATCCTCGGCCACGTCCCGCCCTCTCAGCTCGCGTCGCTGTACCGCCGCGCCGCCTGCCTCGTGTACCCGAGCCTGTACGAGGGCTTCGGCATCCCGCCGCTCGAGGCGATGGCGTGCGGTTGCCCGGTGGCGGCATCGAACGCGGGCGCCATCCCGGAGGTGTGCGGCGACGCCGCCGTCCTCTTCGACCCGACGGACGTCGAGGCGATGGCTGCGGCCATGCTCGAGGCGGACGAGCGCCGCGAGGAGCTCCAGGCGCTCGGCCGCGAGCGGGCCGCGCAGTTCACGTGGGACGAGACCGCCCGCAGGCACGAGGACGTCTACCGCACGGTGCTCAGCGCAGGGCGCGCAGGTAGCCCCACGACTCGGTGAGGCCGCGAGGCCGCCACACCGCGACGATCATCGCGTAGAGCAGCACTCCAGCGAGCGCCGCGGACAGGGTTCCGAGGAGGAGGTTCGCCGGGACGAACGCGACGACGGCGACGGCGGCGATGACGGCCGCCGCCCGCACGATTCCGCGAAGACCCGACCCGAGTGCCCCCAGCTGTGCGAGCAGCGCGGCGAGCACGAGCAGCGTCGAGAGCGTGAGTGCGACAGCGAGTCCGTCGAGCTCGAGGAGCTCGGATCCGATCCACGCGAGCGCGATCTGTACCACGAGCGCGCCGGCGCCGATGACGGGCAGCAGCCTCAGCCGCCCGGCGACGAAGGCGAGCGGGAACGAGACGTTCACGCCGACCGAGGCGACCATCCACGGGGCCAGCACGACGACGATGCGACTGACCTCCTCGCCGATGTCCCCTCCGTAGGCGTCGCCGAGCAGCGACTCGACGATGTCGCCTCCCGCGACCGCGAAGGCGCCGACGCATGCGCCGATCACGGTGAGCGCGACCCACGCGGCCGCGCTCACATGGCGAGCCGTCGCTCCGGCGCCTAGCCCTGCGCGAGTCAGCGGGACCGACGACACGAGCCCGATGGAGAAGGCGGTGATCGAGACGAAGCTCGCGGCCGCGAGGTACGCGTAGCCGAAACTCGTCACCGCGCCGGGCTCGACGCGTCCGGCGAACGGAAGGCAGACGACGTAGAGGAGTTGGAGCGCGATCGGGAGGGCAGCGGCAGTGGCGAAGATGCCGAGTCGCGACCGCAGGGAGGACCTGTCCGGGCGGATCGCACGCCGCGACACGCCGGAGCGCGTCGCGCGCCAAGCGAGCCCGACGACGGGAACGGTGAGCGCGATGGCGCCGTTCAGCGCGACGCCCCGGTACAGGGCAGCGATACCGTCGGCGTCGACCCGGGTCAGGATCTCGACGAGCGCCGCGGTGCCCCCCAGGGCGTACCCGAGCGCCGCGATCGCATAGTCATCGTGGGCGGCAAGGCCGCTCGCGGCCAGGCCGGCGAACAGGTACGCGATCCCGGCCGGAACGAGCCACCTGAGCGCCTCGGCGCACACGTCCCGAGCGGTCGCGGAGCCCGATCCCGTGAGGAGGTCGGCGACGGGCTCCGCCGCCGCCTCGCCGACGACGAGGAACGGGAGCGCCGCGACGGCGAGTGCGATACCGAATCCCGCCAGCTCTCCGGTCAGGCGCCCGTCCTGGCGCGCGATCGCGAGCGGCGGAAGGACGGCGAGGCGGATCGCCTGCGAGGCGAGCACGACCACGATGAAGACGCCGTACGCAGCGAAGAAGCCGTCGGTCTCCTCCGTGCGGCCGAACTCGTGCGCGATGACGACGCCGACGACCGCCGCGAACCCGGTCACGACGAGCGTCGAGGCGGCGGTGAGCGCTGCGCTCGCCAGGGAGCCCAAGCCGGGCGACGCTGTACGCTTGCTCACCGACGCGGAAGCGTACGGGCCATGGCGAACGACACCCTCTGGACAGGCGACGCGCTCGACGATCTGCTCCGCGACTTCGGGGACGCATACGCGGGTCGCACGGTGCTCGTCACCGGGGCCGACGGGTTCATGGGCTCGCACCTGACCGACGCGCTCGTGGAGCTCGGCGCGACGGTGCACGCGTTCGTACGGGCGACCTCGAGCGGCGCGCTCAACAACATCGGGCACCTCCGAGACCGGCTGAAGGTGCACTTCGCGGACCTCACCGACCGCACGTCGGTCGACTACCTCGTCCGCGAGCTGAAGGCGACGGCGAACGACCGCCCGTACGTCTTCCACCTCGGCGCCCAGGCGCACGTCGGCGAGTCGTGGCACCGGCCGTACGAGACCGTCGCCGCCAACGTGCTCGGGACGCTGAACCTCCTGCAGTCGGTGGTCGACGTCGGCCTCGAGCTCGAGAAGTTCGATACGGCCGGGACGTCGGAGGAGTACGGGAACGTCCGGGAGGCCGTCTCCGACCACCACGACTTCGACGACGAGGGCGGGCTCATCCTCCACGAGCGTTCGCCCATCAACCCGAAGTCGGTGTACGCGACCGCAAAGGTCGCCGCCGACTTCCTGACGATGAACTACCACGACGCGTTCGGCATCCCGGGCGTGGTCACGCGGATGTTCAACAACTACGGGCCGCGGCAGAACCCGCGCTACGTCACGGGAACGATCATCACGCAGGCGCTGACCCGCGAGACGGTCGAGCTCGGCGCCCTCGATCCGCTCCGCGATTTCTGCTTCTGCTCCGACGGCGTTCGCGGCCACCTCACCGTCGCAGCGCAGGGGACGCCCGGCGACGTCTACGTCTACGGACAGGGCGAGAACATCTCCATGCGCGACTGGGTCGATCTCATCCTCCGCGCGGGCGAGGCCGAGGGCTTCTGGCCGGCCGGGCGAGAGGTAGTCACGTCCGCGTCGCGCCACCGCCCGGGATCGAGCGAGGTCATGGCCCTTCGCGTCGGCCACGAGAAGCTCACCGCCGAGTCGGGCTGGCAACCGCGCGTGTCGTGGGAGGACGGCGTGCTCCAGACGATCCGCTGGTACGCCGACAACCGCGAGCGCTGGATCGGTCGTGTCGACTGGCTCGCGACCGGCGCCCCGCTCGGGACGCGCGGCTAGCGTCCTGAGTCGTTGATCCGCTGGCAGTAGGCGGCGAGGCTGTCGAGGATCCGGTGGGCCAGCGTCCCGTCGTCTCCGTGCCGACGGCCGCGACAGCGAGATCGGCAGCCGCGACGACGCCGGAGCCAGAGCTCGAGCCGCGCTATCCGTCCGGGGCCAGGATCACGTACTCCCCGGCGTCGTGCCGGCGGTATCCCTTGCGCTCGAGCTCGTCGACGATCGGGATGGACTCGAGGATCTCCTTGTAGAAGACGAACCCGTGCCGCGCCCGCTCCACCTGCCGCTCGTGGGGCTCGTAGCGAAGGTTCACGGGAGACGGCGGGATGGCGACTCCGCCTTCGAACGTCACGTCCTTGAACTCGTTCTGCGCGGCGATGATCCGCTCCTCGGAGTCGAAGCTCAACCGGTAGGCGAGCCAGTACTCGGCGTAGACGCGATCGAGCTCCAGCCGGTCGAGGGTCGAGATCAACGGACCGAGGTCACGGGGCACCCACTGAACCGCGTGGCGCGGGCCGAGCCCGGTCGCATTCGTCGTATGCCCTGGCACGTCGCGGAACCAGACGTCCATCCGGTGCAGCGTCACGACGGAGACGAAGCACGCAAGCGCGAGAACTGCGACCGCGCGCAGTCGAGTCGTCGCGAGCTGCGCGAGCAGCAGCGCGAGCACGGGCGTGAGGACGACGATGAAGCGCGGCGTGCCGACGGCCCAGGTCGTCTTCGGTGAGATGACGTAGACGAACGGAAAGACCACAGTGACGACGTAGAGAATCGACACGGGGCGACGCCACGTCCTCGACGCGCCGTAAGCGAAGAGCCCGGCGAGGACGGCGTAGACCAGGAACGTGACCGGTGTCGACGGGATGAGCAGCTCCGCGGAGAAAGGAGCGCGCAGCCCCACCATCATTGGCAAGACGGGCGAGACGAGCAGCCGCAGGCTCCGTACCTTGTCGCCGTAGTCGGGGATGGCCAGCGACTCGAAGTCGTGCTGGAGGTTCCACACGAGCCACGGCAGCGCTCCCAGCACCGCGAGCGGCACGGCCACCCAGAGCTGACGGACGGATCGCGGTTGCTTCCAGATCGTCCAGGCGATCACGCCCGCGGCGACCGGGACGATCTGCGGCGTCTGCCACAAGGCGAGCCCCGACGCGAGTCCAAGGAGACCCACGCGCGTCCGATCGGGACGCTCGTAGACGCGGAGCGCCAGCAGTAGGAGAAGTGCGCAGTAGAAGACGTTGCTCGCGTAGAAGCCCTGCTGGTGCGTGAGCTGGAAGACGTTGAACGGCGGCCAGAGCCAGAACACGGCGCCCGCCACGCCGGCTGCCTGCTCGCCGATCGTCCGCCGCCCCACCCGCCAGACGAGGAGGGCCGTGACGGCGCCGAGCGCGATCGGGATCAGGCGCAGCGCGAGCCAGCTGCTGCCCGCGATGAGGAACAGGGGTACGGTCAGCAGGACCTCCTGCGTCCCTCCGTAGGCCTGCCCCCAGTAGAACGTCGTGAGCTCGCCGTCGACGGCATGACGAGTCATCAACCCGACCACCGCCTCGTCCGCGTTCGGAGTCCCGAGCGTTGCGCGGTAGACCCAGATGCGCAGCACGAGACCCACAGCCGCCGCGACGACGAACGTGACTCGGTAGAACGTGAGCTCGGGTCGCCGAATTCGATTCAGGTCGCGCACTCTAAGCCCGGCGCCAGACCGGTCCAGTCGGCGACTCGGCCGCGAGGTCGTGGGCGATGGCGACGCGAGGGCCGCCTGTCAGTGCGGACAGCTCCGCCTGGAGGTCGAGGGCGATCCGTTCGTGGTCGGCATCTGCCACTGCCTCTCCTGTCAGTGCCGCACTAGAAGCGCGTTCGGGATGCAGGCTGCGTTCGAACCGGGTCAAGTCGAGATCGTCGGTCGCTGCAACAGCTACACGTTCCACCGCTCGAGCGTCTCCCGCTCCTCGTCGCTCAGCACGACCTCTGCCATGACCTCCCCAATCGTCGTCGCTGACGACGACGACATTCGGCGCCGTCGGCAGGTGGTCCCTGCGGACTAGCGACTCAGGACACTAGGCTCGCGGCCCCACGACTCTCGCGATCCAGTAGTCGCCCGCCTCGGCGAGCCGGTCGCAGACGTAGTCGCACTCCTGCGTCCGGCCGAAGGCGACCGCGCCGGCCGGCGGCACGCCTCCGTCCGGAAGGCGGACGACGCGCGACTCGTCGATGCCCCGATCGAGTGCGTACCAGCGTGCGACGCCGAGCGGCTCGAGGTCGTCGTAGTCGACGTATACGGTCCCATCGTTCGTCCATCCGCTCTCGAGCAGCGCCGGGATGCCGGCCTCGAAGCGTCCGGTACGGAGCGGGCCGTCCGTGCGGTAGTCGTCCACGAACGCCGCGAACTGCACGCCCGCGAGGGCAACGAGCGCGACAACGAGGGTCTGAAAGCGGCGATCGCGTGCAGCGCAGCCGGCGCGCACGGCCTCGAGCGCGGGGATCGCGACGGCGACGAGCAGCACGGCGAGCGGGGCGAGCCGGAGGGCATGGAAACGGTCGGCGGTCGTCGCGGCCGGGATCGGCGAGACGAGGAGCGCGGCGACCGCGTAGCGCCAGAACGGGTCACCGCGATGCCGCAGCACGATGAGGGCGACGCCCGCGACCGAGAGCGCGACGGACGAGGCGAGAAGCGCGCTCGCCCCGGGCGTGTGGACGTACGGCTTCACGTCGCCCGACACGACGTAGTGCCAGAGCTGGAGGTCCTGCAGGTAGTTGACCGCCCCGCGCCCGGCGATCTCCCACGGCGGCATGTCGTCGGTGACGAACGTCGTCGCGTCGTAGCGGCGTGACAGCGCGCCAGGATGAGCGCGCGCATAGAGCACGAGCGGGAGCTGCGTGAGCGCGAAGCCGATCCACACGGAGACGACCCAGCGCCAGCGAGACCGCGCGAGGACGGCCACGAGCGCAATCGCAAGCAACGGGGCGAGCAGCCTCCCGCCCGCGTAGACGTACGTGATCGCACCCAGGGCGAGCGATACCGGGATCGCGGTGCGCCGTGGTCCAGCGGTCGAGCCGGCCGGCGCGCTCGACGCCGAGGAGTACGAGGCACAGGACGAGCGGCTCGAGCGCCACCTCGAAGGCGACCCTCCCGAGCTCGAACAGCCACGGGGTCGTGCCGGCCAGGACGACCGTCGCGACGCCCACTGACGCGTGCGACGTGCGCCGGTATGCAAGCCAGCCGAGAGCCAGCACTGCGGCGAGCACGCATGCCGCCGCGAACCCGCGTGCGACCTCGCGATCGGCGCCCGTGATCCGGAAGACGCCGGCGAGCCCGTAGACGAAGAGCGGGCTCTTGTAGTCGCGGAAGGACGTGAAGTAGAGCGGGAAGCGTGCGCCGTACTCATCTCGCCCATCCGTCGCGATCGTGTGGGCGTTGTACGCGATGGACGCCTCGTCGCGGAAGAAGCCGGGCGGGTTCGAAGGCGAGACCCAGAGTTGGAACGCGGCAACCGCGAAGACGACCGCGAGCCCGAGCAGCAGCGCGGGGCGCATCAGCCCACGGCGCGCACGAGGCGGTAGTCCTCCCAGCTCGCGACGTCGGCGCATTCGAAGTCGCAGTCCTGGAAGCGGAGGAAGACGAGCGAGCCGGGCGGCGGGACGCCGCCGTCGGGGAGGATCACGATCCGATCCTGCGGGACGCCGGCGACGGCGGCACGCCACCGCGCCATCGCCTGCGCGCCGCGGTCGTCGAAGTCGACGTAGATCGGGGCCCCGGATTCGAGCGGCTCGCGGAGGAGCGGCTCGACACCGGCCTCGAACAGAACGAGCCGGGCCGGTCCACGCGTGCGGTAGCTGTCGAGGAACTGGGCGTACTGCACCGCCACCGAGACGGCGAGGACGGCGACCCCCACACGCGCCGGCCACGACGTCCGCACCGCATCGAGGAGCGCCGCGAGCGCCGGGACCGCAAGGACGAGAGCGAAGACCGGGAGCGTCGCGAGCCGGATGGCGTTGTAACGGTCGACCGTGAGCGCCGCCGGGATCGGCACGAGCAGCGTGGCGACCAGAACGTAGCGCCACCAGCAGGTCCGACCGCTGGCGCGCGAGGACGAGGGCCGCGCCGGCGAGCGCGAGCAGGGCAACGGCGCCGAACAGCGCCCCGTAGCCGCCGTTGTGGATGTACGGCGCAGGGTCGCCTGCAGTGGCCCAATGCCACGGATTGATGTCCCGGAACCAGTTCCCGATCGCCTGCAGGACGACACGGGGCCCGGACAGCCCGTCGCGGGCGATCGTCGTCGCCTCGTAGCGGGCCGTCAGGTTCCCTGGGTGCCGGATCGCGTACAGGCCAATCGGGACGAGCATCACCGCGAACGTCGCCCAGGCGGAGAGCACGAACCGCCAGCGGTTCCTCCCAGCGAAGACGACGAGCGCGAGCGCGAACAGAGGGCCGAGGAGCCTGCTTCCGGTGTACGAGTAGGTCACGAGCCCGATCAGGACGCCGGCCGGAACGCCTTGCCAGGACGCCGTACGCCTGTGAGCGAGCGCAGGCGGAGGAGCCAGAGCAGCAGGAGGACGACGAGGAGGGGCTGGGTGGTCGCCTCGATCGCAATGCGGCCGAGCTCGAACAGCCATGGCGTCAGGCCTCCGAGCACGACGACCGCGATCGCGACCACGTAGCTCCTGGTCAGACGGTACGCGAGGAGCCCGAGGAGGAGGATCGCGGCGAGCACGAACACCGCCGACAGCCCGCGCGCGACGCTCTGGCTCGGCCCGGTGAGGTCGAAGACCCCGGCGAGCAGATACGGGTAGACCGGGCTCTTGTAGTCGTCGAAGGAGCGGAAGAAGAGCGGCAAGCGGGCGCCGTCCTCGTCCCGGAGCCCCTGCGAGAGCGTGTATGCGTTGAGCGAGAGCGCGGCCTCGTCGCGGTGGTAGCCCGGCGGGTTCGAGGGCGAGATCCACAGCTGGAACGCAACGATCGCGAGGATCGCACCGAGCCCGAGGAGCAGCGTCGGTCGGTCGAGGAGCGACCTCACGGGGGCATCGTAGAGCCGGCTACGGAAGCCGAAGACCGCGATACCCTGCGCCGGTGCGTACGCTCGTCACCGGCGGCGGAGGCTTCCTCGGCTCGCACCTCGTCGAACGGCTCGAGAACGACGGCCACGACGTCGTCGTCGCGCGCAGCGCCGACTACGACCTGACCGCGATGCCCGACACGGCGCGGCTGTTCGACGATGCGGACGCGGAGCTCGTCTTCCATCTCGCCGCGGAAGTCGGCGGCATCGGTGCGAACAGGGCGAATCCCGGGCGCTACTGGTTCGCGAACCTCGCGATGGGAGCGAACGTCCTCGAGCAGGCGCGCGTCCACTCGACGCCCAAGCTCGTAATCGTCGGGACGGTGTGCGCCTACCCGAAGTTCGCGCCCGTTCCGTTCAGCGAGGAGGACCTCTGGGACGGCTACCCGGAGGAGACGAACGCGCCGTATGGAGTCGCGAAGAAGGCAGTTCTCGTCGGCGCGCAGGCCTACCGCGAGCAGTACGGGCTCGACGCGATCTTCCTCCTCCCCACGAACCTCTACGGCCCGCGCGACAACTTCGACCTCGAGACGTCACACGTGATCCCCGCGCTCATCCGGAAGATGGTCGAGGCCGACGACGAGGTCGTCCTCTGGGGAGACGGCTCGCCGACGCGCGAGTTCCTGTACGTGGACGACTGCGTCGAGGGGCTCGTCCTCGCAGCGGAGCGCTACGACGGTCCCGACGCGGTCAACCTCGGGGCGGCCCGCGAGATCGCGATCCGCGACCTCGCCGAGCTCATCGCGGACGTGGCCGGGTACGAGGGAGCGGTCGTGTGGGACACGTCGAAGCCGAACGGCCAGCCGCGCCGAAGCGTCGACGCGACGCGGGCGCGCGAGCTCTTCGGGTTCGAGGCGAAGACATCGCTGCGCGAGGGCATCGAGCGCACCGTCGCGTGGTACCGCTCGGCGGTTGCGGGTGTCGGTACGTAGTGCCGCGTTCGGCGCGGCGCGCCGAGGCGGGCATACGGTCGACCGGCTCCTCGAACGGCCGCGCGCCGTCGTCGCGACGCTCATGGTCGGCCAGATCGCCCTCGTCGCGATCCTCGCGCTCTCCGTCGAGCACAACGGCTGGGTGTGGTTCCAGGGCGGCGACCAGATCTGGATGACGACGACCGGCTGGGTGCTCGGCCAGCGCAATCTTGCGCCCACCGAACTCGGGTACCTCTGGGCAGCAGCACAGGCGCCGGTCACGTGGGCGACCGGCCCGACGTACGTTCAGGCGCTGCCCGTGCTCGTCGTCGCGCAGGTCCTCGTGCTCGGCCCGATCGCGCTGTACTGCGTCTACGCGCATCGCGCGGGAGATCGGAGGACGGCTCCTCGGCTACTGGGCGGCGTTCCTCTGGGTGATCGCCCCGTTTGCCGCGATCCCGCTCTTCGTCGATCGCTACCAGGAGCGCTGGTACGAGCAGTTCGTCCCACAAGCGCTCGGGCTCACAGCGATGGCGGACTTTCCGTCGATGGTCCTCGTGCTGGCCGGCGCGCTCTTCGTCGTCCGCTCGCTGAAGCCGGGCCGATGCCGGACGCGCTCCTCGCCGGTGTCCTCATCGGCGCCGCGGCGGGGCTCAAGCCACCGAACCTCCTGGTCGCGGGCGGAGCGGTCCTCGCCTATGTCGTCGCTCGACGCTGGCGCGAGGGGCTCGCCTGCGGCGTCGCGATCGCGCCCGCTCTCGTCGTGCTCCTGCTCTGGAAGGTGCGCGGGCTCGGCACGGTTCCGGCATTTGCGCTCGAGCAGGCTCGGATCGCCGCGCGGGTCGGGCCCGCTCGCGCTCGACCTGAACCTCGACCGCTACGTCGACCTCGACCTCGACCACTGGCGCACGCAGATGGACCAGCTGCGCGAGTTCTTCTGGAGCCAGCGGCTCGCGCAGTGGGCACCGTTCGCGGGACTGATCGCCGTCATCCGCGTCCGGCGGGGCGCGATCGCGGCGCTGCTCGGCGGGTGGCTCGGCGGCATTCCTCGTCGTGAAGGGCTTCTCGCCCCTTGCGATCGATCCAGGCGAACTCGTTCTGGCGCCTGCTCATGCCCGCATGGCCGGCGTACCTGCTCCTCTTCGCGTCGATCCCGCTCCTCGTCCCGACGCTCGCGCGACGGCTCGGAGACCGGGTCGCAGCCGACCCCGACCGCCGCGGTCGCCCGGCGCTGGATCGCCGTCGCCGCCGTTGCTCGCCGTGCTCGTTCCCGGCACCGCGATCGCGCGTCTCCTCGCCACTCGGAAAGGCCGAGGCACAGGCGAAGACGGTCCTTCAGGACTTCGCCGGCAGCAACATCCTCACGCCGGTCGACGAGGGCGTCCGGCCTCGACGTGCAGCAAGAGGGAGCGTCACGACGGCTGAGCTGGACCGGCGGGGGCTCATGGCGCGCCGACGTCTTCTATCGCGTCTACCGGCACGACGGCCCGGGCGACGACACGAACTGCGTCGTGTCCGGCAGGAACCGCTTGGTACTGCTATCTGATGAGCGAGATCGTGGCCACGACGCGCGACCTGACGTTCGTCGACGAGAACGCTCCTCCGAGCGCGACCTACCGCGTCGGCGTCGGGACGAACTGGGCCGACGACCCGGAGGCCGGCGACGTGTTCGCGTTCAGCCCTCCGGTTGCCGTTCGCGGCTGAGGCGCTCCTCGAGGAGAGCGATCCGCTGCGCGAGGTCGACGTTCTCGTCGGTCAGCCGCGAGATCACCGTCGAGTAGTGCAGGAGCACGAGGAAGATGAAGAGCGTCGCGACGGCGAAGAGCACCGCGGGCGGATAGCTCGTGACGCCGAGCCAGCCGGCGATCGTGTTCAGCCCCTCGCGCCAGAGCGAGAGGACGAGCAGGACGACTCCGGTCGCGAGCCACAGGAGCGCGTAGCGCTCCTTCAGCCGCCTCCCGCGGACGAGCTCGACGACGACGAGGATGAGGATGATCGAGGCGATCGCGCCCGCGATGGACGCGCGGATCGGCGTCATCGCCGCGCGGCCTCGAGCCGCGGATACCGCCGCAGGCTCGCGACGAGCAGCGCGAGCATGACCTTGACGATGTAGTAGAGCGACCGGACGAAGGTGATCGACGAGGTCCCCGCCTGCCGCTCGCGCATCTCGACCTGCACCTGCGTCGAGCCGAAGGCCGCTTCGCAGCGCGACGAGCGTCGCCTCGACCTCCGGGTAGTCGTGCGGGTACTCGACCGCGAAGAGCTCGATTCCGGCGCGGTTCATCGCCGAGAAGCCCGACGTCGTGTCCGTCACCTTCTGCCCGCCGAGGAGCGAGACGAGGCGGGCGAAGACGCGGATGCCCATCCGCCGCGCGAACGGCGGCGCGGTAGCCGCCGCTCGGGTCGACGAAGCGCGAGCCGATGACGAGATCGGCGTCGCCGGCTCGGATCGGGGCGAGGAGCTTCTCGAGCTCGGAGGCGTCGTGCTGCCCGTCGCCGTCGAGCCGCACGGCGATCTCGTAGCCCCTCGTCGCGCGCGTACCTGAACCCCGTCTGGACGGCGCCGCCGATGCCGACGTTGAACGGCAGACGGAGCACGGTCGCGCCGTGACGCTCCGCGACCGCGGCAGTCGTCGTCGTCGACGCGTCGTCGACCACGACGACGTCGATGCGCGGGATCGAACGCCGGGATCTCGTCGACGACGCCGCCGATCGCGTCGGCCTCGTTCCACGCGGGGACGATCGCGACGACGCGTTCGGTCACGCCGCGACCCCGGCCTCGAGCCCGACGAGCTCGAGCAGCCGCCGCGCACGGTGGGCGTACGTGTGCTCGTCGAGGACGCGCTCGCGTGCGCGCCCCCCATCTCCTCGGCCTGTCCCGGATCCGCCACGAGCTCGCGGTAGGCGGCGACCGCCTCCTCGGCGCTCTCGACGACGACGAGCTCGCGACCGGGCTCGAACCAGCGCTCGATCCCTTCGTGCGGGTTCGAGACGATCGCGGCGCCCGAGGACGCGAGCTCGAACGGGCGGGCCGTCGACGAGCCCGCGACGGTCGCATGCGGGAGACGCGTCATGTTGAGGTTCACGCGCGCGGCCGAGATCGCTCGTGCGAAGCGGTTGAACGGGATGTCGCCGAGCATGCGCGCCGTCCCCGTGTCGCCCTGGAAGTCGAGGCCGCCGAGGCCGAAGTCGAGGTCGGGCGCAAGGCGGGACGCCTCCCCCACCATCGTCTTCATCCAGTCGCGTCGGAACTTGTCGCCGTAGCCGTAGAAGAACACGTCGACGTCCTTCTCGACCTCCTGCGGCGCGAAGAACTCGGGATCGGCGCCCCAGAAGAGCGCCTCGGCGCGCCGCGCACCGAGCTCGAGCAGCCTCCCGATCCCGCCTTCCGAGTTCGACAGCACGAGGTCGTACTCCCACGGGTCCGCGCCGTGGTACGGGTTGAAGCCCGTGTCCATTCCGCCGAACTCGGGGAGGCTCATCGGCACGTCGCCGTCGTAGAAGACGATCGGGATCCCGAACCGCTCTCGCAGTGCGTCCGGGATGCCTCGGAGGTGCGCCATTGGGATGGTGAAGACGATGACCGCGTCGGGCTTCTCGTCCTCGACGAGCCGCTCGAGGTGACGCTTCCAGCGAGGCGTCACCCAGCGCGAGATCGTCTCGCGCGTCACCTTGTCGAGCGCCGACTCGTCCGGGCTCGCCTCGGCACGACGCAGGTAGCGGTCGCCTTTCACGCGTGCGAGGACGTCGCGCACCGCCTGGTAGGACTCGCCCTCGCGGTAGGTGGGGTTCGGCGCGGTTCGCCACCACGGAGACTCCACGGGCCGTCCGCGGTACGGCGTCACGACGAGGTCGACTCCCGCCTCGTACATCCCCTTCCAGAGCTGCCACCAGGCGGGCGTGCAGCCGTAGCGGAAGTCGAGATCGACCGCCGAGGCGGCCGCGAGGATCTTCGGCGAGCGCATCAGTACGCGCCCCTTCGCGCGATGACCGCGGGGATCGTCTTGGCGATGATCGAGACGTCGAGCCAGATCGACCAGTTCTCGAGGTACGTGAAGTCGAGGCGGACGAGGTCGTCGAACGTGAGCCCGGAGCGACCGGAGATCTGCCAGAGGCCGGTCATCCCCGGCAGCACGCGATACCGCGCGCGATGCCAGTCCTCGAGCAGCTTGTAGTCGCGGAGCGGAAGCGGTCGCGGCCCGACGAGGCTCATCTCGCCCTTGACGACGTTCATGACCTGCGGGATCTCGTCGAGCGAGAAGCGGCGAAGGAACCTGCCGACGCGCGTCACGCGGGGGTCCTCGCGAATCTTGAAGAGGGCGCCCTCTGCCTCGTTCGCCCGCTCGAGCCCGGGCTGGAGCTCGGGGGCCTCGACGACCATCGTCCGGAACTTCAGCATCCCGAACTCGCGCTCGCCGACACCGATCCGCCGGTCGACGAAGAGCACCGGACCGCGCGAGTCGAGCTTCACCGCGAGCGCGATCAGCACCCAGATCGGAAGTCCGACGACGATGACGAGGATGCTCACCACGAGGTCGAACGTCCGCTTGACGGCCCACTCCCACCCGGTGAGGACGGGCGGCCGCAGCTCGAAGAGGGGCGCCCCCTGCCCGGGCACGTACTCGCCGCGCTGCACGAGCAACTCGGTCGTGTCCGGGGCGAGACGGACCTTGATTCCCTGCCGGTGAGCCTGCTCGACGACCTCGAGGACGGTCCGCTCCTCGAAGTCGGCCTCGGTGAGGATGACCTCGTCGGGACGCACCTGCTCGAGGACGAGCGCGAGCTCGGCTCGCGAGCCCAGCAGCCGGAACCCGGGAACCGCGCTCGGGGCCACGACGCCGACGAACTCGTAGGTCAGCCCCCCGCGCGCGCTCGTCGACGAGCTCTTCAATCGCGTGAGGCTCTCGCCCTCGCCGACGAGCACGACCCGTCGTCTGATTCCCGCGGCTCGCATGACCTCGAGGGACGCCGAGTCGTACGCGGCGCGGAGAAGACCGATGGTCACGGCGGAGGCCACCACCGACGTCGGGATCAGCCCCGAGGTCGTGAAGTCGTAGCCCGTCCCGATCCCGAACGCGAGCACGATGAGCGCCACGACGATGAGGCACGCGAGGATCCGCCCCGGCACCTGGCCGCAGCTCTCGTTGCCGGTACAGGCCCGACTGGGCGAACACGAGGACCGTGATCGGCGCCGCGAACTTGAGCCACTCGGCCGGCCCTTCCCGCCAGAGCAGGCTCCAGAAGACGTCTCCGTCGCCCGTGATCACCTGGCGGAGCACGAGCGCGAGGTAGATCCCGAGTGCGAGGCCGACGACGTCGAGGACGACGAGCGCAGCGACGGACACCACGCGGCGGACGACCGACAGGATCGGCCCGCGCGAGAGCAGGTAGAGGCGTGAGGCTCGAACATCGCGCCCCGAAGCGGTTGGCGCTGGGGTCGGCGTCGGACGCGACGTCTCGGCCGGCGGAGCGACCTTGCCGGACATGTCGTGGAAGCTTAGAGCCGCGTCACGTCGTCCCACGCGACGCGCGGCGCAGTCGGCGCATCGCTGCGCCGCGAGTGCGTCCAGATCGACGCACCTCGGCGCGCGTCGCGCGAGGACGACGCGAGCACGACGCGCGAGCAGGGTGCGCCGGCGGCCGATCGAGGAGGTCCGTGTCGTGGAAGTAGACGTGGACGAGCGACGGCAAGCGCCCGCCGCGTGAGCGCGCGAGCGAGGTCGCCGAGCGAGTGCGTCGTCGGTATCGCCCGCAGCTCACGGCCCGACGGAAGCTCGATGATCGCACGGTGCCGTGAGCGACGCCCAGCGCTCGCCCGTCGACGAGGTACGGCGGCCGCGACGCCCTCGGCGTGCAGTCGACGTAGCCGAGCTCTGCGCACGCTTCGGCGACCTCGACGTCCGTGTACCAGCCGCCGCCGCAGAACAGCGTGGGCGCGAAGCCGGCCTCCCGCAGCCGCGCGACCTTCCTCGAGCACGCGCGCGCCGGCGCCGTCGCCCGTCGGGCGGGCGTGGTCGGGAGCCGTCCAGTGCGTGTGATGGCCGATCGGGCCACGTTCGGAGGCCTCCCGCGCGCGCTGGATCCACAGTCCTTCGTCCTCGCCGAACGCCGCATCCGGGGGCCGCATGAGCGCGGCGACCGCGAAACCGCCGGGACGCGCCTCCTGGAGCGCCGAGAAGCGCGCCCAGACGGCGTCGTCGAGGGGTCGCTCAACGTGGCAGGAGACGACCGCGTACCGTTCCCGCGCTGCGCCCGTGCGCCGACTATGTACCGCCACGTCCGCTCTGATCGTCGCTCGTCGTCGTCGGCGGTCTCCCGCGACTCGCTGCCCTCGCTCTAGAGCGCGACGACGATCCTCGCCGCATTCACCGACAAGAGCGACGACTTCGCGACGACGCTTCGTCGACCACGGGACGTTCGGCTTCATTCCGGGCGTCCCGTCCGCGTACACGCAGCCGCTCTACGGCTTCTTCCTCGTTCCGATCTACTGCGTTCGATCGCTCGTGGCTCGACGGTCGGGCTCGGCGCAGATCGCGGTCGCTGTCGCGACGGCGTGATCGTTTTCGCAATCGGCAACCGGCTCCGCTCGCCGGGCATCGGCGCTCGGTGGCGGCCGCTGCTCGCGACGCTCCACCCGTACGTCGTCTGGCACGACGTCCACCTGAACCGCGAGATCCTCGACGGTCTCGCTCCTGGCGGCTCCTCGTGCTCTGCGCTGCTCGCAGCCGAGCGAGGGCGCTCGCTCTGGTGGGCCGCTTCGCTCGGAGCGGTCGCTCGGGCTCGCGATCCTCGGGAACGCACGCCTCCCGCTGCTTCCCGCTCGCGCTCGGCCGTCTGCGTCGCGTGGCGAACTCGGCTTCGCACGCACCGACGGCTCGCCGCGTTGCTCGTGGTCTGGCTGGCCGCGCTCGTGCTCGCGCCCTGGGTCGTGCGGAACCAGCGTTCAGGTCGGCTGCTACGCGATCACCACGGACTCGCGCGCGCTTTGGAAGGCGAACAACGAGAACACGTACGACGTGCTCGCCCGCGGCGGCTGGATCGACGACGTTCCGCCGCTCGCGCGGCGCGCCGCCGAGGCCCAGGAGCCGGCCGCGATCTGACGCTGCGACCGGACGCGATCGTCCGTCGACGAGTGCGCTCAGCTGCGCCTCTACCAGGACGAGGTCGTCGAGTTCTGGCGCGAGCATCCCGGCGAGAAGGCTCGGCTGGCCGCGCCAGGCGGCGCGCCTGCTCTGGCACCCGAAGTGCTCGAGACCGCAGGGACGCCCGGCGGCCGGAACGGCTAGCGCGACCGCGCCCGGAACATCGTCGAGCCGGCGTTCATGTTCGTCCTCTACGCACTCGCGATCGTCGGCCTGTTCGTGCTGCCGCCGCAGCTTCGTCGCGCTGGCGCTGCTGTTGCTCGGCTACCAGACGCTCGTGGCGATGCTGTTCGCGGGCGCGACCCGCTACCGCATGCCGTGGGATTTCCTGATCGCGATCCTCGCTGCCTTCGCGCTCGGCGCGACGTTCGAGTGGCTCCGCAGCGCGGCGCCACCGGCTACGTCGGCGCGCGAGAGCGCGCGCGTAGAGCTCCTCGATCCGCTCGACGCACCGCTCGGGCGTGAACTCCGTCGAGCGCACGCTCGCGTGCCGCTACGGCCCATCTGGCGGCGCGGGCGAGATCGCCGGCGAGCGCCGACGATCGCCTCGGCGAGCGCCTCCGCGTCGACGGGCGGGACCACGAGCCCGGTCTCTCCGTCGGCGACGATCTCGGGGAGGCCGCCGACCGCGCTCACGATAACCGGTCGCGCGCGCTCCATGGCCTCGAGCGCGACCATGCCGAAGCCCTCGCCGAGCGAAGGCACGACGACGATCGCCGCGTCCTCGATCGCCTTCTGCACCGGCGTCACGAACCCGAGGAAGCGAACGGCGTCCTCGACGCCGAGCTCGCGCGCGTAGGCCTTCAGCGCGGGCTCGAGCGGCCCGCGACCGGCGATGTCGAGCACGACGCCGGGCACACGTGCCCGAGCCTGAGCGAGCGCGCGCAGGAGGACGAGGTGCCCTTTGATCGGAATGAGCCGGCCGATGCAGAGCAGGCGAGGCTCGGCGCCGCCGTACGGCTCCGCGTCCCCAGCCGACGCGATGCCGTAGTGGACGATCTCGAAGTCCTCCTCGTCGAAGCCCTCGGTCTCGGCGAGGTACTGCGCGAGGCCCTGCGAGATCGCGATCTGGACGTGCGCGAGCGAGCCGACGGAGCGGTCGGCGAAGCCGAACCATCGCCCTTCCCGAAACTCGTTGAAGCCGTGCTTCGTGGAGAGCCTCAGCGGCACGCGCGCGACGGAACCGGCGAGCTGCCCATAGACGTCCGCGTGGACGAGGTGGGTGTGGAGGATCCGCGGCCGGACCCGTGCGAGGTGCGCCGTCACCTCGCCGAAAGCAATCGGGTCGACGTCTGCGCGCAGGCGAATCTCGTCGAGCGGGACGGCCCGGTCGCGGAGCGCCTCGGCGAACTCCCACGCCCCGTCCTCGTCCTCGTGGAGCATGAGGAAGCGAACGTCCCAGCCGCTCTCCCGCAGATCGGGAAGCAGCTGCAGCAGGTGGGCCTCCGACCCGGAGATGCCCGCCACCTTCTGGGTGTGGAGGACGACGCCGTCCCGTCACGAGAGCCCCGCCGCGTCGAGGACGCCACGCGCCCACGAATCGACCGAGTGCCCGGCCGCGACCCTTTCGCGGAGCCGGTGGCCGAGCACCGACCGCTCGTCGCGCGTCATCCCGGAGAGCCTGCGGATCCGGTCGGCGAGCGCGCCCGGATCCCAGCGCGTGAAGCGCTGCTCTGAGTCGAGAAGCTCGTCGAAGATGGGATTGGAGGCGAGCACCGGGAGGCACGCCGCCGCGGCCTCGTAGACGACCTTGTCCGGCGCGCCCGCCCGCATGTTGTTGACGAGCCCGTCGTGGGCCGCGAAGAGGCCCGGGAGCTCGGCACGGGGCACGGCGTCGCCGATCGTCACGCGACGGTCGAGACCGAGCTCGGAGACGAGTTGCTCGAGCTCCGTGCGATGTGCACGCTC
This sequence comes from uncultured Gaiellaceae bacterium, assembly GCA_963805135.1. Lineage (GTDB taxonomy): Bacteria > Actinomycetota > Thermoleophilia > Gaiellales > Gaiellaceae > GMQP-bins7. The sequence continues at coordinate 28,284 of CAWDSX010000020.1, read as the reverse complement.
TTCATCGGAGAGCGCCGGGCCGTGCACGTGCAGCTCGACGTCGTCGCCCGCGAGCGGCACCGCAGCCACGGAGACGTCGAGACCCTTCGCAGTCGAGTAGCGCCCCAGGGCGAGGAGCAGCGTGCCCGGCCCCTGCCGCGGCGGCGAGCAGGGGAACTCCTCGAGGTCGATTCCGTGACCGATCGCACGGAGCTTCCTCGACGGCAGCGGGAAGGATCTGAGATCCACGCTCGTAACCGCCGTCGAGGCACGCTCCGCCGCCCGGAGCAGACCGCTCGCGCGCCAGTGCGTGAACCAGAGGACGAGCGGAACGCCGAGCGGCCGGACGAGCGGCGCGGCGAGAACGGCGTAGATCGGGCACATGTGCGCGACCACCGCGCCGCCGCGCAATCCAGGCAGCTCCCGCGAGAGCGCAGCCTCGAAGCGCGCGCCACGAAGGGCCTTGTGCGGCGCCCGGAACGTGCGCACGCGGCAGTTGTCCGGCAGCACGCCCTCGACGGCACCGTCGGCGAGCACGACCACCTCGTCGACGTGAGCCGCCAGTGCGCGAATCTTTGGAACGGTCGCCGCGAGCGCAGGATGACCCGGATCGACCTGCTGGGTGATGAAGACGAGCTTGGTCACGGCGCTAGAAGAAGTCGAAGTCGCCGAGCGTGAAGTGCCAGGCTGACGCCGCCGGGTCGAGGCGCGCTCCCTCCCTGAGGGTCTTACCGATGAAGCGAAGCTTCCTGTTCGTCGGCGCGAACCCTGCCCGGGCGAGCGCACGGCGCTGCGCGGAAGCGGGCGGTGGCAGGAGGACGAGCGCGTCGGCCCCTCCCTTCACCTCCTCCACCGCGCGTGCGACGAGAGCCCGCACCGCCGGCGCCTCGCCCGGCGCCACGACGAGATCGGCGAGGAAGCCGGCGGACACGCCGTGCTTGTACGTGTGGCCCACGACCGCGACGCCCGCGAGCTCGCCGTCCCGATACGCGCCGAAGCAGCGGTAGTCGCGCGGCGAGTCGAGGTAGCGCCAGTTGAAGTAGTCGGCGTCCCGGGAGAAGTGGCTGCCGTAGCCGGCCGCCGCGCTCGCACCGAGCGCGTCCATGTCTTCGCCGAACCGCTCGATCGGGCGTACCGCGAGTCCGTGGAACGTCCGCTCTCCCGCGGAGGGCTCTCGCATCCCGCCGTGCGCACCCTCCCGACCGAGCGCGTAGCGGACGACTCCTCCGACCCGGAGCGGCCGCGCCCACAGCCGCAGGCGAGGCAGGTCGATCCAGCCGAGGCGCCGGATGAAGATCGGGTACGAGTTCGCGTTCGGGAAGGTGACCGTGAGCGGCGACCCGGAAGCAGCCGCAGCCTCCTCGTTTTGCTCCTCCATCGTCGAGAACACACCCTGCCCCCGGTACCGGGCGTCGGTCGCGACGTTGACGGGGATCGCGAGCCGCGTCTCGACCCCGTCGAGGCGCGTCTTGAAGAAGCTCATCGCCGCGACGCCGACGACCTCGCCGTCGTCGACCGCGAGCGAGACGATCCCCTCGCCCCCTGGATTGCGGTCGAACCACCACGTGAACTCGTCGTCGGAGAGCTGCGTCGTGCCGACGCGCGCGAGCAGGGCGACGAGCGACGCCCGCCACTCGGGCGTGTAGCGGACGACCTCGAAGCTCATCGAGTGGCGGTGCCGAGCACCTTGTTGAACGCGCGTCGCGCGTACGTCCCGGGGACAGTGTCCTTCACCGAGATCAGGTCGCACGCGCCGGAGAGGACGAGCTCGAACGTGCGCGGCGGGTAGGGCTCGACGTTGTACCGGCGCAGCCGGTAGCGGTCGCTCTCGGGACCGTTCGTGCCCGACACGGACGTGAAGCCGAGCGTGTACCCCGCCTGCTGGACGAGGCTCACGTGCTCGGGCCGGTAGTCGGCGAGCGAGCCCTTGACGAAGGCATATGCGTCGACCCGGCGTCCGAGGCGCTCCTCGAGCCGGAGCTTCGACAGAGCGATCTCGCGCGCCGCCTCGGCCGGCTCGAGCTCGGAGACCGGGCGATGCCCGATCCCGTGCGACTCAACGCGAATCCCGCCCGCCTCGAGCGCGGCGAGCTCGTCCCAGCCGACCGTCTCGTTGCGCACGCCGAGCGTGCGCAGAGCCTCCTCGTGCGGGAGCGGACGGTCGCCGTCGAGGAAGCCGATCGGAACGAAGATGACTGCGGGATAGCCGTGACGACGGAGGATCGGAAGCGCGTTCTGGAGGTTGTCGCGGTAGCCGTCGTCGAACGTGATGAGAACCGCACCCTCGGGAAGGGGCGAGCCGTCGACGTAGTGGGCGCGCACCTCGTCGAGCGAGACCGGCACGTATCCCAGCTCGGAGAGGAGCGTCATCTGCTCCGCGAAGACGCTCGTCGGCACGGTGGTCGGGTTCGGCTGGAGGTCGTTGACCTTGTGGTACATGAGGACGCGGAGCGTGCGCTGGGTGGCGCCGTCGAGTCCTCCGGCGCCGGCCATCGTCTCGCCGATCGCCCGGTAGACGCCGTTCTTCAGGAGCTGCTTCGCCCGGTCCGCCCGCATCGGCTGAGTGTAGGCGGGCTATCCCGACGACAGCGTCGACGAGCTCTCGGATGCGCCGCGCGTACTCCTCGGGGGTCGCGAGCCAGGGCTGCACGGCAGCGTGGGCGGCACCGCCGAGGCGCTCCGCGAGCCGCCGGTCGGAGAGCACGCGAACGAGCGCATCGGCGAGCGCTGTCGCGTCGCCGGGCGGAACGAGGAGCCCGGTCGCCCCGTCCTCGACGATGTCGGGAATCCCGCCGACGCGGCTCCCGACGACGCCGCGACCGCGGCAGAACGCCTCGACCACGACGCGGCCGAGACCCTCCGACCTCGACGGGAGAACGAGGACGGTCGAGTCGTCGAGCGCCCGGGCCACCTCGGACGTCGGGAGCGACTCGGTCCAGCGCGTTTGCGCCGGGAGGTCTGCGACGAGCTGCTCGGGCACCTCGCGAAGCGTCCCGCGCCCGACGATGTGGAGAGCCGCGTCGGGAACGCGCGGAGCCGCGAGGCGCCACGCCTCCGCGAGCACGTCGACGGCCTTGTAGCGCTCGAGGACGCCGACGAACAGCGCGACCGGCCGTTCGGGGAGGGGCACGGGCTCCGTTGTCGAGGAACGGCTCGAGGTCCATGAACGCGGCGAACTCCGCCGTCGGCTCGACCCCGACCTCACGGACGAGCGCCCGAGGTGTAGGCGGAGATGGTGCGCACGCCGTCGCTCCGGCGCAGCCCGTACCGGGCCAGCGCGTCCGCGAGCGGCGCAAGCGCCTTGCGCCGTGGAGAGCCGTACAGCCGCGTCGGTGCCGCAGGGTCGCCGTGGACGTCCGCGAGGACCTTCGTCGGCACGCGCGCGAGCGTGCGACCGAGGACGCAGAGCGCCGCCTCCTGGGCGCCCTGTGCCAGCACCGCGTCGGGCCGGAACTCGCGGAGCTCGCGGGCCACACGAAACGGCAGCAGCGCATAGAAGGCAAGGACGTCGAGAGCGCGCGGCCGGATCGGACGCACGAGCCGGAACCGTGGATCCGAGCCGCGCCCGTCTCCCGACGCGGCGAGTACGCGCACGTCGAGCTCCTCGGAGAGCGCGTCGAACTTCTGCTCGAGGGACGGCGAGAGCGGAAGCGAGTAGCGCGAGCGCCCGACCATGAGCAGCCGCTTCCTCATCGTGATGCCGCCTTCGCGAGCTCCGCCTCGATCGTCTCGAAGACCGCCTGCTCGGAGTAACCCGCGACCGAGCCCGGCGCCGCGGTGCGGAGCCGCTCGCGGAGCTCCGCGTCGGCGAAGAAGCGCCGGATCGCCGCGGCGAGGCCGGCCGCGTCGTTCGGCGCTACCAGCAGCCCGTTCTCCCCGTCGCGGACCACCTCGGGAACACCGCCGACCGCCGTCGCGATGACGGGGCAGCCGACCGCGAGCGCCTCGACGACCGTGTGCGGGAAGTTCTCCCAGGCGGACGGGAGAACCGACGCGTCTGCGGCGCGGAAGAGCCGCAGCACCGTCTCGCGCGGGACGGCGCCGAGGAAGCGCACGCGTCCGTCGAGCCCGAGCTCGCCGACATGTCGCTCGAGCGCGCCCCGCTCCGGCCCGTCGCCGGCGATCGCAAGCATCACGCCGTCTGCGTTCACGAGCGCCTCGAGCAGGACGCCGACGGCCTTCTGCGGGCCGAGCCGGCCGGCGAACACGAGGACGTCCCCTTCGAAACCGAGCTCGCGCCGCAGCTCTTCGCGCGGAGGCATCTGCGGAATCGTGGGCGCGGGATTGGCGAGGACCGAGACCCTGCTCGGGATCGAGCCCCCAGCGCAAGGCGACGTCGCGCAGGTAGGCGCTCGGGCAGAACACATGCCGTGCGCGCCGAAGCGCCCAGGTGCGGGTCGCGCGAAGGAATCGCGTCCGGACACCGCCGGTCGCCTGGAACTCGTCGAGCGTCCCCGTGTAGCGGCCGCTCCGGGCCGCACGCTCGAACGCCTCGTCCGACACGAGCTTCACGACGAGCGGGCGTCGAGCGAGACCCGCACCGATCGCCGCCCGTCGGATCATGCTCGTCGCGTACACGGCGTCCGCGCGACGGGCCGCGCGGCGGACGAGCGAAGTCGCGCGGACGTGTCTGAACGGCGAGCTGCGCGCCGCCCACGACACCGGATACGCGCGCGATGCGGGCTCCGAGTCGGCGGTCGTGACGACCTCGACCTCGTGTCCACGCTCCGAGAGGAAGTCTGCGAGCGTCGGCGCATGGCTCGCGGGACCGCCGGGATCGGGCGGCCAGATCCCGGAGACGACGACGACCCTCACGGCTGCAGCGACACCTCGCCCGCCGACGCCACCTCGTCGTGCAGGCGGAGCACGGCGATGAGCCACGCCGCCGCGAACGCGAGCGTCGACGACGAGCACTGCAACGGCCGCGCCGGTGGCTCCCCATTCCGCTCCGAGCACGGCAACGAGCGGTATCGCCACCAGCGCCTCGAGCCCGTGCGTCACGATGCGAAGCCGCGGACGGCCGATCGTCACCGGCAGCGACTTCGTCCAGCCCATCATGAACTGGAGCGCGCCAGCAAACAGGATGACGCGGGCTGCGGTCACGGCGCTCTCGTACTCGGAGCCGAAGACGACCTTGACGAGCCATGGCATCGCGAGAAAGAAGACGGGAACGGCGACGAGCATGAGGCCACCGGCCCACTTCGAGTAGCTCCGGATTCCGCCGAGGATGCGCGCACGCTCACCCCGTTCCCAGTCCCGCGTCTGCTCGGTCATCAGCATGAGCCGGGCAGGCGAGCTCGACCGCGGCGAGGCCGGTTTGCGGCGTCTGCGCGATGCGGAAGAGCGCGACCTGGTTCGTGCCCGCGACGACGCCGAGCACCACCGGCACGAGCGTCGTCCGCAGGGAGATCACCCCGGTCGCGAGACTCGACTGCACGACGAACGAGCGGATCTCGGGAACGTCCGTTCCGAGGTCACGCTGGGGCGCAGACGGGAACCGTCGCAGCGCCGCGACTCCCGCCACGGAGACGACGAATGTCGAGATCACCTGCACGACGACGATCGCGACAAGCGCCGCCGTGACACCGTGAGGCGCGGCGACGGCGATCGCCAGCAGGCGAAGGGCAGATGAACCGAACTGATACCCCGCGCGCAGGTCGTAGCGGCTGTGCAGAAGCAGCGCGGTCGCGCCGACGTTCTCGGACGACTGGATCAGCGGAAGCAACGAGGCCGCGAGGAGAGCCTGCTCGAGCCCATCCGTGCCGAAGACCTCGTCGGCGAACGGGGCGAAGAGCACGATGAGCAGCGTCGCCAGCGCTCCACCCAGGACCTTGAGCAGCAGCGCCTGGCGGAAGAGACGTCGCAAGCGGCCCCAGTCCTCGCCCGCCACGTAGCGGAATCCGTACTTGGTGAGCGACTCCTCGACCGTGAGGTCGAGGAGGATCTGGAAGAACCCCACCACCGCGAGCGCGGTGGTGAAGATGCCGAACTCGTCGAGGCCGAGAACCCGCGCTGCGACAACGGTTCCGAGGATGCCGCACGCGACGGCGGCGTAGATCCACGCAGCCGTCGCCGACCGCCGCCGGAGCACGCGGGAGGACATCCGCGTGAGTGTAGGGAGTGGGGTCGGACCCGACGGGACGCATCCCGGGCAGCCCTATAGTGGCCCGGTGGCGACCGAGGCGTTGGACAGCACGCGGGCGCCCTCGGGCGGCCTCCGCACGCTTGTTGATCGCGACGCGGTCGGCGCGCTCGTCCTCGCAGCCGCCATTCCGTTCCTGTTCATCCACGAGCGCTTCCAGCCCGAGCTCAGACTCTCGTTGGGGTCAACCGATCTCGACGTTCGCGTCTCCGACCTCGCGCTGCTCGTCGTCTTTGCGGCCGCAGTCGTCGCCGCGATGCGCGGAGGACTCGCGCGCCTCGCGAACTCGCGGGCGTTGTGGATCTCCGGGGGCGTGCTGCTCGCATGGCTCGCGCTCCAGGTCGTCCGCCCGGCTTCGATCGACGACGCGCGCTTCGGCGATCACCTGGTCACGTACGCGAAACTCGTCGAATACTCGCTGCTCGCGGTCTGCGTTCCGCTCGTCGTGCGGCGCCGGCAGGAGCTCGCGCTTCTGACCGGGACCGTCGTGCTCTGGAGCGCCGTCGCGACCACAGTCGCCATCCTCCAGCTTCTCGGTCTCGACATCTTCGCCGTGACGAGCTCGGGCTGGCGCTACTCGTCGTTCCTCGGACGCCACGACCTCGCCGGACTCTCGTTGCTCGCGGCAAGCCTCGCGGCGGCCGGGATCGTCGCCGGCCGTGACGAGCTGCCGCTACCGCGCCTCCACCGACTCGGCCTCGTCGCAGGAACGCTCGGTCTCGTTCTCGCGGGGTCGGTCGCCGCTGCGGGCGGTTTCGCCATCGGAGCGGTCGGGCTCTGGCTCGCCTCGCGCGGTCGGTTCCGCCCGTCGCGACGACAGCTGACGAGCCTTGCGGCGCTCGTCGCCGCTGTGATCGTAGGAGTGGCGTTCGCCAGGAGCGCAGCCCTCGAGGACTTCCTCCGCTTCACCGGCCTGCACGGAGAGGATCGGGCGCAGGGGGTCGAGAGCTACTCGCAGCGAACGGTGCTCGCGTACATCGGTCTGCGGATCGCGCAGGACAGTCCCGTGTTCGGCGTCGGCTGGCAACGCTCGTCCCGTCCAGAGGTCTTCGAGCCGTACGTCGACGACGCCCGCCGGCGTTTTCCCGACGTCGTCGACCTCGCGTTCCCCACGGAGGGTCGCGAGTGGGGAGTCCAGAACTTCTACGTCCAGATGCTCGCGGACGCCGGCCTGGTCGGGCTCCTGCTCCTGCTGCTCGTCGGCGCCTCCGCGCTTGCGCTGGCGTGGCGAGCTGCCGCACGCGCGCCGACGCCGTGGGCCGTGGGCTCGGGGCTTCTCGTCGTCTGTGCCCTCCTCACGTTGGCGGCCGAGTGGGCGTCGCTTGGGATCGTTGCCGGGATACCGCTGCAGGCCGCCACCTGTCTGCTCCTCGGACTCGCGGCCGCGGGAGCGGCTGCGGTTGCGAGCCTCGATGGCTGATCCGCAGTTCGACCCGCCTCGCTCGCTACCGACCTACGCGGTGCGAAAGCCGCTCCTCCACTTCCTCCGCGAACAGGCGGCTGAGGCGCACCGGGTATTCGGCCGGTACCGCGTCCTCGATGTCGGCTGTGGCAGGAGGTTCTACGAGCCGCTGTTCGCGCCGCACGCGACCTCCTACGTCGGGGTCGATCCCGTCGACAACCCGAGAGCGGACCTCAGAGGATCCGTCGAGGATCTGCCGGTCGAAGATGCGAGCTTCGACGTGGTCCTCTGCATCCAGGTTCTCGAGCACTGCGACGACCCGGCGAGAGCCGTGTCGGAGCTCCGTCGCGTGACTGCACCCGGAGGACGTGTACTCACCACGACTCACGGCGTGATGCCGTATCACCCGTCGCCGACCGACTACTGGCGCTGGACGCACACCGGGCTCGAGAAGCTCTTCGTCGAGAACGCCGCCTGGAGGTCGGTTAGGGTGACGCCCTCCTCCGGCACGACCGCCTGTCTCGGGATGCTCATCTCGATCTACCTCGACCTCTCATTTCGCCGCATCGGGCTCGGCGTTGCGGCGAGGCCGGTCGTCGCGGCGATCAACACCGTGGCCATGGGCATCGACCGACGCTCCGCGTACCTCAGCGAGCCCGGCCACTCGAGTCTGTTCGCGAACTTCCACGTCGTCGCGGAGCCGTCTGCGTGAAGGCCCTCGTGACGGGTGGCGGAGGATTCATCGGCTCCAATGTCGTTCGCGCGCTGCTGGCCGAGGGAGACGACGTGCGCGTGCTCGACAACTTCTCGACCGGGAGCCGCGCAAACCTCGCCGGCCTCGAGAACGACGTCCAGCTCGTCGAGGGTGACCTCCGCTCGTACGAGCGCGTCCACGCCGCCGTCCGGGGCGCGGAGGTCGTGTTCCACCAGGGCGCGCTTCCCTCCGTGCCGCGCTCCGTCCAGGACCCGCTGACGACGACGGCTGTCAACATCGAGGGCACGCTGAACGTCCTCCTCGCCGCGCGTGACGAGGGCGTGCGCCGCATCGTCAACGCGTCCTCATCGTCGGTCTACGGCAACACGGGATCGCTGCCGCGCGTCGAGACGCAGGCGCCCGATCCGATCTCGCCCTATGCGGTCGCCAAGCTCGCCGCGGAGCGCTTCTGCACGAGCTTCAGCCGGGTCTACGGCATGGAGATCGTCTCGCTCCGCTACTTCAACGTCTTCGGTCCCCGGCAGGACCCGACGTCCCAGTACGCCGCGGTCGTGCCGCGCTTCATCCGCGCGATCGCCGACGGCGAAGCCGTCACCGTCTACGGCGACGGCGAGCAGTCGCGGGACTTCACCTTCGTGGACAACGTCGTCGGCGCCAATCTCCTCGCCGCGAACGCGCCGGACGTCGGGGGCGAGATCCTCAACGTCGCGACCGGTGGGTCGGTGACCGTGAACGCACTGGCGGACGCCATCGGGCTGATGCTGGGCAAATCGGTCGAGAAGGCCTACGAGCCGGCACGGGAGGCCGACGTGCAGGCGTCCTGGGCCGATGTCGAGGCGGCGAAGCGCCTCCTCGGCTACGAGCCTCGCGTCGACTTCGACGACGGCCTCCGGCGGACGGCCGACTACCTCCTCGGAGAAAGGAGCTGACGATGACCTACGCGTTCGCATCGCTCGACGAGCTCGGAGAGGGCTACGGCTTCCGCAAGGTCCGCAAGCCGCTCGGCGTGACTGCATTCGGCGTCAACGCGGTCGTCTACCCGCCCGGCTACGAGGGCTTCCTTCACTTCCACGACACGCAGGACGAGCTCTACTTCGTCCACTCGGGGCTCGCACGCATGGAAGCCGACGGCGAGGTCCGCACGTTCGGCCCGGGCGGCCTGATGCACGTCGAGTCGACGACGCCACGCAAGGTGTCCAACGCGAGCGAGACCGAGGATCTCGTGATCCTCGTCATCGGCGGCAAGGGCGGCTACGTGGAGCGCGACGGCCACATGGTCGACGAGGCCGACGTCGCGCGCCGCGCGGCGTTCGGCAGCGGTTCGGCGGAGGGCTGAGACCGACGGAACCGCGCATCGTCAGCGGGTGTAGACGATCGTGCGAGGTCGCCCTGCGCTGCTCGTCTTCCTCGTGCTGGCTGAGCTTCACGCGCGCGCCCGCCTTCGACTGGACGAAGGCGTGGACCTGGACCATCGCGCGCGACGGCACGCACCTCAGCCGAATCGCGAGGGGACAGTTCGGACGCTGGGCACCCGACGGGAGCAAGCTCGCACTCGACACCCACGCCGACGAGCCAGGGCGACATCTTCATCGTGGACGCCGACGGCACGGACCGTCGACTCGTGCTCGCGTCACCGGAGCTCGATCAGCCCGCCGACTGGTCGCCCGACGCACGAAGATCCTCTTCACGCGGTACGACAGCGACGGGCCCGGGAGCACGGTCTACGTCGTGAACGTCGACGGCGCGGATCTGCGGAAGCTCGCGCGCGGACTCGCAGGAACCTGGTCGCCGGACGGGACGCAGATCGTCTACACAACCGGCTTCCCGGGCCGCATGTTCGTGATGCGATCCGACGGATCGCACAAGCGGCCGGTCGGCCGCGTCGTCGGCGCCGAGCCCGACTGGCGCTAGCCCTTCGTCCCCGAGAACACGAGGTCTCGGGCGAAGAGCCGCGCGCTGAGCCGCGCATAGCGGCCGCCGACGAAATGGAGCTCGATTCGCTCGAATCCTGCCAGGAGCTCCCGTAGCGCAGTCGGCGAGAACATCCGCAGATGCGTGGGGTCGTCCTCGGGCGGGCGCCCGCGCAGGAAGCGGAGGCGGCTCTGAACGCGGAAGGCGTTCGGCACCGATCCCGCGAGCACGCCGCCCGGCCGCAGAACGCGGCGGACTTCGCGGACGAGGGCGTCTGGAAACTGCAGATGCTCGAAGAGCTCGCCGGCCACGACGACATCGAAGCTCGCGTCCTCGAACGGCAGCGGCTCCTCGACGTTCGCCTGCACAGGCTCGATCCCGAGCGCAGCCGCCTTCTCGAGGGCCGTGGGATCGACGTCGAGCCCGACCACCGAGTTTCCCTCGAGGAAGTGCCGCGTCAGCGCGCCCGAACGGCAGCCGAGGTCGAGCACGCGCTTGCCGCGGCCGACGGCGCCGACGATCAGCGGGATGCGCTCGGGGACGAAGACGAAGTCGCCGTCGTCTCGTCGCTCGCGATGGTGTTGCTCGTAGCGCTCGGAGAGATCGCTCACGCGGAGCCGACTGCGGCCTCGTGGCCGAGCGAGGCGATCGTCTTGCGCAGGCCGTCCTCGAGTGGAATCTCGGGCTCCCAGCCCAGGACCTGCTTCGCCCGGGTGATGTCGGGCTGACGCACCTGCGGGTCGTCGACGGGCAACGCCTCGTAGACGATTTCGCTCGCGGAGCCGGTGAGTCGGAGCACGATCTCGGCGAGCTCGAGGAGGGTCTTCTCGTCCGGGTTGCCGAGGTTGACCGGAAGGTGCTCGCCGGACTCCGCCAGCGCGATGATCCCGCGGATCAGGTCGTCCACGTAACAGAAGCTCCTCGTCTGCGAGCCGTCACCGAACACGGTGAGCGGCTTGCCGTCCAGCGCCTGGCGAAGGAAGGTCGGGATCGCACGGCCGTCGTAGGCGCGCATGCGCGGGCCATAGGTATTGAAGATCCGGACGATCGACGTGTTCACGCCCTGCTGGCGGTGGTACGCCATCGTCAGCGCCTCCGCGTAGCGCTTCGCCTCGTCGTAGACACCGCGCGGCCCGATCGGATTCACGTTGCCCCAGTAGGTCTCCGGCTGCGGGTGGACCTCGGGATCGCCGTACACCTCGCTCGTCGATGCGAGGAGGAACCGTGCGCGCTTCCACTTCGCGAGACCGAGCGCGTGGTGCGTGCCGTACGAGCCCGTCTTCAGGGAATGGAGCGGCATGCGCAGGTAGTCGACCGGGCTCGCGAGCGCGGCGAGGTGGTACACGACGTCGACCGGCTCGTCGCAGGCGATCGGCTCGATCACGTCGTGGGTCAGGAAGGTGAATGCGTCGTCCCGGAGGTGGTCGATGTTCTCGAGGCTCGAGACGACGAGGTTGTCGACGCAGATCACGCGCTGCCCGCGCGCGAGCAGCGCCTCGCAGAGATGCGAACCGAGAAACCCTGCGCCGCCGGTGACGAGTGAGGTCGGCATGGTCTCGATGCTAGCCGGCCCCTTCGGGCGTCGGCATGCTCCTTTACGACGTCCGCACAGGCACTCCTGCCGCTATGTCGTGCCCTCAGTACTCCTTTGGGGAACGCCCGTGCTCGTGCTCTACGAGTTCGTAGAACAGGTCTCGGATCTGGCCCCGAAAGTGCTCCACATGGAAGCGGCGCTCGGCTCTGGGCGAGTCCTCGTTCCGAAGTGCGTGGAGCGTGAAGCCAGGCACCACGACGTACTCGCGAGCGACGACGTAGTCCTCGCCTGACGCGACGGGCTCTCCGCAGCCCGGGCAGATGTGGTCGGCCGCAGACACAATCTCGGTCTCGTCTCTTCTGTTACCCAGATTTCGCACATTCCGGACGTCGTACGCGTGTCGCGTCCCTTTCCGGCCACGCGTCCGGTCCCGAGCGGCCTCAGCGGAGGTCCTTGTTGGCCTCCATGTCGAACCACATCGCGAAGAGCGTCATCTGCAGCCCGGCGATCACGAGGACGGCGACGAGGACGATCGTCGCGGGCGTGATCGCGTTCCCGGCGATCCGCAGGACGAGCTCCACGAGCCCGAGGAGGAGGCCGACGGCGAGCATCAGCAGCCCGAAGACGTAGAAGAACACGAGCGGATGGAAGTCGCGGATGACGTATTTCTGCCCCATCCGCCACCAGAAGCCCTTGAAGAGGAGCCACGAGATGCGCGGGACGACCGTACGGAGCTTGATCCCGGACTGCTGGCCGACGTCGTAGATCGGCCGCGACGGGACGTCGCGCACGCGCGCGTTCTGGACGTTCAGGTGGACGAGCATGTCGTTCGGGAATCCGTAGCGCGGGTAGAGCGCGCTCAGGTCGAGGCGCCTGAGCGCCGCGAGGGAGAGGGCCGTGTAACCCGCTTGCGAGTCAGCGACGTGCCAGTAGCCCGACGCGATCTTCGTGAGCAGCGAGAGGACGGCGTTTCCGAGGTAGCGCGCGCGCGGGATCACTTTCCACGCCTCGCCGGAGACGAGGCGGTTCGCCTTCGCGTACTCCACCTCGCCGCGCGCGACCGGCTCGACGAGGCCGTGCAGCTCACTCGGGTCCATCTGATTGTCGGCGGCCATCACGCACGTGACGTCGGTGTCCTCCTCGAGCGCGCGCCGGTAGCCGGTCGCGATCGCGGCCCCGACCCCGGCGTTGTGCTCGTGCCGCAGCACCTGGACGCGTGGATCGCCCACGGCCCCCGCGGCGTCGATCGTCCCGTCGCGCGACGCGTCGTCGACGACGAGGATCCGGTCGACGAACTCGGGAATGCCGCGGACCGTCTCGCCGACGAGGCGTTCCTCGTCGAACGCGGGCACGACGACGGCGACCCGCTTGCCTTCGAGCATCAGGATGAAGCTGGAGCGCCCGTGCCTTGCCGACGCCCGGCGATGGGATCGAAGACGAGAGCGGCGATCGCTCCGAGGATGAGCCCGATAAGCGCGCCGACGAGCAGCGACGACCGGCTCGAGCGCGCCGTGGTCTTGCTCGCCGCGGCAGGCTCGACGATCCGGCTCTTCTCGACGTTCTCCGCGAGGTTCAGAAGCTGCTGCGCCTCGGACAGGTCGTCCTGCAGAGCGGTGCGGCGCGCGTCCGCGGTCGTGATGACGGAGTTGAGGTTCAGGTTCAGCAGGAGCTTCTCGGAGAGCGGGACCGAAGGATCCGCGTTGAGCTGTGCCTGCTGTCGCTGCGCGGTTTCGATCCTCCCCTCGACTGCGGCAAGCTGAGATTCGGAGACGTCGACCTGCCGTTGGAGCTGGCTGACCTTCTCGGTGACGTAGGCGGAGACCCGCTCGGTCACGCGCCGGGACAGTGCGTCGGCCGCGAGCTCGACCTTCCGCTTGCCACTGCCCTTGACCGTGATCTCCATCAGGGGATTGATGCCGCGGAGCTGGCCCGCCGCGACGAGCTCCTTGGTGGAGATCGCCGCGCGCAGCCGCGAGACGGGAATCCCGCTCAGCTCCGAGGCTCGCTTCAGCGCCGCCTCGGAGCGAATGATCTCCCCGACCGTCCGCGGATTCGTGGCGAGGCTCTGGATCTGGCCTCCTCCGAGCGGCGCGAACGGCTGGCCGAGGTAGACGATCGTCTGCGCCCGCCAGACCGAGCCGCCCGCGACGGCGAGCGCGATTCCGACGACCGCTCCGACGACGAGCCCGCCGACCGGGAGCCACCAGCGCAGCTTCAGACGCTGCCACGCAGAGGAGAGGTCGATCTCCTGCTCTTCGTCGAGGGCTCGTCACTGCGGGCGCGACCCTAGCAGCGGCCCAGTGCCACTGAGCCGCCAGGCCGTTCTCGAACGAGGTCATCGGTTCCCACCCGAGATCGGCCCGAATCCGGGTCGTGTCGGCAGCCGTCCGGGCGGCATCACCCTCGCGGCGAGGATGCCGCACGATCTCGAGCCGTCGGCCCGAAACCCTGCCGAGCGTCTCGATCGCCTCGAGCATCGACACCTCGGCGCCGCCTCCCACGTTGTAGGTCGCACCGCCCGGGGCACGCTCCATCGCCGCGATCGTCGCGTCGACCGCGTCGTCGACGTACGTGAAGCTGCGCGACTGCGAGCCGTCGCCGTAGAGATCGAACGGCCTGCCCTCGGCGAGGCACGACACCATCCTCGTGAACGCCATGTCCGGCCGCTGCCGGGGGCCGTAGATCGTGAAGTAGCGCACAGTGGCGACGTCGAGGCCGAACTCGAGGGCGTACGCGCGGGCGAGATGCTCGCAGGCGAGCTTCGTGATCCCGTACGGCGAGAGCGGTCGCGGGATCGTGTCCTCGCGTGTCGGGTACGAGGCGGCGTCGCCGTAGATCGAGGACGACGAGGCGAAGACGACGCGTGTCCCCGCGGCTGCCGCCTCCTCGAAGAGCCGACGGCTCGCCAGAACGTTCTGCCGGACGTAGACCGGGAAGACGTCGCCGAAGCTGGCGACGCCGGGCTGCCCGGCGAGATGGAAGACGCCGTCGAAGCCGTCGAGGTCGAGCTCGTCCTCTGCGATGTCGAGACGCGCGACGGGGAGGTCGCGCGCGTTCTCCTCCTTCAGCGCCGGGTCGTAGTAGTCGGTGAAGGCGTCCCAGCCGACGGCGTCGTGCCCGCGCTCGACGAGCGTGCGCAGGAGCTGCGACCCGATGAACCCGGCCGCGCCGGTGACGAGGTACCGCATGGCCGGTGAATGCTAGGTCAGCGGACGGAGAACCCCGTCCTCACCGGGCGCGAGGCAGACCTCCGAGAAGTACCGCGTCATCGCGACTCCCTCCCTGAAGTCGCCGAGCCGCGGCTCGGGCCGCTCGCCCCGCGCGAGCGCCAGCGCGAGCTCCGGGTAGCGGCCTCCGGCGGCGAGCGGCACGGGAAAGCCGCCGCCGAACCGGGTGTTGACGTCCGTGATGGGCAGCGAGCCGTCCGGCTCCCGGAAGCACTGCACGTTCGCGGGCCCCTTGACGCCGACGATCTCCGCCACGCGAGCGCCGTGCTCGATCAGCTCCGCGTCCTTGATCGAGACGCCCTTGATCGACTCGCCGCCTTTCGACAGCAGCATCGTGCGCGGGATCGCGTTCAGGCACCGGCCGTCCATGTCCGCAGAAGACGTCGATCGAGAACTCCTCGCCGAGGCAGACCTCCTGCACGAAGGACGGAACGTCCGTGTAGCGGAGGAAGAACGCGAGTTCGTCCGGATCGGCAGCGCGATGGATGTTGCGCGAGCCGAAGCCCTCACGCGCCTTCACGAGGACCGGGAAGCGCGCGTCGTCCGGCACGTCCTCGGGTGCCCAGCTGCGCGGGGACGGGATCCCGTTCGCGACGAAGAAGCGATGCGCCTCGAGCTTGTCCGACATCCGCGCGGAGGCTTCGACGTCGGGGAGGAGGACGAGCGCCGGGGCGAGCTGCTCGCGCTCGCGCGCGAGGACGGGGAAGTCGAGGTCGTTCAGCGGCACGACCAGGCGGACGTCGTGCTCCTCGCGGAGCGCGGCGAGCGTCGGGACGTACTCGGGGTCGACGATGCGCGGGACGATGACGCGGCGATCGCAGTGGTAGAGCGCAGGCGCGAGCGGGTCGGCGTCGACGCCGAGCGTCGCCGCGCCCGCAGCGCGGAACGCGCGCGCGATGTCGACCCGCTGACCGACCGACGTGAGCATCACGACCACGACGCGAGAGCGTACTCGGAGGACTTCGCGGCACACGGGCTAAGGTCAGCGCCGTGCCGGAGCCGATTCGCATCCTGCGCGTCATCGCGCGGCTCAACATGGGCGGGCCGGCGATCCACGTCTCGAGCCTCGCGGCGGGCCTCGAGACGCGCGGCTACCACACGACCCTCGTCGCCGGCAGCCTCGCGCGCGGCGAGGACTCGATGGCCTACGTCGCGGAGCGGCTGGGTGTCTCCGTCGTGAGCGTCCCCGAGATCCAGCGCGAGGTGGCGCCGCTGCACGACGCGAAGTCGATCCGCCGCCTCACCGCGATCATGCGCAAGGAGAGGCCGCACATCCTGCACACGCACACCGCGAAGGCGGGCGCGCTCGCACGGGCCGCCGCGCTCGTCGCGGGCGACGCACGGCCGCCGATCGTCGTCCACACCTTCCACGGGCACGTGCTGAAGGGCTACTTCGGGCCGGGTCGGACGGCCTTCTTCCGCCAGGTCGAGCGCAGCCTCGCGCGGACGTCCGACGTCCTCGTCGCCGTCAGCCCCGAGGTGCGCGACGAGCTCGTCGAGAACGGGATCGCGCCCACCGAGAAGTTCACGGTCATCCGGCTCGGGATCCCGCTCGACGAGCGGCTCGGGGACCCCACCGCCGACCTCGACTACCGGCGCCTGTACGGAATCCCGGAGGACGCGTTCGTCGTCGGCTGGGTCGGGCGCATGACCGGCGTGAAGGACACGAATGCCGTCCTCGAGATCGTTCGCGCGACGCGAGCGCGCGGGGTCGACGCCGTGCTCTGCATGGTCGGAGACGGGCCCGACCGCGAGCGGCTCGAGCAGGTCGCACACGACCTCGGCATCGCCCGGTCGACGCTCTTCGTCGGGTACCAGGAGGACGTCGCGGGCTACTACCGGCTCTTCGACGCGTTCCTGCTGCCGTCCGTCAACGAGGGCACGCCGGTGAGCGCGATCGAGGCGCTCGCGTCCGGCACGCCGGTCGTCGCGACGCGGGTGGGAGGCGTGCCCGACGTCGTCCGCGACGGCGTGGACGGCTTCCTCGTCGAGCCGGGCGACACGGAGGCTGCCGCCGAGAGGCTCGCCGCGCTTGCCGCCGACCCGAAGCTCCGGGCGCGGCTCGGCGAGTCGGGCCGCGCGTACGTGCGCGAGCGCTACTCGGTCGAGCGCCTCGTCGACGACGTCGACCGGCTGTACCGCTCGCTGCTCGTCGCGAAGGGCATCCTCACGCCTTCCAGCCTCCCGTCGCGCCGCGGTAGGTCCCGCGGAAGAGCGCGAGCGGCGTCCGCAGGAGGATCTCGAGGTCGAGACGGGGCGAGCGGTTCTCGACGTACCAGACGTCGAGCTCGATGCGCTCGGCCCACGGGAGCTCCGCCCGCCCGTGCACCTGCGCCCAGCCGGTGAGCCCGGGCCGGATGTCGAGCCGATGGCGCTGGTGCTCGTCGTACTGCTCGACCTGGTAGCGCAGCGTCGGCCGCGGCCCGATGACGCTCATGTCGCCGCGCAGGACGTTCCAGAGCTGCGGGAGCTCGTCGATCGACGTCCGGCGGAGGATGCGCCCGACGCGCGTGATCCGGCGGTCGCCCTGGTCGACCGCGAAGCCGGCGCCCGATCTGCTCGGCGCCGACGACCATCGTGCGGAGCTTGAGGACGTCGAAGTCGACGCCGTCCTTGCCGACCCGCGTCTGGCGGTAGAGGACCGGGCCCGCGATCCTCGAGCTTCGTCGCGAGCGCCGCGAGCCCGAGGAGCGGGCTCGCCAGCACGAGCCCGACGCCGGCGATGGCGACGTCGGCCGCACGGTTCAGCGCGTCCCCTTCGCCTTGTCCCAGGTCTGCGGCGTCCCGAGCGCAGGTAGCGCACGAGCGCCGCGACGGTCGCCTTCGTGACGACGTAGTAGTAGTAGGCGAGCCGCGCGCCGGGAATCGGGAGCCGCGCCTTGCCCGCCCCCGCGAGCGCCGAGGCCGGCGAGCTGGAGGACGCAGGAAGAGGCGGTAGAACGGCGCGCGCGCGACGAGCATCAGGTTCGAGACGAGAAGCGCGACGTGGAGGATCCCCGTCGAGTAGCGGAGCACGCGGTGCGAGACGAGCTGGGCCGTGTACAGCGGCCGCGTCGGCCGGAACGCGCGCCCGGTGAGGATGTGGCCGAGCGCGCGCGAGATCGTCCGCACCTTGCGCCCGTACTCGTCCTCGGGCTCGGCCGCGGGCTTCTCGACGGCGACGGCCTCCGGCTCGTACACGGCCCGCCGCCCCATCTGCTCCATCAGGTACGGGAAGCCGAAGTCGTGCCCGAACTTCGGGTCGTCCTCGACGTACGCGTCGCGCTTGACCGCGTAGATCGCGCCGTTCCCGGCGGTGATCGAGCTCGCGGTCGACTCCTGCTCGCGCACCCACATCTCGTAGCGCCAGTACGCGCCCTCCATGTTCGCGCCGTCCGGGCTCTCGAGCCGGAGCTGCCCGCAGACGTACCCGACCTCGCTGTCCGCCAGGTTGCGGACGAGCTCGCGCAGCGCGTCCGGCTTCCACTCGCTGTTCGCGTCGGTGAACGCGAGGACGTCGCTCGACGTCTCGCGCACGGAGCGGTGCTGCGCCGCGACCTTGCCCTCGCGCGGGCACTGCAGGAGCCTGAACGCGGGTTCTCGGCCGCGATCTCGCCCGACGATCGCGTCGGTGAGGTCGGTCGAGCCGTCCGACGCGACGACGATCTCGAGCCTCTCGGGCGGGTAGTCGAGCGCGAGCGCGTTCTCGACGCGGCGCCGAATCACCGCCTCCTCGTCGTGCGCCGAGACGACGAGCGCGACCGAGGGCGTCTGCTCCGCCTTGCGCACGGGGCGCGGTCGCACGCGCGCGAGCACGCCCATCGCGAGCGGATACCCGGCGTGCGTCCACGCGAGCGCGCCGAGCGAGCCCCAGAACGCCGAGCGCGCGATCACGCCGCGAGCATCTCGCGGACGAGGGCCCGGTACCGCTCCATGGCGACGACGCGGTCGGCCTCCTCCTCGACGTACGCGCGCCCGCGGCGGCCCATCTCGTCGAGGTCGAAGCGCGCCCTCCGCCGCCTCGCGGATCGTGCGCGCGAGCAGGTCGGGCCGCCCCGGCGGGATCACGATGCCGCAGCCGATCTCGCGCACGAGCCGCGCCGTCTCGCTCGTGTCCTCGGCGGCGACGATGACGGGACGGCCGGCCGAGAGGATCCCGTACAGGCGGCTCGGGACGACGTAGCCGGCGAGGCCCTTCGCGAGGCCGACGACGTGCACGTCGGCGCTCGAGAGCGAGAGCGGGAGCCGTTCCCGCTTCTGGTACGGCAGGAAGCGAACCGTCTCCGTCACCTCGAGGCGCTCGGCGAGCGCGACCATCTCCGCGTGCCGGGCGCCGAAGCCGGCGATGACGATGCGGATGTCGTCGCGGTCGCGAAGGAACGTCGCCGCGCGGACGAGGCTGTCGAGGTCCTGCGCGTGGCCGACGTTGCCGGAGTGCATGACGACGAACCGCCCGACGAGCTCGTGCTGCTCGGCCCACTCGTTGTCGCGCGGCTGCGGCGTGATCGCGCGCGTGTCGACCCAGTTCGGGATCACCCGCAGCCGCTCCGGCGGCGCGCCCTTCGCCTCGAGGCGCTCGCGCATCGTCTCCCCGATCGCGACGATGCGGTCGGCGCGGCGCAGGTAGGCGCCGACGAGCCTCGGAGGACGCCGATCACGGCGGGGTTGCGCAGCCGGTCGAGCTCGGTCGCGATCTCCGGGAAGACGTCCTGGCTGATGACGAGCACGGGCGCGCCGACGCGCCTGCCGACGAGGACGCCGAGGTCGCCGATGATCGGCGGGTCGGTCATGCAGAGGACGAGGTCGGGCGCCGGCCGCGAGAGCGCGTGCCGGAGCGCGGACCCGAGGTACGAGAAGTAGTTCACCGCGCGCCGCCCGAGCTCCGAGCGCTCGTACGAGGTCGACGCGACGCGGGTGATGCGGACGCCGTTGTGCTCGATCTCGCGCGGCTCGTCCTCGTGCCCGTGCAGGACGCCGGTCACGACCTCGACCTCGTAGTCCTCCGCGAGCGCCTCGCAGAGCTCGGTGAGGAGGTGCGCGGTCGCCTCGACGCCGGGCCAGTAGTACTGGTTCAGGACGAGGATGCGTTGCCTGGACACGCGATCAGGCTACCGCCGATCCGAGACCGCCTCGCGCACGGCCTCGAGGAAGCCCTCGACGCTCGGCCCGTAGCCCCAGTCCGCGCGCGAGCTCGCGCGAGCGCGCGCCCTGCGCGCGACGGAGCTCGGCATCGGCGGCGAGCTCGCGAAGCGCGCGCGCGGCGGCGTCGACGTCGCCGGCGGCGACGAGGAGCGCCGTTCTCGCCGTCGCGGAGGAGGTCGTGGGCGGCGCCGACGCGGTCGGAGAGGACGAGCGGGAGGCCGCACGCCGCGGCCTCGTTCACGACGACCGCCCAGGGCTCGCGCTCGGAGAGGAGCGCGAAGACGTCCGCCGCGACGTAGAGCTCGACGATTCGCTCCCACTCGACGTCGCCGGCGAGCACGAGGCGCACGCCGAGCTCCGCGCGCGACGCTCGAGCCGCTCGCGCTCCGGCCCTTCGCCGGCGACGACGAGCACGAGCCGCGGGTCGCTCGCCTCGGCGACCGCGTCGGACGAGGACGTCGAGCCCCTTCTCGGCGCGAGCCGCGCGACCGAGAGCACGACCACGTCGCTCGCGGCCGCCCCCGAGCGCCGCGCGCAGCTCGGCCCGGCGCGGCCGCGAGCCCGTCGGCACGCGCCCCGAACCCCTCGACGTCGATCGTGTTCGCGAACGACGCGCACGCGCTCGGCTGCGGCCCGCGCGCGATCATCGAGTCGCGGGCGAGCGTGCCCGTGACGAGCACGCCCGCGGCTCGCTCGACGATCGGCGGGACGACCGTGCCCTTCACCGCCCGCCGCCAGCCCGCGCGCGGCCCCTCGTCGTGGCTCTCGACGACGAGGACGTACGGGACGTCCCTCAGCCGGCACCATGCGATCGCCGCCTGCGCCGCGAACGTGCTCCAGCCCGAGACGACGACGACGTCGGGCCGTGCCGCGGCGAGCGCGCCGACGATCGCCCGGCGTCAGCGGATAGTCGTGGTGGAGGAGCGCTCCGCGCCCGGGAGGCGCGACGCCGCGGAGGAAGACCGCGCGATGCTGCGGCTCGACCCGCCACGTCCGACCCGCGACGGTTCCGGCCGCGTAGATCACCGTCAGGTCGACGTCCGGCTGAGCGCGGCGACGCGGTCGAGGAGCGGCGCCCGGTACGGCGTCGGCTCCGGGAAGACCGCGGCGACGCGGATCGGCGGAGCGTCGGCCTCGCGCGGCGAGCCGCCGCAGCCAGCGCTCGGCCTCGCGCGGCCGCGTCGGCACGCGCCGGCGCTCGCGACGCCGCCCGGCGACGTGCACCGGCAGCCCGGGTCGAGCCGCAGCGCCTGACGCGGCGATGCGCGCGCGCGCCGCCGGCGCGCGCCGCGCGAGGCGCGCGAGCGCGTCGCGAGCGCGCGCGCGCGTCGCGAGCGCCACGTCCTGCGCGATCGCTCGAACGCGTCGAGCGAGCTCGACGATACGCGTCGACGGCTGCCTCGCGGCATCGCCGGGGCGACGGCTCCGCCGCGCCGACGCGCCACGCGAGCTCGACCTCGGCGTCGGAGAGAGTCTGGCGCGACGCGCTGCGATCGCCCGGCGCGCGACGCGGAGCTGATACTCGCGCTGGAGCTCGCGTCGCCGCTGCGATGCCTGCTCGGGGTGCACGCGATAGAGGACGAGCGGCTCCGACAGGTTGTCGCCCTCGGCGAACGTCGAGGAGCGCGCGACCACAGGTCGTAGTCCTCGCTCTCGCCGAACGCCGCGTCGTAGCGAAGCCCGTGCCGCTCGAGCAGCTCGCGCTCGACGAGCACGGTCGGGTGGAAGAACGGGCGAGCTGAAGAGCGCCGCCCAGCGCACGTCCGCGGCCGCCGTCGGGCATGCGTGGAGGCGCCCGACTCGCCCGGCCTCGTCGAGCTCGAGCGACCGCCGGAGCCGACGACCGCCGCGCGCGGCGTCGCGCGCGATGCGCGCGAGCTGCCGCTCGAGCCAGTCGCGGCATCGCGACGTCGTCGGCGTCCAGCCGCGCGACGTAGCGCCCGCGCGCCTCCTCCAGGCCGCGGTTCAGCGAGCGCGGCGAGGCCGAGCTGCTCGTCGTTCCGGAGCACGCGAAGCCGCGCGTCCTCGACGGCCCCGAGGATCTCCGGCGTGCCGTCGGTCGACGCGTCGTCGACGACGAGCAGCTCGAGGTCCGAGACGGTCTGGCGGAGGACGCTCTCGACCGCCGGTCCGAACGTACGCGCTCGCCGTCGTGGACGGCGAGGAGCACGGTGACGAGCGGAGCGGTCGGCACGGACGTCCCGTAGCCTACGGCGCGTGTCGCGGGAGCTTCCGTCGTTCGACCTCGTCGTCGCGACGGTGGGCCGGATCGACGAGCTCGGCGCGCTTCCTCGACTCGCTCGAGGCGCCAGAGCGTACGCGCGCCTGCGCGTGATCGTCGTCGACCAGAACGACGACGAGCGCGCTCGCCGCGGTCGCTCGCGGGCGCGGCCGTCGACGCTCGACCGCACTCCGCGCCGCGCGGGTCTCTCGCGTGCGCGGAACGCCGGCCTCGCGCTCGTCGCGGCCGACCTCGTCGCGTTCCCCGACGACGACTGCATCTACCCGCCGGGACTTCTCGAGCGCGTCGCCGAGCGGCTTCGCGGCCGACCCCGAGCTCGACGGCCTGACCGGGCGGGCCGAGGACGCCGACGGGCGCTCGTCCGCCGTCGTGGAAGGCCGACGCCGCGTCCTCACGCGACGACAACCTCTGGAACCGGGCGATCTCGTTCACGATCTTCCTCCGCCGCGAGCTCGTCGAGCGCGTCGGGCGCGTTCGACGAGCGGCTCGGCCTCGGCTCGGGCGAGCCGTGGCGCTCCGGGGAGGAGACCGACTACCTCATCCGGGCGGTCCGCGCGCGGCGCGCGGATCGAGTACGACCCGTCGCTCGTCGTCGAGCACGACGTGCGCGCGACGACGCGCGAGATCGGCTTCCGCGACGGCGCGAGCGTCGGCTACCTGCTCCGCAAGCACCGCTACCCGCGCCGCGTCGTCGCCCGGATGCTCGTCCGACCCGCTCGGCGGCGTCGCTGCTCGCGTCGCTCGCACGCGACCTGGATCGCGGCGCGCGGTACCACGCTCGCGACGCTGCGCGGGCGCATCGCGCGGCTACCGCGGGGCGAAGCGCTCGAAGAGCTCCGCGTGACGCTCGAGCCAGGGCTCGAGCGCGAAGCGCTCGACCGCCCGCGCGCGCGCCGCGGCCGAGTACGCCGGTAGGTCGGCGAGCACGCGCGAATCGGCGTCGGCCAGCGCCTCGGGCTGCGGGCGGCTCGTCGCGCTCGAAGCCATCCGGGTGAGCGACGCCGATCCCGCCCTCGTCCCCGACGAGCTCGGGCACGTCCGCCGCTCGCGGATAGACGACCGGGAGCCCGCACGCCATCGCCTCGACCGACGACGCTCGGGCAGGGGTCGTTCACCTTCGTGTGCAGGAGGACGTGCGCGCGCCGGAAGACGCCGGCGCGTCCGCTGCGCGTACTCGCCCGAGCACGTGGACCCGACCGCGGAGGCCGAGCTCGTCGACGAGCGGCTCGACCGGCGCGACGAGGCGGCCCGTGACGAGGAGCTGCGCGTCCGGATGCGCGGCACGAGCGCGGCGAGCGTCCGCAAGCGCGAGCTCGAGCCGGTAGGCCTGGGTACTGGTCGCCGCCGAGGAGGAGCACCGGGCCGCCCGCGGGCGGCCGCTCGGCCGGCGTGAAGTGCTCGACGTCGACCGCGTTGTGGAGGACCTCCCACGCCCCGCCGGCGGCTCGCCGACCCACTGGTCGGCCGAGCGCTTGCAGAACTCGCTCTGGTAGAGGACGTGGTCGGCCGCGGTCGAGGAGCGCGCGCAGCGGCCGGTTGAACGCCTCGGTGTCCTGCCCCGCCCACCCCGGGTACCCGACGCCGTCCTGGTTGACGACGAGCGGCATGCCGCGGCGCCGCGCGAGCCAGAGCAGCGGCCGCGAGGTCGCGCGGCAGCCAGGTCGAGCCGAGGTAGAGGACCGAGAAGTCGGTCGGATGGTTCGGGAAGCGCGTCGGCGAGCCGCTGGACTTCGCCGTCCCGCCGGCGACGGGCTCGCCAGGCGCGGGCACGCGATCGTGCCCGTAGAACACGCGCACGCCGGGCTCCGGCTCCGGCCACGAGGAGCGCGCCCAGCGCGCACGCCGCACGTCTGTAGCGCCCAGCCGGGCGCGGTCGAGCTCATCGCGCGTCGACGAAGCCGTCGAGGAGCCCCGCCCACAGCGGATCGAGCCGCTCGTACGCGTACTCGCTCCGCGCCGCGCGCCCCGCCGCAGACGAGGCCGACGCAGGCGCGATCGTCGCGAACGCGCACCCGCCTGGCGATGCGCCTCGACGTCCTCCA
Source organism: uncultured Gaiellaceae bacterium (assembly GCA_963805135.1). Classification (GTDB taxonomy): domain Bacteria; phylum Actinomycetota; class Thermoleophilia; order Gaiellales; family Gaiellaceae; genus GMQP-bins7. The sequence goes on along the minus strand of CAWDSX010000020.1, from coordinate 3,969 downwards.
CGTCGACGACGAGCGCCGTCGCCGTCCCCGACGAGTCCGGCGCCTGGCCGACCCGGGTTGTGACGAGCGGAACGCCGGTCGCCATCGACTCGAGCACGGCCTTCGGTCCTCCCTCCTGCCGCGCGGCGACGACACAGACGTCGAGCGCGTGATACGCGCGCGCGAGCTCGGCGCGGTGCCGCGCGACGCGTGCCGGTACGGGAATGCCGAGCGCTCGAGCTCCCCGCGGACGTACCCGCGCGCCGGCCCGGTGAGCAGGACGCGGAGCTCGGTCGACCTCACACGAGCGCTCGAGCGCGGCGACGAGCACGTCCGGGCCCTTGATGAGCTTCGGCTCGAGCCCTTCTCCCCACCCGACGCCGTCCTTCTGGAACGAGCCGACGACGAACGCGTCCCGGGAACGCCGAGCGCGCGCGCGCCGCCGAGCGCGCGCTCGGCGTCGACGAGCGGGAAGTTCTCGAGGTCGATCCCGATCGGGATCGAGATGCACCGGCCGGCATCGACGCCGGCGTCGAGTACGAGGTCGTGCATCTCGGCGTGCGTGACCTGGATGCGCGAGAACCGCGCAGGAGCCGCGCGCGAGCGCCTCGAACGCACGTCGAACTCCGGATAGCCCGCCGTCCCCGGGCGCCGTGCAGGTAGGCCGTGCCGAGCCGGTGCGTCGACTCGAGCCAGCGCGGCTGCAGCGCTTCGAAGTGGCTGGTGAGGAAGACCGACTGGCGGTCGGCGAAAGCGCCCATCCCGTCGGGCGACCTCGTAGCCGAGCGGCGTGCCGCCGCCTCGAGGTGACGAGCATCCTCGTCGACCGACCAGCCCCTGCGCTCGCCGACCGCGAACAGGCGCGAGTGCCTCGGCCAGCCGCGCGTCCGCACGCGCACGAGCCCGCGCACGACGAGCGAGCGGGGGGAACGACGTGCCGCGCCCTCACCGCGCGAGCACCTCGAGGTAGCTGTCGGCGACGTCCGCGAGCGGCGCGATGCGGATCGCCGCCCTCCGCTCGTCCAGCTCCGCGACCAGCCGGTCGAGGACGCCGGGACCTCTTCAGGCATCGTCGAAGGCGAGCCCGCCTCGCCGACGAGCTCCGGATGCCCGCCGCTCGCGCGGAAGCCGCCGGCAGCCCGCTCGCGAGTGCCTCCAGGAGCGCGTTCGAGCAGGGATCGTTGCGGCTCGGCGCCAGGTACATGTCGTTCCGGCGCAGCTCCTCGGCGAGCGCTTCGGTCGGGATGCGCCCGAGCGCGCGCACGTGCCGGAACGATCGTCTGGTCCCGCGAACGCCAGCTCGTAGCGCTCGTGGTCGAGATTGGCGTCGAGCCACCCGACGACGTCGGATCCCTTGTTTGCGTTGTCCGACCAACTCGTCGCGATCACGTGAACGCGTCTCCCGGCCACCGGCTCATGCTCGGCGGGCGGGTGGAAGATCGACGGGTCGACCGTGTTGACGACGAGCCGCGGGTCAGCCAGCTCGATGCCGAGCGCCCGGTGCGCGTTGAGGCTGTAGCGAGACTGGACGATCGTCGAATCCGCGAGCGCGCGGTTGACCTCGGCAATGCGCGCGTCGGTACCGTCGTCGAACCCGCGATAGGTCGCGATCGGGCCGTCGACGCGATGGACGAAGCGCACGTCGGAGCGCGCGAACCGACGGAGCCGGCGGAAGTCGAAGTTGAACGAGTTGAACAGGCAGACGCTCGTGCCGCGCGAGATGCGATTGAGCTCGACCGTTAGCCCGCGCCGCTCGAGCTCGCCGAGGAGCGCGCGCATGAACTGATGCCCGCCACCGGTCGGAGGAGGCGCGAACTCGTGGAAGAGCGCGAGGTCGGCCGCGCCCCTTCCGCGACCTCCAGGAGATCCGACTCGGTCCCTGTCCTCACGCGCGACGCCACCGACGGCGCGATGCAGCCGAAATCGGCCCCGGGCGGTCATTCCTTTTTAACGTCCCCCCCGAGCCGGCGGCCTCCGAGAGCAGGCGGCCGAGCCGACCCACATAGCCCGCCCAGGTGAGGTGCCGCTCGACGGTCTCACGCGCACGCCGACCGAGTTCCTCGGCATGCGAGGGATGATCGAGCACGTCCAGAAGAGCCTCTCGAAGGCATCCGCCTCGCCGGGTTCAACGAGGCGAGAGTTCACGGCATCCTCGAGGTGGTAGCCGCGCGCAATGGCTGCTGTCCGGGAGACGACGACCGGCTTCGCGCATGACATTCCCTGGAGCAGGGTGGTAGTCGCTCCCGAGTATGAGTTCTCGCGCACCGGCAGCGCGATGACCCTCGCCGATAGCAGGCATTCGCGGATGCGACCGAAAGGGATGTCCACCTCGAGCCGCACGTTCGCCGGCAGCGCCCCGAGCTGCAGGGCGTTGTCGGACGACGCGACCACGAGGAACGAGCGTCCGGGCTGCCGGCGGGCCACGTCGAGGAGGAGCGCGAGGTCGCGGTGCGGATCCGCGCCGACCGAGACGACATCGTGCTCGACCGCAGCCTCCGGCTCGGGACGGAAGTACTCTGCGTCCACGCCGAACGCCACGAACTCGACCCGCGGCCCACGTCGTCGAGCCAGCCGTGCAGCTCCTCCACCTCGCTCCAGCCGTACGCGACGACGGTGTCGAGGCGGCCGAAAGCATCCGTGAACAGTCGCTTCGCGGCGCCTCCGCGCAGTTGCGCTAGCCGCTCGGGAAGCCCGATCGCCGCGTACACAATCGGAGGCTTCACCCGTCTGAACCGTCCGAGGAGCGCGAGGGGTATCCCAACCGTGTCGACCGTGGAGAAGACGACGTCGGCACGGTTGAAGGCGCCTGCGGAGGCGAGCACGCGCGCGAAGTCGCCCGAGTAGCCGCCGCCGAGCTTCACCGCCCGGTCGAGAAGCCGAGCTTCGGCTCGGACCCTGGCGCTCGGCTCGTACCGGGCTCGAGGTCGTGATCGACGGCGAATCCGGCGGCCTGGAGCTCGTCGAGCCCGTACAGGCTGTAGCGCGAGGGATCACCGACCTGCGCGCGCAATGCCTCGCGGCGGAGCGTCGAGTCGCGGAACAGGACGAAGACGCTCGGCGCGCCTCGACGGGCTCGGCTCGATCACGTTGGGTAGCGTAAGGGCTGCCGTGCACAGATCGAAGACACACTTCGCGGCCCGGATCAACCACGTCGCCAACTCCCTCGAGAAGCGCGGGGTGCGTGCAACGTACCGCCTGCACGACCGGGTGCTCTCGAATCGGGCGAGCCGCCGTAGGTTCTCTTCCCGCCGCCCGGCGCTCGACGAGATGCAGCAACGATCGTCTCCGGCCTTGCCGAGCAGGGGTACAGCGTCGTGTCGTTCAGCGAGCTGTTCTCGGCCGAGGAGCTGGACGCAATCGAGGCGCAGGCGGTGCAGTTCGCTGAGGACACGGCGGCCGGCCTCGCCGGCGACGGCGGGCGTTGCGCGTGCGCGAGGGCAAGGAGTTCGTCGTGCGTCTTCACAGCTACGGCTCCGACCTCAGTCTCGACGACCCGTGGTTCCGCGTCTGCGCGTCGCGGCGGATGCTGGACATCGCGAACTCGTATGTGGGCCTATTGACGAAGCTCGAGTACGTCGACGTCTGGTACTCGGTACCCCAACCAGGCACCTCCGAACGCGTCGCATCACAGAAGTGGCATCGCGACTTCAACGACCGCAAGCTCGTGAAGGCGTTCCTGTACCTCGTCGACGTCGACGAGACGATGGGGCCGTTCGAGTACGTGCCGGGAAGCGCAGGCGACGGCCGTATGCAGGCCTGTGGCCCTGGGAACCGCTCGGGACGAACTATCCATCGCAGGATGAGTTCGCCGGACGCGTTCCCGACGCATCAATCCGGACGTTCACTGCGCCGCGCGGAACACTCATCTTCTGCGACACGTCGGGATTCCATCGAGGCGGGCTAAGCACCACAAGGCCGCGTGTCCTCGCAACCGTGACGTACTCGTCGCCCGCGTCGCTGGCATCGCTTGCCGAGCGCAGCTATCGCTAC
>CAWDSX010000019.1:0-37598 GCA_963805135.1 uncultured Gaiellaceae bacterium | reverse complement strand
TGTGCTTCGCTACCTGCTGTTCACTCCTTCGCTTGCAGCAATCACGGATTCGGACGGAAGCGTGACACGAGCGACCTTCGTCTAGCTGAGATGGTCGTGTCTCCGCTGAAATCACTCATTCAGCGGTTCGAGTGTCGCCAGCTTCACCGTCCCGCGCGCAACTGCGCCGGGCTCAATCGGACGAAGCCGCGCATCCAGCTTCAAGTGTCGGATCAGCCGGCGACTCGTGCCGACCAGATCAGCAGATCGAGGATCCGCACCTCGGTGAGGTCGTGGCCCCGTCTTACGAGCTCCCGCCGGGTCGCGCGCAGCGCCCTGCGATTGAGGTCGAGGTCGCGCTTGTAGCCGCGGACGAGCGCGAGCGCGCGTTCTCCGAACGGAGCGTCTGCTCCGAGGTCGTCGTGGGCCAGGTACGTCTGGACGACGCTGTCGAGCATGGGGACGAGCGCGGGGCGTTTCGGATGAAGAGCCTTCGTCATCTTCGAGAGACCGATCCCGCGGATGTCAGCGAACGCGTCGAAGAGTTGCCCCAATGGCTGCCATGGCACCAGCCTTCCTGTCCCGGCCAGCGAGGCACCGGGAGCAATGGCCCGCAGCGCGAGCTCGATCGCCCGACGGCGCTCGAGGGTGGCCGCGATCTCGGCCGCCGAGATGCGAGCGCCTCCCCGGTTCGCCAACCTCAGATCAGACTCATCGAACGAGGACGAGGCATCGCCGGCCTCGAAGCGCCATGACTCGAGGTATCCGCTCACAACCTGGAGGGGATCCTGGATCTCGATCTCGTCCCGGAGGCTGACTGGCGTGATCGACCTCGTCTTCACGCAGGCAGGCTAGGCGGGCCAGGGGTGCGCGCGAGCGAGGTCGACCTCTCGAGCGGAGGGGCTCGTAGGGCGCGCCCTCCCCGCGGAAACGGAGGTGCGGCCTGTCACGACGTGGCGGCCGGGACGACCGCGCTCATCACACAGTTGCCCTTGCCCTTGGAGCGCTCGTAACTGAACCCGAGCCGCTCGTACATGGTCCGGGTGGCGTTGTAGAGGAACGATGATGAGGTCTTCTTGCCCTCGGGCAGGTCGTGCGGGTACGCCTCGACGAGGCCGCCTCCCTCCGCGGCGATCAGCGCCAGCGCACCGCGTACTGCGACCGCGGCCATTCCCGCGCGCCGGTATCCGCTGTCCACGAACAGGCACGTGATCCGGTAGTCCGGCATCCGGGCGACGCCCTGCTCCCACTCCTTGCGGTGGTGGATGTTCCATAGCTCTGGGACCGTCCCGAACTGGGCCCAGGCGACCGCGACATCACCGTCGAGTACCAGCGCGGCGTGCGCACGGCCGGCCTCGACGAGACGCCGCTTGAACTCGCGATGGCCGAGCGCCCTGCGCTCCTCATCGGTATCCGGGTGACGGTGGAAGTACGTGCACCAGCAACCTCCCCACACACCGTTGTGCCGCTCGGCCAGATCCGCGAACGCCGTTACACACAGCCGGGCGAGCGTTTGACCCGACACGATCCGACTCGACAGCCCTCGGGGGCGGGTCTGGTCCGGGCGTCACGTCAGGAGTGAATGCGTTCCCGGAGCCGGACCACGAGTTGTTGGAGCTCGTCGCCGAATGCAGCTTCTGCCCGGAGGGCTGCGACGACGGGCTCACACGCTTCGCGCAACGGGAGCAGTGCGGGCTGAGTGCCACGCGCGAGCAAATGAGATGCTGTCCCGGCGAGGACGGCGAGGGACGCCTCTAGGCAGCGCCCGGCGTTTTCTTCTCTTGACCAGGCGAGGAAACTCGGCGCTGCGACGTCGTTCTGGCCAGGCCCCCCGCGCGGCAGGATCGGCGGCTGCGTGAGGGCTCGTGCCTCTTCGGAGTATCCGACTGCCACCATCATCAGGAGTCGTTGGATCTCGTCTGCGTCGGAGTGTGCCTCGCGCTGAGGAAACACGAGCCGCTCGACGTGGCGTTCGGCGAGCTGGCAGAGATCGGCCCAGCAGACGGCGAGCTGGTGCATGCTCGCCGGCGCAGCGGCATTGTGGTAACCGCCGGTGCTGAGGACGCGGCCGTCGGGGAAGTGTCCGTCCGGAGGCAGATAGACGGGGTTGTCCGTGACCGAGGAGAGTGAGACCGCCGCGACCTCCTCTGCAGCGGCGACTGCGCGTTCAGCCTGCCCCAGCACACGTGGCAGGATGCGGAAGCTGACCGGCGCTTGGTGGGTGCGCCGCGGCACCGCCGGGTCGAGACGCAACCGCAACTCCTGCAGCGCGCGCGTCTCGTACTTGTCCGCCCATAGCTCCTCCAGCTCTTGGGCGTACGGGTCGAGCGGCGCGTTGAACGCCTCAACCGAGAGCGCGAAAACATCGTAGGCGAGCTCCAACCGCCGCCGTGCCCCGAGCGCCGCATCAGCCGCAAGTGCAGCCGAGCACGGTGAGCCGTTGATCAGCGCATGTCCCTCCTTGTCACCGCCGTCGAATGCTTCGATCAACGGGCCGAAGAGGTGCGCCAACGCGAGGATCTCGCCGGAGCCGCCGTTGCCATGCGCAGGGACTCGTGGGAGCGGATCGCCGTCGAGCAGGGCCGCTACTGCTTCCACGAGGCGGGGACTCACGGCCGAGTTCCCGCCGATCAGGTTCGCGAGCCTGGCGAAGACGATCCCGCGCGCGACGCGCTCCGGAAGCGGTTCGCCGAACGAAGCGGCACGGCGTGCGGCGGCGATCGACTGCCGGTGGCGATCCTCGTCGTCGAGCCGACCCCCTGCGCGGTCGCCATAGCCGCTCGTCACGCCATAGATCGTCACGTCCGGTCTCGCCGCCAGCCGTAGGAACCCTTCGCGTGCCGCCGCAGCTCGCGAGAGCGCCTCGGGCGCGATCTGGACGGGCTCGCCGTTCCAGGCGACACGCTCGTACGCGTCGAGCGTGATCTCCTGCCGTGAACTGAGGACGATCATCCATCGCAAACTACTGCGTGGCCGGAATTGAACGGGCCAACAGTGCTGCGGTGCGCGTTGAGGGACGGACGTGCCGACCACTTTCCCTAGCACGCACGCACGCGCAATAGAGGAGGTGTCGAGGGTACCCCCACCCCCGCGAACGCGTTAGTCGGGCTGGGGCATGGTGGCGGGGGGAAGAAACCCAACCCGCCCGGCACCGACTTCCTGCCGTCCTACCCGACGCTCCTCGCGATGACCTCTCACTCACACGTCGATCTCGCGCAGCGGGTCGGCAGTGCGCTGCGCAGTCATCAGTATCGTGGCCAACGAGAACGTAACGACGCCTCCGAGTCCCTCGATCAGTTGCCGGTCATCGTCTTCGAACGCCTGTCGGTTGGCCGGGTCGATCTCGAAGTAGAGCGAGGTCGTTCGAAAGTGGGCAAGAAGCTCGTCGGCCGTCTCCTCGATGGTCGAGACGTGGGAGGTCACATCCACGTCCTCGAAGAGTTCGGCCGCGTCGATGTTCGTCAGCTGACGCCGTCCTGCACCCATCACCCAGTCCCAGGCCTCGGAGGCGTTTCCGCCCCTCTGGCGTGCTCCCGCCAGGATCGCGTCGAGGTCGCGAGTCGGTGGATGGCCCTCGGCGACAGTGGGCGCGTGCTTGCGAAGCAACTCTCGGAATCCCTCATCGGCCGCGGCTGAACGCTCGTCGTGCACGGTCATGTGTGCAAGGAGCGCCAACAGCCCGCCCGGCCGGAGGTGCGAAGCAGTTTTCGTCCAGCCGATGAGGGGATCGACCCAGTGAAAGGCGGTTGCCGAGAACACGGCATCGAACGCCTCCTCCGGAAGCGCAACATCCTCGAACCGCCCGACGTGAAAGCGAACGTCGTCGCGACCACCGACGCGCCTCTTCGCTTGCTCGATCATCCTCGGGCCAGGATCGACCGCGTCAACGTTCAGCTGCCGGGCCGCAAGTAACTCCGTGAGCTTGCCGGTGCCGCAGCCGACCTCAAGGACACGAGAACCACTCACGAGACCGCCGCGCAAGATGGCAGCGTCCACGAGCGCAGCGGGATAGCCCCGCCGAACCAGGTCGTAGTCCTCGGCGACACTGTCGAACACCTCTCCGAGCGGACGCTCGGTCTCGGCAGATCCCATCGGCTCGGGAGACTACTGCTCGTCCTCCAGGGTCGTCTCAGGCAAGCCCGCAGCCTGCATGCATCGATTTTCAGGATTGGGACCTGGTCCACCTACCCACGAAGTGAGGGAGTTCTGCGGTGAGTAAGTTCTCGTCGTGGAGCGGCTAGGCTCGGCTTGTGCCCGAGGCCCACGCCGGGAGGCTCCTCGACCATCTGCATCTCGCGTGCGCGATTTGGAGGCGAGCAAGCGGTTCTATGCAGGCGCGCTCGCACCGCTCGGACTTGCGATTCGGGAAGGCGACGGCTGGTTTGCCGCCGACGAGCTTTTCGTGAGCGACGACGGCCCGCCGACGAGCGGGCTCCATATCGCTTTCCAGGCGCCTGACCGGGAAACCGTCGCCCGTTTCCACGAGGCGGCGATCGCGGCGGGTGGTCGGGACAACGGCGCACCGGGTGAGCGCGAGTACCACCCCGGCTACTACGGCGCCTACGTCCTCGACCCCGACGGCACCAACGTCGAGGCTGTGTACCACGGGCCGGTGCGGCGGTCGGCACCGTCGGTCGTTTTCACCTGGGACGACTAGGTGTTGGACTCGATAAACGACCCCGAACTCGTCCGGAAGGCGCACGCCGACGAGAAGCGGTCAGGCCGGAGCCAACGATCGTCGCGCGCTCCCCGAAGCACTTCAGTGAGTCGTCCCCTCCGCTCGCTCGCTGCGCCGAGCAGGGCGAGGGCGCTGACGACTACGAGTGCGGTTGCTGTCCGTTGCGCATGTTTGCCTCTCCTATCTCGTGGCGCTTCAATTCAAGCTGCGCGAACGTCCGTTCGTTGAGATCTAGCTGTTCTTCGTGAAGCGCATCAGCAGTGCATCCGCGACCTGTGGAGGCGAGTCGACGTCGAGGCTTATCGCCGCCGCGTAGTGGCTGGGACCTCGACACGACGCTCGACGATCAAGCCGTGCCGCTCGTAGAACGCCCGAGCGTCGGTATTTTGCCTCCGCGACGAGCAGCATGTACGAGCTCCCAGGACGAAGACGGGCATGCAGCTCCCGCATCAAGGCGCTGCCGATCCCCGCGCGCTTGCGCTCGAGGTCAACGTAGATACGGTGAAGCTCGGGCTCAGCGCCGTCACAGTCGTAGTGCAGATAGCCGAGAACTTCCCCGTCATCCTCTGCCACCAGAAACTCCGCGTCGTCGTCATTCCCGCAGCGAGTGATGCACTCGGTCAGCGCCGCGATCGAATATGTCTGCTCGACGACCGCAGCCGCGAACGTCGGGCCGACGATGTCGTTGTGCACCGCCGGGAATCCCACACTGCCGATAGCCGCGATCGCCGGCGCGTCGGCGACAGTGGCCGCTCGAACGACCAGCTGGTGACGACTGAGTCTCGTCACGCACACGACAAGTCTGCGCCGCAGGGCGTCTCGCTGTGTCCATCGTGGACCCTCCCTCGTCGATTGGTCAGGACGAGCTACGCTCGTTGCCTCCGCCCAGCTATACTCCACTTTGGAGTAATATTTACTCCTTGGAGGAGTATTTGTCAAGTAAGCTCCCGGAACTCACAACGACCTCATACGCGATCCTCGGTCTGCTGACGATCAAGCCATGGTCGACGTACGAACTCGCCAAGCAGATGCAGCGAGACCGCTTCGTCTGGCCCCGCGCCGAGAGCAACCTCTACGCCGAGCCTAAGAAGCTGATCGCCCACGGCTTCGCCTCCGCCCACTCCGAACCGCGAGGCAAGCGGCGACGGACCGTCTACTCCATCACGCCTTCCGGCAAGCAGGCCCTCGCCGACTGGCTCGGGACACCAGCCGCCGAGCCGCGTTGGGAGGCGGAATCAATGGTCAAGTTCACGTTCGCGACCGGCGGCTCGAAGGAACAGCTACTCGCGAACCTCTGCGACTTTCGCCAGCACGCGACCGCTCGCTGGAAAGCCGTGGAAGAGATCTTCCGTCCCTATCTCGAGGGGAACGAGCCCTTCCCCGACCGCACACACATCAACGTCCTTCCGGGAAGACTCCTCCTCGAGACCGCACGCCTCCAGGCTGAGTGGGCCGACCGGACGATCGAAGAGGTCCAGAGATGGGACGCGACCGCGGGACCCCAGGATCACGCGTCAACGCTCGCCGCGCTGGAAGCCGAGATCGCCGCCGGAGCCCCCTGAAATCCAGCGCGCCCACGAAGCGCGTTCGATCCCGCTATGACTCGCGTGTGCCAGCGTCCTCTCGCTTGAGCGGCATGCCGTGTCAGATTTGTGTCAGATCAGGCTGACCCTCAGCGGTGCGCTCGTGACGCATGCAATAGCTCCCGGTCGCGTAACCGCCTCACATCGACACGCGCTGACCACGGCCGACCAGCGCTGGACAGAATTTGCAAGCCGGAGGTCGCCGGTTCGATCCCGGCACGCTCCACTCGAAAAAGCGCTGCAAATCGGCGTGATCGTCTGGCGACTGAGACGAGGCCCATGCCTGATTCGCCTTGTCTGGAACGGTCCTGGAACGGTGACTGCTTGAGCGGGGTCGCTGCTGATCGCACAGGGCGAATGTCGTCTTCGTCTCGCGATAGCTGGGCGCAGACGCTTGCCGATGTGTCCCGACTCTTCAGCCGACGTCGCTGGTTCGATCCCAGGTGCGCCCATTCGACACCGCATAGCCGAGCCGAGTTGGCTCAGCTATGCGGGTCAGGTGTGCCGGAAGTGTCGCGAACGCTCGTGTGGTGCACACCCCCGTGCACACCCGGAGAAGACGGGCGAACTTCGGCGCCGATCGAGGAGCGCGAGCTCGAGACCGGCGGGGCTGAACGAAGTGCTACTTCCTCTGCGCGGGCGACCAGGCAAGATCGCCTTCGTCCCACGGGCTGCGCGTCAGGTTCCGCTGCGCGCTGCCGTCGGGGTTCATGACGTAGACCTCGAGGTTGCCGTCGCGCTTAGTCGTGAAGGCGATCTTGCGCCCGTCCGGCGAGAAGACCGGACTGCCATCGGATGCCGGGTTGCGCGTTAGCCTCCGCAGCCCCCTGCCATCGGCGTTCATGACGTAGATCTCGCCGTCGCGACCGAAGGCGATCTTCCGTCCATCGGGTGACCAGGAAGGATTGCCGTCGTCCGCCGGGTCAGCCCGGAGCACTGACGCCGTCAGATTCCGCTGTCCGCTGCCGTCGGCATTCATGACGTAGATCTCGCCGTCGCGACCGAAGGCGATCTTCCGTCCGTCGGGTGACCAGGCAGGATTGCCGTCGTCCGCCGGGCCGCGCGTCAGATCCCGCTGCCCGCTGCCGTCGGCATTCATCAGGTGGACGTCCCAGGTACCCTCGCGCTTGCTCGAGAAGGCGATCTTCCGCCCGTCGGGCGACCAGGCAAAGGTACTGTCGCCTGCCGGATCCCGCGTCAGGTTCCGCAGCCCGCTGCCGTCGGCATTCATGACGTAGATCTCCGAGTTGTCGTCGCGATCGCTGAGGAAGGCGATCTTCCGCCCGTCGGGCGACCAGGCGGGATCGTTTAACGGTGCCGCGTTGCGTGTCAGCCTCCGCTGCCCGCTCCCGTCCGCGTTCATGACGTAGACGTCGGAGTTGCCGTCGCGGTTACTGACGAACGCAATCCTCCGCCCGTCGGGAGACCAGGCAACCCGAGGACCGGCCGCGGCGGTAAGCGTCAGCCATCCCTGCCCGCTCCCGTCGGCGTTTACGACGTAGAGCGTCGCGGGGCCGCGGACAGGAGGAGCGCTGACGAACGCGATCCTCAACTTTGCTGGCGCAGAGCCCGCTGGAAGGGGAGGCTCCGCGCAGAGCAGCGCTCTCCCGAGCCACGGTATGTATCCACGCCCGCGGAGCGAGACGACGGCGACGCGGTCGCCCTCCTCGCTGGCGGTGACGAGCGTCTGGTAGTCGACGATGTAACCGTCGTGGCCGAACGAGCGCCCGCAGGCGAGGTCGGTCGAGAAGATCCCGAGCCCCGTGCCGAACACTCCGTAGGTCTTGGCTGTCCTTCATCGCCTCAAGGGAGGCGGCGGACAGCATTCGCCCCGAGAGGAGGGCGGAGTAGAAGCGGGAGAGGTCGTGCGCGTTCGAGACGATCGCGCCCGCCGCCCAGGGAAGGTTCGGGTTGTAGCCACCATCTTCGAGATCCGCGAGGCGGCGCGTCGTCGGCAGCTCCGTCCGCGAGAGACCGAGCGGATCGAGGACGCGCTCCTCGAGCTCGTCTGCGTACGAGCGTCCCGTGACCTTCTCGATCACGAGACCGAGCGCGATGTAGTTCGTGTTCGAATAGCGCTCCTTGGCTGCCGGGCCGGAACGCCAGCGGCTTGGAGGCCGCAAAGCGCAAGGTGTTGATCGGACTGGTCGAGGGCGACCGTTCTGCCCGCTTGAGCCATGCCGGGTAGTCCGTGACGTTCGCGAGCCCCGAGCGGTGACCGAGCAGGTGCCGGATCGTGATCTCGCCGCCCCTTGGAACGACGCCTGGCAGGTGCTCTTCGAGCGTGCTCGAGAGGGTGAGCGTCCCCTCCTGCACGAGCTGTAGCACGATCGTGGCCGTGAACGTCTTCGTCACGCTCCCGATGCGAAAGCGCTGGTCTGCTCGCGGACGACGGGAACCCGCCGTCGCCACGTACTCCTTACCCGCGGCGGAGACGAAGACGATCAGACTCTTGGCGCCGGTGCGTACCTCACGGGCGACACGCTCGACCGGTGGAGGCGCGCTCGACTTCTGTTCCGTCCCTGCCGACGCAGACGTGGCGACCACGCCGACGCAGACAAGCAGGGCCGAGAGCACGCGCAACCGGCTTCTCATGGCGTGTGCACCACTTCCTCCGTGATTACGCACCGCTACGTGATCTTCTGCGCATGGCTATCCGCGTTCACCTCAGACTCCGCTGCCCGCTCCCGTCGGCGTTCATGACGTGGACTGCGTAGCGGCCGTCGCGGTTACTGACGAAGATGATCTTCTGCCCGTCGGGCGACCAGGCAGGATCGCCGTCGTACGCCAGGTTGTCCGTCAGCCTCCGCTGCGCGCTGCCGTCGGCGTTCATGAGGTAGATCTCGGAGTTGCCGTCGCGTTCGCTGGCGAAGGCGATCTTCCGCCCGTCGGGCGACCAGGCAGGCGCGGCATAGGCGGCCCCCATCGGCTTCGGCGTGAGGTTCCGCACCCCACTGCCGTCGGCGTTGACGACATAGACCCCAAGCCGCGTGTTGCGTCGCACGAAGGCGAGCATCCGCCCGTCGGGAGACCAGACAGGATCGGAAGCGGGACCAGCTCCAGGACCCCGACTCATGCCCAGCTTCTGCGTCAAGTCACGCAGCCCGCTCCCGTCGGCGTTCAGGACATAGAGGCGGGAGCAGAAGTCGCAGCGGGGGGAGTGCGAGAAGCTGTGCTCCACCAGGAAGAGGAGCTTCCGCCCGTCGGGCGACCATGCAAGAGAGGCCGTCCGCCCGTTCCCCACCCGCGCCAGAGTCCGGTGCCCGCTTCCGTCTGCGTTCGCGACGTAAAGCTTGGTGCCGCTCAGGAACGCGATCCTCTGCCCGTCGGGCGACCAGGCAGGGGCGTTTCCCCTGCGCGCCAACGTCCGCTGCCCGCTGCCGTCAGCGTTCACGACGTAGAGGGTGAGGGATTGGCGGTCGCGCCCGCCTTGGAAGGCGATCCTCCGCCCGTCGGGCGACCACGCAGGAGCGGCGAGCTGCCTGACGCGCGCAACGATCCTCAGGCCGCTGCCGTCGGCGTTCATGACGTACAGCGCCTTGCCATCGCGCCGGCTCACGAAAGCGATCCGCCGGCCGTCGGGCGACCATACGGGACTCTGCACCTCGGGCCGCGCAGGTGCGCCCTGAATCAGATCGAGAAGGCGATCGCCGATACCTAGCGCCGGCGTGGCGAGCAAGCCGCCCCCGAACAGATCGCTGCCGCGATCGCGACGAGGCGGCCGCGACCAAGCCCGAACGCTCCGCGTGACGCCGGTTCGCGCGTGACCTCGAAGACGAGGTGCTCCGTGCGCTGGGCGAGCCGTCCGGGCGGGAGGTCGCGAAGCGGCGGAATCGAAATGTCGCCTGTCACCGGTCGACGGCTTCCTTGATCAGTTGCATCCTGTCCTCTTCATGTCCGCTGCCGGACTCGAGTTCCTGGAGGCGGGCGCGTGCACGTGAGAGACGAGAGCGCACGGTTCCGACCGGAATCCGGAGAGCGATCGCCGCGTCCTCGTAGCTGAGCTCAGACCAGGCGCAGAGTGCGAAAACCTCTTGCTCGCGACGGGGGAGGCGTGCAACGAGCCCGAGGGCGCGCCCCATGAGCTCCTCGTCGTCGACACGCTGATCGCTGTCATCCGCAAAGCTCGGGTTGGGACTCGGCTCGGGCACACGCTTGAGCGCGGCAGCGTGGCGGCGCTCCGTGCGGCGGCGATTGCGCACGACGTTGGTGGCGATTCCGAAGAGCCACGGGAGTTCCTTTCCGTTCGGAAGCGGCTTGTCCAGTCGCCGCCAGGCTTCGAGGAAGACGATCGAGACGAGATCCTCGGCCGTTGCCCAGTTCCCGACGCGGCGGAAGCAGAAGTTGTAGATCGTCCGTGCGTGGCGCTCGAAGAGCATCCCGAACGCCTCGCTATCACCGGTGCGTGCACGCGACCAGAGAACCGAGTCATCGACTTCCATCGCCTGTTCATGTCCGACCAGGCTGGGTGGGTTCCCGACGCGACCGTCGACACTCATCACATCGGTTCGTTTTACGCTCTACGCGCGACGAAGGCGAATCCAACAGCTCGGCCATCTCGACGCTCGAGCATTCTCCGACGTCTCCGAGCGCCGCTCGCCCATGCCGTTCGCGTCCAGGTCGGACCCGAACATGCCTGCTAACTGAGGGATTTTACTCCTGGGGTGTGCACAGAGGGGTGCCGCAGTTCGACTTGCCCACCATGGATGGGGTGGGTGCCTACGCGGCGCAGACCCCCGCGCCGTACATGAAGCGCTTTCGACTTCTGCTAGTGCGCGACACGTCGGGGCTGACGAGCGCTCCCGCGTCGCGCACGTTTCGTCGCCACTAGCGACGCGCGACACCTGCCTCACATGAGGCCCGTCGACAAGGCGGGCCTCATGACGTCTCAGTAGCCTTTCCGCCGATGGTTGCGGCCATGTCGACGCTCGCCGGTCCGGTGGCCGCCATCGCCGAGATCTCACGGATGGGAGACGAGAACCTCGGCTCGTGGCTCCGCGAGTACGAGGGCTACCGCGGAACCCTCGTCCTCGTCGACGAAGAGGCGCAAACGGCGCGGCTCATCACGCTCTGGGAGAGCGCGGCGGACGAGGAGCGGGCGAGGTCGTCTCGCGGCGCGATGCGGGACCAGCTGGCGACGACCGCGGGCATGGAGGTCGTCGAATTCGGCGTCTTCGAGGTTCCCGCCTGGGATTTCCTCCCTCAGGCGTAGCTCAGAGCGGCTTGCGGTACGTCGTCCACGTCCTGACCACCTCGTAGCCGAGGCTCTGATAGAGCGCGTACGCACCGTTCGGGTTCTCCGTGTGCACGCCGAGGGCGACCTCGGTCATGCCGCGCGCGGCGAGCTCGCGGATCGACTCGACGATGAGCGCCTTCGCGACGCCCCGGCGGCGCCAGCGGCGCGATGTCGAGATCGCCTCGGTCCATCCACGCTGCCGCCCGTAGGCCTCGTTCTCGGCGGTGTTGATGAACGACTTGACCTGCCCTGCCACGCCCTCGTCGTCCCAGGCGATCTTCCACAGTGTCGGGTCGTGGTACGGGAATCCGACGAACCGCTCGTAGTCCTCGTCGGACTGCTCGACGTATCCCCAGTGGTCGCTGGAACGCCTCGGCGTCGGCCTCCCAGATGGTCCGGACGTCCTCGTCGCGGACCGGGCGGATCTCGAGCCCGTCGGGAAGCGGCTGGTCGGGCACGATCCTCGACGGACGGCCTGACCATCTCGGCCATGTACGTGATCGGCGCGTAACCAGCCGCTCGCATCGAGCGCGGTCGCCGCCTCGTTCGCGTCGGCCGCCCAGGCCTCGAGGAACGACTCGGCCGGACTCGTGGCCGGCGGCGATGTCGCGCAGCCGAGCTTCGTTCCACGCGAGCATCGCGCCGCCGATGCCAGCGGCCGCCGAACTCGGGGTCGAGGAAGCAGACCTGCTTGTAGACGCGCGGGCCGTCGAGCTCCTGTTCCCAGAACACGCGGCTGTAGCCGACGGGGACGCCGTCGACCTCGGCCACGAGGAGGTCCTGCGTCGGGATCGCAGCGCTCGAGGTGGTCGTAGGCCGAGGCGATCGCCTCGGCTGGTCTCGACGCGATCGTCCCCCTCGCCCTGCGCCGAGGCGGTGATGATGCGGGCCAAATCCGGATAGTCGGCCGCTCCCCGGAATGTCCGGAAGACGACGCGGTCGAGCTGGGGAACTGCGGTCACTGAGTCCTCCATGGGTCGAGAGCCCGGCGGACCGGGTCGCTGGCATAGCCTAGAGCTCGCGAGCGCTCTACGCGGAGGCGAGAGGCCGGCTCGCGTCGATCGAGATTCCCAATCGCATGGACGACCTCCCTTCGCATCGTGCCGGGATCCCCCGGCGGGCTCGGCCACGATGCCAGCTCGCCCGGGAGTGTCAAGGACGGCGTCGCCGCTAGACGACGATGCGGAGCGCGAGATGCAGCGGGCACCCTGCGCCGATCAGCGAGCGCGTCAGCTGCAGGTCGGCGCCCGAGTCGACGAGCATCCACGAGTCCTCGTCGCCGAACCCGAGGCTCCGGAACTGCTCGAAGCGCCAGCTCACCACGCGCTGATCCTCGAGCGAGAGCTCGTAGGCGGTTGGTGGGATGCTCGGCTGCCGACACACCTTCTGCAACGACCGGCAGCCCGCAGGAGTTGTTGGCAGAACGTAAGAGGTCGTTGCGACCGTGTTGCGCGCAACCCTGCCGCGCGGGCGTTAGAGTCGCGCGACGCGAACGAGGAGGCGAGATGGCCGACTACACGATCAAGCGTCTCGAGGAGGTGCACGACGTCCTCGGGGACTACCCGGGCGAGATGCGGATGATGACGCGTGATCTCGAGGCGGAGCAGGTCGCCTTCACGTATCGGCGCATGCCTCAACACACGGGCGGCAAGGGCTCGTACGGCCACCGCCACAAGGAGCAGGAGGAGGTCTACTTCGTCGCGTCCGGCAAGCTGCAGTTCAAGCTCGACGACGACGTCGTGGAGCTCGAGCGCGGCGCGGCCGTGCGTGTCGCGCCGGAGACGTGGCGCTCGGTCTGGAACGAGGAGCCCGAGGACGCGGAGCTCATCATCGTCTCCAAGGTCGTGCCCGGCGGCTCCGCCGACGACGCCGAGTACCTCGAGAACTTCTGGCCGGAGTAGCGCGCCGCGTCAGCGCTCTTGGGAAAGGGTCTGCGGCCGCGGCGGTAGAGGGCACGCGACGAAGCGTCGGCCGGTGAGCACGTACCCGAGCTTGTAGGCCTCGCACCCCGCGCAGAACCCGGACGCTCCGGCGAGGAGGGCGAGCGCAGCAACGAGCAACGCGAGCGCGGCACCGAGAGCGCCGGCGCCCGCGACGTACGCGACGAACGACGTGGTCAGGAAGGCCACGCCCACCATGTTCGCGAAGCGAGGCGGCCGCGAGTCCTCGAGCGGGCCCTCGCCGAAGATGGGCTGCACGAGCTCGAAGTACGCAAGGCACGGCAGGCAGTAGCGGCGACCGAGCGTCAGCCCGACGACGAGCTGCAGCGCGAGGAGCCCGACGAGCCACGGCCAGCCGGCGACGACGGCAAGGAGCGCGAGCGTCCCGATGACGACCTGGTTGAAGCGCGGCGCGCGCGAGTCGATGACGTCGAGGTCGCGGTACGGGTTCGCGAGCCGTTCGGGCCGTCGCTTCATTTCGGGAAGTATTGCAGGCTCAGGCTCGAGCCCACGCCGCGAGCGCCTCGAGCAGCCCCTCGAGGCGACGGCCTTCGGCCGTCAGGACGTACTCGACGTGCGGTGGGCGCGTGTCCCGAACCTCTCGCGTGAGCACCCCGGCGTCCTCGAGCTCGGTGAGCCGCTGGGCGAGCGTCGCGGGCGGGATCGTGCCGAGTGCGTGCCGGAACTCCGTGAAGCGCGTGCACCCGAGGTGCGACGCGTACAGGATCGAGACGGCGTAGCGGCGTTCGAGGACGTCCGCCGCGCGGCGGACGTCCTCGGGGATGGGCCGATGCGGCTTACAGCGAGACACCGGGCTGGACCGGCGCCTCCTCGAGCGCCAGGCTCAGGACCTCGCCGATCGACATCACCGGATGGAACGCGATCTCCTCGCGCACGTTCTCGGGGATGTCCTCGAGGTCGGCCCGGTTCCGCTCCGGGATGACGATGTCGGTGATCCCGGCCGCGTGCGCCGCGAGCACCTTCTGCTTGAGACCGCCGATCGGCAGCACGCGGCCCTGCAGCGTGATCTCACCGGTCATGCCGACCGTGTGCTTCACCGGCCGCCCGGTGAGGAGCGACGCGAGCGCCGTCGCCATCGTGATGCCCGCGCTCGGACCGTCCTTCGGGATCGCACCGGCAGGAACGTGGAGATGGAACGCGCGGTTCTCGAACAGCTCCTCGTCGATGCCGAGCTGCGGAGCGAGCGCACGCACCGAGGAGAGCGCGATCTGCGCCGACTCCTTCATGACGTCGCCCAGCTGTCCGGTCAGGACGAGCTTGTCGCCGTCCTTGTGCGACGTCGCCTCGATGAAGAGGACGTCGCCGCCCGTCGCCGTTGCTGCGAGGCCGGTCGCGACGCCGGGAACGGCAGTCCGCTCCGCGACCTCGCGGTAGAACTTGCGGCGGCCGAGCGCCTCGCGCACGGCGTCGTCGTCGACCTCGATCGGCGGCTCGACCTCCTCGGAGGCGATCTTCGTCGCCGTCTTGCGCAGCACCGTCCCGAGCTCGCGCTCGAGCTGGCGCACGCCCGCCTCGCGGGTGTACTCGCTCACGACGAGCTCGAACGCGTCGTCCGAGATCGTCGACCTCGTCCTCGCGGAGGCCGTTCCGCTCGCGCTGGCGCGGCCAGAGGTAGCCCTTCGCGATCGCGACCTTCTCGTCGCTCGTGTAGCCGTCGAAGCGGATGACCTCCATCCGGTCGAGCAGCGGGCCCCGGGATCGTCTCGGCCATGTTCCCCGTCGCGATGAAGAACACCTGGGAGAGGTCGAGCTCGACGTCGAGGTAGTGGTCGCGGAACGAGTGGTTCTGCGCCGGGTCGAGCACCTCGAGCAGCGCCGACGAGGGATCGCCGCGCCAGTCGGCGCCGACCTTGTCGACCTCGTCGAGCATGATCACTGGGTTCATCGTCCCGGCGTCGCGCAGCGCGCGGACGAGGCGGCCGGGAAGCGCGCCGATGTACGTTCGGCGGTGACCGCGGATCTCGGCCTCGTCCCGGATGCCGCCGAGCGACATGCGCACGAACTCGCGGCCGGTCGCGCGGGCGATCGACTCGCCGATCGAGGTCTTGCCCGTTCCGGGCGGGCCGATGAGCGTGAGGATCGCGCCGGAGCGCTTGTCGTCCTCGACGCCGCGCTCCTTGCGGAGCTTCTCGACGGCGATGTACTCGACGATGCGGTCCTTGACGTCCTCGAGGCCTGCGTGGTCGGCGTCGAGCACCTCGCGCGTGTACTTCGGGTCGAGCCGCTCCTCGGAGCGCTTGCTCCAGGGGATCGCGAGCAGCCAGTCGAGGTAGTTGCGGATGACGCTCGCCTCGGGCGACTGGTCGCCCATGCGATCGAGGCGTGACAGCTCCTGCTCGGCCTGCTCGAGGACGTTCTCGGGCATCTCGGCCTCGGCGATCTTCCGCCGGTACTCCTCGACGACCGAGCCCTCGTCCTCGCCGAGCTCCTTGCGGATCGAGTCGAGCTGGCGGCGGAGGATGTACTCGCGCTGCTGCTTCTCGACGCCGGACTCGACATCCTCCTGGATGCGCTGGCGCACCTGCATGAGCGCGAGCCGCTCGCGCTGCAGCTCGAGTGCGAGCTCGAGCCGTGCGCGGACGTCGACGGTCTCGAGCAGCTTGACCTTCTGCTCGAAGGTGATGTCTGGCGAGTAGCCGGTCGTGTCGGCGAGCGCGCCGGTCTCGCTGATCGAGCGCACGAACGCCGCGATGCGGCCGTCGTCCCCTCTGCAGCTCGAGGATCTCCTCGACGACGGCGCGGTACTCGCGCTCGAGCTCGCGGATGCGGCCGTCGGCCGTCTCCGGATCGGGGCGCTCCTCGACGTCGACGAAGAGCCGGCCCTGGGAGTCGGACCCGGCCGCTCCGGCGATTGCACGGTGCAGCCCCTCGAGCGCGACGGCGCGGCCCCCGCCGGGGAGACGGATGCGGTCCGTCACCTGCGCGACCGTGCCGACCTTCGCGTACTCGTCGTCGTGCTTGGGCACGAGCAGCACGCGATCCTCGTCGCCGACGTCGACGGTGAGGGTGACGTTCATGTTGGGGAAGACGACGATGTCTTCCAGGGGGACGAGCAGTAGGCGTGTGGAGTTCTCGTTCTCGCTCACGGCGCTCACTTTCGTACGATTGCCATAGTTGGTTCAGAAACTGTACCGACTACGGCGAGGGCTACGTCGGAGGCGCTTTTCACCCTTCGGTGTGACGCAGACGCCGCAACGTGAGCGCGGCGACGCGGCCCGCGAGGCGATCGGACGAGATCGAGACGCCCCATGCGCGCCACGTCATCACACCGGCGACGAAGACCCCGCCCTTCCAGAAGACGAGGCCGGTGTCGTGTCGAGCAGCCGAGATCCAACCGGCTTTGTGGAATACGCAGACACCGCGCTCCGAGCCGACCGACATGTCGAGCTTCGGCTGGTCGCGCACGTGCGCTGTGAGCCAGAGGAGGTAGCGGGCGTCGGCCGGCGTCAGTCCCGGTCGCGACGTCCGGAGCGGTCCCTGCCCGCTCGAGGCGAGCCAGAGAGCGCGCCACAACGAGGTCATGTCCGATGCGGTCGTGTACTTGCCGACTCCGAACGCCGGCGGGTCATCGACCCGGACGGGAACGCGCGACGACAGCGTTCGGGTGAGGTACCCCCCGTACATGAGCGTGTCGGTGAGGCCGATCGACCGCATCAGGTCGTTGACGCGATACGCACCCGAGCTCGTCGAACCGCCGAGCCAGACGAGCAGCGAGTTCGCGGCCCTGTCGTCGGAGGGGATGATCATCTCGTGGAGCAATGAGTCGAGCTGCGAGCCCGGAGCGGGGATCCCTCGATACCCGGAGAGGACGGTCGCAGCGATCGCGAGCTTCACGGTCGAGGCGGCCGGGAACCGCGCCTTCGCATTCCACGCTGCCCCCCAACCCCCGGTGAGACTCTGGACGTAGTAGCCGGCTGTCCCCGGGTAGGACCGGACGATGCGCGTCAGCTTGCGCTGCAGCGTCGGGTCCAGCCGCGGCGCGACGACACGTGGCCGCGAGCCGGCGGGAACGCCGTAGACGTCGTGGACGTGCGCCGACGAGCGGCGCCCGCCGCGCGCGACCGTCACCACGCGCACCGTCGAGTCGCCGAGCGGGAGCGTCACGCGAAGCGTGAAGCGGCGGCCCTCGAGCGGCTTCGACAGGAGCCGCTTACCGTCCGCGAAGACGAGCACCCGCGTCGTGCCTCGCGCTGCTCGACCGGTCACGAGTCCGTAGGAGATCTGACGTGCCGCAGGCTGCTCGATCGCGGGCGACGGTAGCGCCGGGGTGACGATCACGGGCCAACAGTACTTTGCCCGCGTGAGAATCCTCGCGCACCTCGACCTCGACGCGTTCTTCGCGGCCGTCGAGGAACTCGAGGATCCCTCGCTCCGCGACAAGCCGCTCGTCGTCGGCGGTGATCCGCACGGACGGGGCGTCGTCTCGACCGCGAACTACGCGGCGCGCGCGTTCGGGATCCACTCCGCCATGAGCGCCGCCGAGGCGCTTCGGCGCTGCCCGAATGCCGTCTTCCTACGGCCACGGCATGCCCTCTACCGCCAGTACTCGCGCGTCGTCTGGGACACCGTCGGCGAGATCGTTCCGCGCGTCGAGCGCACCGGGATCGACGAGGGCTACCTCGACCTCGGCGAGGTCGCGTCCGACTTCACGCGGGCGCGCGCGATCGCATCGGCCGTCCAGACAGCCGTCCGCGGGCGGACGAGCCTCACGTGCTCGCTCGGCGTCGGGACGTCGAAGGTCATCTGCAAGATCGCGTCCGATCGGCGCAAGCCGGGGGGCATCACGGTCGTCCCGCCGGGAACCGAACCGGCGTTCCTCGCCCCGCTGGCCGTGCGTCTCCTCCCCGGCGTCGGCCCGCGCGCGGAGGCGCGGCTGCGCGGCGCGGGCATCGACACGATCGGCGCGCTCGCCGCTCTCGACGACCTCGAGCTCCGAACCCTCGTCCCGGGCTCGCTCGGCCCGCTCCTGCGCAACCGCGCGCGGGGCGTCGACCCACGCGACCTCGATCTGGAGCTCGAGCCCGTCTCGGTCTCCGCCGAGGACACGTTTGCGCGCGACCTCTCGGAGCGCGAGCGCCTCCACGACGAGGTGCGGCGGCTGTCGCAGCTCGTCTCCGAGCGCCTGCACAACTCGGGTCTGTCCGGGAGGACGGTGACGGCCAAGCTCCGCTACTCCGACTTCTCGATCCGAACGCGCTCGACGACGCTCCCGGCGGCCGTCGACGACGCAGGCGTGATCGGCGACGTCGCGTGCGGCCTGCTCGATCGCGGGTTGCGCGACCGCCCGGGTGCGCTCCGTCTCGTCGGCGTCGGCGTCTCGGGCCTCTCGCCCCACCGGCAGCTCACCCTCGACGAGTCGTAGGGTCTCCCGATGCTCGAAGCGCTCTTCTGGGGGCTCGTGACGGCCGGCTCGCTCTGGGTCGGCGCCGCTCTCGCCGCCTACGCGCGCCCGAGCCAGCGGATGATCGGCCTCGCCATGGCGTTCGGCGCCGGGGCCTTGATCGCGGCGGTTGCCTACGAGCTCGTGATCGACGCCTTCGAGACCGACCTGCGGCTCGCCTCGATCGGATTCGCCTGCGGCGGTCTGACGTTCTACGTCGGCGACGTCCTGATCGACCGCATGGGCGGCGAAGGGCGCAAGAGCATGACCGGCTCCAGTCAGCTGGCAGGCAGCGCGAGCGCCATCGTGCTCGGAACCGTCCTCGACGGGATCCCCGAGTCGTTCGTGCTCGGATCGTCGCTCCTCCAGGAAGGCGCCGTGCCCACCGCGGTCGTCGTCGGCGTGTTCGTGTCGAACGTGCCCGAGGCGCTCTCGGGCTCCGCCGGGCTGCTCGAGGCCGGCTGGACGCGCGTGCGCGTGTTCCGGATGTGGACCTACGTCGTCGCGGCCTCGGTCGCGTCGACCGTCCTCGGCTACGCGTTGCTCGACGAGATGGGGTCGTCCGGCGGCGCGTTCGTGACGGCGTACGCCGCCGGCGCGCTCCTCGTGATGCTGGCCGACACCCTGATGCCGGAGGCGTTCGAGCTCGGCGGCCGCGAGGCCGGGCTCATGACGGCGTTTGGGTTCGCCGTGGGCTTCGGGCTCTCCTAGGAGCGAAGCAGCGGGCGCGTGAGGCAGGTCGGCCCGCCGTCGCCCTTCCGCGAGATCTCGTCGCCGCGGTACACGACGACGTCGACGCCGGCGCGCTCCATTCGGCGGCGCGTCTCCGGGTTCCCGTCGAGGGCGAGCGCGTGCCTGGGGCCGAGCGCGAGGACGTTCGGGCCCTGCGTCTCGAACTCCTCGTCGGGGACCTCGACGACACCGATCTCGCGCTCTGCCAGGAGCTCGAGCAGCCGCACCGGAGCGATCCGCGGATACACGAGCGCGAGATCGCGATCGAGCGGCGAGATGAAGCTCATGAGGTGCATGACCTCGCCACGGCCGTTCCAGTGGGGGAGGTCGAACGCGAGCACGTCGTACGCCGGGGAACGCTGTCTCGAGCGCGGCCACGGCGGCCGGATTCGTCCGGTAGCCGATGCCGACGAGGAGCGTCTCCTCGTCGAGCCAGACCGTGTCGCCGCCTTCGGCGAAGGCGGGGTCCGAGAGCTCGGCTGCGACGGGGACGTCGGCGGAGGCGAGCGCTTCCGCGATGGCGTGGGGCTCGTTCCTCCGCCCCTCCTTCCCCGGCCGGAGGAGCACTGCGCCCTGGCGTCCCACGAGCACGGGGTCGTAGACGTACATCGCGTCCGGGTTGCCCGGGTCGTGGCTCGACACGACGACCTCCGCTCCTGCGCTCTCGAGGATGGCGCGTAGCGCGTCGTGCTCCGCCGTCGCCGCGGCGTGGTCGGGCGCGGCGCGCCAGCCGTACTCGCGCCAGCGCGCACCGTCCTCGGCGAGCGGCGGTCGGACGAGGACGCGCTCGAGACGTCCGGTCATCGACTGCGATCCGAACCGCGCCATCGCGAGACGCTACACGGCGTTCTCGGGGATGCGATCCTCGAGCAGAACGGCCCGCAGAGCCGAGACGACCAGCAATCCCATCGCGAGTCGCGTCTCTCGCGTCGCACTCGCGATGTGCGGCGTGAGGACGAGGTTCTCCATGGCCAGGAGCTCCTCGCTCACGACGGGCTCGTGCTCGAACACGTCGAGCGCCGCGCCGGCGAGGGCTCCCCGTTCGAGCGTCTCGACCAGCGCACGCTCGTCGACGACCGGCCCCCGTGCGGTGTTGACCAGCACCGCGGTCGGCTTCATCGCAGCGAGCGCATCGGCGTCGATGAGATGCCGCGTCTCATGTGTCAGCGGACAGTGCAGGCTGACGACGTCCGCGCCGGCGAGCGCGGCGTGCAGGTCGGCATCGCGACCGGCAAACGTCGCTCGAGCGCCGTGCGCGACGGCCAACTCAGCGACCCGGCGGCCAATTCGCCCCGGGCCGACGACGAGCAGTTCCTTGCCCTCGAGCCCCTCTCCGACCATGAAGTCCGGCCCCCACTCCCACTCGTCGCGGCGCCGCAGCGACCGGTCGCCCTCGACGATGCGCCGCAGGAGCGCGAGCGTGAGGCCGATCGCATGCTCGGCCGTCGCGTTCGTCAGCACCCCTGGCGTGTTCGAGACGACGATCCCGCGCTCACGCGTTGCGGCGAGGTCGACGTTGTCGAGCCCCACGGCGTAGTTGGCGACGATCCGAAGCTGCGGTCCCGCTGCGTCGAGGAACGCCTCGTCGACGGGGATCGCCGGCGTGGTGACGATGCCGAGAGCCTCGCTCGGGCTGTCCACGAGCTCGAAGGACTCTGCAAGTCGCTGCGCGATCTCGGCGGGCACGCCCGCCGCCTCGTGCACCGTCGGCCGCGACAACGCGTTACTCGTCCAGGACGCGGGGGGCGTGCGAGGAGGAGTACACGTCCTTGCGCAGGATCAGGCCGTTCTCGAAGGGGAACACGTCGATCCCGTCCCACTCGACCCGCTGCCCGGCGCGATTCGTCGCCGTCGCCGTCCATTCGCTGACGACCAGGCAGTCGCGCGCATACAGGCGGCGCCCAGTAAAGCGCAGGTCGGGGCTCCGCTCGAAGATCCGGGCAATGTGCGGTCCGACCGCGTCGCCCCCGACGCGTTCGCCCGCCGTGTGGTTCTCGAAAACCATCCCCGGGGCGTGGAAGGTCAGGATCGCGTCGAGGTCGTGCGCGTTCCAGGCGTCGTTGTAGCGGCCGATCGTCTCCTCGAGCGCCGCGGCGTCGTCGCGTGAGTCCATGAGCGCGAGTATCGCATCGCGCCGGGGCGTTCGCGCCGCGGTCGCGATGTAATTCCGCCCGGCATTTGTGGTCGCCTATCTCAAGGCTGACGCAATTCGTACCGACATATTTACAATTGCACCTTGCATTGGATCCCGAGATGCTCTATCCTCCGTCACCGATGAAATCGACCAACCCCATCTGCCCGAGACTGACCCCCTTCGCGGGATCTGCCGCGACGGAAGCGTCGTACCCGCATGGCGTCACCAGGACGCGGCGGCTCGACGTCGACATAGCCCTCACTGGGAGGCATGCAGGCTAGCCCGCTAGCCGCATAGCGAAGCCAGTCGAGGGCGACCCAACCGGGTCGCCTTCGTCGTTTTGGAGGCGACGACCAACGAGCGAACGAGGTGATGCTCAGCTTGAACAAGCTCTAGAACGAATCGAGGCCCCGCCTGAGAGAGAAAGACTGCTCCTGCGCTCGGTACTGGAATTGCGCTTCGGCATTAGCGTGTGCTTTAGCCTGCGCATTTCGCAGCGGCGTATGAGACTCCGGCTCCAAAGCCCCTCCACGACGACGTCGTCCCGCGGAACGTGCACGCTTGCGGCCGGCGATCCAGGGTCGAAGGGTAGGCGAGTGGCATGGACATAGTAGGCTCGTCACGCGTGCCGAGCACCATTTGAGAAGTGCCTTTGCATCGAGCTCCGCGGACGGGGAGCTGGACGGAGAGGCATGATCCGGGATCGTCTAACCGGTAGGACACCACGCTCTGAACGTGGAGATCGAGGTTCGACCCCTTGTCCCGGAGCTTCGTGTCGAGGTGGCGGAACGGCAGACGCGCGGCGTCGAGAGCGCCGTGGGCCAAGCCCATGAGGGTTCGAATCCCTCCCTCGATACTCATCGAAGTCCGATCGGCCGCGAATGCGGCCGCTTCAGGGATCTTCGCGGCTGGCGGTCGCCGCTCGGCGATCGCCAGCCTGCGGGAGAACAGGGGCGAGTAGCTCAATAGCGCAGAGCGCTTGTTTCACACGCAAGAGGCTGCTGGTTCGAGTCCAGCCTCGCCTACCTCTGCACAGGTTCCCGATCGCCGAGTGGCGATCGGGAACCGCGCGAAGATCTTGAAGACGCTCGCTTCGAAGGTTTGCTCTGACGGCCGATCGCGCACCCTCGGCGTTCAGAACCTCGTGGTCGAAGCTCAGCTGGTAGAGCGCCCGCCTGAAACGCGGGGCGTCGCAGGTTCGATCCCTGCCGACCACACTGCACGGCTCCGTAGCTCAACGGAGAGCTCCCGGCTCTTACCCGGGGAAGCGCTGGTTGGAACCCAGCCGGGGTCACCATCTGGAAGGACTGCCATGGGCGCGGTATCCCGTCTCGAAAACGGGTGGGTCCTCGGGCTTTGGGGGTTCGACTCCCTCTCCTTCCGCCTCTGGAGGCATGGCCGAGCTGGAAAGGCAGCGCGTTGCTAGCGCGCAGGCGGCGCGAGCCGTCCGCAGATTCGAGTCCTGCTGCCTCCGTCACCGCCCCGTAGCTCAGCGGCAGAGCAGTGGGCTTCGAACCCATGCGCGCCCGTTCGATCCGGGCCGGGGCGCCCACGTTGTTGCGCAGGTCGCCGATCGCCTAGCGGCGACCGGCGAACCGCGAGAGTCAACGACGCTCGCATGCAAGGTTGGGGTGCTCGCGGCCGGGCCGCGCTCCTTGAACGGCTCGATCACGAACTCAGTGCGGTAGTCCCAAACTCGATGCGACGTCGTTCAACGGTAGGACGGCCGGTTGTTACCCGGCGAATGCTGGTTCGACCCCAGCCGTCGCAGCCTCGCAGCACCATTCATGCCCCGATCGTCTAGCGGTCGAGGACGCCGGTCTCTCACACCGGAAGCGCGGGTTCGATGCCCGCTCGGGGTACTTCACAGCACGCCCTTGGACGCGTCTGGAGACGCGACCCGGTTGTCTGCCGGGCGAGGCGGGTTCGACTCCCGTCGAGGGCGTTCATCTCGCCGTAGCTCAGTGGGTGAGCACCACGCTCCTACCGTGGAGGTACGGGGGTTCGACTCCTCCCGGCGAGACTGCGTCGCACGGCTAGAAGCGAGCCCCCGGGTTGTGAACCCGGCAAGCAGGGTGCGATTCCCTGGCGACGCCTCGAAGTCATCGA
Source organism: uncultured Gaiellaceae bacterium (assembly GCA_963805135.1). GTDB lineage: Bacteria > Actinomycetota > Thermoleophilia > Gaiellales > Gaiellaceae > GMQP-bins7. The sequence continues at coordinate 13,806 of CAWDSX010000019.1, read as the reverse complement.
CGACGGGCCGGCTGGGCAAGCGCCGCTCTGATACGGCGGTGGAGCGTGGTTCGATTCCACGGTCGTCGACTTCCGGGCGCCGCCAGGGCCGCGCCCGGGACCTGCTGGCTGTAGGGGAGAAGGCCACCCCGCCGGTTTTGGGCACCGGAGATCGCTGGTTCGACTCCAGCCAGCCAGACCTCGCGCGGTAGAGGAGGGGCCGTCCTCGCGAGCCTCATGAGCTCGAGACCGTGGGTTCGAATCCCACCCGCGCTACTCCTGCGGACGCTGAGCAGTGGCGAGCTCAGCGCGCTGTAACCGCGTCGCCTCTGGCTGTGGTGGTTCGACTCCACCCGCCCGCATCGCCCAAATACAAGGCACTTGGCCGCTGACGCTTCCGACGTCCTCGACACGCGCGGGGACGAGGGCCGTAGCGAAGGCCCCATCAACGGCCGAGGTCCTGGGGATGAGGTTCTTCTGGAAGAACGCCTCGCTTGCACCGAGGAGGAGCGGGTTCGACTCCCGCCGTCTCCACTCACATGCCTCCGTAGTGTCAACGGCAAGCACGCGCCCTTTGTACGGCCGAGGTGCGGGTTCAAATCCTGCCGGAGGCTCCTTCGAACGCCCGTAGCTCAGCGGAATGAGCGCTGTCCTGCGACGGCAGAGGACGCTGGTTCGATCCCAGCCGGGCGTGTCAATGCGGACGTAGCTCATCGGGAAGAGCACCGGGTCGCCAGCCCGGAGAGGCCCGTTCGAGACGGGTCGTCCGCTCTCGAAGACTCGTGGTGTAAGGGAAGCACGCCGAGCTCCAACCTCGGAGGTCCGGGTTCGATTCCTGGTGAGTCTGCTGCACGACGTCGCGGGCCGGAGCGGCTCGGTTATCTCATGGAAAGAAGGGCGCAAGCCCTCGCGGTTCGACACCGCGGTCCCGATCGCACACCATGACCGCGACACTCCAGGACTGCTGCGGGCCGGATGGTCTCCGGTTATCGACTACGCATCGACAGGTCGCGGGTTCGAGTCCCGCCCGGAGCTCCAACATGCTCCGGTAGCTCAGCTGGTAGAGCAGTTCCGGGCCAGCACCACGACCGCGGCAGCACATTCCACCCGGCTGCGGGCCGGACTGGAGCGGTTCTCGGCAGAGCGCCCGGCACGAGCCGGGAGGTCGCGGGGTTCGAGTCCCGCCGTGGGCGGCCGAGCCGCCCACGTAGCTCAGTTCAGAAAGCTCCGCCCCAACCGACACGACCGCAGCTCATCTCGCCGAGAGGAGGGACGCCATGTCGTACCTGGCTCAGCACCTGCCATGGCGTCCCGCCTCGGCAGGTACCCCACGAGCGTCTGGCGCTCGCGTCGACGAGCGCATCGTCCTCAACCTGGCCGACTTCGACGGCGGCGCCCACGTGCGCGCGTTCGTCGAGGACACGTCGGCCCAGCGAGTGCGTCGCCGACACATCCCGTCGCCGCGACTGAAGCTCCGCATCACCGACTGCGACAACGCGATCCACCTGGAGTTCGCGGTGGACTCGGCTGCGGAGCGGGAGAACTCGCTGCACAAGATCGACACGCTCATCGCCTCGCTCCAGCGCTTCCGCGCCGGGCTCGAGGCCGAGGCGGTGCTCCGCGTCGAGCGCGAGCACCGCCCACGAACCCGAAAGGAGGCTCGATGTCGTACCTGAAGCGTCACGGCACGCTGCGCGTGCCGCAGTCGGCGCCGATCCCGGGCTCGGGCCAGGTGCCGAACAGCGCGGGCGGCTTCGCCTGGACGGTCGACGACTGGTCGCGGCTCCGCCGCTTCCTGATCCTCGGCTCGGAGGGCGGCAGCTACTACGCGTCGGAGAAGAACCTCACGCGGAAGAACGCGAAGGCGGTCGCGCGCTGCGTGGCCGCGGACGGCCTGCGCACCGTGGCCGAGATCGTCGCGGTGAGCACGGACGGGCGCGCGCCGAAGAATGATCCGGCGATCCTCGCGCTCGCGCTGGCGGCGGGGCGCGGTGACGAGGCGACGCGGAAGGCCGCTCTCGAGGCCCTCCCGAACGTGTGCCGCACGAGCACGCACCTGTTCCAGTTCGCGACGTTCGTCGAGGCCTTCCGCGGTTGGGGCCGCTCGCTCCGCCGCGGGATCGGCCGCTGGTACGCGGTGCAGCCGGTCGACGCGCTCGCCTACCAGGCCGTGAAGTACCGCCAGCGCGAGGGCGTCACGCACCGTGACCTTCTCCGGCTGGCGCACCCGGCAGCGAGCGTCAGCGCTCGGAACCCGACAGTCGAGGTCTCCGACGCGCACGAGCGGCTGTTCGAGTGGATCACCCGCGGCGGCAACGCCGACGGGCTCCCACGGATCGTCGAGGGCTTCGTCCGGGCTCAGTCGGCGGCGACGTCGGCAGAGTCGGCGGAGCTCGTCCGCGAGTACCGGCTGCCTCGCGAGGCGGTGCGGAGCGAGCACCTCGCGTCGCCTGACGTGTGGGAGGCGCTCCTCGAGGACATGCCGATGACCGCGCTCATCCGCAACCTCGCGACGATGACGCGAGTCGGCGTCCTCACTCCACGCTCGGCAGGTCTCGCGAAGGTGATCGAGCAGCTCGGCGACACGGAGCGCATCCGCAAGGCCCGGGTGCACCCGATCGCGCTGCTCGCTGCGCTCCGCACGTACGAGTCGGGGCGTGGCATCCGCGGCAAGCACCGCTGGAACCCGCTCGGCGGTGTGGTCGACGCGCTCGACGCCGCGTTCTACGCCGCGTTCGGCAACGTCGAGCCGAGCGGTCGACGGATGCTCCTCGCGCTCGACGTCTCGGGCTCGATGACGTGGGGCCAGGTCGCCGGAATCCCGGGTCTCACGCCCCGCGATGCGTCAGCTGCGCTGGCGCTCGTGACGGCGGCGACCGAGGAGGAGCCGGAGATCGTCGGGTTCTTCACCGGCAAGGGCGGCTTCCGGAAGCGCGGTCGCTCGCTCCATGCGGGGTACGAGGACGGCCTCACACCGCTCTCGATCTCGCCGCGACAGCGGCTGGACGACGCGGTGAAGGCGGTCTCGGACCTGCCGTTCGGCGGCACGGATTGCGCGCTGCCGATGCTGTACGCGCAGGCACTGGAGCGGGAGATCGACATGTTCGTGATCTACACCGACTCGGAGACGTGGGCCGGCACCGTCCACCCGGTCGACGCGCTCCGCGACTACCGCCGGGCATCGGGCATCGCTGCGCGGCTCGTCGTGGTCGGGATGGTCGCGAACGGCTTCTCGATCGCCGACCCGAACGACGGAGGGATGCTCGACGTCGTGGGCTTCGACACCGCGACGCCGCAGCTGATCGCCGACTTCGCCCGCGGCGCTCTCTGAGAGGAGGCGCCGCGAGGCGCCATCCACCAGAGAGGAGAGCGACATGCACATGCACACCCCATGCACATCGTGCGCGTCGCGGCACGGCCGCTGCCACAGCCGCGGCCTGCGCCGCGTCCGGCGAAGGTGATCGTCCTCGAGGCTCGCCGGCAGGCGCGCCTCGAGGCGGCGCGGCCAGAGCGGCAGCGTCCGCGACCGGCCGCGTGACCACGAAGAGATGACGGCGCCTCGCCGAGCTGTCCAGGCGGGGCGCCGGAGCCAGCACGAACGAAGGGAGAACCGATGTCTGCGCAGCTCGCGGCGGTCGCGAGGTCGACGGGCTCCGCATCGGGGCTCCCGGCCGATTCCACGGAGGCGCCTTCGTGTACGTCTACCGCTCCACAAGCTCGACACGCTCGAGATCGCGATCCGGGTCTTCCGCGACGCGTTCACGGCCGAGTTCGGGCCGTACGACCGGCGCGAGGCGATCCTCGAGTCGCTTCGTGACCGACCGGCAGCACCGGCGGGCACCTCGCGTGCCCGCCCCCGCGGGTGTGGCGCAACGGCGACGCACCGGCCTCAGAAGCCGGGGGCTCAGGCCCGCTGGGGGTTCGAATCCCTCCACCCGCACTGAATGCGCCAGACCGGAATCTGCGAATGCAGATTCCGGTCGCGCGGAACGTCAAAGACGATCGCTGCGACCGACACGCGCAGCCCCGCCCTCGTAGCTCAACGGCAGAGCTCCGGGTTCCCAACTCGGCGACGGAGGCTCGACACCTCCCGGGGGCTCCATGACACCGTGGCCGAGGGGCGAGGCGCGCGCCTGCAAAGCGCGGCACAGCGGTTCGATTCCGCTCGGTGTCTCTCCATCCAAGCGACAATCAGGAGGTTCCGATGAACATCAAGACGTTCGGCGCCGTCGACCAGCGCAGCCTCGAGCAGCTCGAGCGCTGCATGACGGCAGGCGACGCCGAGTTCGGCGTCCTGTGCGCCGACCATCACCCGGGCTACTCGCAGCCGATCGGCGGCGGCATCGCGTACGAGGGGTACGTCTCGCCGTCGGGCGTCGGCTACGACATCGGGTGCGGGAACAAGGCCGTCCAGACCGAGCTGACGCGCGCCGACCTCGACGAGCGCGGCGGCGTCGACTCGATCATGCGCGAGATCACGCGTCGCATCTCGTTCGGCATGGGCGTCCCCGCGCACGAGCGCGCGGACCACCCCGTCCTCGAGAAGATCCGCACGACGGACTTCCACCCGCAGCGCAGGATGGCACAGCTCGCGGAATCGCAGCTCGGCACAGTGGGCTCGGGCAACCACTACGTCAACCTGATGGAGGACGAGGACGGCCGCATCTGGGTCGGCGTCCACTTCGGGTCGCGTGGTTTCGGCCACAAGACGGCCTCGGGGTTCCTCGCGCTCGCGCAGGGGCTCCGCTTCGGCGATCGCGCGCACGAGGGCGAGATGGACTCGCCGCCCGTGCTCCTCGAGGTCGACTCGGAGCTCGGCCAGCAGTACATCGCGGCCATGGAGCTCGCCGGCGAGTACGCGTACGCCGGCCGCGACGTCGTGGTCGACAAGGTGCTCGAGATCATCGGCGGCGAGGCCGTCCACGAGGTGCACAACCACCACAACTTCGCGTGGCGGGAGGAGCACTTCGGGCGCACCTACTGGGTGATCCGGAAGGGCTGCACGCCCGCTCGACCGGGCCAGGAGGGGTTCGTCGGAGGCTCGATGGGTGACGAGTCGGTCGTCCTCGAGGGCGTCGCGGGCGACGAGGCAGAGCAGTCGCTCTTCTCGACCGTCCACGGAGCCGGCCGTGTGATGAGCAGGACGCAGGCCGCGGGGCGCGTGCGCCGACGCAAGCGACTCACGTGCCGGAACCGCGACTGCGATCGCGTCTTCGAGACGGGCACATGTCCGGAGCACCCGGACGCAGGTGTCATGAAGACGTGGATCGAGGAGCAGGTGCAGCCTGGCGTGGTCGACTGGCCTGCGGTCCAGGCGCGGCTGCGCGAGCAGGGCATCGTGCTCGTCGGCGGCGGCGCCGACGAGGCGCCGGAGGTGTACAAGCGCCTGCCGGACGTGCTCGACGCCCATGCGGGCTCGATCCGCGTGAAGCACACGCTCCGCCCGCTCGGCGTCGCGATGGCCGGTCGCGACGTCCGCGATCCGTACAAGGACTGAAGCCCGCGCGAGCGGGCTTCGGTCGCTTCTGGGGTTCGTCGTCAGGCGCGCTGGGTAGGTTCGCCTTCGTGGAGCTCGTCGACGTCTACGTCCATCGTCGGCCAATCGGATACGCGTACATGCAGGACGACCGGCTCGAGGCCGCGATGACGCTGCGCGGGAAGCGGCGGACGCGACTCGCGGCATGTGCGGAGTGCCCGCACGAGCGGGTCGTCGAGGCGTTCGCTCACCGGCGGTCGCGCGACGAGCACTGGCCGATCGTGTACTGCGTCGACTGCTTCGGGATCCTGGCGGGGCTCGACCCGCTCGTGCACGCCCGGCGTCCGCGCTGGAAGCACGACGAGCAGAACCAGATCATCAACCGCTGGACGCGCGACTGGCCGAAGCGCGGTCGCCCGCGGTACGACGCGCCGCCTGCCGAGACTGCCTGGCCGGACGCCGCGTAGCTCAGACGAGAAGCTCGCGGTGGGTCGCGAGCGCCGCCAGGATCCGGTCGACGTCCTCCTCGACGTTGTAGAGATGGAGCGAGATCCTCAGGTTCGAGTCGCGCGTCGAGGTGACGATCCGTTCACCTGCGAGTGCATCGACGAGCGCGTTCGGATCCGTCGACACGACGCAGATCAGCGGGCCGTAGTCGTTCACCAGGCGTGAGGTCGCGACGGTCGCACCTAGCTCGTCGAGCCCGGCGAGCAGCCGGTCGACGAGCCTGCGCACGTGCGCCTCGATCGCCGGGACGCCGACCTCGGCGATCAGCTCCATGCCGGCGACGCCGGGATACAGCGACGGTACGGGCGGCGTGCCGCTGTCGAAGCGGCGTGCCGTCGCGTGCGGCGAGTAGTCGGCGATGGACATCGCGAAGATGTCCTCGTCGGCGAACCAGCCCGTCTGCGTCGGCAGGAGCTGTGTGCGGAGCGAGCCTCGTATCCACATGAAGCCGAGCCCAGCGGTGCCGAGGAGGTACTTGACGGTTCCGCCGGTGACGACGTCCGCGCCGAGCGTGCGCGCGTCCAGCTCCAGCGCTCCGATCGCCTGGTAGCTGTCGGCGAGGACGATCGCGCCACTCGCATGGCCGAGCTCGGCGATCGCCGGCACGTCGTTGCGGTGACCTGAGCGGAACGACAGGGCGGTGCAGCAGACGAGCGCCGTCCGCTCGTCGATCGCCTCCGCGAAGCGCTCGACGGGGATCCGGCCGTCGGCCTCGGGTGTGACGTGGACGACCTCGGCGCCGCGCAGCTCCTGTGCGTGCGCGATCTGACCGACGGTCGGGAACTCGTACTCGCTGATGACGATCCGATTCCGCTCGCCCGACAGGTCGAGGGCCGAGACGAGGGCGCTGACGCCCTGCGAGACCGAGGTGGTCACGGCGACGTCGTCGGGCTCGGCGTGGAGCAGCCGCGCGAACGCGGCGCGGGCAGCCTCGTTCCGCTCGACCCAGTACTCCCACTCGGCGCCGTTCTCGTCCCAGCCGGCGAGCCATTCCTCGGCCGCCGCGCGAACGCGGCTTGCGAGCGCGCCCTGCGAGCACGAGTTCGCGTAGACGGCATGCTCGAAGATCGGGAACTCGGCCCGGACGGACATGCCCGGCGTCAGCTGAGTCGACACGGCTCTAGCGGCCAAGGTAGGCCTTCCGCAGCTCCTCGTGCTGGAGGAGCTCCGACGCCTTCCCCTCGAGGACGACGCGACCCGTCGAGAGCACGTAGCCGCGGTCTGCGATCGAGAGCGAGACGTTCGCGTTCTGCTCGACGATGAGCATGGCCACCCCTGCGTCGTGCACCTGCTTGATGATCTCGAAGCTCCGCTCGACGAGGATCGGCGCGAGCCCCATCGAGGGCTCGTCCATGAGCATGAGCTTCGGTCTCGCCATCAACGCCCGTCCCATCGCGACCATCTGCTGCTCGCCGCCCGACAGCGTCCCCGCGAGCTGCGAGCGCCGCTCGTACAGCAAGGGGAAGAGCGTGTACACCCGGTCGTAGTCCTCGGGATCGCCGCCGCCGTGGAGGTACGCGCCCATCTGCAGGTTCTCGAGGACGCTCATCGGGCCGAAGAGGCGGCGGTTCTCGGGGACGATCGCCATGCCCTTCCCGATGCGGTAGCTCGTCGGACGGCCGGTGACGTCCTCGCCGTCGAAGGTGACGGTGCCCGTCCGCGGCCGCACGATCCCGAGGACGGTCTTGAGCGTCGTCGACTTCCCGGACGCGTTGCCGCCGAGGAGGCAGACGAGCTCGCCCGGCCCGACGCGCAGGTTCGCGTCCTGGAGGATGTGCATCTGTCCGTAGTACGTGTTGATGCCCTCGAGGCGGAGGAGCGCGCCGGAGCCGTTCGTCTCGCTCATTTCCGCTCCGTCGCCGACGTGCCGAGGTACGCCTCCACGACGCGCGGGTTCGTCGCGACCTGCTCGAACGTCCCCTCGGCGATCTTCTCTCCGTGGTCGAGCGCGACGACGCGGTCGGAGATCCCCTCGACGACGTGCATGTCGTGCTCGATGACGAGGATCGTGTAGCCGCCCTCCTTGCGGAGCTGTGCGATGAGCTCCGTGATCTCGTGCGTCTCGACCGGGTTCATTCCCGCGGCCGGCTCGTCGAGCAGGAGGATGCGCGGCTTGGTCGCAGTCGCGCGTGCGATCTCGAGCCGGCGCCGGTTCGCGTAGGAGAGGCTGTACGCAGGCTGGTTCCAGCGGTACCCCATGAGCCGCTGGCCGAAGAACGAGAGCTTCTCCTCGGCGACCGCGTTCGACTCGCGCTCCTCGCGCCGTGCGCGCGGCAGGCGCAGGATCGACTCGACGAGCGACGCGCGCGTCCCGCCGTACGTCGCCGCCATGACGTTCTCCTTGACGCTCATGTTCAGGAAGAGCCGCAGCGTCTGGAAGGTCCGCGCGATCGCCGCGATTCGTGATCTTGTGCGGCGCGAGCCCGACGATGCTCTCGCCGTCGAGCCTGATGTCGCCGTCGTCCGGCCGGTAGATGCCGGTGACCAGGTTGAACAGCGTCGTCTTGCCGGCGCCGTTCGGGCCGATGACGCTGACGATCTCGCCCTCGCGCACCTCGAGGTCGAGATTGTCGATGCACTGCGAGGCCGCCGAACGCCTTGCTGACGCTGGTCGAGCTCGAGGAGCGTCTGAGCCATCAGACGATCTCCACTCGCGGGCGGCCGAGGAGCCCCTGCGGCCGCGCGATCATCAGCCCGACCAGGATCGCGCCGAGCAGGAGGAGACCGCGTCGGTCCGGACGTCTCCTGCGCGAGCCGCGTCTCCCAGACGAAGCCGGCGAGCCAGACGGTCGGGACGATGAGCACGTCGCGCATCCAGCCCTTGACGAGCGTCAGGCAGAGCACGAGCGCGATGAGGCCCGACGAGCGCGAAGTTGAACCAGTTGCGCGAGCCCGTCCTCGTAGGTCCCAGCCGGGAGCGCCAGCCAGTGCCGGATGAGCCAGCCGAGCGACCCGCCGTCGCGTATACGTGTCCGGTCCGGTGTTGAGGAGCCCGTCGGTGCCGCGTTCCGTCGTCACGGCGACGATCGCGTGCACTACCACCCCGAACGCGACGATCCCTCCGAGGATCGCCGCGAGCCGCCGCCACGGACGGATCGCCGCGACGAGGACGACGATGATCACCGCGTAGAAGACCCAGCGCCCGTTCCCCGTGAAGTCGCCGATCGGCGTCTGCGGCCGCAGGCCCTCGAGCATGAGGACGGAGACGACGAACGCGCCGAGGACGGCGCCGGGAAGGCTCCCTGCGCCGCCGAGGATCACCATCGCGTAGATGATGATCAGGACCTGCGTGTTGTAGTCGTCGGGGAACGCGCCCTGCAGCAGCGCGGCGTTGATCGTTCCCGGCGAGCGCCGCGACGGCCGCGCCGACGGCCGACCGCGAGGAGCTTGAGCCAGTTCACGGGCATGCTCATCGCCTGCGCCGCGAGCGTGTCGTCGTTGAGCGCCCGCCACGCGCGACCGGTGCGCGAGTGGTTCGCGAGCGTGAGCGCGGCGAAGACGACGACCACCGCGGCAAGGGTGATGTAGAAGTAGGCGCGCTCGCTCGAGGCGTCGAGCCCGAAGACCCCGAGCCGGTCGACGTTGGCGATCCCGTTCGGCCCGCCGGTGAGGTCCCAGTTGGCCCGGTCGAACCCGAGGTCCTTGTTGAGGCCGAGGAACGAGATCGCGATAGCCCTGCGTCGCGACGATGTAGAAGATCTGCCCGAAGAAGAGCGTCACGATCGCGAGGTAGTCGCCGACGAGCCGCCGCGACGGGAGCGCGAGCAGGAGCCCGAGCAGCGCGGACACCAGCGACGACGAGCGGGAGCACGAGCCACGCCTGCCAGTGGATCCCGAACTTGTCGGATGACAGGAACGCGTACCCGTAGGCGCCGATTCCGTAGTACGCGATGTAGCCGAGATCGAGGAGCCCGGCGAAGCCGACCGCGACGTTCAGGCCGAGCGCGAGCAGGGCGAAGACGAGAGCCACGGTTCCGACGCGCAGGAAGTAGATGTCGTTGTCCGTCTGCGCAGTCAGCACGGGGACGAGCGCCGCGAGCACGACGAAGAACGCGAAGACGGCCGGCTTCGGGACGCGGTCGTACAGGTCGTGGACGCGGCCCACGAGCCCGCTGCGCCGCCTCCCCCGCTCGCCCGAGCGCGCGACCCACTCGTCGGCGCCGATCGCGGGTCCCGTGCGCTCCGGCTGTGTGGGCTCGCTCACCTCACACCTTCTGCGGGGCGGGCGTGCCGAAGATCCCCGACGGTCGCAGGAGCAGGAACGCGATGAGGATCGCGAAGACGATCACGTCCTGATAGGAGGACGACACGTAGCCGATCGAGAAGGCGCGGCCGACCCCGATCGCGAGCCCGCCGATCATCGCGCCTGGAATGCTCCCGATCCCGCCGACGACCGCGGCGGTGAACGCGACGAGGCCGACCTGGAACCCGACGTACGGATCGACGTTCTGGAAGATCAGCCCGTTCATGACGCCCGCCGCGCCCGCGAGCGCCGAGCCGATGAAGAACGTGACGACGATGACGCGGTCGACGTTGATCCCCATCATCGATGCGGCCTCGAGGTCGAACGACGTCGCGCGCATCGCCCTCCCGACCTGCGTCCGCGCGATGAACACGGTGAGCGCGGCCATCAGGCAGACCGTCGTGACGATCACGAACAGCTGCATGTACTGGATCGTGAACGGGCCGATCGTGACGCTCGTGAACAGCGACCCGTTGTCGAACGCGAACGCGTTGTACTGCTTCGGCGCCGACCCGAAGAGGAGCACCGCGAGCTGCTGGAGGAAGAACGAGACGCCGAGCGCGCTGATGAGCGGCGCGATCCGCGCCGCGCTTCTTCTCACGAAGCGGCCGGTACGCGAAGCGCTCGATGATGACGCCGAGAGCGCCGGCACCGAGCATCGCAGCGAGGAACATCAACAGGATCGTCGCCGCGACCGGGATCTTCGGATCCGCTGCGCCGCCGAGCCAGGTCAACACGAAGTAGCCGATGTACGACCCGATCATGAAGACCTCGCCGTGCGCGAAGTTCAAGAGCTTCAGGATCCCGTAGACCATCGAGTAGCCGATGGCGATGAGCCCGTACAGGCTCCCGAGCGTCAGCCCGGCGACGAGCTGGTCGAAGAAGTAGCTCCAGGTGAGCTGGAAGTCCTGGAAGTACGCGACCAGCTGCACCAGTGAAGCCTCTCAGAACAACGTGCGGCCCACCCCGAGGATGGGCCGCACGTGTGACATCCGAGGGCGGCTAGCCCTTCTGAACCTCGGTGTAGGAGCCGTTGCTCCCGATCTGGAAGATCGAGAACCCGACTCCGCCAATCGGATCTCCGAACTTGTCGAACGCGATCGGCTTGCCCAGCAACGTGTTGGACATCTTGACCCTGCCGATCTCCTTGCGTACTTCAGCCCGGCTCACCCTGCCGTCGGCGCAAGCTGCGGAGATTCCCATCGCGATCGCCTGCACGGCGGGGAACGACGGAGCGCCGAACGAGATCGTCTCTCCGTACTTCTTCTCGAACTGCGTGACGAACGGCTTCGCAACCGCGACGTTGTGGATGTCGAGGCTGAACGACGAGATGTACGCCCCGGGCACCGTGAACTGCGACGAGTCGAACGTGCCGTCAGTCCCGAAAAAGGTACCCGTGAAGCCCTTCGACTTCAGCTGCTGGAAGAAGAGTTGCGCATTCGAAGCCACCTGCGAGCCGAGCACCACGACCTTCGCCTTCTCGGCCACCGCCCTGTTGGCGAGCGCCGTGAAGTCGGTCTGCGCAGCCGACTGCGACTGGCGATCGGTCTTGACGTTTGCCGCATCGAGCAGTCTCGTCATCAGGGAGATGAGCGGTACCGAGTAGGCCTCAGCCTGGTCGACGAGCATCACCGTGTCGCCAGAGCCCACTCCGAGCTTCTGCCGCATGAACGTGACGTCCGTTCTGCCTTGGACGTTGTCGTGTGGAACGACCCGACGGAAGAACACGGGGGCGAGGATATGCCCGGCTGCATCTTGCTTCTTCAGCACCTTGCCGTCCAGAGTCGTCGGATCGGTCAGGCTCGCTCGCGTGGCCGAGCCGGATACGAACGCGATTCCGCCACGCTTGAGGATTGGGCCACCGGCGACGTTCTCCTGGCTGCCGGAGAAGCCGTTGACCGCGAGAACGTCCTTGTTCGAGCGAAGCTGCACGGCGACTGTCGCCGCGACCTGCGGGTTCAGCTGCGTGTCCGCCTCGATCGCCTTCAGCTTCGTGCGCCTCAGCGTCTTCGGAACACCTGGGATCGCCTTGCCGGCGTTCCAGTTCGAGATGAAGATCCGGCCCCAGTTCCGTTGGTCGAGTCCGGCAGTGCCGGCCGGGCCTGGTGTACGGCCCCGTGAGTGCGATCAACGCCTGCTTACAGTTAGGAGCCGCAGGGCTCGCGACGCGCGCCGGATCGGCGGACGCGACCGACGCCGCGATGGCTGCGACGGCGGTCACGGCCGAAACCGCGACGACGATGGCCTTCCTCATAGACATGCCCTCCTTCGAGTTCCCCCGCATCGGGTACTCATTGTTTGACGTCGAACCGACCCCGGAGTTGCCGGAACGGGTCGACGACGAGTGCCTGCCCGCGCTCGTCGGACGACTGTGACACCCGCCCCGTGACATGTCAACAGCGTCCGCGCCCCGGACCGCCCCGCGGTCGAAGGCGAAGAGCGATCGGCCGCGACCAGCGGCCGCTTTTAGGGATTTCCGCGTTCGAGAGTCCGCGCTAGCGGATTCTCGAACTGCGATCAAAAGTAGAACTGCCTCCAGGCGGCCCACCAGGTATCGGCGCGGGAGACGATCGTGCGGTCGTCGATCCGCTCGACGCCGGCGCGATGGCGGAGGCGGTCGGGCTCGTCGGTGTTCTTGAACTCGGCCTTGACCTCACAGGGACGACCGGGGTCGTACGGCGCCACCGCTCCGAGGTCGGCGAGCGCTGTCCGGGAAGCCTCCTCGATCAGCTCTCGAGCACGCGTCGGCGTGAGCGACCGTGCGGACTCGGCGCCTACGCCCCACTTCACGACGGCCGTGGTCAGGCCGTCTCCGAGCAGCTCGGTGGCCTCGCGGCACGACGCCTCGTCGCCGGTCACGAGCAACACCGGACACGCCCACGTGCCGCAGAGCGCCGCGTTGATCCCGGTCTCACCGACGAGCGTGTCGTTGAACCAGAGGTTCTGGTAGTCGCGCCCCGAGATCGTGTGATTCATGACGCCGTCCTGCGTTCCAGCGCGGGCGTGCATCCCGATGAACAGCGCTGCGTCGCAGCCGCCCTCGAGGAACTCGGTGTACTCCGTCCACTCGTTCTGGACGACGAACTGGCAGTCGGGGTCGAGGTCCTCTGGCAGCAGGGAATTGAACGTCCACCCCTTCCCCGCGCCGTGGCAGTCCATGACGACGATCTCGGTCGCTCCGGCAGCCTTCGCACCGCGCACGGCGGCGTTGATCTCCTGCGTGTAGAGCTTGCGCCCCTCCTCGTAGAGCGACTCGCCGCCCGACGTCTGCTGCCACTTCACGATGCCGGCGACGCCCTCCATGTCGGAGATGACGTGGACGCGCACGGAAGTAGCCTATTCCGATCGAGACGGGGCTTCACGGGAAGGGCGTGCTCGTCACCGGAGCTTCCGGCGGGATCGGCGCCGCCTGCGCCAGGGCATTCGCCGCGGAGGGGGCGCGCGTGCTCGTCCACTACAACCGGGGACAGGACCGCGCAGGTGCTGTCGCGGACGAGCTCGGCGGGATGCCCGTCGCGCAGGCCGACCTCACGGTCGAGGCGGACGTCGATCGCCTCTTCGCCGAGGCCCGCGCCGCCCTCGGTTCCGTCGACGTGTGTGC
>CAWDSX010000018.1:0-40511 GCA_963805135.1 uncultured Gaiellaceae bacterium | reverse complement strand
ACGCGCGCATCCGCTGCAGCGGGATACCGCGTCCGACGTGGATGTCGGGCGACGTCACGTCGATACCGAGCTTCACGCGCAAAGGGCGGCCGAGCGCGAGCTTCGCCTCGAGCGCGCCAGCGGGCAAGACGTGCACGGCGTTGCGCGTGAGCTCGGCGACGCCCACGACCTACGCCGGCTTGATATGGCCGGCGGTCACCTCGGCGGGCGAGCGGCAGCCGAGCAGCGCCAGCGCGTTCTCCGTCTCTTCCCGCAGGATCTCCAGCACCTGCTCGACTCCCTTCGAGCCGCCGAACGCGAGCCCGTACATCGCCGGCCGCCCGACGAGCACCGCGCGCGCTCCGAGCGCCAACGCCATGACGACGTCCGTGCCCCGGCGCACGCCCCCGTCGAGGTAGACCTCCGCCCGATCGCCGACAGCCGCGACGACCTCGGGCAGCGCCTCGAGCGACGCGATCGCCCCGTCGAGCTGGCGCCCGCCGTGATTCGAGACGACGACCCCTCCTGCTCCGTGATCGCAGGCCAGGATCGCATCCTCGGCCGTCACCAGGCCCTTCACGATCACGGGCACCTTCCAGCGCTCGCGCAGTTCGGTCACGTACTCCCACTCGAGCCCGGACTCGAGGAGTCCGAGCGTGTGGTGGTCGTCGAAGTCTCCCCCGCGCTCGCGCGGCGACGAGCGCAGGAACGTCCTCGTCGGGTGACTCGAAGCCGAGACGGGCCTCGCGATGCCGGATGCCGTACACGGGAAGGTCTGCCGTGAGCACGAGTGCGGAGAACCCGGACTCGAGTGCCTGTGCGATGACGTCGTCGCTGACGGCACGATCGCGGAAGACGTAGATCTGCAGCCAGCGCGGCCCATCGGGTGCCGCAGCGGCGACGTCAGCGGGGGTCGAGGTCGCAACCGTCGAAAGGCACATGAGCGTCCCCGCAGCCGCGGCGCCACGCGCCATGGCGACCTCGCCCTCCTCGTGCGCGATCTGCTGGAACGCCATCGGCGCAACGAGCGCGGGTATCGAGATAGGCGTCCCGAGCACGGTCGTCGCGGTCGACACGTCCGAGACGTCGACGAGGACGCGCGGCCGCAGCCGGAATCGCGAGAACGCCTCGCGGTTCCAGCGCAGCGTGCGCTCGTCGCCAGCTCCGCCGACGATGTAGCTCCACGCTTCGGGAGCGACGACCTGCTCGGCGAGTCTCTCGGCGTCGTCGACGGTGAGGAGCTGCTCCACGGCCGATCAGCCTATCGCCTCATACCGCGGCAATTCAGACGCACGTAACACGTTGCCGCCCTACGCTCGGCGCGTGCTCGTCCTGCTCGGGATCGCGTTCCTCGCAGGTGTCATCACCGCGATCTCGCCGTGCGTTCTGTCCGTCCTGCCGATCCTGCTCGCGGGCAGCGCCAGTACCGACCGCAGGCGGCAACGAGTGGCGTGGGTGCTGGAGCGACCGTTCCTCTTCCTCACTCGCGGGCGAGTCGTGCAGGACTCGAACGGATTCGTCGCCGGGCTCAGCGTCGGGCTCGTGTTCGTGCCGTGCGCAGGGCTGTCCTCGCCGCGGTGACTGCGCTCGCGGCAAGCGGTGAGGTCACGCTCGGATCGTCTTCGTGACGGCTGCCTATGCGATCGGCGCCGCGATTCCGATGCTCGGTCCGCCGGCGAGCGCGAGCGTCGGGACGACGAGGGCCACGACCGCAAGTGCGAGAGCCGTGCGCATACTGCTCCTCTCCTCGGTCACACCCGTATCCGACCGGGGAGAGCTTGCGCCCGCCTTAAATGAGCCGCCGCGCTAGAGGGGGTACGGCGCGAGCGCCCACGCTGCGGCTGCGTACCAGAGTCCGAAGGCCAGGCTCAGCGTGCCGAGCACGGGGACGAGCGTCGCCGATGCGGTCGCGAAGGGCCGTGCGGAGAACGTGACCCCGAAGCCCATGGTCACGATTGTCATCGAGATGGCCGTGAACGCCGCGAGCAGAAGGAGCGACGCGACGGCGACGGTCTCGGACGGGATCGCTGCGAGCAGCAAGACGCCGACGCCGGCGCTTCCGCCCATGCCGTGCACGAGCCCGATCCCGAACGCGCCCGCTGGCGTGCGGACCGCGTGCCAGTGATCGCGCTCGGAATGCGGGTGCGCATGGAGGTCGAAGTAGCCGTGCCGCCACCGCACGAGCAGCCGCAGCGCGAGGAAGACGATCAGCGCGGCGACGGCGGTCTCGGCGCTGCGCTGGAGATCGCTCCGGCAGGTAGCGCTGGGCGAGCAGGATCGGGATCCCGAAGAGCACGAGCGTGGTCGCGTGGCCGATGCCCCACCAAGCGCCGAGCTCGGCCGCGGAACGCGCGACCCGGTCCCGGCGAGAAGCGACGAGCGTCGTCATCGCGGCGATGTGGTCCGGGTCCGTCGCGTGACGAAGGCCGAGCAGGACGGCGACGAGGAGCACAACGCCGAGCGACGCTCCATCGGAGAGGGAGGCGATCCAGTCGTCGAGCCCGAACATGTCGTTTGTTCGCTGGCCGCACTCGATCGGTTCGGCTAGATGACGCCGGGAAGGGCGCGGGCCGTGATGACGAGCCCGACGACGAGGATGAGCCCCGCGCTGACAGCCGGGAGGGCCCGCACGAGAGGCCCGTTCAGCGACAGCCGTCCAAACGTCCGACGGGCGAAGACGGCGACGAGCCCGATCGCCGTGATCGTCGTCGCCAGCCCGATACTGAACGCGACGATGAGCGCGAGTCCGAGCCCGACCCGATGGAGCGCGATCGCGGAGAGCAGGACGACGAGCGCCGACGGGCACGGCAGGAGGCCGGCGGCGATCCCGACCCCGAGGATCCCCTTCGACGTCAACGCCTCGTCGTGGTCGTGCGGGTGCTCGTGATGGTGGTGGTCGTGCTGGTGGTGGTGATGGTGGTGGCGTACGCGTGAGCGAAGTCGCTGCCTGAGGACGGATGCACCGACGGCCACGACGAGCACGCCCGAGACGAATGTGAGCCACGGGTACAGCTGCTCGGGGACGATGAACGCGGACAGCCCGAAGGTCACGAAGCCGAGCGCGAAGACCCCGGCGGTGTGCGCGACCGTCACGGTGCCGCCGAGGAAGAAGGCGTCGCGCGGCCGTCCCTTCGTCCCCATGAGGTAGGCGGCCACCATCGCCTTGCCGTGACCCGGCGTGAGCGCGTGCGCGGCGCCCCAGAACGCGGCAATCGCGAGCGCGAGCAGCAGTGCGCCGATGGAGAGCTCGCCGCGCTCGATGAGCGACTCGAAGCCGCCGCCCGCGTGCACGGGCGCGACCGTCTCGCCGATCGTCGGCGCGGATCCGGGCGTCGACCCGAGAACGACGTTCGCGTGCGCGGAGGAGACGTCGAGCGGCGAGCGGAGGAGATCGGACGGGTACGCGTGGAGCTCGTCGCTCGAGCTCGTTGCCGGGACGTCTGCATCGACGACGCGCCCGCCGTCGCGGGCGCTCAGCGTGACCTCGCGCCACCCGATCCGCTCCGGGAACGACTCGTCGTGGAAGCGCGAGCTCCTTTCCGGCTCCGACGCGCGCGGTACACGACGTCGAGGCGGAGCGTCTCGAGTCCGCCGGCGCCGGGCCGCGTGGCAGTCCGATGGGCGACGACCTCGAGCGGGACGCGGCGCCCGTCGAGCGTCAGGGCGAGGCGCTCGGCGAGGCGCGCGGGATAGCCGGGCCGCCGGATCTCGGCCCCTAGCTGGTAGGTCGGGATCTCGGCGACGTCGAGCGCATAGCGCACGTACACCTCGCTCCCGGCGACTTCGATCCCCGCGTAGCGGTTGATCGTGAAGTTGCCGAGGGGATGCGCGCCCGCCGGCGGCGTTGCCGAGAGCGAAGCTGCCAAGGCGCCGCACAGCGTGACGAGAGCGATTGCGATGCGGCGCCTCACGCGGCTGGTTCGCACGATCGGCCGCAGTCGGTTCACACGAGGGGCCGGGCCAGAACCGGCCCCTCATGTGTGCAGACGACTACTTGCCCTTCGTGTTGTCGAACCCGGACTGCGGGTCCGCGATGTACGGGAAGGACGGCAGGAGCTTCCGGTCGTCGGCGTCGACGCCGTCGCCGAGCGGGAGCTTCGTCCCCTTGAGGAAGCCACCGACCGCCTGTTCGGCGATGTCGATGACGTCGTCGCTCAGGCGCCGCCCGTTCGGCCAGCCCTGATTGTCGCCTGCGAGCACACCCAGCCGGTTCGGGTTCTTCGTCACCGGGATGGTGAGGTTCAGGCGCAGGAGCTCCGCGAGCCGCGGGCTCGTGAAGTTGAGCTTCGGCACGCCGGTCAGGAGCACCGCGACCAGATCGTCACGATCGTTCTCGGGAGCGCCGAGCTTGTACAGCTTGTTGATGACCGCGGCGAGGATCGGCGAGTCGTAGTACTGGCGGAATCGCCCTTCCTTCCACGGCACGAGCCCGTTCCACTGGTCCTTGAGGCCCGTCGGGATGACGACCTCGTTGACGAGCGGGTTGGCGAGCCGGTTGACCTGGATCCACGCGCCCTTCGAGCTGGCGCCTGACGTGGTCCTGGTCGTGACCTTGCGCCGGTCGACGGACGACCAGACGCCGATGATGCCGCTCTTCGCGTTCAGGCCCGCGATCGGAACCTGGACGCCGAACGTGTGGACACCGTAGCCGGCGAAGAAGTCCCTGCCGCCGCCCATGTTGCCCGTGCCCTTGCGGATCGCGACGAGATCGAAGATCGCGCCGACGTCGCCGAAGAACGGATCGTCACGCTGGCCGGCGAACGCATGGCCGCCACCCGCGAGCGGGACGACGCCCTTCGCGGCGAGCGAGCGGTAGTTCGGGGTCGAGCGTGGGCCGATGTTGTTCGGCGGAGTCGTTCCGCGGGCGACGACGGTCGTCTTCCCCCCTGCGACACGCGTCACCGTGTACGGCTGTGCGGTGTCGCCGAGGAAGAACGGACCGGTCTTCGTACGGAACTGGAACCGGTAGGTGACGTTCGGGCGCGCGTCCCCGTTCGTATCGATCGTGAGGTTGTACCGCGCGCTGGGCGAGAACGTGTACCAGTTGGGCCCGGCCGCCGGATCTTCGCCGGGAATGACGTTGGCGAGGATCGTGACGGTGTTCGGCTTGTCCGGGCTCCGGAACGCGTACAGGTCCGTGAGGTCGGCAGACGGGTCCTCCGCGATGAGCGGTGCCTCGCGGTGAGACGACGCCGTGCCGTTCCCGGGCCCGAGCGTAGTGGCGCCGACTGCGGCGGCTGCAACGAGCAGTCCGGTCGCGGCGAGCGCCGTGATCCCTCTGTGCATCTCCACTCCTCTCTCGTTTCCGGTCGGGGAACGGCCCTTGTTCGCGGCGACCCGCAAGGCGGTTCGGAGATGAACCGGAACGCAACGCGGAGCGAAGCAGAGCCATGGAGGCGATCGCGTCCACGCTGTTAGCGTTGCCCGCGTCGCAGGACCGCTTCGCTATGCGCAGGCACCACGCCCACCTCTCGGACGAAGCTCTGGTCGCGCTCGTCGCGCGCGGTGACGAGGACGCGCTGGCCGAGCTCTACGACCGCGTCGGGCGCATCGCGTACGGACTTGCGCTGCGCGTGTTGCGCGACGAGCGGCATGCGGAGGACGCGGTCCAGGAGGCCTTCCTGCAGGTGTGGCGGAGCGCGGCGACGTTCCGGGCGGAGCGCGCAAAGGCGAGTACGTGGATCCTCACCCTCGTCCATCGTCGCGCGGTCGACCTCGTTCGCCGGGAGGAACGACGGCAGGCCGATCCTCTGACCGACGACTCCGCGGCCGGCACCGCCCCCGAGGAGACGGACGAGGCGGCATGGCTTCGGTTCGAGCGGGAGCGCGTCCAGGCCGCGTTGAAGCAGCTGCCCGACGTCCAGCGCGAGGCCCTCGAGCTCGCGTACTACGGGGGCTTCTCGCAGTCCGAGCTCGCAGAGCGGCTCGGTGTGCCCCTGGGCACGATCAAGAGCAGGATGTTCGCCGGGCTCGCGCGCTTGCGAGAGCTCCTCGACGATTCGACACAGGAAGGATCATGGAAGCCGGAATTCACGAGCTGACGGCGGGCTACGCGCTCGACGCGCTCGACCCCGACGAGCGGAGCGCCTACGAGGCGCACCTCGCGGGCTGCGAGCAGTGCCGGCATGAGCTGGCGTCGTTCTGGGAAACGACCGAGGCGCTGGCCGTGGCCGCCTCCGGCCCGGCGCCGAGCCCTGGCCTACGCGAGCGGATCCTCGAGGACGTCCGTGCCGAGCCGCCGCAGAACGTCGTGCCGTTCGAGCCCCGTCGCCACCGCATCGCGCCGGTGCTCGGCGCGGTCGCGGCCCTCGCGGCGGTAGCCGCGCTCGCCCTCGGCCTCTGGGGTACGCGTCTCTCGAGCGACCTCGACGAGACGCGTTCGGCGCTCGCGCGCGAGCGTGAGGCTGCAGCGATCGTCGCCGACACGGGCTCGCGCACGGTGGATCTCGCAGCGGGCACCGGACGGCTCGTCGTGGGACAGGACGGGCGGGCCGCGCTCGTGCTGGCGGACCTCGGACAGGCCCCTGCAGGCAAGACGTACCAGGCGTGGATCATCGAGGGCGACAACCCGATCTCCGCAGGCGTCTTCCCCGGCGAGGAAGGCGTCGACGTCGTCCTTCTCGACGGCGACGTTGCCGACGGCGAGGTCGTCGCCGTGACGGTCGAGCAGGCAGGAGGCGCAGAGACGCCGTCACTGCCGCCGATCGTCGCCTCCGACCCCGTCTGAGCCGGCCGGCCGAATCGACGATGCGACCGCGGATGCGAAGCAGCCGCGCTTCAGGGATCTTGGGCGCGACCGCAAACTCGCGCTAACAAGTTTGCGGCATGTGCAGGGGTATAGTCCGCCCTCTTGCGGGTTCGGAGTGAGAAGGGGACGTCGCGTACGCGACGCCGGGTTCGCAAGCGCCGCCTTGCGGCGCTGCTGCTCGTCCTTGTCGTCGCCGCGCTGCTGTCCTTCACGTTCGGGCTCGTCCGCGCCGTCGCGAGCGAGATACCCGCGCTCGATCCTGCCGCGCAGCACTCGGACGTCGACACGGTCGTCTATGCGTCCAACGGCCGGACGGTGCTCGCGGTGCTGCGCGGCGACGAGAGCCGCGTGCTCGTCGGCACCGAGGAGATCGCGCCGATCATGCGCCAGGCGATCGTCTCCGTCGAGGATCAGCGCTTCTTCGAGCACAACGGCATCGACGTGCGCGGCGTCGCGCGTGCGCTCTGGCAGGACGTCCGCAACCAGGGCATCGTCGAGGGTGGTTCGACCATCACGCAGCAGTTCGTGAAGAACGCGTACATCCGCAACGAGCGGACGCTCGCGCGCAAGGTGCGCGAGGCGGCCCTCGCGTGGCAGCTCGAGCAGCGCTGGAGCAAGGACCGGATCCTCACCGCCTACCTCAACACCATCTACTTCGGGCACGGCGCCTATGGGATCCAGCAGGCTGCGCGCGCGTACTTCAAGAAGAGCGCCAAGGAGCTGACGCTCTCCGACTCGGCGCTGCTGGCGGGCATTCCGTCCGATCCGTCGCTCTACGACCCCGCCGCGAGCCCGCGCAGCGCGATCCTCCGGCGGCGGCACGTGCTCTCGATGATGCTCGAGCAGGGCAAGATCACGTGGCGGCAGTACAGGCGCGCGGACAAGGCCGAGCTTCCCGTCCCCGAGGACATCCGGCTCCCGGGCACGCAGGGACCGGCACCGTACTTCGTCAACTACGTGAAGGACGACCTCGTGGCTCACTACGGAGCCGGCCGGGTGTTCGGCGGCGGCCTGAACGTCACGACGACGATCGACATGGGCCTGCAGCTGAAGGCACGCGCGGCGATCGAGAAGATCCTGGGCAACCCTGACGGCCCGGCCGCGGCTCTCGTCGCGATCGATCCGCGAACCGGCGCAGTGAAGGCGATGTTCGGAGGGCGGAACTTCCGGCAGAGCCAGTTCAACCTCGCCGCCCAGGCGCGGCGGCAGCCCGGCTCGTCGTTCAAGCCGATCGTCCTCGCGACGGCGATGAACGAGGGCATCTCGCCCGTCACGGAACTCGAGTCGAAGCCGGTCTCCATCGACGCCGGCGACCGGATCTGGAAGGTGACCAACTACGACCACACGTACCTCGGGCGCGTGAGCCTGCAGCGCGCGATCGTCTCCTCCGACAACTCCATCTACGCGCAGCTCACGGACATCGTCGGCCCGAAGGCGATCGTGAAGACCGCCCATAGCCTCGGGATTCGTAGCCACCTCTCGCCGTACTTCTCGATCGGCCTCGGGTCGGGAGCCGTGAGCGCGCTCGACATGGCACGCGCGTACGCGACGATCGCCAACGACGGCCGCCGGGTCGACGGCTCGGTCTTCGAGAACCGCCCCCGGGTTGTGGAGACCGTCGCGCGCTTCCGCTCGAGCAAGGTCGACACGAACTCGCCGCTCCCGAGGCAGGTCCTGGACGAGGGTCACGCGGAGCTTCTCACCAGTCTCCTCGAGGACGTCGTGCGCGTCGGCACCGGCAAGCGGGCCGCGATTCCGGGCCGCCAGGTCGCAGGCAAGACCGGGACGACGGACAACTACGGCGATGCCTGGTTCGTCGGCTACACGCCGGAGCTCGTCGTCGCCGTCTGGGTCGGGTATCCCGACGCGCTCACGCCGATGCTCACCGAGTTCGACGGCGAGCCGGTCGCGGGCGGCACGCTTCCGGCGATGATCTGGAAGGCCTTCGTCGAGAAGACCGACGAGGATCCGTCGCGCTCGTTCGACTCACCCCCGTACCAAGGTGGCGCGTCGACCTGGGTCGTCCGCCGCGACGGCAAGTGGCAGCTCGACAACGGCTACTGCCGCGGATCGCGTCTGATCGCCTACTTCTCCGGCGAAGGCCCTGACGAGGAGGCCGACTGCAAGCCGAACGAGGTCTCCGTGCCGCTCGTCGTGGGGATGACGAAGGCCGGCGCCGAGGCGACGCTGCAAGCGCAGCCCCTCGAGCCGAACGTCGCCTACGCGCCGGCGAAATCCGGGAGGCTCCCGGGGCTCGTCGTGAGCCAGGATCCTCGTTCGGGCGGGCTGTCGGCGGGCGACCCCGTCACGATCTGGGTCTCGAAGGCCGAGCGCGGCATGCTCCCCAACTTCGTCGGATCATCGATAGCCGACGCCCAGCGGGAGGCGGCACGGCTCAAGGTGCGCCTCATCGCGAAGACGGCGCCGGGGCGCGAGGGAGCGGTCCTGCGTCAGAGCCCGAAACCAGGCGTCGCCATCGGACGTCGTATGCGCGTCACGCTCGTGGTCGGGGACGGCTCACGAACGTAGACCCGGTCAGCGAGTAGCGCCAGCGCCGCTCGACGGCGCGCGTGATGCCGACGCGCGTCGACGCCGTCACGTCGACGCTCGCCGGGGGAGACGTAAACGCGAAAGGCGGACGCGTGAGGTCGGCGCCGTCCTGCTCGTCTGTGATCCCGAGCGCCTGGGTGAGCCGGCCGGGACCGGATGCGAGCAGCCTCGCGTCGTCGACCCCGCGGCGGGCACGCATCTCCTCGATGCCGGACGTCGGCTCGAGAGAGCGGAGGAGAACGGCTGCGCCGACGCCGTCGTCGCCGCAGACGACGTTCGCGCACCAGTGAATCCCGTACGACCGGTACACGTAGAGGTGGCCGGGTGGGCCGAACATCGCCGCGTTGCGCGGTGTCCGCCCGTTGAACGAATGGCTCGCCGGATCGTCGGGCGCGTACGCCTCGGCCTCGACGATCACGCCGCCGACGCCGTCGACGAGGAGCGTCCGGCCGACCAGCTCGCGCGCCACGTCGCGGACGTCGCGCGCGAAGAACGCCCGCGGGATCAGAACAGAGGCTCGGTCTCGGTCGGACGCGCCGTCGAGGCGAGGAGCTTGCGCGCGCGTCGGCCGAGATCGCCGAGATCGACTCGCCCCTCCTCCGCCGCAGCCGCAAGGCGTTCGGCGAGATCGAGCGCTCCGTCGAGGAGCACCGTGTCGCCGGCCTCGTGGCCCATGTCGTGCAGGATCGTCCGCTCCGTCCGCGAGGCGACGAGCGGATCCGCGACCCCCTCGATCCAGACGCGCGTCCGCCGCCCTCCTCCCCGGTCGTCCCCGGTGATCGGCTCGAGGGCGTAGATCTTGTCCGCCCGCGCGTACTTCCCGAATCCGAGGAAGACCATCCGGTTCGGCGTCATGGGGCTGAGTATGACGTCTGCCTCTGCTCGCGGCGAAGCGCCGCGGCGGCGACGACTGCGAGCCCTGCGACGACGAGCCAGATCGGAGTGAGCGACGGCAGGAGCGCAGACGGGATCGACGTGTCGGTCCAGCCGCGCTTGACCAGCTGCTCGTTCCAGGCGTCCTGAACGCAGTTGACGGAGCCGTACGCGAGCATGAGCCCGAGGTAGCCCTGGACGGCGACGCGCAGCCGCCGCTCCGGGACGACGACGCGCGAGAGGAGAAGCCCCGTGAGCACCAGGACCGCGCCGTCGAGGCCATGGTGATGGCCGAGGTGGACCGCGGCGATCGTCGTTCCGTCCTCCTGGCCGAGCTCCTCGCCCATGAAGAGGTCGCCGGGGAAGTGGAAGCCGAGCTCGGCGGCGATCCACGGCAGCGAGACGACGAGGACGACCAGCGGCGACGACGATCCGCGCGCCGTCCCAGGGCCGCCGGGACGCGAAGGAGGCGCCCGCTTGCGCGTCGCGACGGCGGTGAGCGCCGCGGCGATCACCACGCCCACCGCCGGAACCGCGTTCCCCCAGTGCGCGTCGAGGTCCGCCTGGTCGTTGAAGAACGGGATCGTGGCGCAGAGCGCGATCGCAGGCGCGCCCGCCAGCCACGCCCGCGCCGGCAGCGCCGCGACGGCGACGAGGACGAGTGCGATGGCGACGAGGCCGATCGGGAAGTTGACGAACGTGAGTGCGCGGCTCAGCCCACCCGCAACGCCCTCGCGAGACACGTGGTACGTCTCCGCCGGGTCGAGCCGGCTGTACGTGACCACGACGCACGACCGCGATGACGGCCCAGAGCGCCCAGGTCGCGAGCGCCTCGCCCTGCGAGGGCCGCGCGCGCCACTAGGCGAGCGCGTGACGGAGAGCGTCCGCGACGTACGCCTGGTCGTCCTCGGCGAGGCGCGCGTGGAACGGAAGTGCGAGCGTGCGCGACGGCGAGCTCCTCCGCGACCGGGCACAGCCCGACCCGGTAGCCGAACCGCTCCTGCATGTACGGCTGCAGGTGGATGCACGGCAGGTAGCGCGCCGTCTGAATGCCGCGATCAGCGAGCGACGAGATGACCGTCTCGCGATCGACGCCTGCCGGGAGCGTCACGACGTACACGAACCACGAGCGCTCGTGGTCGGCGTCGTCGGCGCACGGAAGCTCGAGCCCGGGGACGTCGGCGAGCAGCGTCGGCGTACCGCGCTGCGACGTCGGCGCGCGCGCGAAGGATCTCGTCGAGCTTCTCGAGCTGGCCGAGGCCGATTGCGGCGCGGATGTCGTCGATGCGGTAGTTGAAGCCGAGCCGTGCGTGCTCGAGCCAGCCCCCGGAGTCGGCGCGGCCCTGGTTGCGCAGGCTCCGCAGCAGCCGCCACTCGGACTCGGAGTGCGTCGTGACCATGCCGCCCTCTCCCGTCGTGATCTGCTTGTTGGGGTAGAAGGCGAAGACCGCCGACGGCCCGTGGGATCCGACCGGCGCGCCCTTGTAGCGCGCGCCGAGCGCCTCGCACGCGTCCTGGATCAGCGCGACGCCGCGCGCCTCGCAGACCGCGCGAAGCTCGTCGAGCTCGCACGGATAGCCGTAGATGTCGACGGCGATGACGGCGCGCGTCCTGTCCGTGATCGCGGCCTCGACCGCCGCCGGCGAGAGATTCAGCGTCCGCGGGTCGATGTCCGCGAAGACCGGCGTCGCGCCCTCGTAGATCGCGCAGTTCGCCGAGGCGACGAACGAGTACGGCGAGGTGACCACCTCGTCGCCCGGGCCCACGCCGGCGGTGACGCAGAGCAGATGGAGACCGGCGGTGCCGCTCGAGACGGCGGCCGCGTACGGCGCACCGACGACCTCGGCGAACGCCTCCTCGAAGCGGTCGATCGTCGGCCCGAGCGAGAGCCGGCCCGAGCGGAGCACGTCCGCGACGAGCTCCTCCTCCCGCTCGTCGAGCCAGGGAGAGGAGAGGTTGATCGTCCGGACGGACGCCACGTCCTACGCCACGGACGGCGTCAGCTCGACCACGTCGAGGTAGTGAGCCCAGCGCTCGTCCACCCCGTTGACGGCGGCGAGGTACGCCTTCTGCAGCTCGCGCGTGACCGGGCCGACGCCGATCTCCTGGTCGTCGACCGCACGCAACGGCGCGACCTCGGTCGCCGTCCCGACCATGAACACCTCGTCGGCGAGGTAGAGGTCGGTGCGGATGAGCAGCGTCTCCTCGACGCGGATAGCCGAGGTCCCGCGCGATCGTGATGACCGTATCGCGCGTGATCCCGGGCAGGATCGACATCGAGAGCGGCGGCGTGTAGCAGCACGCCGTCCTTGACGACGAAGATGTTCTCCCCCGGGCCGTCCGCGACGTAGCCGTCGTGCGAGAGCATGATCGCCTCGTCGTAGCCGCCGCGCCGCGCCTCCATGGTCGCGAGCATCGAGTTGAGGTAGATCCCCGTCGCCTTCGCGACGTGCGGGATGACGTTCGGACCGACGCGCTCCCAGCTCGAGATCTTCGCCGTGATCCCCTTCGTCTGGCTGTCCTCGCCGAGGTACGCGCCCCACGGGAAGCTGAGGATCACGACGTCGACGGGATTGCCGACGGACGAGACGCCGAGCTCGCCGAAGCCGTAGAACGCGAGCGGTCGGATGTAGCAGGACGCGTTGCCGTTGACCGCCACGACGCTCGTGCGTCGCCGCTCGGAGCTCCTCGACCGTGTACGGGCAGATCCATGTACAGCAGCCTGCGCCGAGTTCTCGAGGCGAACGAGATGCTCCTCGAGACGGAAGACGGCCGGGCCCTTCGACGTGTCGTAGCAGCGAATGCCCTCGAACACGCCCGACCCGTAGTTCAGCCCGTGCGAGGCGACGTGGATCTTCGCGTCCGCCCAGTCGACGAGCTCGCCGTTCATCCAGATCTTCTCGGTCGCTTGCATGGACTCAGCTCCTTCGGTCTCGGAGACCGTAGGTTAGTCGGCCGAAACGTCGAGTGGGCGCGCCCGCGAGACGCGCGCGAGCTCCGCCGGAGCCATCCCGAGCACGTGCTGCGCCGACCCTGCTCCCGCCCACACGAGCGGGTGGCGGAAGAGCGCGCGGTCCATCAGCACCACCGTGTCCTCGGGGAGCGGAAACGGCGGCACCGCACCGGGCGCGAACCCGGTCGCGTCCTCGACCTCCTGAGCCTTCGCGACGCGCGCGGTACTCGCCTCGACGGCCGCGCGCGACCTTGTCGGCATCCCCTCGTCGGTCACCGGGGACCAGGGCCACGACAGTCCGCCGTCGCAGACGAAGACGAGCGACTTGACGATCTGGCCGAGCTCGCAGCCCACCGCGTCCGCGGCGTCCTGCGCGGTGTGCGTCCCCTCGGGAAACTCCTGGATCCGGGCGTCGGCTCCGGACTCGCGCAGAAAGGCCGAGACGCGTTCGACCGGCTCCGGAAGCGTGCCCGACACGGGCGCAGGCTACCGCTGCTTCCACCGGTGTCGCTGAAATTCCCGGTACGCGGAGCGACCTGCCTCCGGCACGGTCACCTTTCTCTTCACCGACGTCGAGGGCTCAACGCGACTTCTCCATGAGCTCGGCGTATCACCCTCGCCGAGGCCGTTGCGCTCGCCCTCGGAGAGTCAGTAGACGAAGGGGACGAGCCGGTAACGAGTTCGTGAGCAGTACTCGCGCGTACGCCGGGTAGCGCTCGCGGAGGAAGCGCTCCTCGACGCTCGCCTTGAGCGCCCAGACCACGGCGAGGGCGCCCGACGCCGACGAGTGCCCAGGGGGAGAGCGCGAGCGAGATGCCGACGGCGACGAGGAGCCCGCCCGAGTACACGGGGTGGCGGACGACCGCGTACGGGCCGTCTTCGACGAGCGCGCCTCTCTCGGCGGGCTTGGGGAACGGCGTGAACCCGGAGCCGAGCGCTCGACCCGCCAGCACGAGCACGAGCGCGCCGCCGACGACGACATCACGCCGGCGCCCTTGAGCCACCAGCGCGCTCCTTCCGGCCAGCCCGGCGCAAGGACGCCGAGCACGAGCACCGCGGCGATGAGCACGAACTGCAGCACGACCCAGCCGCCGCCGCGCCGTCCGAGCCGTGGGACGTCAGCCAAGGGCGACGAACGTCACGTCGTCGAAGCCCGTTGCCTCGACGCGCTCCACGAGCTCGGCGGGCGCAGGCGAGTCGATCGAGAAGACCATGAGCGCAGTCCCGCCCTCGCTCGTCCGCGAGACGGCCATGTTCGCGATGTTCACGCCCGCCTCGCCGAACATCGTCCCCACCCTCCCGATGACTCCCGGCACGTCCTCGTAGGAGAGGAACGCCATGTGCGGGGCGAGCTCGATGTCGATCGAGAAGCCGAGCGCGCCGGCCAGGAAGAGTCGGTGCTCGGGGCCGACCGTCGTCCCGGCGACCTCGACCTCCTCGCCGTCGTAGCCGACGACGACGCGGACGAGGTTCGTGTAGTGCTGCGCGGTCGCCACCCGCTGCTCGGACACGCCGATCCCGCGCTCGGCGGCGATGACAGGCGCGTTGACGTCGTTCACGACCTCGTCGACACGCCCCTGGAACGCGCCGTTCAGCGCCGCAACGGTCAGGAGCCGGATGTCGTGCTCGGCGAGCGGCCCGTGGGCGGCGACCGTGATGCGCGACGGCCATGATCCGGCGAGCGCCATCGCCAGGCGGCCGAGCTTGCCGGCGAGCGGGACGAACGGACCGAGGAGCTCGAGCTCGCGCGGGTCGACGACGGGGATGTTCACGGCCGTCCGCACGACCTGGCCGTCGAGCGCCGCCGCGACCTGCTCGGCGATGACGACCCCGGCGCGGTCCTGCGCCTCCGCCGTCGAGCCGGCGAGGTGCGGGGTGACGACGACCTGCGGGAGCTCGAGCAGCGGTCCCGTATACGGCTCGGTCCGGAAGACGTCGAGCGCCGCGCCGGCGACCTTGCCCGAGCGGATCGCGGCGACGAGGGCGTCCTCGTCGACCAGATCGCCGCGGGCGGCGTTCACGATCCGCACGCCGTCCTTCATCCGCTCGAACGCCGCGGCGTCGAGCAGCCCCCGCGTCTCGTCGTTCAGCGGCAGGTGGAGCGTGACGACGTCCGCCTCCGCGTAGACCTCCTCGAGCGACGAGGTCGCCTCGACCCCGAGCTCACGGAAGCGGTCGGACGAGACGAACGGGTCGTACGCGACGACGCGCATCCCGAGCCCGAGCGCGCGGTGCGCGACCTGCCGGCCGATGCGGCCGAGCCCGAGCACGCCGAGCGTCTTGCCGGCGAGCTCGATCCCGGTGAAGCGCTGGCGGTCCCACGTGCCGGCCGTGAGCGCCGCGTGTGCCTGCGGCACGTTGCGCGCGAGCGCGAGCAGCAGCGCGATCGCGTGCTCCGCCGCAGAGTCGACCGTCGACTCGGCGGCGTTCGCGACGACGATGCCGCGGCGCGTCGCGGCGTCGACGTCGACGTTGTCGACACCCACTCCTGCGCGTCCGATCACCTTGAGCCTCCGCGCCGCGCTCGATGAGCGCGGCATCCATGTTCGTCGCCGAGCGCACGATGATCGCGTCGAAGTCGCCGATGATCGACGCGAGGTCGGAGTCGCCGTCCTCGACGACGTCGAACCGCTCGTCGCAGGAGCTCGAGGCCGGACTCGGCGATCCGCTCGCGGACGAGGACGCGCTGCCGGCCCTCAGACACGTGCGGCGTCGTGGTACGCCTCGAGCGCACGGGCCGTTGCGGCGCCGGGCTCGATCGCGACGCCGCGCTCGATCAGCAGCGTCTCGACCGCGGTCAGCGCCGTCGTGATGTCGAGCACGTCGTAGTAACCGATGTGGCCGATCCGGAACATCCGCGACCCGAGCTCGCCGTGCGCGCCCGCGACGGTGATGCCGAAGCGGTCGCGCAGCTCGAGCACGAGCTCCTTCGCGTCGACGCCGTCCGGCGTGAGGATCGCGGTGACGACCGCCGACCGCTCCTCGTCCGGCGAGAACAGCTCGAGCCCCATCGCCTTCGCCCCCTCGCGGCACGCGCGCCCGAGCGCGGCATGGCGCGCGAACGCGGCGTCGAGCCCCTCCTCCAGCAGGAGCCCGAGCGCCACGTCGAGCGACGCGACGAGCGTGACCGCCGGCGTGAACGGCGTCGACCCCGAGGCGAGCGCCTTCCTCATCCGCTCCCAGTCGAAGTAGTAGCGCGGCATCGTCGAGCGTCCGGCGCGCTCCCAGGCCGCCGCGGAGACGGTCGCTCAGCGAAAGGCCCGGAGGCGTCATGAGCGCCTTCTGCGAGCCGGCGACGACGACGTCGAGGCCCCATGCGTCCGTCTCGAGCGGAACCGCGCCGAGACTCGAGACCGCGTCCACGATCGCCAGCGCGCCGCCCTCCTGCGCGACCCGCGCGAGCGCCTGCACGTCGGCGACGACGCCGGTCGACGTCTCCGAGTGCACGAGGACGACGACCTCCGCGCCCGTCTCCGCGAGGCGAGAGCGAAGGTCGTCCGGCTGCGGCGTCTCCCCCCAGGAGTACCGAAGCTCGTGGACGTCCGCGCCGAAGGCCGTCGCCATCGAGCACCAGCGGTCGCCGAATGCGCCCGCGGTCACGACGAGAACCCGCTCGCCCGGCGAGAGCACGTTGACGAGAGCCGACTCGAATGCGCCCGAGCCGGATGCCGTGAACAGGAGCACGTCGTTCTCGGTCCGACAGACCTGCTGGAGCCGGCCGAGCGTACGGAGCATGAGCTCGCGGAAGTCCGGGCCGCGGTGGTGGATCACCGGCGCCGCGCCGGCCGCGAGCACCTCCGGGGGCACGGGCGTCGGCCCCGGCGCCATCAGGTAGCGCTTCCTCACGCGCCGAGCGTAGCTAGCGAGGGCGATGACCAGTGAAGGACATCAGCTGCTGGAACGTCGGGCGGTTCGACCAGCGCATCGTGTCCGGAAGGACGCCTGACGTGAACCGGATCCGCTCGGCGGTCGCATCCGCGCGCCACGACGACGGAGCGGGCCCCTGCGTCGTCTCGAGCTGCGCGGCCGCCGCGTCGATCGCGTCCCAGAGCGCCTCACGGCACGTCGCGAGCACGCCTGCGCCGCAGTAGCGACGCGAGTACGGGCCGCGCACCTCGCGCCCGAGGAGCGTGCGCAGGTCCTTGTCGACGTAGCCGTACCAGCCCGAGATGTACGAAGAGCCGCCGGGGCCGGCGTCGTCGCTGCGCCCGTGCAGCGCCGCGAGCCGGGCGACGAGCGGGCCGAGGACCGGCGTCATGACCGCGTCCGCGATGCCGGGCCAGGCGGCGTCCATCACCGCCGCGCCGGGGTCGTCCACCTTCCCGTCGAGATCGCGATCGAGCCGGCTCGACCCGTTCAGACGCCAGTTGTCGAGCAGGCTCGCGGCTGCCTCGGCACGCGCGCTCGGCGCCGGCCCCGTCTGCAGGACGGCCCTGACGATCGGCCAGACGCGGACGACGCGGAGATCCTGCGTCGCCGCCTTGTTCATCGCGCCCGTGAGCGTCGCGAGCGTGTGCTTCTTGTGGCCCGCGACGGCCGCGCGGAGGAGGTCGACGCGGTGCACCGAGCCGTACGAGAAGTTCGAGTCGGCCGCGCCGACGTTCGCCGCCGGCCGGTTGTTCCAGTTGAGGATCGTGCCCGGACGGAGGGTTGATGCCCTGGGCATGGCCGCGAAGGGGACGAAGCCGCGCCAGTCGAAGTCGCCGTTGCCGACCGTCGGGCAGCGCCGGATCGGTGCCCGCGGCGCGCAGCGGCAGGCGGCCGCTCGAGAACATCGCGATGTCGCGGTCGTCCGCGTAGAACCAGTTGAAGCTGAACTCGACGCCGTTCATCGTCGAGAGGAAGTCCTTCGCCGAGTCGACCCTGCCGGTGTTCAGGTCGTAGAACGCCTTCGTCGAGAGGAGCTCGCGACCCGCGAGTCGAGCGCTGCAGCGAGATCGCGACGCGCTTGCCGCCGACCTTCGCGTAGCCGACGACGGGGCCGTGCGTCGTCTCGTCAGTACGAGATCTCCTGGTCCGGCTGGCCCTGCGCCTTGAGCGTGCCGACGAAGAACCGCCGCATCGGCTCGCACTGGCCGCGGTACAGGTAGTGCAGGTCGTCGTCGCAGAGCGTCTCGACGAAGAGGTCGAGGTTGTCGGCCTGCGACGACGTCGCGCTCCATGCGAAGTCCGGGCCGCGGCCGATGAGGACGAGCGGCACGCCGGGGAACACGGCGCCGCGCACGTCGAACCCGGCGCCGGACAGCTCCATCTCCGCGAAGAACTCCGGGAAGAAGTACCCGACCTGCGGGCCGGCGACGAAGAGCGGGTGTCCGCGTCTCCGAGCGCTTCGCCCCGACGAGCAGCGCGTTCGAGGCGAACGCAGGAGCGCGCGAGCGGCGCGCCCGTGAAGCTGCCGTCGTCGAGGACGACGCTCCCGGGCGCCGGCGACGCCGGCGCCTGCTGCGGGAACGACCCGGGCACGCTGACCGCGCGACTCCGGGTCGTTCGCCTCGCGCAGGTCGGCGAAGACCCGGCGGGCGTCCGCCTCGCCGAGTCGGCTCGGCGAGCGCGTCGAGGAACATCGCGTTCTGCGCCTCCTGCCCGCCGTTCGTGCCGAAGCGGGCGGCGATGAGCGCCGCCGACGCGACGACGTCGTTCGCCGTGAACGGCGTCGCGGGGATGCCCTTCGCCCGGTAGTAGCCGTTGATCCCGGCCGCGTAGGCGTTGACGAGCGCGAGGATCTTCGGGCCGATCGTGCGCTGGCTCGCGCACCGCGTCGAGCTGGTTGGAGAGGAACGCCTCCGCCTGCGCGCTCGGAACGAACGTCTTGCCGGACAGCGCGAGCGCCAACGGGTCGAGACCCGGCACGTCGAGCGCCGCGACCCGCGCCGGCCCCCGGATGAGCTGGAGCAGCAGCCCACGGTCGGCCGCCGTCACCCAGCCGGCGCCGTACGCGACGTCCGCCTCGGTCTTCCCGTTGACGTGCGCGACGCCGAACTCGTCGCGGAAGATCTTCACGCCCTTCCGCGGGCTCTCCCGCTTGTAGCCCGCCCTCGGAGGCGCGCCGAGCGGCGCCGGCTTGAACGTCCGGCGGATGTCCCGCGCGGTGACGTTGCCGAAGAGCGGCGTCAGCGCGTCGTAGAGCTTCGCCTGGTCGCGCGTGTTCTTGTCGAACGTGAGGCTGCCGTTCTCGCCGGGCGGGAGGATCGTCCAGGCCGCCGCGGCGTAGTCCCGCGTCGGGGCGCCGCCTCGATCGGGGCGAGGACGACCGCCGACGCTGCGACGAAAGTCGCAAGCAGCGCGACGAGGCGGCGGAGCACGCGCGGATGGTACCCAGCGCTGGCAACGCAAATACAGTCCTCGCGCGTGAATGCCCTCCTCGCGTTCGCCGCTGCCCTCGTCACGCTGCGGCTCTCCGGCGACCTCGTGCGGCGCTATCGCCGGCGGCGCGCGCCCGAGCTCGCCGCCTGGGCGGCCGGGCTCGCCGCCTATTCGCTCGCCGCCGGAGCGCTCGCCTGGGGCGCCGCGGCCGGCTGGAGCGACGCCGCCTTCCGCGTCTACTACCTCGGAGGCGCGCTCCTGACGGCGGCGCTCCTCGGCGTCGGCTCGCTCCTCCTCGTCGGGCAGGCGCTGGGTCGCCCCGGTCGCGCTCGTCGTACGTCGGGCTCGCGATCGGCGTCGCGATCGCTGTCCCGCTCGCAGGCGACGTTGTCGGGCACCGACATCCCCGAGGCGCAGGACGTCCTCGACCTCTGGCCCGCGCGCATCCTCGCCATCCTCGGCAACTCGCTCGGGACGCTCGCGCGTCGTCGGCGTCGCGCTCGCTCACGTTCAGGTCACGACCGGTCGGAAACGCGCTGATCCTCGCCGGCATCGCGGTCGCCGGTCTCGGAAGCGGGCTCGCGGGGCTCGGGATCGGTGCGCTCGCTCCGGCGATCGCGGTCGCGGCCCTCCTCCTCTACGCCGGGTTCGTCGCCCCGGTCCGACGCTCGCGAAGCCACGCCCACACGAGCACGCCGACCACGACGCTAGCGCGATCGCGCGCTCGACGATCGCCCCCGCCGACGCCGCCGTGGGCGATCAGCCACGCGTGAGCAGCCACATCCCTCCGAGCGTGTACAGCACCATGAGGCCGAGCATCGGGAGCTGCGCCTCGAGCGAGGTTCGCCGGTCGTGGAACACGACGACCGCGCGGTCGTGCGCGATCGCGAGCCCGGCGACGTGCCCGACCACGAGCGCGCCCACCTGCACGTACCAGACGGTCTCGTACGTGACGATCGCGAGGTTCGGCGCGAAGTCGACCGTTCCGAAGAGATCCCAGCCGCGTCCGAACGGGTCCGAGATGAGCGGAATGACGAACTGGCCCTGGATGACGGCGAGCGTGAAGTAGTGGGCGACCATGTACGCGGCGGCGATCGGGACGAGCGGAAGCACGAAGTCGGGGACGAGCGAGCGGCGACGCCGCCGAGCTTCTCGCGCCGCGGCGACGGCGGCGAGGTACGTCGCGAGGACCGCCGCGATGAAGAACGCGAGGCCCCCGACGTTCACGAGCATCGTCGCGAGGTCGACGGTGCGCTGCGACGAGTCGGCGAGGTTGCCGCGCAGGCTCGTCGACCAGGTCCTGCCACGTGCTCGTCCGGCTGAACCCGTCGAAGCTCGTCGAGCCGAGCATCACCGCCACGAACACGAGCGCGCCGCGCGTGCGATCGTCGCCGGCGAGCCCGGTGAACGGCCAGCGGATCGACGACCGCGCCCTCCGCGCGCCGCGAACGGCGCGATGCGCGCGAGCAGCTCGAACGCGACCGCGAACCCCTCGCCGTACCGCGTCCACGCCTCCCGGCCGTAGACGGCCATCCCGGCCCACGCCCAGTACGAGTAGAGCGCGATCGCGATCGCGAGCGTCCGCGGGTAGTCGGGCTGCGGCTTCGTCAGCTCGAGCGCGACGAACGCGAAGAGCGCGGCGGCCGCCGGGTACCGCCCCCACTCGCCCCGACCATTCGAGCACCGGTCGCGCCTCGCGCCCTCCGAGCTCGAGGAACCACACGGCCACGTCGGCGATCGCGCGCCACGGGCTCAGGACCGACCAGACGTTCCCGAACAGCACCGAGAGGAGCGGGATGCCCGAGCCAGAAGACGACGTAGACGAACGTCGGCGCGAAGTTGAGGAGCGAGATCCTCGTCCCGAAGAGCGCGGTCGCGAGCGTGAGCACGAAGATCCCGACCGAGAACGCGCCGAGCGACTCCGCGCACCGGCAGCGAGAGCAGGACGCGACTGAGCGCGTCGGGAGCGCCCGCCCGCCGGCATGCGCTTCGAGCAGCGGCCGTCGCCAGAGGGCGAGCAGCAGGACGAACGAGACCGCGAGGACGACCGTCGCGCCGACGAAGAAGTAGACCGCCGGAATCGGCAGGTCGCGAACGACCCCGATCCCGTGCGCCAGGATCCTCACGGCTCGACGGTGATGTCCGCGATCTGAACGCCGCGGCTCTCGAGCTCGGCCTCGAAGCGGCCCGGGAATCGTCGCCTTGAACGGGAGCCGCACCGTTCCACCGGCCGCGACGTCACGCGAGACGTCGTAGCCGTGGAGGTGGATCTCGTCCGCGACGTCCGAGGTCACGACGAGGACGACCTGGTCGTCCTTGTTCACGGTCTGGCGGACGATGCCACCCTGCGGCGCGCCGTCGACGACCGTGATCCGGACGATCGTCGGCTTCTCCGCCTCGGTCGTCGTCGTCGTCTCGGTCGTGGTCGCCTCCGTCGTGGTCGTCGTTTCGGTCGACGACGCGCTCTCGCTGTCGTCGGAGCCGCAGCCGGCGAGTGCGACTGCCGCGAGCGACGCAGGCAGCCGCGAGCACGATCCTCTTCATCGGGTCCTCCTCTCGTCGGGACACGCCGCTCGAGGCGGCGCCGGATCAGCGAGACGGGACCGGAACCGGCGGGCCGCGCGACAGCGGGCTCGGAAGCGCGGTCGCCGCGACGTGGTCGAGCTTGCCGGGGGGACGTCGAACTCGAGCCGCGGCCGAAGAGACAGCCGCGATCGCTCCTCCGCGACGACGGCGAGCAGCCGGCGCGCGAGCGCCCAGGCGACGAGTGCGACTGGGACCTGCAGCGCGAGCCCGACGAGGAACACGGGCGTCGTGACGAGGATCGGCACGCCTCCGCCGTGCACGAGCCGCTCGACGTGCTCCTGCACGACGAAGGTCGCGACCGCGACGACCGGGAAGACCCAAGCCCGCGGTGCGTCGCGTCTCCGGCCGAACCCGGCGAGCGCGAGCCCCGAGAGCGTCAGCAGGAGGAGAACCTGGGGCGCGTGTGCGAGGTACTCGTGAAACGGGTCGGTCGGCGTGGACGTCAGGCGGTACGCGAGCGCGTGTGCGACGAGCACGCCCGCCGCGACGACCGGCGAGACGACGAGCCACGCACGGGTGCGATTCACGTCGCGGATGATACGTCCGCGTGTGTCCGCTCTAGCCGGAGACGAGCGCGCGGGCGACGGGCGCCCAGCGCACGGAGAACGCGGGATTGGCGTCGAGCGCCCGCGCGTACCACGTGCGCATCTCGGCGCGCCGGCCGGCGCAACCCGCGGCGTACCCGCGGTGGAAGAAGAGCAGCCCGTCCTGCGTCCCGAGCCGAAGTGCGCGCTCGAGCCAGGGGATCGCCTCGTCGCAGCGGCCCGCCCGCGCGAGCGCCCAGCCGACCGCGTCGTCGCCGTAGATCGACGGCCGGTCGGCGCGTGCCCGGCCGCGCGAGCGCGACCGTCTCGGACGGACGGATCAGATTGTCCGCTCGGTACACCGCTGACTCGAGGTCGACCCGCACGCCGCTTGCCGCAAGCAGACGGTCGATCACCGCGACCGTCTCGCGCTGGCGGCGCGCCTCGCCGCGACGACCGGCGCGTTCGAGGAGGTCGCCGAGCAGCGTGACGGCCTGCGCCGTCGGCGTCGCCTCGGTCGCGAGTCGCGCCGCCCGGATCGCTGCCGTGAGGTTGCCCGCCGCCGCCTCGACCTGCGCGAGCTCGACGCGCGCGCTCGGGTAGCCCGGGAGGACGCGGAGCGCCGCCGACGTGTGCCGGCGAGCGGCCCCGACGTGCCCCAGCGCGAGCTCGAGCTTCGCGAGTTCGACGTGCGCCCACGCCGTCGGCTCCGGCTGGCCCGATGCCGACTCGAGGGCGAGCCGCATCGCCGCGACGGCTCCAGGCCGATCTCCGACGAGCTCGCGCGCGTACGCGACGCGCGCGTACGAGGCGAGGGTCGGCCGGAGCGAGATCATCCGGTCGAACGCGGCGAACGCCTCGTCGTATCGACCGAGCTCGACGAGCGCGTCGCCGACGACGCCGTAGGGACGGTACGAGCCCGGCAGCAGGCGCTGCGCGCGCCGTCCGTGCATCAGGGCGGTTCGGAACTCGTGGCGGATGAGCGCGAGCGAGCCGAGGCCGAGCACGGCGTTCGCGTCGTCCGTCCCGTACCGACCGCTCGCGTGAGCGCTGCCTCGGACCGTGGGAGGTACGAGGCATCTGCGGTCTCGCGCCAGCGAAGCTGGTACGCGAACCCGAGCTCGGTCAGCGCCTGAGCATCGTGCGGCTCGGCCCGCACGCGGAGCTCGAGCGTCCGGGTCGCGGACGCTCCGATCGATGCGGCTGCCCCCGTGAGCGCCCGATCGGCGAGCGCCACGGGAGCGGCAGTCCCCGGAGTCGAGCCGCGCGACTCGGCGAGAACGCCGCCTGCGAGCCCCCCGAGAGCGAGCGCGACCGAAGTCGCGCCGCCCGCGAGGAGTGCGGTTCGTCGTCTCACCGCAGCTCGAGAAGCGCCTTCCGCGCGATCGGCGCCTGCAGCGGATCGAAATGCGGGTTGAGATCCAGGGCAGCCGACAAGAGACGTCGTGCATCGGCAGTTCGACCTTGTGCGACGGCGACCATCCCGGCGTGGTAGTAGAGACGGACATCGCGCGTCCCCTTGGACAGCGCGTGCCGCATGAGGTTTCGCGCCTCCGCGAGCCGGCCGGACTTGAGCGAAGCCCAGGCCGCCGCGTCGTAGCCGTAGACGTCGCGTCGAACGCGCAGCTCGCCGAGCGCGAGCCTCGACGCCTCCCCGATGCGCACGTCGTGATCGGAGTAGAAGTTGGCGAGCTGGCGGTTGTAGACCTGACGGTTCGCCCTGGCAAGCCTCGCGATGACCTCGACCGTGCCGTACTGCTCGCGGGCGGAAGCCGCGTCTCCCACAGCCGCGTAGACATCTCCTAGCGCGGCGACGTAGTCGGGCTGAGGGACGACCGCAGTCAGCCGCTTGTAGATCCGGATCGCAGCCGCGAGGTCGCCTCGTGCCGCGCATGTCTTCGCAAGGCCGCTGAGTGCGAGCGGGTAGTCGGGGAAGATGTCGAGAGCGGCCTCATACCGCGTCTTCGCGAGATCTGTCTCGCCCGCTCGGTACGCGAGCTCGCCGAGTTGGAACGTGTACCAGGCGAGGCTCTCGCCGTTTTCGCCCGACTCCTCGGCGAGGCGGGCGGCTCGCTCCATCGAGCGCCGCGCCTGCTCGGTGTTCCCTCGGAGATCGGCGAGGAACGCAAGCCTCGCGTACGCGGAAGCGGACTGCCTCCATGCGAACAGCTCTCCGTAGGCGTTCTGCGCGTGCCGGTACCTCCCGAGCGCCAGGTACGCATCGCCGATCGTCGCGAGCGCCTGCACTCCCTGCGGACGGTCGGCGATCGGGCGCGCAGTCGCGAGGGCGCCTTCGAAGTCGTGCAGCGCCAAGAGGACTCCAGCGAGCGACGCTGACGCCGGAACGTACTCGGGATTGGTGCCGAGCGCGCTTCGCAGTGCAGCCTCGGCTCGGGTGTACTGGCCCACGTCGCTGGTCTCGCGGGCGCGTCGCGCATACGCCTGTCCCAGCAGCGTGAGGTCGAGGTACGCGCGCGGTCGCTCGACGACGCGCTTCGACCAGAACGCGATCTGTGTGGTCGCCGCCGGGACCTCGATGCTGAGATCCGCCCGTTCGGGCAGGGCGCCGGCCGAGCTCGCCTGTGTTGCAGCGAGGTATGCGACGCCGTACACGGCGACGACGACCGCGACGGCCACCGTTGCGAGCACTGCGAGGACCTTGGCGATGGACATAGTTCGGGGGCGAGCGGGCCGTGAGGGTCGCGCCGCAGTGCGATCCTCACGGCTCACTGCGCCTAGGTGTTGGGCACTCCGAGGTACGGGAAGCTCGACAGGAACGTCGAGTCGTTGGCGACACAGTCGGAGGTGATCAGGCCCTCGGTGACGATCCCGAGCTCGGCGTCGATCACATCGTCGGTGAGATTCCGTCCGTTGAGGAACCCGGTCGCCTGCGACACGTTGACGGTCAGGATGTCCGGCAGCAGGATGTTCGCCAGCGTCTGCACCGTGCCCGCGTCGT
Organism: uncultured Gaiellaceae bacterium; assembly: GCA_963805135.1. Taxonomy (GTDB): domain Bacteria; phylum Actinomycetota; class Thermoleophilia; order Gaiellales; family Gaiellaceae; genus GMQP-bins7. The sequence continues at coordinate 15,036 of CAWDSX010000018.1, read as the reverse complement.
CACCCGTGTTCGGGTCAGTCGCGTCGTTCAGGCTGTACAGGAGCGTGAGCGAGTTGACGATCTCGCTCCGCCAGCGGGCTTGATCCTGGTCGGGCGTCGTCGCGTTGAACTGATCCTCGAGATTGCCGTCGGCTGCGGACCCCGCCTCGAACGGATTCGGCGGGATGAACACCGTGAGAATCGCGGGCCGCCCCATGCGCTCGACCTGCTGCCCCCCGACGACGGTTCGGCCCCAGACGCCGATCGAACCTGGACCCGAGCATGCTCGTCGGCAGCTCGATCGCGATCGCGGACGTGTTGAGACCCTCGAAGAAGTCGGCGACGGGGAGCCCCCCTGCAGCGCCGCAGAACTTCGCTCCGCGGTTGAAGTTCGCCAGGTCGAAGAAGAACGGATCGTCGCGCAGGCCGGCGAACGAGCTCACGGCGCCGAGCGTTGCGACCTCGTCCGTCTGCCCCCTGGCGATGAGTGTGCCGTCGTCGCCGACGTCCCGATGAACCGTGTAGCTCTGGCCGTTCGAGTTCGAACCCGAGAACTGCGTCCGAATCGTCATCTCGGGCTTGGCATCGCCGTTCGTGTCGACGAGGAACTCGTACTTCGCCCCCTGACGGAACGTCGTCCCGCTGATGACACCCGCAGCAGGGTTCACCGTCATCGCGAGAACCGTTCTCGACAGGTTCTGCGTCGCCGGCGTCGAGCCCGGATGGAACACGTAGATGTCGTTGATGTCGATTCGGCCGTCCTTCTTGACGGCCGGCGCATCGAGGTGGTCGGCACTGAACGCCGGAATCGCCGCAAGGGCAGCAACTGCTGCGACTGCGATGAGACCGAGCACCTCGACGCGGACGAGCCTGCGCAACCCTCTCGTTCGCACCGTTCCCTCTCCTTCCGTTCGGGTGTCCAGCCCGCATCCCGCGGACCGCACGTTGTTCGCCCGCCCGCCACGTTCGGTTCGGGGCGCGAGCGCCGAGTACGCGGTACGTTTCGAAAGATGGAGTGGGATCAGTCGGTCGTCTGGATCACGACTCGCACGATCAGGCCGGGCACGTACGAGGAGTTTCGCAAGGCATGGCGACCGAAGGACTTCCCGGAGGGCATGGTGCGCGCGTACGAGTGCTTCTCGGAGGACCGCAACGAGGTCGTGGGCATCTCGGTCTGGGACTCGTTCGAGGCGCGCGAGCGCTACCGCCTCTCCGACGTCGAGTCCGAGCGGCAGCGCGCGATGGCGCCGTTCGTCGAAGCCGAAAGCTCCGGCCTGTACGTCGGCCGCGAGCTGCGGATTTCATAGCGCAGCGTGGGAACGAAGGCCGCTGCCACGAGTTGATTCGAGCTCCGCATCGGCGCGCTCCTCGGCCAACCGACGCACTTGTGCGTTTACCTCAGCTCCGAGGAGGAGCGCGGCAGACGTCAGCCATAGCCAGACCAGGGTCACGACGACGGCGGACAATGCTCCCCAGCTCTTGTCGTACGACCCGAACCACGCCGTGTACAGGGCAAAACCGCCCGAGGAAGCCAGCCAGACGACGAGCGCAGTCACGGCCCCCGGCGTCACCATCTGCCACCGGGGCTGCTCGACGTCCGGCCCGAGGTAGAGGACGACGGCGAATGCGAAGAGCAGGCCGCTGACGAGGATCGGCCACTCCGCCGTCCACCAGATCCACGCGACAACCCCTGACGCGTCGGTTGCCGACCCGATCCAGTGCTCGAGGTGGGGACCGAACACGAGCAGCCCGAGGACGAGCGACGCGCTGAGCGCGAGCACGACAACGATGGCGAGTGCCACGATGCGTTTCCGTACGAACCCGCGCGAGTCCTCGCGGCCGTACGTCGTCGTCAGGCCGTCCATGAGCACCGTCGCGGCGGAGGTCGTCGTCCAGACGCCGAGCCCGAGACCGAGAACAGTGAGGACCACGCCGCGCCTCGGTTGCTGGGTCGCCCGCTCGAGGCTCTGCTCGAGAAGCGTCGTCGCCTCGCTCGGGAGAACCGTGCCCGCCCGGGACACGACGTCCGCGACGGTCCCAGCGTCTGCAAACAGCGAGAAGAGCCCGAGGAGCACGAGAAACGCTGCCGGAATCGCGAGGAAGAGCGAGTACGCGAGCGCCCGGGCCGTGGTTGTCACCCGGTCGTCTCGGGCCTCCGCAACGGCCCGGCGCAGGACCGTCCAGGCGTCTTCGACATGCTCGCGCACCGTCCTGAGCTTTGCCGAAACCTCCGTGGGGCAAACGAGGCTTGCGCCGGCGACGTCGCAGCGTCGCCGAAGCGGCCGCCGATGGGCGGCCGCTTCGGACAAGCGGATCTGTTGGAAGCTGCGCCTAGCGGCGGACGTATACGCCGCCGGTCAACAGCAGGACCAACAGGACGATGATGAGTACCCAGGCCCAGAATGGCATCGCGACCTCCTGATCGAGTGTTCCCGGCAGATGACGTCGGCCGGCAGAGATCAATACCCGCGATTCGGGAGGACCGAACCAGCGTGTGGTGGTCATGTGCGTGCCGGAGCTGAGCTCGGACCCTCCCGAGACATTCATGCCTCCTGAGAGTCCGCAGGCGGGAAGATGACAGACGGGACGTCCTCCTCCGCTGGGTCCTTCTTCAGGACGAGGACGTCGAGCAGCGTGACGAGCACCGCTGCTACCGGAATACCCAAGAGCACGCCCAGGCCGCCGAATACCACCCGCGCTCCCGGCTCGGAGATCCAGTAGGCGGCCGCGGGGATTCCCCTCACGGGAGTGCGACTACGAGGGACCAGTTTGGCTCAACGGGAGCTTGGCTGGTTTGCGCCCGAGGATAGGACGGGTAGCCACACGAGTGCCACACGACACCGAGGAGGAGTCATGGGACCAAAAGTCCATGAGGTCATGACCGACCGCCCGCGCTGTGTGACCCCGGAGACGCCGGTCTCCGAGGCCGCACAGCTCATGAAGAGCGACGACATCGGCTCGCTTCCCATTCTCGATGGTGAGCAGTTGGCCGGCATGGTCACGGACCGAGACATCGTCATCCGAGCAATCGCGGAAGGGAAAGACCCGCGAGGGATGCCGGTGCGCGAGGTTGCGAGCCGCGAACTCGTCAGGTCCACGCGGACGAGGATCTCTCGATGCGCTTCAAGCTGATGGCAAGTCAGCAGGTTCGGCGACTCCCTGTTGTGGACGAGGACAGCAGGCTGGTTGGGATCCTGGCACAGGCGGACGTCGCGGTTGGGGCGAAGGAGAAGGCCGTCGGCGAGATGGTCGAGGAGATCTCGAAGTCACCGACGGGGCCGCGGCTATAGGTCTCGAATACCTCGCTCGCTCCGAACTCGAGGACGTTCGCCGATCAGCCGAGGGTACGGTCGGGCGAGTGTCCACGTGATCTGCCACTGAGCTTGCGCTCGAGTAGGTGGCGGCGTGGCCGGTCGGATCAGACGATCGGCGAATCGCCTGAAGCGCGGCGCTTCGCGGCCGCGGTCACATGGACGGCTCGATCTAGCTGTTAGCGAGCTTCTCGCGAACGAGCTGGTTCACAACGCGCGGGTCCGCCTTGCCGCGCGACTCCTTCATGACCTGGCCGACGAAGAAGCCGAGCAGGCCGTCCTTGCCCCCGCGGTATGCCTCGACCTGGCCGGGGTGCGCCGCCAGGACGCCGTCGACGATCGGGCCCAGCTCGTCCGTGTCCGAGACGGCCTCCTGCGCGAGGTACGGGTCCGCGCTGAACGCCGGCTCGCCGAGCTTGGAAATCGCCTCGTCGAAGGCAGTACGCGGGATGCGGTCGCGCGCGTCGACCAGCTTCGCGAGTTCGGAGGCAGGCGCCGTGCTGGGATCGACGCCGGCGCCGACAAGGGTGTTCGCGATGACGTTCGCGGCCGCGATGCCGTCGGCGCCCGCCGCCACGGTCTCGTCCCAGAGGTAGTCGAGACCGCCCGTCACCAGCACCGTCGCGCGCTCGAGGTCGAGCGCGGGCTCGATGCGCCGGATCCGGGCAGCGGGCGCCTCCGGGATCTCGGCACGGAGCGCGTCGACGAGCTCGCGCGGGGGCTCGACGGGCACGAGGTCGGGCTCGGGGAAGTAGCGGTAGTCGTCCGCTTCCTCCTTCGAGCGGCGGGCTGTGAGCGTTCCGGTCGCGGCGTCGAAGTCGTAGGTCTGCTGCTCGACCTCGCCGCCCGACTCCCAGACGCCGACCTGGCGCCCGATCTCCGCCTCGATCCCGCGCGCGATGAAGTTGAAGGAGTTCATGTTCTTGATCTCGGTGCGCGTGCGCAGGTCCTCCGACCCTGCAGGCCGCACCGACACGTTGGCGTCGACGCGCAGCGTCCCCTTCTCCATCTCCGCGTCCGAGATCCCGAGCTCGACGATCGTCTGGCGCAGGAGCTGGAGGAAGCGCTTCGCCTCCTCCGCCGAGCGGATGTCCGGAGCGGTCACGATCTCGACGAGCGGCGTGCCGCCGCGGTTGTAGTCGACGAGCGACGCATCCGCCCCGCCGATCCGCCCCGTTCGCCCGCCGACGTGCACCGTCTTCGCCGCGTCTTCCTCGAGGTGCGCTCGTACGATTCCGATCACACGGTCGCCTTCTGCAGTTGGTAGTAGCACCCTGCCGCTAATGCAAGACGGCAGATCGTACTGAGAGATCTGATAGCCCTTCGGCAGGTCCGGGTAGAAGTAGTTCTTCCTCGCGAAGACCGCGCGCTCGCCGATCTCGCAATCGAGCGCGAGGCCGAGCTTGATCGTCCACTCGACGGCACGCCGGTTCAGCACCGGCAGCGCGCCCGGAAAGCCGAGGCAGACCGGGCACGTCTGCGTGTTCTCCCCCGCGCCGAACCCGGCCTGGCAGCGGCAGAACATCTTCGTCCGCGTCTTCAGTTGGACGTGGATCTCGAGGCCGATGACGGGTTCCCAGGTCACCCGCGCAACCTTTCGGGAACGGTGTCGAAGCCGATCGCGTGTTCGAGCGCGTGACCGATGTTGAAGAGGCCGTTCTCGCCGAACTGTGGCCCGATCAGCTGCAGCCCCACCGGCAATCCCTCGGACAAGCCGCACGGGACCGACAGGCCGGGCAGCCCTGCGAGGCAGGACGGGATCGTGAGGAGGTCGCACGCGTACATCGCGAGCGGGTCCGCAGCCTTGTCGCCGATCGGGAAGGCGACGGTCGGCGAGGTCGGCGTCACGATCGCGTCGAACCCCTCGAGCGCCTTCCGATGCTCACGGATGAGGAGCGTCCGCACCCTCTGCGCCTGGCCGTAGAACGCGTCGTAGTAGCCGGCCGAGAGCGCGTACGTCCCGAGCATGATGCGGCGCTTCGGCTCGGGCCCGAAGCCGGCGTCGCGCGTGTGATCGACCATCTCCCCGTACGTCTCGCCGTCGACGCGCGGCCCGTAGCGGACGCCGTCGTAGCGCGCGAGGTTCGAGGACGCCTCCGCTGGAGCAACGAGGTAGTAGCACGGCATGCCGTAGCGATACGAGAGAGGCAGATCGCACTCGCCGACCTCGGCGCCGAGCGCGCGCGCATGCTCGAGGGCGCTCTCGAACGCTGACCGCACACCGGGCTCGATGGCGTCGAGATCCGCGACCTGCTTGGGCACGGCCAGCCGCACGCCGGCGAGCGAGTCGCCTTCGGGCAGTCGCACGGGCTCGAGCAGCTCGGCGGTCGTCGAGTCGAGCGGATCGCGGCCGGCGACGATCGAGTAGAGGAGCGCGACGTCTCGCACCGTCTTCGCGACAGGCCCGATCTGGTCGAGGCTCGACGCGAAGGCGACGATGCCGTAGCGCGAGACGGTCCCGTACGTCGGCCGGAGGCCGACGTTGCCGCACAGGGCCGACGGCTGCTTGATCGACCCACCGGTGTCCGAGCCGAGACCCCAGGGCGCCAGACCCGCGGACACCGCAGCCGCCGTGCCACCCCCGGAGCCGCCGGGCACGCGCGACGGGTCCCACGGGTTGCGCGACGGGCCCCACGCCGAGTTCTCGGTCGACGAGCCCATCGCGAACTCGTCGGTGTTGGTCTTGCCGAGCACCGAGAGGCCGGCGGCCTTGACCCGTGCGGCGACGGTCGAGTCGAAGACCGGCGTGTACCCCTCGAGGATCCGCGACCCCGCAGTCGTCTCGATGCCCTTCGTCGAGATCACGTCCTTGAGCGCGATCGGGATGCCCTCGCCGCTCGGCTCGTCGCACGTCCGCAGGTAGCAGTGGAGCTCGCCGTCGCGGGCGGCGATCGCGTCGAGGTAGGCCGCGTGCAGCTCGGCCGCCGAGACCTCGCGCCGCTCGACCAGCGCGATCGCCTCCTCGGCCGCGAGTCGAAGCGTGTCGATCATGCGGTCGGCGGGACGCGGAAGTGGTCCCCGTCGCGATCGGGCGCATTTGCAAAGACGGCGTCGAGCGAGAGCGACGGTCGCGGCTCGTCCTCGTCCCAGACGTTCACGAGGTCGAGCGGGTGCGACGTCGGCGGCACGTCGGCGAGGTCGAGCTCGGCGACGACGCCGACCGCGTCGAGGATCGCCCCGAGCTCCTCGGTGAGGCGCTCTATCTCCTCCTCGGTCAGCGCCAGCCGCGCGAGCCGCGCGACGTGGAGCACTTCGTCTCTCGATATCGCCATGAATCGATCCTCTCAAAGCGGTGGGCTCCCTCCCGGGAGCCCACCGTCACCTCGATACGAGTTCGGTCAGCTCGCCGCTGCGACGACGTTCGCGGCCTGGGCACCCTTGGGACCCTGGACGACCTCGAACTCAACCCGCTGGCCTTCGGTGAGGGTCTTGAAGCCGTCCATCGCGATCGCGGAGAAGTGGACGAAGACATCGTCCCCACCCTCGCGCTCGATGAAGCCGTAGCCCTTCTCGTTCGAAAACCACTTGACGGTGCCCTGCTCCACTACTTGTCCTCCTACAGCGTGGCGGCAACCCTTGTGGGCCGACGCCGGGATGGTCAACAACGGGCGGAACGCTAGCGCCTACGAACCGGGCACCGCAACTTGCGAACGTCGATGTTGCGCGGCTGTCAGCGTGTTGCGCAGAAGCATCGCGATCGTCATCGGCCCGACGCCTCCCGGCACCGGCGTCATGAGGCCCGCGACCTCGAAGCACGCCGGATCGACGTCTCCCACGAGCTTTCCGTCGTCCGTGCGGTTGACGCCGACGTCGATCAGCGTCGCGCCGGGCTTGACCATGTCGGGCGTCACGAGGCCGGGCCGGCCGACTGCCGCGACGAGGATGTCGGCCCTGCGCGTGTGTGCTGCGACATCGACCGTGCGCGAGTGGCAGATGGTGACGGTCGCATGTTGGGCGAGGAGCAGCATGGCCATCGGCTTGCCGACGATCTCGCTGCGGCCGATGACCACAGCGTCCTTCCCCTGGAGCTCCACGCCGTGCTCCTCGAGCATGACCATTACCCCAGAGGGCGTCGCAGGCACGAGGAAGGGCTCGCCGAGGTACAGGCGTCCGGCGTTCAGGACGTGGAAGCCGTCGACGTCCTTCTCGGGGTCGACCGCGCGGAGCACCGTCGGCTCGTCCATGTGGTCGGGGAGCGGAAGCTGGACGAGGATTCCGTCGACCGCGTCGTCCGCGTTCAGCTCGTCGATGAGCTCGAGGACGGTCGACTCGCCGGTGTCCGAGGGGAAACGGTGGTCGCGCGAATCGATGCCGGCCTCGTGCGACGCCTTGTGCTTCGAGCCGACGTACGTGTGCGAAGCCGGGTCGTCGCCGACGAGGATCGTCGCCAGGCAAACAGACTCTCCGTACGCGCGAACGTCCGCGGCAACCTGAGCGCGGACCTTCTCCGCGAGCGCTCTCCCGTCGATCCGGACCGCCGTCACGGCCGAACCCTACTCATGCGGCGAGCATCCCGAGCGAGGGGCTCGGGACGCTCTGTCCGATACGGCGCGAGCCGTCGGCCGCACTACCGCGCGAGTCCGCTGCGGAGAAGCTTGAAGCTACGGAGCTTGGCTGCGTTGCTCTTCGCGAGCTTCGCCTGGACGCTCGCGACCTGAGCCGTCGCAGCCGCGTTCGACACCTGGGTCGACACCGCGGCCCCGACCTGCGTCGTCGCCGCGACACCGGCGCGCTGCGTCGTCGACTGGGTCCCGACAGACTGCGTGACTGCCGCCTGACCCGCCGGAGCGAGCAGAGCGGCGCTCGTCACCGCTATGGCGATCGCAGCCTTCATGCCGTGACCTTCGACGTCGGGATCGACGAACAGGCCCTCGACGTCGTCGACGTCGAGGGTGAGCGCGACGTCGTCGCTGCCTGCCAACTGCAGGAGCTCCTCGAGATCGGCGGTGGACATGTCGATCGCGACAAGCCTCGAGTCGTCATCGCTCTCGACCTCGAACCAGAGCTGCTTCGGCTCGTCCTCGGCCAAGGCCGCCTCGAGCACGCTTCGGGCCACGATGGTCGTCAGCGCCTCGTCGGGCTGGGCGTCCGTGAAGGTGGCTGTCCTCGTGATCTCGAGCATGACCTGCTCCTTCCCTCGTTGCAAACTAGACGGCCGGGGAGCGCGCGTTCTTCCCGTGAGTATCGCGCCGGTCGGAGTAGGCTCGCCAGGATGGAGCAACGGACCGAATCGCTCGCGAGCATCGCGGCCGCAGAGTTCGAGGAGCGGCGCGAGCGGCTCCTCGAGCACGTGCGCCGCCAGGGTTGCTCCGGCTACGTCCTCTTCGGAGCCGACTACATCCAGTACTTCACCGGCTTCTGGTTCCTCTCGAACGAGCGGCCTATCGTCTACGCCGAGAGCGCTGCCGGCGACTCCGCGGTCTTCGTGCCGGAGTTCGAGGTCGAGCGAACGCGCGCCGAGACGACGTTCGAGCGGATCGAGCCCTATCCCGAGTACCCCGGGATCGAGCACCCGATGCTCATCCTTGCGCGGATCCTCGCGGACCTCGGGATCCGGGATGCGATCGGCGCAGACCAGGACGGATACCCGGGCATCCTCGGATACGAGGGGCCGGCGCTCAGTGACGTTGCCGGCGCATCCGTCGCGTCGCTCGGCGACGTCATCGAGAACATGATGGCGCGGAAGAGCGCGAGCGAGATCGCGCTGATCCGCGAGAGCGGGCGCTGGTGCTCACACGCTCACCGGCTGCTGCAGGAGTACTCACGCCCGGGCGCGACCGAGGCCGGGGCCAGCCTCCGCGCGAGCCAGGAGGCGACGCTCGCGATGCTGGAGGAGCTCGGCGACGAATACGGCGGCGGCCTCTCGTCCTCCTCGGGAGTCTCTGCCGGCTACCGCGGCCAGATCGGGCTCCGCAGCTCGTGGGCGCACGCCGTCGCCCACAACATCGAGTTCCAGCAGGGCGACGTGCTCGTCACCGAGACGAGCGCGCCGATCTGGGGCTACAACGCCGAGCTCGAGCGCACGCTCGTCATCGGTGCTCCGACAGACGAGATGCGCCGCCTTTTCGACCACAGCGTCGCCGCCCAGGAGGCCGCCTTCGCAGCGATTCGCCCCGGAGCGACGTGCGCTGACGTCGACAGCGCCGTCATGCGCTACTTCGAGGAGAACGACCTCCTCCGGTACTGGCGCCAGCACACCGGCCACGCGATCGGCCTGCGCAACCACGAGGCGCCGTTCCTGGACGTCGGCGATCACACGACGCTCGAGCCGGGCATGGTCTTCACGATCGAGCCGGGCCTCTACGACCCGGCGATCGGAGGGTTCCGCAACTCGGACACCGTCGTCGTCATCGACGACGGGCACGAGGTCCTGACGGACTATCCGATCGACATCGAGAGCCTCACGATTCCCGTCTGAGGCACGGGCGCCGAACGGGCTCGTCGAAGCGCCTGTTTGCAGGGGGAAAGCGGCGTCGGGCTCGGCGGCCGTACGACCTGCGATTGCGCCCTACCGTCGGCCGAGCAAGCGTTGTTAGCACCCACAAACAAAGGGCGCCCGGGGAAACGTAGATGCCGAGTGAGCAACGCGCTAGGGTCCTGGACCACGGCGTCCGATTCCGATGAGGGGTGGGTACGTCGAAAGGCGTAGCGCGTCGGTGTCGAGTTCCTGCTCGGATCTCGTAGCCAGCGTTCTTGAAGCACCGATAACGCGAGGCAGCGAGGCGATGCTTCACACGACGTGCGCGACAACCAGGTGCGGAAGCCCTCAGCGGGGTCTCCGTCGGCAGCCGCCCCGTGAGAGCCTGCCTTCTCGGGGGTCACCTCCTCCCCCGGCTCGCGGGGCTGCTGTCTCTTGCCTTCGGCTAAAGCATCGTCGACCAGACGCGGAGCGCGAACTCGGGCTCGTACGAGAGGAATAGAGCGCCTGTTGCGGCCATGGCCCGCCGCGTGGCGATCGAGGGGCTGGAGTTCGAGGCGGGCGGGATCAGGCAGCGGGCTGCGCGCTTGCTGAGAGCGGCTGGGACGACGAGGCTCGTCGCGACCCCGAACCCGACGAGATCGACTACTACACGGAGATGGTCGAGTTCTGAGCCGTTCGCGGCGCTCAGCCGTGGAACGCGCACGAGCATGGGGAATCCGAGGCGGGCGGTTGGCGTAGGTACGGGCGTGAAACGCCCACCCGGAGAACCGATCACCGAGGCAGGCGGCGACCAGTCCAGTAACGCCAAGGAGGAAGCCATGAAGGAGACGAGTCTCTACGAAAGGCTCGGTGGCGCATCAGGCTCCATCACGGCAAGATCCTCGGGAAGCTCTTTCATCGGCCAACGCCTCTTTCGGCTCGATGCGACGTCGTGCCTGTGATTCGGTTCGCTCGGAGGTGCTGCGCCGGATACCCGGGTGAACGCGCGGACAAACCGAGCCGCCGAGAATCGTGTTCGTCGGATTCATGTTCCTCTACGCGGTTTGGATCACCCAAGGCTGGCCCGCCGCGATGCCCGTCGAGGCCCGAGGACAGCTAGTGAGCCCACAAAGAGGAGGAGGCGCATCGCCCGGGGGAAGGAGTCGACACCTGGCGGCGGACTCAAGGCTTTACGCCGCCCCCTCGGGTGAAAGGTACCAACCCACTCGCTCCGGCTAACGCCTGCCGGTTACGACGCGAATGTGGCGGGGTATCTAGCCCGTGTCGTATGACGGACTCTCCCAGGGAAGGGGAAAGTCGTGGGAATTAGCTTCAGCATTCTCTTGATCGCGGTCGGCGCGATCCTGGCCTGGGCAGTGACTGCCGAGGTCGCCGGTATCGACATCCAGGTGGCAGGCGTCATTCTCGTGATCGTCGGCGTCGTCGGCCTCATCGCTTCGCTCATCTTCTGGTCGAGCTGGGGCGGCTTCGGCAATCGAGATGCGGCGTCCGGCGGTCAGAACACGACCGTCGTGGACCGCTAGTTCACAGAGACGGGAAATCAGAAGGCGCTCCTGCGGGGCGCCTTCTCTATGCGCCCAGGAATCGGCCGGCCAGCGACGAGGGATCTATCTCGATCCGGTTTGAGTTGCGGCGTTCAGGGAACTGAGTCCCGAGTCATTGTCGGGAGATACCAGGGGGAACTGTGAGTAGCGGAGTCTTCCAACGCAGCGAAGATGTCCTCAAGCGTCAGTCGGTGAGAACCGAGCCGTCCGGTCGGAAGTGGAACGCGATCGGAGTGGGCTTGGCCGCAGCCTTTGTACTCATCGGCCTCTATGGCATCGTCATCTGGGCGATCGTCGTACTCGCGCAGGCGCTCATCTGAGGAAGGCGACGGCCGAGGAGCGGTGAGCCGCAGTGTGTCGGCGGTATCACCGCTCCTCTGTTGTGAATGGATGGGTCCTCTCGCGGCGAGAGCCGGGGCGGTGGGGTTCTCGTTCCCAGACCAGATGCCGGCGAAATGCCGCCGCGGATCGAAGCTACGCAACGCTGACGACAGGCTGGACGTCTCGTTGCATGACGACTCTTCCGTTTCATGGGTCTCCTGCGCCGCGGGACGCTGCGCTGCCGCCGGCATCCCTCGTTGGCGGTGGCCATCCACCTCCGCCGTACGCGTTTCACTACCCCCGTCCTCAGGGAACCCATCCGTACCAATCGAGAGGAAGGGGCGACAAATGGGAATCATCGCGTTCATCATCTTGGGTCTACTGGCAGGCGCGATCGCCAAAGCGATCATGCCCGGCGACGATCCGGGCGGGTGGATCATCACCGCGGTCATCGGCGTAGTGGGAGCGATACTTGGCGGCTTCCTGGCCGGGGCGCTCTTCGGTGCGGATCCAATGGATGAGTTCTTTGACATCTCGTCTTGGCTGACGGCAATCGTCGGCTCGATCATCCTGCTCGCGCTCTACCGCGTCGTTGTGAATCGCGGGGGCGGGCACAGAGCACTCCGAACCTGAGGCAGGAGAGAACCGCGTCGACTCAGAAGCCTCGCCGACGAGCGGGGCTCCTGGTCAGAAGGGAGCCTGTGATGGCGACACCAACCGAAACGGAACCCACGAACACCCTCGACGAATCTGCGGCGGACAACGACCAGGAGTCACGACTCAAGCGCTACGACCAACGGATCGAGGAGTGGCTCACATCGTTGAAGGAAGGTGCGGAGCAGCGCTCACCGGAGGTACTGGGTGCCCTAGCGACGAAGGCGAAGGAGGTCAGCGAGTACTTGGACAAGATGGCAGAGAGGGCGAGGTCCAAGAGCGACGCTCCAGGGCCTACCCCATCCGCGGAGGTGCCACCCGACGAGTCAACAGCGAGTGCCCAAGACCCTGGACCGAGCACTACCTGACCACGGGTTCACTGCGGCTATGAGGATCTTGGAACCAGGCCGCAGGCGACGCGGAAGGCCGACAGCGTTCTGGCTCTGGTCGCTGGTCGGTGTGTTTCTAGTTGTCCTTGTGCTCGTGTGGCTGATTGGCTAACGACCGCAGACATCTACACGGATTGGGACGTCGAGCAGCTCGCCGAGGCCCTGCAAGAGGTAGTCGATGACTAGTAACGCAATGGCTCCTTAGGGGAATCGATGAAATCCCTGCAAACGGGCGAAAAGTGGAGGCGGCGGGAATCGAACCCGCGTGACATTCCCGCCGCCCGGCTGAAGGCGGCTGGCCTCGTGCTCACGGATAGGTATCCAACCCCAGCCCACACCCCTGGATCGGCTGCGACCGAGGATGTGGGGCCTGACGAGCGGCACGCACCGAGGGGCGGGCGTGCACGAGACGCTACGTCCCGTTGACCGCCGCCGAGAGAGCCGACAGCGTCGCCGGCCCGACGACGCCGTCGTCGGTGAGGCCTGAGGACGCCTGGAAAGACTTGACGGCCTGCGCGGTCGCCGGCCCGAACTTCCCGTCGATGGTTGTCGAGTACCCGAGCGCGACCAGCGCCTCTTGTACCTGCCTCACCTCCACGCCCTTGGCCCCTCTGCGGAGGACCACGCCTTCCGGCAGCGTGGCGGTGGTCGGCGTCGACGAGGTCGTGGTCGTAGGCGTGGTCGACGGGGTGGTGGACGTGGTCAGCGTCGTGGTGAGCGTTGCCGTCGTCGTCACCAGAGAGGTCGTTGTCTCGACGCCGCCGTTGAGCGAGCGCGAGACGAGGGCACCGGCAAGAGCGCCGGCGACGATGAGGATCATTGCGCCGACGATGGCACCTACGATTAGCCTCCGGCTCCGCTCGCCCTCGCGAACACGGATGGCGGCACGCGGCTCGCCCTCGCCCTGCGCGGACTGACGCGTTTCGCGGAGTTCGGTCTCGTCGTCGGCGGCCGGAGAACGTCCTCCGCCTGTCTCGACGAACCAGTCGTCCTCGGGTGCAAACAGTCGGGTCGGGGGCCGCCCCGAACTCATGGCTACGAAGGTACTACGTGCCTCGGAGGGCCGATCGGATCGGATGTCCCGCAGTTGACCTCTAACGGGTCGTCAAGTGTCAGCCAGGATTTCGGAAGCGGACGTGCATGTGGTTCTCGTGGTTCGGATACGGAGTGACAATGTCACGCGGTCCGCGCAGGTCGGTCGCGTAGCCGACGAAGATCTTGCTCGCGCCTGCGGCGACGAAGCCGTCGAGCAACTCCTGGGAGAGACGTCGATCGATCTGCGCGGTGGAAGTCGGTGCCTGCAGCCATCCGTCGCGGCGTGGGTAGTAGATGTCGACGTCGAGCCCGTTCTCGTGGGAGACGTGCTGATCCATGACACCGCCGTCCCGAAGGCTGACGTCACCGACCACGACCAGCGGGGCCTTCGGGTGCGCCTCTCGGTACCGAGCGAGCACCTTGATGATCGTCCGGATCGTGTGTTCATGGCCGTAGAGCCTCCCGGGCAGGTTGGGGCGCGAGTCGGTGTTTGGGTTCCATGTGACCCAATCGGGACCCTCGACCGGAAGCTGGGTGCCGTCGCGCAGATGGCCGCCGTACGGAAGGCCGATGGATGTGGCCGTATGCCACGCGATGCGAGGCAACTCTGCAGTGCTTGGGTCTGTCTCCAGTCTCGGCGTGGGTGCCTGAACCGGATGCTCGAGCCGGAACGTCAGGCTCGGAGGGTCGTCCGATAGGGGCGGGCCGTCCTGCGTCACACCGCGCTGCCTGAGCGCCGACAGGGGCAGCACGACACTCGATCCGATAACGACCGCGGCGGCGGGCATCGTCCGTGTGGCGAATCTGCGCTTCCTCGCCGCTTCAGCCGCGAAGCGCCGTCGTCGGGACGCCCCGACCCCCGTGTCGAAGCGCGGCAGCTCGATCGCACCGCCAGCGACCGCGAGCGCACCGAGGCTCCCTCGCCGCTCCCAGAACCACAGGACCTCTGCGTCGAACCACACCTCCCCCGGTCGCCACGCCATGTGGGGGAAGTGCTTCGCGCGCCGCGCTTCGTGTCCTTCGCGATCTTGGAGGCGGCGGGATCGAACCCGCGTGACGTTCCCACCGCCTCAGAACACTGCTAGATGCACATCCCGAGCTCTCTGGGGCCCCGGCTACTGACCCCTCGCCTCCAGGCCGCTCGGGAGGTCGACCTCTCTGCGCGCGCACCCCTCGCCCGCCTAGCCTGGCTGCGTGAAGATGAGGTCGATCACGCCAGTCAGCCTCAGGGACGAGATCGAGATCCACGATCCCGTGCAGGTCGTGAGCGGATACCTCGAGTCATGGCGCTTCGAGGCCGGCGATGCCTCGTCCTCGTTCGATGAGTCTGACCTGAGGTTGGCAAACCGGGAGGCGCTCGCATCTCGGCGGCCGAGATCGGC
>CAWDSX010000017.1:0-5446 GCA_963805135.1 uncultured Gaiellaceae bacterium | reverse complement strand
CGAGCGGCGAAGCGGATGCGCGACTCGGCGCGCTCAGTTTGCCCTGACGGCGAGCCGGAAAGATTCCTCGCATGGCCGACCGCATCCTGGATCCCTGGGGATCCCGGACCCCGTACCCGCGGGGCGGAGACTGGCCTACGCGAGTCGACGAGCACACGGACGGCCCGGTTGAGCGGTGGGTGCAGTCCGCCTGCGTTCTCTGCTCACACGGTTGCGCGCTGGACATCGGCGTTCGCAAGGGGAAGATCGTCGGTGTGCGCGGCCGCGGCGTCGACCGGGTCAATCACGGCCGGCTCGGACCGAAGGGCCTATACGGCTGGCAGGCCAACAATGCGGAGGACCGGTTGCTGCATCCGCTCGTCCGCCGCGACGGTGAGCTGCGGGAGGCGAGCTGGGACGAGGCGATGGATCGGGTCGTCGAGCGTTCCCGCGAGCTGCTCGCGACCAAGGGAAGCGGCGCGCTCGGCTTCTATACGAGCGGGCAGCTCTTCCTCGAGGACTACTACACACTGGCGCTGATCGCGCGCGGGGGGATCGGGACGAATCATCTCGACGGCAACACGCGCCTCTGCACGGCCACGGCAGGGCAGTCGTTGAAGGAGACGTTCGGTTGCGACGGGCAGCCGAGCGGCGTTCACGACATCGAGTACTGCGACACGATCCTCCACGTCGGGATCAACACCGCCGAGACGCAGACCGTGCTCTGGATGCACGAGCTCGACCGCCTGCGCGGACCCGACCCGCCGCGGTCGGTCGTGATCGATCCGCGCGAGACGGAATCGGCTCGGGAGGCGCAGGTCCACCTGGCGGTCAAGCCCGGCACGAATCTGGCCGTCCTGAACGGGCTCGCGCAGCAGCTGATCGAAAACGACCGCGTCGACCGAGGGTTCCTCGACCTCCACACGGTCGGATTCGACGCGCTCGAGAAAACCGTCTCGGCGTATACGCCGGAGCGGGTCGCGGAGATCTGCGGCGTCGCCGCCGACGACGTCCGTCGTGCCGCGGAGATCATCGGCGAGGCCGAGCACCTGCTGACGTTCGTCCTGCAAGGCGTCTACCAGTCGCACCAGGCGACCGCGTCGGCGTGCGCCGCCAACAACATCAACCTCCTTCGCGGGATGATCGGTAGGCCCGGTGCGGGGATCCTCCAGATGAACGGACAGCCGACCGCGCAGAACACGCGCGAGACCGGCTGCAACGGCGACCTCCCCGGCTTCCGCAATTGGCAGAACGAGGCACATGTCGCCGAGCTGGCCCAGCTCTGGAACGTGGATCCGCTCCAGATCCCGCACTGGGGCCCGCCGACGCACGCGATGGAGATCTTCCGGTACGCCGAACAGGGCTCGATCGAGTTTCTCTGGGTGATCGGCACGAACCCGGCGGTCTCGCTGCCGGAGCTACGGCGGGTCCGGTCGATCCTCTCGCGGGAAGGGCTCTTCCTCGTCGTCTCGGAAGCGTTTCTCAGCGAGACGGCGCGACTCGCGGACGTCGTCCTCCCCGCCGCGATCTGGGGCGAGAAGACGGGGACGTTCACGAATACCGACCGCACGGTCCATCTCTCCGAGCAGGCGGTCGACCCGCCCGGCGACGTGCGCAGCGACATGGAGACGTTCATCGACTACGCGCGCCGGCTCGAGCTGCGCGACAAGGACGGGCAGCCGCTCGTGAAGTGGTCGACACCGGAGCAGTGCTTCGAGGCCTGGAAGGAATGCACGCGGGGCAGACCGTGCGACTACACCGGGCTCAGCTACGAGAAGCTGCGCGCCGGCAGCGGAATCCAGTGGCCCTGCAACGACGCGGCGCCGGAAGGGACCGAGCGACTCTACGAAGACTTCACCTTCCCGACGCTGCCCGAGATCTGCGAGGACTACGGACACGACATTCAGACGGGCGCGACCTTCTCCGAGGCCGACTTCAAAGCGCTCGCCCCGCAAGGCCGGGCGATCCTCAAAGCAGCCGACTGGACGCCGCCGCACGAGTGGGCCGGCGAGGAGTATCCGTTCGCGCTCGCCACCGGTCGCACCGTCTACCACTTCCACACGCGCACGAAGACCGGCCGCGCGCCCGAGTTGCAGGCCGCTGCGCCCGACGCCTGGGTCGAGCTCTGCTCGGCCGACGCCGAGCGGCTGGGCGTCTCCGAGGGGCAGACGCTGCGCGTCTCGTCCCCGCGGGGCGCCGTCGAAGTCACCGCCCGCATCAGCGGTGTGCGGGAGGGCGTCGTCTTCATCCCCTTCCACTACGGCTACTGGGACGTCGGCGAGGACGCCGGCCCCGACGGTCGCCCCCGCGCCGCCAACGAACTGACGATGACGATCTGGGATCCTGTCTCGAAGCAGCCGCAGCTGAAGTCGGCCGCTGTCAAGGTGGAGTCGATCGGATGAAGATCGGGCCGCTCCTCGCTCACCTGCGAGAGCTCGAGGACGGCCTCGCGGCCATGCTTCGCGAAGCCGCCGAGCGCCACAGTGACGACCATGACGTCTATCACCAGTGCCTCACCTTCTCGGTCGCCGCGGACAAGCGCGCGCACAAGCTCGAGCCGCTCACCACACGGTACGCCGGTCAGGCGACCTGGAAGAGCGCCGTCGGCGAAGGCAGCGACGACCTGCTCGAGGACCTCCGCGTTCTCCATCTGCGCACCCAGGAGACCTCGATCTCTTGGGTGATGGCAGCTCAAGCCGCGAAGGCCGCCCGCGACCACGAGCTGCTGACGCTCGCCACCGAGTCCCAGACCGAGACCGATGCGCAGGCCAAGTGGTTCACGACCAGGATCAAGACAGGGGCACCCCAGGCTCTCGTGGTCGGATAGTCGCGTCGGGGATCAGCGCGTTTGAGCGCAGGCCCCGCGCGGGTACCAAGCGCGCCATGACGGAGTACGGCTACTGGCTCTCGTCCGAGGAGCATGCGCCGCTCGACCTCGTCCGCAACGCAGCCAGGGCGGAGGAGCTGGGCTTCTCGTTCGCGATGATCTCGGACCACTTCCATCCCTGGATCGACGCGCAGGGTCAGAGCCCGTTCGTCTGGAGCGTGCTCGGCGGGATCGCGCAGGCAACCGAGCGGATCGGCATCGCCACGGGGGTCACCTGCCCTTTGATCCGTACCCATCCTGCGATCGTCGCGCAGGCGGCAGCCACCGTCGGCGCGATGCTGCCGGGCCGCTTCACGCTCGGGCTCGGCACGGGCGAGAATCTCAACGAGCACGTGACCGGTGCCCGCTGGCCCGCCCCCGACGAGCGGATCGCGATGCTCGAGGAGGCGATCGCCGTGATCCGCCTGCTCTGGCAGGGTGGGGAGCAGACCCATCGCGGCCGGCATTACACGCTCGACCACGCGACGCTGTACACCCTCCCCGAGCAGCCGATCCCGATCGCGGTCGCGGCGGCGAGGAAGAATGCCGCCGAGCTGGCCGGCCGCGCAGGCGACGCACTCGTGACGACGGAGCCGAACGAGGAGACCGTGCAGCAGTACCGGGACGGCGGTGGCGACGGGCCACGCTATGGACAGGTTCGGATCTGCTGGGCCGAAAGCGAGGACGAGGCCAAGCAGACGGTCTACCGGCTGTGGCGCCACAGCGGGCTTGGCGGCACGATCAACCAGGAGCTGCCGCGGCCGTCCGACTTCGACGCGGTCGCCGAAGGCGTCACGCTCGAGCTGGCGGTGGAGGGCGTGCCGTGCGGTCCCGACCCGGAGCCGATCCTCGAGTCGCTCGGCGACTGGCAAAGGGCCGGCTTCGATCGGATCGCGATCCACCAGGTCGGTGCCGACCAGGCCGGCTTCTTCCGTTTCTGGGAACAGGAACTGCGGCCGAAGCTCGCGTGAGCGGGCACCGTCGGGAGAGCCTGACAGTTACTGCTTCTCAGCCGCTGCGAGCCCCGCCAAGCGCCAGGGCCGGATGACATCGTCGTACAGCACCTGCACGATCGCGGCCGCCGGCACAGCCACGAATGCCCCGGCGACGCCGAGCAACGCACTCCCGACCAGCACCGAGACGAAGACGACGAGAGGATGAATGTCGAGCTGATCCCCCTCGATGAGGGGCGAGAGCACGTAGCCCTTCAGGTTCTCGATCAGGATCGACGCTGCAAACGTGATCCCAAACGTGACGAGGCCCTCGAACGCAGCGATCGCCAGCAACGGGATTCGCGCGAGCCAAGGGCCGGCGCGCGGGATGGCCTCGCCCAGTGCCACGATGATTGCGAGGGGGAGCGCAAACGGCAGACCGATCGCAAGGAGCACGCCGTAGGTGACCACGCCCACGATCACCATCACGATCAGCTTCGCGCGAAGGTAGTAGCCGATCCGCGTCCACATCGACACCAGCACTTCCCTCGTCTTCGGACGGTGCCGTGGATGGACGAGCTCGAGAATCGCCCCGAGGATGCGCTCTCGGTTCGACACGATCAAGGTGGAGATCACGAACACGCTCAGCAGATCGAGGAAAAGTGCGAAGAACGCGGAGGGCAGCTCGAACGCCCGGGCGGCCGCTCGCTCACCGATCGCCTCCCCCAACCGCGACACGCGCTCGTCGAAGGGACCGATCGACGGATACCGGTCGTAGAGCTCTGCGTACGCGTCTCGAACACGCTCATATCGGTCGGCATAGCCGGGCGCGGCATCCCCGAAGTCGGCGACCTCCCCGAACAGGGGCGGGGTGACGAGCCAGACGAGGCCGACGACCAGGGCGAGCGCGGCGAGGTACAGGAGCGGCACTGCGAGCGCCCGCGGCACGCGAAGCTTCTCGAGACGCTCGCTCGGCCCGGTCAGAGCTGCCGCGAACAGGACGCTGATGAAGATGATCAGCAGCACATGCTGGAGGCGCGCCACGACGAGCAGGGCGATCGCCGAGAGCAGTGCGAGCACCAGCGCGACGTAGATCGGCAGCGCTCGCTGCAGCAGCGACTCGTGCTTGTCGGCAGGCGCGCTCATCGAAACACCTCTGCAGCTACCCAGCCACGAACCGGCTCATGCGCGACTCGCTGGAGCCGTCGCCCGGCTGAACCGCGCAGAGGCGGAGTGAATGGCAAAGAGGGAAGACGTCGCGGCCTAGGGCGCCGCCGCTACAGCCGTCGCGGTGCGAGCACGGTGGCGTCAGCTAGGTCGAGCGCGGCCTCAGCGAATGACGGCCAGGACAGCCAACGCCAGGACGAGGGCCGCCACGATGACCCAGAGCGCTCGCGCGAGGGAGGGTCGGGGCCGTCTGCGCTTCCGTCCGGGCTCGAGGTAGCGCACGATCACCGCCCACCGATGACGACGGCGTGTGCGCAGCGGGCCGGCGTCGTCACCAACCTCAGCGAGATCATCAGCGCCGCAAGCATCCGCATCGAGTGTGCAACGAGCAGCGCGCGCTCGAGGGTGCGCGACGGTTGAACCACGAGATCCGCCCCGACGGGGGTCGCGGGTGGATCGGGCGTCACGACGAGCGGTCTAGCGAACGTAGAAGTCGGCGAAC
>CAWDSX010000016.1:0-79569 GCA_963805135.1 uncultured Gaiellaceae bacterium | reverse complement strand
GCCGGGAAGGTGTGTCGGATGGTGGACTGAATACGAACACCTGGCCGATGGGGCGCAGGTTGACACGTCGATGTCGGGGTGACGCTTTACCGGACGCCAGCACAGGCGCTTGTTGCTTTCCGCGAACCTGCCTTCGGGTCGGTTCGTGCGCTGTCGAACGGCGCGAAAGTCCGGACCGCGACCGACGGCGGATTAGTCGCGTCCGTGATACGCAACGTCGTGATCAGTTCGACAAGTTCATACCTGCCGGTAGACGCTGGCGGCGTTCCCGACTTCGCGGGTAGGCCGGACCTTCCCCTATCAGTGCAGATGAAGATTCACCGCCGCATCCATGCGGCCGTCCTGCGGTTGCGCTAACCCTACTCACGAGCCGGGGCGGATCGGCTACCCGCGCGCCGTGACGTCTACCGCGACGCTTCGTGTACCAGCTCGTAGACGTAGCCGCCCATCCGACCCCGGAAGTGCTCGACGTGGAATCGCCGTATCGCCCTGATCGTGTCCTCGTTCCCCGTCATATGCAGGCTGAAGTCGGGCGCTAGCTCGTACTCCCGTGCGACGACGAAGTCCTCGCCGGATTCAATGGGCTGGCCGCAGCCAGGACACTCGTAGACGATCACGGACGCCTCGGGCATCGTCACGACATGATTACCCATCCGCGCGCCGCTGCAATCGACGGTGCGGCGGGTCGGCACCGAACCACGACGCTTCGATGTGCAAGGGAGCGGGCGGTCACCCGCTCTGACCGCCGAGACCGATGCGGAGGTCGTCGCGTTCGTCGAGTGTCTGCCAGGGCCAGTGCGCGACTAGGTCGCCGCCGGGTTCGCCGTGCTGGCCTGAGCCGACAAGCCCGTTCGCCGTTACAAGTCCAGCGGAATCGCAACGCCGAAGAACGCCCCGCTGGTGGGGTCGGCTACAACGGGGGATTGCCCGGTGGACAAGGCACGTCGATGCACTTGATGATGCGCCCGAACCATCTACTCGCTGCGTTGGTGCCGTTGCTGGCTGTCGCACTTCCTGCCCAGGCAGCAGTCGGAACGAGTGCGAAGGCGGTGACGATTCGGCTGGTGTCGGTAACCACGCAGGTTGCCGTCGCAAATGATGTTGACCCGAAGAACCAGCTCGGCCCGGGCGACGTCCTCGCACAGAAATCCCAGCTTCGCAACGCCGTCCGGCAGTTCGGAAAGCCGAACGGCGCAGTTGTCGGACGCGACATTGGCACGGTCACCGTTGTCTCCCAGACGGTCGTAGCCCACAAGGGAACCGCCGTGCTTCCCGGTGGGACCATCGGATTCGCGGGACGGGTTCCGGTTTCTGGGATAGGTGCACTGCTGACCCTTCCGGTGACGGGCGGCACTGGCAACTTCGCCGGTGCACGCGGTCGGGTTGAAGTCCGGACGCTACGCGGCAACCGCGCGTCGAACATTTACCGCCTGACGCTTCCATAGCGGCGTCGTCGCGGTGACGCGGGGCTGGATCGGCTGCCCGAACACCGCGACTGTCACGACTTCGCCAGATGGGACCCGCCCCGTCAGCAGAATGACGCGCACCGGCGCAGCTGACTAGATGGCCGGTTGGGACAGTTCCGCCACCTGAGATTTCACCTGAGATTCGGAATCTGCGTTCCGACCCTAAAACCAGAAAAGCCCCGTTTCCGGGGCTTTCCTGAGTAGCGGGGGCAGGATTTGAACCTGCGACCTCCGGGTTATGAGCCCGGCGAGCTACCTGACTGCTCCACCCCGCGTCGCGGCCGGGAGTATAGCGCCTCGGCAGCCGATTCCACGTTGACGCGGGCTGCGCCGTAGGTCGCGACGTAGGTACCGGCTCGCGGCGGGCGCCAGTGCGGCAGCCCGATCTCGACGACGATCGCGGACGGGTCACGCGCCGTGAGCGCCTCGACAGCCGCCCGCTCCCACTCGTGCCGGTGCGCGTCGCGCACGATGACGACGAGCTGTCGGCCGTCGAGCTCGAGATCATCCGGCTCGCGCTCGAAGCGGCGCACCTCGGCCTCGGGCACCACTGCCTGGAACCACTCGCCCGGCAGCTGCGACAGCCGGCCGGCGGCCATCCCGACCTCGGGAACGAGCTCGACGACCAGCGCCGGGCCGTCGATACGCCCATCGCCGTCGAGCCGAAGCGCACGCCGCGCCGCGTCCCGGCCGACCTCGCGGTTCGCGCTCAGTCCGGCCGCCGGCTGGGCGAGCGCAGCGACGCGTGCCGGCGGCCTCGACGAGCCGCCCCTCGGGCAGTCGCCCCGAGCGAACCGCGCCGACGAGAGCGTCGCGAACGGCGACGACGGAGTCGTCGAACAGGTCGTGACCGAGGCAGAGCGCGTCGGCGCCCGCAGCGATCGAGCGAACTGCTCCCTCCTCGACACCGACGGTCTCGCTGATCGCCTTCATCTCGAGCGCGTCGGTGACGACGACGCCGTCGAACCCGAGCTCGACGCGAAGGAGGTCGTGGAGGATCTCGCGGCTCATCGTCGCGGGCGTCGTCACCGATCGAACGCACGACGATATGGGCCGTCATGATCGAGCGAACGCCGGCCGCGATCGCAGCGCGGAAGGGCTCGAGGGCGCGGGGGTCGAGCGAGTCGACGAGCGGCAGCGCGAGATGCGAGTCGACGGACGTGTCGCCGTGGCCGGGAAAGTGCTTCGCGCAGGCGGCGACGCCGGCGCGCTGGAGCCCTCGCACGAAGGCGGCAACGTGCCGCGAGACGAGCTCGGCGTCCGAGCCGAACGAGCGGATGCCGATGACCGGGTTCTGCGGGTTCGTGTTGACGTCCGCGACCGGCGCGAAGTCGAGGTTGACGCCGGCGTCCGCCAGCTCGGCGCCCAGCGACGCCGCGACGCTCTCGCTCAGCTCGACGTCGTCGACGACCCCGAGCGCTGCGTTCCCCGGATACGAGCTGCCGGTCGCCGCCTCGAGCCGTGTCACGTCGCCGCCCTCCTCGTCGATCGCGACGATGAGGTCCTCGCGCTCCGAGCGCAGCTCGGCGGTCAGCGCGCGCAGCTGCTCGCCGCTCTCGACGTTCCACGCGTAGAGGACGACGCCGCCGAGGCCGTCCGCGAGGCGCCGTCGCACCCAGTCGGGCACGGTCGGGCCCTCGAAGCCGGGAAGGATGCAGCGCGACGCGAGTCGCTCGAGGTCGGCCATCAGGCCTTGACCGCGCCGGCGGTCAGGCCGAACGCGATCTTGCGCTGCACGAGCAGGAAGAAGATGACGACCGGGATCGCCGTCAGCGTCGAGGCGGCCATGAGCCCGCCCCAGTCGGTCGCGCGGCTCGTCCCGTAGAAGTACGACAGCCAGACGGTGAGCGTCTGGTTCTGCTGGTCCGTGAGGATGACGTTGGCGAAGATGTACTCGTTCCAGCTCGTGATGAAGACGAACACCGACGTCGCCACGAGCCCCGGAGCGACGAGCGGAAGGAGAATCCTCGTGAAGGCGCCGAGCCGGCTCGAGCCGTCGACCATCGCCGCCTCCTCGAGCTCCTTCGGGATGCCCAGGATGAACCCCCGAAGCGTCCACACGGCGAACGGCAGCAGGATCACGAGGTGCGTGAACACGAGGCCGAGCAGGTGGTTCGTCAGGTGGTACTTCGCGAGCACGACGTAGAGCGGGATCACGAGCCCGGCCTGCGGGAGCATCAGGATCCCGATCACGAGGACGACGAACAGCTTGTTCCCCGTGAATCGGTACTTCGCGAGCGCGACGGCCGCGAGGAAGGCGACGACCATCGACAGGGCCACGACCGCGCCGACCACGATGAGGCTGTTCTTGACGACCTCCCAGAAGTACGGCCGCGCGATGGCGTCACGGAAGTGCTCCAGCGTGGGATGCGTCGAGAACCAGGTCGGCGCGAAGGCGTTGATCTCGGTGTCCGGCTTGAACGCCGTGGAGATCATCCAGAACACCGGGAAGACCAGGACGACGAAGACGGCGAGCCCGACCACGTTCCAGGCGATCCGCCGCAGCCGACGACGGCGCTGGCGGCTGATGGTCGCCGCCCGTGGAACGACCTCGGGGCGCGGCCGCGCGACGACCTCGGTCGCGGAGGTCACCGAGCAGCCTCCCCCATCTTCACCATCCGGCGGACGTAGAACACGCTCATCGTCGCGACGATCAGGAGCATGAGCAGCGAGATCGCCGCGCCGCGCCCGAAGTCGGAGTGCGCGTAGCCCTCGATGAAGACGTACACGCCCATGAGGTAGTTCGACGGGTCGACCTGCGACGCGCCGATCAGGAGATACGGCTGCGTGAAGACGCCGAAGTCCCAGATGATCGAGAGGCTCGTGAGGATGAGGAAGATCGGCTTCAGGATCGGATAGGTGACGTCGCGAAAGACGCGGAGCGGGCCGGCGCCGTCGATCTCCGCGGCCTCGACGAGCTCGCGCGGCACCTGGGCGAGCCCTGCGTAGACCGTGATCGTGACGAACGGGATCGCGCCCCAGACGATGAGCAGCGTCACCATGGCGAGCTTCCAGAACGTCGTCGCGTACCAGTCGTGCTGCGAGTAGTCACCGACGTGGAGCTGCGTGAGGACGTGATTGAGGATGCCGTTCTGGAAGTTCGTCATCCAGAACCAGACCTGCACGGCGACGACGGCGGGCATCGACCAGACGAGGACGAGGCCCGCCGTGAGGAGCACGCGAACCCACGCCGAGACCCGGACGAGCAGGAACGCGATGAGCGTCCCGATGCCGATCGTCAGAGCGACGTTCGCCGCGGTGAAGATCACCGTCGAAGAACCGCTTGTATGCAGCGAGTCCGGCGAGCGCGGCCGGCTTGTCGAGCGTGCCGACCCACTTGCCCTTGCGCGTCATCGCGATCTTTCCGCCGTAGTCGTAGACGAAGCTCATCGCGACGTACCAGTCAGTGCCCGCGATGTAGACGGGCGAGAACGTCTTCGCGCTTGTTCTTCGCGCCGATCTTCTTGCGCAAGCGCGATGAACTCGCCCTGGCTCGTCGGGATCTTCGCGTTGACCTGCTTGAACAGGTCGGTTCGGTAGGTGACGACACGCGACCCGGCGTAGTACGGAACGCCGTAGAGCTTGCCGCCGTAGCGGCCCGACGCTGCGAGACCCTCGAGCCACGTGCTCTGGTTCGGGAACGACAGACCGGAGAGGTCCTGGAACGCCCCCGCCGCCATGTACTTCGTCATCTCCGTGTTCCCCATCTCGATGACGTCCGGAGCGTTACCGCCCGCGAGCGTCGCGTCGAACTTCGAGAGGTGGGTTCCCCAGGTCTGGTACTGGACATCCACGTTCCAGCCGGGGTTCTGGGCCTTGAACTGAGCGTTGGCGGCAGCGACGACCTCCGGCCAGCCGGACTGCGCGTCCACCTGGAGCCAGACCGTCAGTGTGTTGGCGGCGCTGCCACCGGACGCCCCGGTCGCACCGACCGCCACGACCGCCAAGGCCGCGACGAGCGCAGCTGCGGCGAAAATACGTACGTTCATTCGCATCTCCCGCGGCATCTGGGCGCTCGCTCAGACCGTGGAGAAAGTGTGGCAGTACCCGGTCGGAGCACCCAAGTGGTTTGTACCAATCTGCCACGGGCGAGAGGCTTCCACATCCGCAGCGATCTGTCAAGCCCCATTGTGCAACGGTTGCTGCGTCAATCTCCTGCTCAGCGGAGTCTTTCGCGACGAGGCCTGCGAATCCGCTCTGGTACTAACCACGCTGTTTGCCGGAGGCGACACGGCCGTCCCCGTCCCGTGAACGCCGTCGCTCCTGCGGAATCGACAGCGACGTCACGAGGCGGTACCGGTCGCCGCGATAGATCGACTCGACGAACTCGACGATCTCGCCGGCGTCCGAGTGTGTGACGCGCTCGAAGCGGAATGCCGGTGAGTGCAAGGGCACGCCGAGCGCCTTCGACTCGTCCTCGTCGGTGACCGTCGGCTCGATCGTCTGCTCGCCTCCGACGACGACGATCCCGTAGCGGTCGCGGAGGAGCTCGTAGAACGACCGCTCCTCGAGATCGGCGGCCGTCAGCCCGGGAACGTGAGAGGCCCGAATGTGCACCGTCTCGATCGCCATGCTCTCGCCATCCGCCAGCCTGAGCCGATCTGCGACGAGAACGGGCTCGGAGGCGAGACGTGGAGCAGACGTCCGAGCCGTGCCCCAGCCGGGACGCTTCGCAGGTCGAGCGTCTTGCTGGCCGGTCTGAGACCCCGCCGACGCATGTCGTCGGTGAACGACGTCATCGTCAGCTCCTGCGCGATCTTGGGCTCGCTCACGAACGTCCCCGAGCCGTGCCGCCGAACGAGGTGACCCTCCCGCACGAGATCGTCGAGCGCCGCACGGACGGTCAGCCGGGACACGCCGAAGTCGGCGCTCAGCTGCCGCTCGGAGGGAATCGCGTCGCCGACCGCGAGCTGCTCGATGAGGTCGAGCACCAGGTCGCGCGTCGCGGCCTGCTTCGTCACGTGCCCCATCGTAGTCGAGCGGTCGGTAGTGGTCATGACCAGGCTCCGCCGGCTCAGAACACCATGGACGCCGCCGGCCGTCGTTCGCTCGCGCCGAGACGGAGGAGCGACGCCCCGGTGTCCGCGTCGAAGAAGTGGAAGCGCGCGGGGTCGACCGCCAGGCGGAGCGAGTGGCCGATACGAGCGGCCGTCCGTGGGTCGACGCGCGCGTTGAGGAGCGAGCCGCGATCCGTGACGAGGTCGGTGGTCGAGTCCTCGTCCTCTCCGAGCGTCTCCGCGGCGATCCTCGTCGCGTGGACGCGGAAGAAGACGTGCGCATCCGAGCCGAGCTCCTCGAGCACGACGACCTCGACGTCGATCGTCGGAAGCTCGGCCGACGCGAACGCCGCGTCCTCGAAGGTCTCGGGTCGGATGCCGAGGATCACCGGGCCGCTCTCTCGGCCCTCCGGCCGCCTCGACGGATCGAGCTTGACGCGGAGCTGCCCGAACGTGACCTCCCCGTCGGAGATGGTCGCCTCGACGAGATTCATCGCGGGCGAGCCGATGAATCCGGCGACGAAGAGGTCGCGCGGCTGCTCGTAGAGCGTCTGCGGGGTGTCGACCTGCAGGATGCGGCCGTCCCGCATCACCGCAACCCGCTGGCCGAGCGTCATCGCCTCGACCTGGTCGTGCGTGACGTAGACCGTCGTGACGCCGAGCTGCTGATGGAGCTGCGCGAGAGACGCGCGCATCCCGACCCTGAGCTTGGCGTCCAGGTTGGAGAGTGGCTCGTCCATGAGAAACGCCTGCGGCTGCCGCACGATCGCGCGCCCCATGGCCACGCGCTGGCGCTGGCCCCCCGAGAGCTGGGCCGGCTTGCGCTCGAGGAGGTCGGTCAACCCGAGGAGCTCGGCGATCTCGTCGACGCGTCTGCGGGCCTCGGCCTTCGGCATCCGCCGCACCTTGAGGCCGTAGCCCAGGTTCTGCCGCACGCTCATGTGCGGGTACAGCGCGTAGCTCTGGAAGACCATCGCGATGTCCCGGTGTCGAGGCGCGAGATCGGTCACGTCGCGCTCGCCGATGTGGATCTCGCCGGCCGTCACGTCCTCGAGGCCGGCGATCGTGCGGAGCAACGTCGACTTGCCGCAGCCGGACGGCCCGACAAGCGCGATGAACTCGCCGTCTCCGATGTCCAGCGAGACGTCGTCGATCGCTACGACGTCTCCCGAGAAGACCTTCGTGATGTTCCGGAGCGCGATCTCGGCCATGAGTGCCGGGTATGGATACCACATTTCCTCACAACTGGTATTGACCACCCGAGTGAGGCGGCGTAGACTCGCGCGATGGTCGAGGACGAGCTGATCACCGAGGCGGGGAGCGACCCGCACGCCGGCTACGAGTCGCGACCGACGTCCGAGCTCGTCGCGCTCATGAACGCCGAGGACGCGACGGTGCCCGCGGCGGTTGCCGCGGCCGCACCCGCGATCGCCGACGCGATCGACGCGATCGCCGATCGCTTGCGAGCCGGCGGCCGCCTCGATCTACGTCGGCGCAGGCTCCTCCGGTCTCATCGCGGCGCTCGACGCGGCCGAGTGCGAGGCGACGTTCTCGACTCCACCCGGCGTCGTCGTCGCCGTCGTCGCGGGCGGGACCACCGCAGCTCCGCTCGCCATGGCAGCCGCCGAGGACGACCGCGAGGCGGGCGCGCGCGAACTCGGCCTACTCGACATCCGGCCCGGAGACGCCGTCGTAGGCGTGAGCGCGAGCGGCTCGACGCCCTACGTCGTCGGCGCGCTCGAGACCGCGACGACGGCGGGCGCGCTCACGGCGTGCGTGGTCTGCGCTCCCGGCTCGACGCTCGGCTCGCTCGTCGACCACGAGATCGTCGTCGTGGTCGGTCCCGAGTTCATCGCCGGCTCGACGCGCCTCAAGGCCGGAACCGCACAGAAGCTCGTCCTCAACGCGATCTCGACGATCACCATGATCCGGCTCGGGAAGACGTACGGGAACCTCATGGTCGACGTCGTCGCCGCGAACGAGAAGCTCGTCGGACGCGTGCGGAGGATCGTCGCGGCCGCGACCGGTGCGACGGCCCGAGGAGATCGACGAAGCGCTGGCGGCGGCGGACGGCGACGCGCGGGTCGCGATCGTCTCGCTCGTCGCCGGTGTCGACGCCGCCGCAGCGCGCGCACGCCTCGAGGCCTCCGGCCGCAGCATCGCCGGCGCCGTGGAGGACGTGCAGTGAGACTCGGCGTCGAGGCGGCCCTCGTCGACGGCCAGCTCGTCCCCGGCGATCTCGAGATCCTCGGGGGTCGGGTCGCCGCGTTCGGGCTCTCGTCGCCCAACGGCCGCGGAATCGCGGTTCCGGGGTTCGTCGACCTGCAGGTGAACGGCTTCGGCGGCGTCGACTTCCTGTCGGCCGACGCCGAGGGCTACCGCCAGGCCGGCGAGGCGCTGCTCGAGACCGGCGTCACCGCCTACCTCCCCACCTTCATCACCTCCCCCGAGGAGCAGCTCCTCGCCGCCCTCCGCGAGGTGCCTGCCGAGTCGGACGGGCCCCGCGTGCTCGGAGCCCACCTCGAAGGGCCGTTCATCTCGGCCCTTCGACTCGGGATCCACCCGGCGGAGGCGCGCCGCAACCCCGACCCGGAGTTGCTCGATCGCCTGCTCGCGGCGGGGCCCGTCCGACTGGTCACGCTCGCACCCGAGCTTCCGGGCGCACACCGGTGATCGAGCAGCTGCTCCGGCGCGAGATCGCGGTCTCGTGCGGCCACTCCGACGCGAGCGCCGAGGACGCCATCGCCGCGTTCGACCTCGGCGTACGCAGCGTGACGCACCTCTTCAACGCGATGCGCCCGTTCCACCACCGCGACCCCGGCATCATCGGCGCCGCGCTCGCACGACCGGACGTCGTCGTCCAGCTGATCGTCGACTGGGTGCACGTCGCGCCCGTCACCGCGGCGATGGTGTGGCAGGCCTCGCAAGGACGGCTCGCGCTCGTCACCGACGCCGTGTCGGCCGCCGGCCTGGACGACGGCTCCTACCGCCTCGGTGACGTCGCCGTCGAGGTCAGCGACGGCGTCGCACGCGGCAACGGCGGAGCGCTCGCCGGCAGCACGCTGACGATGATCGACGCCGTTCGCAACCTGCACTCGCTC
This sequence comes from uncultured Gaiellaceae bacterium, assembly GCA_963805135.1. GTDB lineage: Bacteria > Actinomycetota > Thermoleophilia > Gaiellales > Gaiellaceae > GMQP-bins7. The sequence continues at coordinate 70,005 of CAWDSX010000016.1, read as the reverse complement.
GGCGTGCCGTTCGCGGACGCGATCGGAGCGGCGACCGAGGTTCCGGCTCGCGTCCTCCGGCTCCCGGCGACCGGGCGGCTCGGGGTCGGACTGCCTGCCGACGTCATCGTCGTCACCGAGGAGCTCGAGATCGAGCGAGTGCTCGTCGAAGGCCGCGCCCGTGTCGTCGGCTGAGCCCGCCGCATCGCTCCCGCGCGAACCGGGCGCACGGTTCCTCGACGAGATCCGCGAGCAGCCCGACGCGCTCCTGCGCTTGCTCGACGGTCAGAGCGCCAGTTCGCCGCGGTCGCCGACGAGATGCGGCGGCGCGACGCGACCACCATTCGCATGGTCGGCCACGGCTCGTCCGACAACGCCGCCTCGTACGGGGTCTACGCGTTCGGGCTCCTGCCCGGCTGGACGGCGCTGCGCGACTCGATCTCGCTGACCGTCTACTACGGCGCCGAGCTCGACATGTCCGGATGCACGGCGCTCGCGCTCTCGCAGTCCGGCCGGACGCCCGACGTCGTCGAGTACGCGCGGCGCGCGCGGCGGCGCGGCGCCTACGTCGTCGCGGTGACGAACGATCCCGCGTCGGAGCTCGCCAGCGAGTCCGACGCCGTGCTCGAGCTCCGCGCGGGAGCCGAGCACGCCGTCGCCGCGACGAAGACGTACTCGAACCAGGTCGCGGCTCTCGGCCTGCTCGCCGCGCACGGCGCCGGACAGCGGAGACGCGTTCGCCGACGACCTGCGGTCGGTCGCCGCGGCCATGCCGACGCTCACGCGTTCGCTCGAGGCTCGGATCGGCAGCATCGCGATCCCGTTCGCGTACGCGGGCCGGATGTTCGTCGTCGGTCGCGGCGCCGAGTTCGCGACGGCACGCGAGATCGCGCTGAAGCTGCTCGAGACCTGCCGGATCGCAGCCGAGCCGCTGACCGCGACCGACCTCGCGCACGGCCCCGTCGCGGCGCTCGACTCGCTCTTTCCCGTCTGGGCGATCGCGTCCGACGACGCCAACCTTCCTGCGGTCGTCGAGGCGGTCGAGCGCGCCCACGAGGCAGGGGCGACGATCGTCGCCAGCGGATCCGCGGCCGCGTCCGTCCCGCACGCGCAGTACGTCCTCGCCGAGCCCGGCGACCTCCTCGCCGCTCCTCTCGCCGCTGCTCTCGATCCTCCCCGGACAGCTCTTCGCGTGGGCGCTCGCCCGCGCGCGAGGGCTCGATCCCGACGCGCCGCGCGGCCTCTCCAAGGTGACGCTCGCGCGCTAGACGCTCGGCGCTCGGGTGCAGGAAGGGAACGACTGGCTCCCATCCCGCGCGGAGCACGTCGACGAGGGACGGCGGCGTGAGGAGTGAGACGCTGCGTGACCTCCGGGGCCGGCGCTCCGAGTAGCCGGCCGGAGTCCAGCGCAGCAGCGCACGGCCGAGAACGAGCCATGCCACATCGGACTCGACGACGAAGGCCCCGTCGGGGAGGTCGTCGAGCTCGGCCCGATGGAGGCGTCGATCCCGCGACCGGGCGTCGACCCGCTCGGAGTGGAGGTGCAGGTCGATCGCGTCGGCACCGACCGGCTTGCCATGGCTCTGCCTCCAGACGTCACAGAAGCGGACGTAGTCCTCGCGCCGGCAGAGCGCACACGGGCGGTGACCCGCGGCGAACGCGGTCGCCTCGTCCAGGAAGAACAGCTCCGTGAACCTGCCCGGCTGCAGCAGGGGCTTCGTTCGCCAGCCCTGGAACTCCAGCCGGCACGCGATCCAGCGTCGCACAGCGCACGGTCGTCGAATGCGCCCGACATCGTCGTGCAGGCAGCCACGGTTGCCGTACACGAGCCCTCGCGCGGGGTGCGCGACGAGCTCGCCGAAGCGGCGTGACGCGGTTCTGGAGCGGCACGCGCGGCTAGTGGCGACCGGCGGACGAGGTCTCGCGCGACTGCGCGGAGACCTTGTCCAGGATCGCCTCGAGCAGACGCCCCGACGAGAGCACGTGCTCGCGCGCGAGCACCCGCGCGCCCTCGGGGCTCCGCGCGGCGATCGCGTCGCGGATCGCGCGGTGCTGCCGGTCGTTCTTCAGGTACAGCTCGTCGAGGTCGGCCCCGGTCGCCCACACCGGCTTCACGAGGAACGTCCGCCGCGCCGCCTTCGCCATCCGCTCGATGAGCGGAACGTCGGCCGCCGCGGTAGATCACGTCGTGGAACGAGTGGTTCGAGATGCAGCCACTCGCGCGCGATCTCGAGATCCTGGCGCCCCTCGTGGCTCATCTCGACGAGCCGCTCGGTCGCGCGGTGGAACCGCCGCTCGGCGCGCTCGAGCTCGGCGAGGTCGTCGTCGGTCATCTTCGGCGTCGCGATCTCCGTCGCGAGGCTCTCGAGCTCGGCGCGCACCATGAACGCCTCGCGGATCTCGTCGCGGGAGAGCATGCGCACGCGGACGCCGCGGTTCGGCTCGAAGGTGACGAGCCCGAGCGCCGCGAGGCGCCGCAGCGCCTCGCGCACCGGGCGTGCGGCTCACCTGGAACTGCTCGGAGAGGTGCTCCTGGCGGAGCGTGCTCCCGGGCGGGATCTCGCCCGAGACGATCGCCTCCTCGAGCGCGAGGGCGATGTCGTCGGCCTTCGTCCCGTCAGACATCGCTTCGCCCCGCCTCGTGCACCGGGTGACCGAGCAGGTGCGCGTAGGCGGGGAGCGTCAGGAACTCGACGAAGTCCTCGCGCAGCGCGACCTGCTCGAAGACGCTCGCGCGCCTCGGCGTACGACCGGCTCGTCGGGCAGCTCGGCCACGACCTCGCGCGATCGATCCGCTCGACGTCGGCGCGCTCGACGCGGCCGTGGCGCACCCACTGCCAGACCTGCGAGCGCGAGATCTCGGCGGTCGCGGCGTCCTCCATGAGGTTGTCGATCGCGGCCGCGCCGACGCCCTGGAGCCAGGCGGCGATGTACCGGATCCCGACGGAGACGTTCGCGCGCACGCCCGCCGTCCGTGATCTCGCCCGGCGTCGCGGCGACGTTCGAGCAGGTCGGCCGCCTGCGATCGACGACGTCCTCGCGCAGCCGCTCGAGCTGGTTCGGCCGGTCGCCGAGCACCGCGTCGAACTCGGCCATCGCGACCGGGACGAGGTCCGGATGCGCGACCCAGCGTGCCGTCGAAGCCGTCGCCCGACTCGCGCCGCTTGTCCTCGCGCACGCGCGCGAGCGCGATCTCGTTCACCTCCGGGTCGCGCCGGCTCGGGATGAACGCGGCCATGCCGCCGATCGCGTGCGCGCCGCGCCGGTGGCACGTGCGGACGAGCAGCTCCGTGTACGCGCGCATGAACGGCACGGTCATCGTCACCTGCGCGCGGTCGGGCAGGACGAACTCCGGCGCGGTCGCGGAACTTCTTGATCACGGAGAAGATGTAGTCCCAGCGGCCCGCGTTGAGCCCGGCCGAGTGCTCGCGGAGCTCGTAGAGGATCTCGTCCATCTCGAACGCGGCGAGGATCGTCTCGATGAGGACGGTCGCCTTGATCGTCCCGCGCGGGATCCCGAGCCGGTCCTGCGCGAAGCAGAAGACGTCGTTCCAGAGCCGCGCCTCGAGGTGGCTCTCGAGCTTCGGGAGGTAGAAGTACGGCCCGGATCCGCGCTCGAGCAGGCGCTCGGCGTTGCGGTGGAGGTAGACGCCGAAGTCGAAGAGGCCCGCGGAGACGTGCTCGCCGTCGACCTCGACGTGGCGCTCCTGCAGGTGCCAGCCGCGCGGCCGGACGAGGAGCACCGCGACCTCGTCGTTCAGCGCGTAGCGCTTCTCGCCCTGCTCGAGCGAGATCGTCCGCTCGATCGCGTCGGTGAGGTTCTGCTGGCCGCCGACGACGTTCTCCCAGGTCGGCGAGTTCGCGTCCTCGAAGTCGGCCATGTAGATCCGCGCGCCCGAGTTGAACGCGTTGATGACCATCTTCCGGTCGCCCGCCGGGCCGGTGATCTCGACGCGGCGGTCCTGGAGGTCGGCCGGGCACGGGCGCGACGCGCCAGTCGCCCTCGCGCACGGAGCGGGTCGACTCGAGGAAGTCGGGGAGCTCGCCCGCCTCGATCCGCTCCTGCCGCTCGGCCCGCGCGCAGCAGGAGCTCCTCCCGCCGGCCGGCGAACTCGCGCTGCGAGCGCGACGACGAGGTCGAGCGCCTCGGGCGTGAGGACGCCCGCCTCGTCGGGCGCGCGGACGGTCAGCCGTCGGCGATGCGTCGCTCACGCGACGCGGCGCCACCTCGAACTGCGCCTCCTCGGTCGAGCCCTTGAGCGCGAGCGTCGAGCTCTCGCCGCCGGTGACCGCCTCGAGCACCGCGTCGAAGTAGCCGGCGCCGACCTCGCGCTGGTGGCGCGTCGCCGTGTAGCCGTACTCCTCGTTCGCGAACTCCGCCTCCTGGAGCCGCACGTACGCGCTCATCCCCTCCGCGCGCGTAGCCGCGCGCGAGGTCGAACATCGAGTTGCAGACCGCGTGGAAGCCGGCGAGCGTCACGAACTGGAACTTGTAGCCCATCGCCGCCGAGCTCGCGCTGGAACGACGCGATCGTCGTGTCGTCGAGGTGCTTCTTCCAGTTGAACGACGGCGAGCAGTTGTACGCGAGGAGCTTGCCCGGGAACTGCGCGTGCACGGCCTCGGCGAACTGCGGCGGCCTCGTCGAGGTCGGGCGTCGAGGTCTCGCACCAGAGGAGGTCGGCGTACGGCGCGTACGCGAGCGCGCGGGCGATCGGCGCCTCGATTCCCGGCGTGATGCGGAAGAAGCCCTCGGGCGTGCGCTCGCCGGTGACGAACTCGCGGTCGCGCTCGTCGACGTCGCTCGTGAGCAGCGTCGCCGAGAGCGCGTCGGTGCGCGCGACGAGGACCGTCGGGACGTCGAGGACGTCGGCGGCGAGCCGCGCGGAGACGAGCGTGCGGACGAACTGGCTCGTCGGCACGAGCACCTTGCCGCCGAGGTGGCCGCACTTCTTCTCCGACGAGAGCTGGTCCTCGAAGTGGACGCCCGCGGCGCCGGCCTCGATGAACGCCTTCATCAGCTCGAACGCGTTCAGCGGGCCGCCGAAGCCGGCCTCGGCGTCGGCGACGATCGGCGCGAGCCAGTACGTGCCGTTCCGGCCCTCCGCCGAGTCGATCTGGTCGGCGCGGAGCAGGGCGTTGTTGATGCGCTTCGACGAGCGCGGGCGCGCTGTTCGCCGGGTAGAGGCTCTGGTCGGGGTACGTGTGCCCGGCGAGGTTCGCGTCGGCGGCGACCTGCCAGCCGGAGAGGTAGATCGCCTGCAGGCCGGCCTTCACCATCTGCACGGCCTGCGCGCCGGTCAGCGCGCCGAGCGCGGCGACGTACGGCTCCGAGTGCAGCAGCTGCCAGAGCCGCTCGGCGCCGAGCCGCGCGAGCGTGTGCTCGATGTGGAAGCGCCCGCGGATGCCGCTCGACGTCCGTCTGCCGTGTACGGCCGCTCGATGCCCGCCCAGCGGCCCGTTCGTCTCTGCCCCGTTCCTCACATCGCAGCTCCTCCCCGCTCGATTGTGTGCAATTTCTGCCGGATTCGGATCCTAGAATACACGATCAGACGGCGTCAAACCCCGTATTACCGCTTTGGATCCATACCCGACCATTTGGATCCGAAAACGTCCGAGATTGGATCCCGGAGCGGCTCTGGTACGATCGGCCGACAGGCTCTAGACTCGGCGCGTGGTTCTCGACCGCTTCCTCGTCGGGCTCGTGCTCGTCGCTCGTCGGGCTCTTCGTCGTCGTCGTCCGCGGCTTCGCGCTCTGGAGGCAGGGCAAGCGGACCGGCAAGCGCGATCACGAGCGAGCTCGCGCTCGTTCGAGGAGCGCACCGCGCGCACGGAGCAGCTCCTCGCCGAGGCCGAGCGCGCGCAGGCCGGACCTCGCAGGCCGCGACCGAGCGCCTGCGCGTCTCACGCGCGCAGCTGCAGGTCCTGCTCGGCTCGCTCGAGCGCGCGCAGCGGCACGCACGCGCTGGCTCCGCGTCGTTCCTCCCCGCGCGATGACGCGCGTCGCAGCGGTCGACCTCGGGACGAACTCGACCCGGCTCCTCGTCGCGGACGTCGACGGCGACGTGCTCGAGGAGGTCGCGCGGCGGCTGACGATCACGCGGCTCGGCGAGGGCGTCGACGAGCGGCGGCGGCTCCTCCCCGTCCCGATCGCGCGCGTACGGAACTGCCTCGCCGACTACCGGCGCGAGCTCGAGGCGCTCGGCGCCGAGCGAACGCTCGCGATCGCGACGAGCGCCGTGCGCGACGCCGAGAACGGCGAGGCGTTCCTCGGCGAGATCGAGTGGAGCTACGGGTTCACGACGCGGCTGCTCGCCGGCGACGAGGAGGCGGCGATGATGATCCGCGGCGTCACCGCCGGGCGGCCGCCGCTCGACGACGTCGCTCGTCGTCGACATCGGCGGCGGCTCGACCGAGCTCGTGCTCGCGCACGAACGGCGCGGTCGCGTTCGTCGACGAGCCTCGACGTCGGCTGCGTGCGGCTCACCGAGCGCTTCCTCGCGTCGGATCCGCCCGTCGCGACCGGAGCTCGCGGCGGCGGCAGCGTACGTGCGCTCGCTCCTGCCCGACCTCGAGGCGCGACGCGCGATCGGCGTCGCCGGGACGGTGACGACGCTCGCGACGCTCGACCTCGGCGACGCCGAGTACGACCCGGCGCGCACGCACGGGCACCGGATCCCGCTCGCGTCCGTCGAGGCGCAGCTCGAGCGGCTCGCGGCGATGACGACGCGAGGAGCGGCTCGCGGTGCCGGGAATCGAGCCGGGCCGCGCGCCGGTGATCGTCGCCGGGATCGTCGTGCTGCGGGAGGTCATGGCGGCGTACGGGCTCGACGAGATCGAGGTCTCCGAGCGCGACATCCTGCACGGCGCGGCGTTCGCCGCCGCCGAGCTGCCCGAGCCCGAGGAGGGCGCAGCGCCTCCCGGCGCCTACACCTGCTGCTAGCTACGGCCGCGGGCGGGAGCGGCTCGTCCTCGTCCTCGGCGAGCCGCCGCTGGAGCACGCTGCGCGAGAGCACGCCGATGAGCCGGTGCTCCTCGTCGACGACGGGCACGCGCTCCGCGTCCTCGGCCTCGAGGAAGCGGAACGCCTCCTCGAGCGGGACGTCCGGACCGATCGTGAAGTCCGGCGGTCTCCGCGATCGCGCCGAGCTCGGTCGCCTTCGGGTCGAGCCCGTGCGCGACCACCTCGCGCACGAGTGTCTTCCGCGTCACGACGCCGACGAGCCGCTCGTCCTCGGTGACGTAGACGGCGCGCACCTCGGTCCGCTGGAGCAGCTCGCCCGCCGCCTGGGCGGACGCGTCTGCGGGCAGTTGCCCGGGATTCGAGACCATCGCGTCGCGGACCGTGTTCACGGGAAGATCCCCCGCGCCTGGAGCGCGTCCGAGACCTCGCGAATGCCCGCGACGAGCGCGCCCGTGCGGAGCGGCACCTTGCGGTCCTCGGCGAGATCCCAGACGCGGTCGAACGCGTTCGACAGCTTCTCGGCGAGCTTGGCGCGGATCTCGTCGCGCGTCCAGAAGAGCCGCCCGAGGTCCTGCACCCACTCGAAGTACGAGACGGTGACGCCGCCGGCGTTCGTGAGCATGTCGGGGAGCACGGGGATCCCGCTATCCCAGAGGATCGCGTCCGCCTCGAGCGAGGTCGGGCCGTTCGCGCCCTCGGCGATCATCCGCGCGCGAACACGCGGTGCGTTCGTGGCCGTGATCTGATCCTCGCGCGCGGCGAGCACGAGGATGTCGCACTCGAGCTCGAGGAGCTCGTCGTTCGTGAGGCGATCGCCGACGTCGCAGCCCTCGAGCGAGCCGTGCTCGCGGACGTACTCGTGCAGCGCCGGGACGTCGAGCCCCGCCGAGGAGCGAAGCCCGCCGGAGACGTCGGAGACGGCGATGACGGTCGCGCCGAGCGCATGGAGCTCCGCGGCCGCGACGCCGCCGACGTTTCCGAAGCCCTGCACGACGCAGCGCTGGTCGGCGAGCGTCCAGCCGAGCCGGTCGCACGCACGCGCGACCACCATCACGACTCCGGCACCCGTCGCCTCCTGGCGGAAGACCGAGCCGCCGATCGAGATCGGCTTCCCGGTCACGATCTCCGGGACCGCGTAGCCGCTCTGCATCGAGTACGTGTCCATCATCCAGGCCATCGTCTGCTCGTTCGTCGCCATGTCCGGCGCCGGGATGTCCTCCTTCGGCCCGATGATCGGCAGGAGCTCCGAGGTGAACCGTCGCGTCAGGCGCTCGAGCTCCGCCAACGACATCGAGTGTGGATCGCAGCGCACGCCCCCCTTGGCGCCGCCGTACGGAAGCCGCAGCAGCGAGCACTTCCACGTCATCCACATCGCGAGCGCCGCACACTCGCCGAGCGTCACCTCCGGGTCGTAGCGGATCCCGCCCTTCGTCGGCCCCATGATGCTCGAGTGCTGGACCCGGTAGCCGGGAAAGACGACGCGCCGGCCGTCGTCCATCCGGACGGGGATCGAGACGATCGTCGAGCGCTCGGGATAGCGCAGCCGCTCGGCGACGTCGTCCGGAATGTCGGCGACCGGCACGGCCTGGTCGAACTGGGCGACCGCCATGCGGTAGAGCGGCGTGTCCCACTCGAGCTGGGCATGGGCAAGCGCTTCCGGAAGGCTCGCCACGGCCGGCGGAGTCTAGCGCCCATCGAGAAGCGGACAGCCAGGCGGTCGGGCAGTCAGAACGGCCGCGACTGCGATGCAGTCGCGCTCTGGGGATTTCGCGGCTCGGGATCCGGCTAGCGGATCCCGAGCCTGCAGGAAAGCGCTGTGCCGGGGGCGGGACTCGAACCCGCACGCCCCCGAAGGGACACCCGCTTTTAAGGCGGGCGCGTCTCACCCGTTCCGCCACCCCGGCGGCCCGAGTGTACGCCCGGCTACAGACCAGGCTGGAGCTGACTCGGGTCGAAGCGCTCCGGCCCTCGGAACTGCAGCGAGCGGAAGAACGATGGACACCGCGTTCTCGTCGAACTGCGTGCACTTCGCGAGGAACCCGCTGTGCGTGTCGCCGTCGACGACCCACGCGCCGAGCGCGAACTTGTCGCCGAGGCGGTCGAGCGGCGCCATGATCGTGCCGGTCTTGTGGTCGTCGTAGAACCCGCGCAGCTGGTCGACGGTCGCCGACGGGGACGTCCTTCCCGTACAGGATGAAGATGCCGCCGTGCTCGAGGTTGTGGACGAGGCGCGCCATCTCGATCTCGTCCTCGTAGATCCCGAAGATCGCGGCGACCGCGTAGTGCGGCCCGCTCGTCGGCGGGTCGGTGTTCCACTTCGGGGACGTCTCGCTCGGGTCCGTGATCGAGTGGACGCCCTCGAGTGCCGGCGCCACCTTCAGCGTGCAGCCGGCGTCCTCGAGCGTCGTCCGCAGCCCGGCGGTATCGGTCGTCCCGCCGTCGCCGCCGAACATGCCGAGCGCGGCCGCGACGACGACGAAGCCGAGCACGACGCCCGCGACCCCCGCGACGATCGCCATGGTCCTACGGCGACGAGCGCTCTCGTCGGCGGTAACGGCGCGCTGTTTCGGCGCCTTCACGCGGGGTTTGTCGGCCATGCGCCGCGCGAGGGTACCAGCGGCCTCGGTTCAGCCCGCGTTGTGCAGAGCGCCGTCCGCCGACCGGATTACCGTGCGTCGGCTCAATGGTCATCGCTGCCCTGCTCATCGGTCTCCTGCTCGGCGCGGTCGCCGTCCTCGTCGCGGTCCGGCCGGCGCTCCTCGAGCGCCGGCGGCGCGTCGCAGGAGGTCATCGAGCTCGAGCGGGCGCTCGCAGGAGCCGAGGCGGAGCTCGCCGTCGAGCGGGGGTCGAGCGACGAGCGGCTCGAGGCGGCGATCAAGGCGCTCTCGACCGAGGCGCTCGACGCGAACAGCGCGCGCTTCCTCGAGCTCGCCGAGACGCACCTCTCGGGACACGTGCGGCCGCTGAAGGACTCGCTCGCGCGCATGGACCACCAGCTCCAGAGCGTCGAGCGCGTCCGGCAGGAGGCGTACGGCGAGCTCAAGACCCAGGTCGCGACCCTCTCCGAGCGCGCCGGGAGCCTGACGAACGCCCTGCGCACGCCGCACGTCCGCGGTCGCTGGGGCGAGTCCAGCTCCGGAACGTCGTCGAGTTCGCCGGGATGGTCGAGCACTGCGACTACGTCACGCAGGCGACGACGTCGACCGACGACGGCACCCTGCGGCCCGACCTGGTCGTCCGCATCCCGGGCGGCAAGCACGTCGTGGTCGACGCGAAGGCGCCGCTCGACCGCGTACCTCGACGCGTTCGAGACGTCCGACGAAGTGGAGCGTGAGCGCCGCTTTGCCGACCACGCGCGGCAGGTCCGCGAGCACGTGACGAAGCTGTCGGCCAAGGCGTACTGGCGCCAGTTCGAGCCGTCGCCGGACTTCGTCGTCATGTTCCTCCCCGACGAGTCGTACCTCCGCGCCGCGCACGAGCACGACCCGTCGCTGCAGGAGTACGCATGGAGCTCCAACGTCATCCTCGCGTCGCCGAGCACGCTCATGGTGCTCCTGCGTACGGTCTCCATGACCTGGCAGCAGGAGACGATCGCGGAGAGCGCACGCGAGGTGTCCGACCTCGGGCGCGAGCTGTACAAGCGCCTCGCGACGATGGGCGCGCACTTCGCGAAGCTCGGCCGCACGCTCGACGGCGCGGTGAACGCCTACAACGAGACGGTCGGCTCGCTCGAGCGGCAGGTGCTCGTCCAGGCGCGACGCTTCGAGCAGCACGGCATCACGGGCATCGAGCCTCCCGAGCTCCAGCCCATCGAGCGTCAGACCCGTACGCTCGCCGCCGCCGAGCTCGTCGAGCCCGTGCGAACCGACCGCTCGAGGCGATCTCGGCCCGGCGCCGACGCCGCGTGACGCGGGAACATCGAAGTTCATCGATACGTTCTTCTCCATCGGTGGCCCGACCAGCGGGGCTACGCTCTGCATGAGGAGCATCGTGAGCGACGTACGTGACGTGATCATCATCGGCGGTGGCCCCGCCGGCTACACGGCCGCGCTGTACACCGCGCGCGCGAACCTCCGCCCGCTCGTCATCGAGGGGTTCAACTGGGGCGGCCAGCTCATGATCACGAGCGACGTCGAGAACTACCCGGGCTACGCCGACGGCGTCATCGGGCCGACGATGATGGCCGACTTCCGCCGCCAGGCCGAGCGCTTCGGCGCCGAGTTCGTCACCGACGACGTCACCCGCGTCGACTTCTCCGAGCGGCCGTTCCGCGTCTACGTCGGCGACGACGAGCACCGCGCCGACTCGGTGATCGTCGCGACCGGAGCGAGCGCGCGACAGCTCGGGCTCCCGTCCGAGCAGACGCTGCAGGGACGCGGCGTCTCCTACTGCGCGACCTGCGACGGAGCGTTCTTCCGCGACAAGGTCGTCGTCGTCGTCGGCGGCGGCGACTCCGCGATGGAGGAGGCGACGTTCCTGACCCGGTTCGCGAGCAAGGTCGTGATCGTCCACCGGCGCGACGAGTTCCGCGCCTCGCCGATCATGGTCGACCGCGCGCGCGACGAACGAGAAGGTCGAGTTCGTCCTGAACGCCGAGGTCGACGAGGTGCTCGGCGAAGGGAACGGCCACGTCACCGGCGTCAGGCTCCGCGACACGGTCACGGGCGAGACGACGGAGATCGAGGCGGACGGCCTCTTCGTCGCGGTCGGTCACGACCCGACCACGTCGCTCTTCCTCGACTGGCTCGACCACGACGAGGCCGGGTTACCTCGTCACCGAGCCGCGCTCGACGTAGACGAACATCCCGGGCGTCTTCGCCGCCGGCGACGTCCAGGACCACACCTACCGGCAGGCGGTGACGGCCGCCGGCTCGGGCACGATGGCCGCGCTCGACGCGCAGCGCTGGCTCGAGGAGCAGCGGCACTCAGCCCGAGGTCGCGGCCGCCCCGGCGTAGACCGTCTCCGACCGCACGGCGTCGTCTACCCTCGCGCGGCGTGAGCGCACGCTGGCTCGATCTCGTCGATCCGACCCGGGAGGAGCTCGACGCGGCCCTTCCGCCGGGCGTCGATCCCGACGTCGTCGAGGAGCTCCTCGCGGACCCGCGACCGGCGCGCGAGCCGCGCCCGCTCATCGAGGGCCACGGCTCGCTACGTCTTCGGCGTCTCTCGTCGTCGATGTCGCCCGCGTCCGCGGAGCGGACTCGCGTATCAGGAGATCGACTTCGTCGCGACGCCGGAGCGGCTCGTCGACCGTCCGCAAGACGCCCGGCGCCGACGTCGACTACGACATGGCCGTCCTTCGGTCCGCGTCCGAGCGGCGACGCCCGGTCGGCGTGCTCGTCCATCGACTCGTCGACGATGTTGCCGACACGTACCTCGACGTCCTCGACGCCGTCTACGCCGAGATCGACGCGCTCGAGGACGAGATCGACGACCTGCCGCCCGCGCGAGGTCCGACGGCGCCTCGCCGAGCTCCGCCACGTGCTGCTCCACCGACGACGCACCGTCGTCCGGCGACGCGGCGCGGTCGCACGTCGCGTGCTCGACGGCACGGATCGACGTCGGCGAGCACGCGCTCTTCCCGACCGAGGTCGAGCGGCTCTTCGGCGACACGTACGACACGCTCGTCCGCGTGACCGAGGAGCTCGACGTGCGCGCGAGACCTCCTCGCAGGCGTCCGCGACCACCTCCAGTCGAAGATCGCGGAGAACCAGAACGAGGTCGGCAAGAAGCTCACCGTGATCGCGTCCCTCGTGCTCGTCCCGTCGCTCATCGTCGGCTTCTACGGCCAGAACTTCGAGGGCGTCTTCGATCGGCAGTACTGGACGATCGGCGTCTCGCTCGGCCTCATCGTCGCCTCGACGCTCGTCCAGCTCGCGCTCTTCCGCTGGCGCCGCTGGATCTGACCGAGAGGCCGAGCTCGGCGCGACTGGGACGCGTGGAGCCCGTCCGAGCTCGCGCGACGACTCGCCGGCGTCGACTGCGACCTGGTACGTCATCGCCGGCTGGGCGCTCGACCTCTTCCTCGGACGGCAGACGCGCGAGCACGAGGACCTCGAGATCGCGAGTCGCCCGCAGAGGACTTCGCGGCGATCCGCGAGGCGCTGGCCGAGTTCGAGTTCTTCGTCGTCGGCGACGGCCTCGCGCTGCCGCTGACCGAGCAGACGCTCGCTGCGCACCACCAGACCTGGGTGCGCGAGCCGGCGACCGGCGCCTGGCGCCTCGACGTCTTCCGCGAGCCGTGGGACGGCGACACCTGGGTCTTCCGCGCGCGACCCGCGTATCACGCTGCACGGCGCCGGAGCTGATCGCAAGAACGGCGGACGGCATCCCGTACATGCAGCCCGGAGATCGTCGCTCCTCTTCAAGGCGAACGCGACGCGCCCGAAGGACGAGGCCGACTTCGCGGCCGTCGCTGCCGCAGCTCGACGAGGCACGGCGAGCGTGGCTCGTCGAGGCGCTCGAGCTCGCGCACCCCGGGCACCCCTGGCTCGACGCGCTGCGGGCGACCGCTAGGCGCGAAGACGGCTCGCCGGGCAGAGATCCTCGAGCACGCAGTCCTCGCACCGCGGCCGCCGCGCGTCGCAGACGCGGCGGCCGTGCCAGATGAGGAGGTGCGGGAAGCGCGCCCAGTCCGCGCGAGGGACGACGCGCTGGAGGTCGCGCTCGATCTTCACCGGATCGTCGTTGCGCGTCAGCCCGAGCCGCTGCGAGAGCCGGCGCACGTGCGTGTCGACGACGATCCCCTGCGCGTGACCGAGCTCGGCGGCGACGACGTTCGCCGTCTTGCGCGCGACGCCCGGCAGCCGCACGAGGTCTTCGAGCCGCCTCGGAACCTCGCCGTCGAACTCCTCGATCAGCATCGCGCATCGTGCCGCGGATCGCCTTCGCCTTCTGCCGGAAGAAGCCGGTCGCGTAGATGTCCCGCTCGAGCTCCTCGAGCGGCACGGCGAGGTAGTCCTCGGGCTCGCGGTACTTCTCGAACAGCGCCGGCGTGACCCGGTTGACGTTCACGTCGGTCGTCTGCGCCGAGAGCATCACCGACACGAGGAGCTCGAGGTCGCTGCGGAAGCGCAGCGCGATCTCGGCGTCCGCGTGCTCGGCGGCGAGCCGCTCGATGATCGGCCCGATCCGCTCGCGCCGCCGGCCGAGGCCGCGGCGCGGCCTCGCGGACGTAGCTACGCGCCACGAGCCGACTCGAAGTACTCGGTCGTCGCTCTCGGAGTCGGGCGGATCGACGAGGTGCTCGAGCAGCTGGCCGTCGACCGGCGCCCGCATGACCTCGATCGCGCGCGACGGCGGCCTCGACGTCGTACTCGGTGCGCCGGAACTCGACGTCCGGGCCGAGCAGCGCCCAGTACGCGCCGCGCGCCCCCTCGTACGGCATGCCGACGCTGCCGGGATTCACGACCCGCAGCCCGTCGCGAGCGTGCGGTCGTACTGCATGTGCGTGTGGCCGCAGACGACCACGTCGGCGTCGACGCGCCCGAAGATCGCGGCGAGCTCCGCGTCCGGCGTGATCCGCGTGTAGATCGGGTCGTCCGAGGTCGGCGTCGAGTGGCAGACGAGCACCGACCCGAGCCCGTCGACCGCGAGCTCGACGGTCGAGCGGCCAGCTCCGGGCGACGCTCGAGACGGCGCGCTCCGAGCCGATCCGCACTCCACGGCGCGAGCGGCCCGTAGCGGTCGCTGCGCTCGACCACCTCACGGTCGGCGTTGCCCCGCACGACGCGCGCGCCGCGCTCGACGAGGAGGTCGAACACCTCGGCCGGCCACGGCCCTGCGCGGTGTCACCGCCGACGACGATCTCGTCGACCCCTGCCTCGTCGATCTCCGCGAGCACGGCCTCGAGCGCCGGGAGGTTGCCGTGGATGTCGCTGATCGCGGCGACGCGCACGGCGCGAGGCTATCGCGACAGTCCGAGCCGCGGGCCGGCGCAGACGAGGTCGAGCGCCGGGCAGTCCGAGCATGCGAACTCGCTCGGAGTCGGCCGGAACTCGCCGGCGCGGATCCGTGCGATCGCAGCCGAGAGCTCGCTCTCGAGCTTCGGCACGTCCTCCGCCGTGAACGTCGTCGACACGACGTCGTCGGGGCGCTCGAGGAACTGGTACGCGACCTCGACCTCGCTCCGCACCTGCGCGGAGGCAGACGAGCGCGTACACGAGCCGCTGCAGCGAGTACTCGGACTCGATGATCTCGGCCGGCGTTCGGCCCTCGAGCGCGTTCGACTTGTAGTCGACGACGAGCGCCCGCGGACCGTCCCGCCAGAGGACGTCGAGCCGGCCGCGAATGACGACGCCGTCGTGCTCGAAGGTGAACGGACGCTCGGGCCGGGCGCCGCGCAAGCCCGCGATGCGCTGCGCGAGTTCCGAGCGCAGTACGCGTCGACCAGCGCGGCGATCCGCTCGAGCTCGTCCGCAGCCACCTCCGGATACCACTCTCGGACGGCGCGCTCGAGCTCCGCGCGCGGCGGGGCCGCCGGCTCGTCGAGCGGCACGAGCTCGAGCAGGCGATGGACCGCGTCGCCGATCTCGGTCGCGGCGAGCCCGCCGCCCGCTCGCCACGCGAGACACGCTCGCGGAACGGGAGGCCGAGCACGCGCTCGGCGAAGTAGCGGTACGAGCAGCGCTCGAAGAGCGCGAGCGCGCTGTACGAGAGGCGGCGCACGTCGTGCGCCGTCGGCGCGGGGATCTCGGCGAGCGGCGGCAGCTCGATCCCGAGCCTCGGGCGCCCGATCGGCAGCTCGTCGAACAGCGCGAGCTGAAGCTCGTCGTCCAGCCCGGCATCGGGTTCGACCGGGACCGCCGGTGCGAGCTCAGGAACGAACCTGTTCACGGTGAGCACGAAGCGCGCGTCGCCGCGCTCGAGCTCGATCGGGCGTCTCGTCTGCCTCCGACCACGGTCTCGTGCGCGTCGAGCCGATCGAGCACCCAGCCGATCGGCGTCGAGCGGTCGGCCGTGCGCTCGGGGTCGATCGCTCCCGAGACGATGAGGCGGTCGATCGCGCGCGTCATCGCGACGTAGTAGAGGCGGAGCCGCTCGGCCCGCTCCTGGTCGCGCTCGGCGTCGCGGACCTCCTCGAAGCCGAACACTGGCTGACGATCGCCGCGAGTCGGGTGAACCATGCGGAACCCGAAGCGTCCGTCGGAGAGCGCGACGATCTCGTCGGTCCCGCGTGGCCCGCCGGTGTCGCGCCCGGCGTCGGCGACGATGACGACCTTGAACTCGAGCCCCTTCGCGGCGTGGATCGTCAGCAGCCGAACCGCGCCGCCGCCCTCCTCCTCCGCGACCGCCTCGAGCTCCTTCGCTCCGAGCGCATCCTGCTCGCGGACGAACCGGACGAACCCCTCGATGTCGGAGCCGCGCACGGCCTCGTAGTCGCGGGCGAGTCGCCCGAGCTTGCGCATGTTCGCGAAGCGGCGGGCGCCGTCCCAGCGCGCGAGCACGGCGAGGTCGTAGTCGTGCTCGGTGACGATCCGCTCGCACAGCTCCTCGAGCCCGACGCGAGTCGACGCGCGCACGAGGCGCTCGTACCGCTGGAGGAAGGCGCGGAGCAGGCGCTCGTCGCTCTCGGCGAGCTGCTCGGGCAGCGTGCGCTCGAGCGCCGTGAACAGTGGGCGACGGGGTGCGTTGCGCCGTACGAGCACGAGCGCGTCGTTCGAGACGCCGACGAACGGCGACGCGAGCACCGTCGCGAGCGCGACGTCGTCGTAGCGGTTGTGGAGGAGGCGCAGGTACGCGAGCAGATCGACCACCTGCTGCTGGCCGAAGTAGCCGCGACCGGTCGCGCGGTACGTCGGGAGCCCCTCGCGCCGGAGCGCCTCCTCGTAGCGCTCCGCGTCGGTGCCGGCGGCGAAGAGCACGACGATCTCGCCCGGATCGGCCTCGCCCGAGTCGACGAGCTCGCGCACGCGGGCCGCGATCCGCCGCGCCTCTCCGGTGCGCCAGTGCTCGCTCGTCTCGGCGAAGCTCGACTTGTCGGTGACGAGGAGCTCGACCGGGTGCCCGAAGACGGGGTCCGGAGAACTCGGCCGAGGCGGCGAGCGGCTGATAGTCGTCGCCGAAGGCGTCGCCGAACAGATGGTTGATCGCGGCGAGCACCTGCGGCCGGGAGCGGTAGTTACGCGTCAGCGCGAGCAGGCTCGGCGCCTGCTCGCGGCGCTCGCGGAAGACCTCGAGATCGGCGTGACGGAACCCGTAGATCGACTGGAACTCGTCGCCGACCGTGAAGACCTCGGTGAGCTCGGGATGCGCGACGAGGTCGATCAGCTCGCACTGGAGCCGGTTCGTGTCCTGGAACTCGTCGACCATGACCATGCGGAAGCGGAGCTGCGTCGCCTCGCGAACGTGCAGCGTCGTCCCGAAGCAGGTCCCGCGCGGCGAGCTGGAGATCCTCGAAGTCGACGACCGACTCCCGCCGCTTGGCCGCTGCATAGGCGACGCCGAAGCGCTCGAGCAGCTCCTGCAGGAGCTCGCGGTCGTGCGCGGCCAGCTCCTCGAGTGCTGCGCGCTCGGCCGCCTTGCGCGCCTGCTCGAACGACGCGGCACGCGCTCCCTTGCTCGCGAACGCCGAGAGGTCGACGAGCCGCTCGGGCGCAGCACCGCCGCCGAGCACGTTGAGCAGCTCGCCCGCGTTCGCGCGCTGCGTCGGCGTCGCCGCGGCGTCGCTCGCGAGCGCCTCCGCCTCCGCGCGCAGCATCGCGACCGTGTCGCCCGTGTTCGGTCGCTCGCCGAGCTCGAGCACGAGGTCGCGGCCGGCCGAGCGCAGCGTCTCGTACACGCCCGTCAGCATCCGGCGCAGGCCGTCCGCGCGGTAGGTCGCGAGCAAGCGAAGCCGCTCCGGGTCGCCGTCCGCGCAGAACTCCTGGAGCGCGCGGTCGAACGCCTCCCCGCGGAGAACGACCGCGCCCGCGTCCTCGAGCTCGCGGAACCGCGGGTCGAGCCCGGCGGCGAACGGATGCGCCCGCAGCAGGCGACTGCAGAAGCCGTGGATCGTCGAGATCCAGGCGCCGTCGAGCTCGCGCGCGAGATCCGGACGGCCGCGCTCGCGCAGCGCGGCGCGGATCCGTGTCCGCAGCTCGCCCGCGGCCTTGCGCGTGTACGTGATCACGAGGATCGACTCGACGTCGACCCCGCGCTCGCAGACGGCCCGGACGTACCGCTCGACGAGGACCGAGGTCTTGCCCGTGCCGGCGCCGGCGGAGACGAAGACGGAGCCGTCGGCCTCGACAGCGCCCGAGCTGCTCCTCGTTGAGGCCGGCGTGCGACTCGACGATCGTCACGCCCGCCCCACTCGGCAGATCGGCCACAGGTCGCACCAGGGCGGACAGCCGTCGCCCTTTGGGTCGTGGCGTACGTCGCCCGCCTGGATGCGCCGCGCGTTGTCCGCAGCGCGCTCGCGCGCGGCCTCGACCTGGCTCCAGAACGCGTCCTCGTCGAGGTAGTCGTCCTTCGCGAATCCCGGGAGATCCTCGCGGCGCTGACTCGCGAAGCATTCCGCGCGTGAGCCGGCGGCCCGCGAGCGCGCGGTAGACACCGCCGAGCGGCTCGACCCCGACGAGGTCGCGGAGGGCGAGGACGTAGAGCGGGATCTGGAGGCGGAACTCGCGGTCGATGTCGCGGGCGGAGTGTGCGCCCTTGCCCGACTTGTAGTCCTGGACGATGCCCCGCGCCGAGAACGGGTCGATGTCGATGCGATCGATCTTCCCCGAAAGCCAGAGGTCGTCGGCGAGCGGAAGCCCGCGCTGGAGCTCGGGGGCCGCCCGCTCGGAGCCGAACGCCACCTCCAGCCGGCGCGGGACGAACTGCACCTCGGAGGCAGCCTCGTCGCGAAGGAAGCCCTCGAGGTCGGACCGCAGCGTGTGCCGTAGCTCCGCTTCCTGGAGCTCCGTGAGGTCGAGCCGCACGCCGGACTCCAGCGCGGCATCCAGGCAGCGGTGGACGAGCTCGATCGCGGCATCGAGGTTCTCGGGGGTCACCCGCTCGGAGTCGAGCTCGCGCGGGAGCGAGGCGTAGAACCGGTTCAACGTCGTATGCATCACCGAGCCCCGCAGGATCGGATCGGGCTCGGCGTCGATCTTCTTCGGGTCGATCACGCGTTCCACGAGCCACGCCGACGAGCAGTCGGCGAAGCGCTCGAGCTCCGTGGCGGAGAAGACCTGCTTCGACGCGAACGGCGCGACGACCGCATTTCCACGGAGCGCGGTCGTGCGATCGAACGCCGTCCGCGCGCGATCGAGGCGTCGCGACCAGTCGTTCGCAGCGGCCAGCGCGTTCGCGCCCTCCTCGTCGTCTGCGGCGAGCCGGACGAGCGCGCGGAGCCGCTCGCGCGAGCTCGGCGCCGACTCGAGCGGCCACGTGAGCGCCGAGAGGGATCGGCGTCGCGTCGCGCGCTGCACGTCCGCCGCGTCGAACAGCGACCTGACGTCCTCCCAGAACGGGCTCGCCTCGCGCGGCACGCCCTCGTCTCCCGCCGCCTCGCGCACGAGGACGAGCCGCCGTGTCGCACGCGTGCACGTCGTGTAGAAGAGATAGCGGTCACGGGCGACAGCGTCGGGACGCTGGAGGCGGCCGCCGAGCTCGGCACGGAGCTCGTCGCTCGAGAAGTGGCGAGGGCCGGCCGCGTCGCGGGAACGAGCCTTCCTCGAGCCCGAGCACGAACACGACCTCGAACGAGCGCGTCCTCGCCCGCTCGTGGTCGAGGACGGCGACGCGGCCCTTCTCCGGGCTCTCGGGCGCGACCCGCGTTCGCTCGAGCGCTGCGAGCACGTCCTCCCGGACGATCTCGACGTCTGCGCCCGCGACCGCAGACAGCTCGCCGAGCGTTCGCTCGGCTGCACGGTACGCGCGCGCGTCGCTCCGGGCGTCGTCGGTCGTCGGCGGCGACTCGAGCCCCCATGCGTTGCGCACCATCACGGCGAGTAACCGCCGGGCCGCGGCAACCGGGTTGTCGCTTGCCCGAAACTCGACGAGCGGCGGGCACGGGAGCGCCCCGGAGCCGCTCGCTCTCCTCCTCGACTCGGGCGGGCTCCGCGACGGCACGGCCGCGCAAACGACCCTCGACGAAGTCGACCGAACGGCGCTCGAGACCGGAGAACGGCGAGCGCAGGAACGCGAACAGGTCGCGGCGTCCCCCGCCGAGCCACTCGTAGCGAAGGATCGAGATCAACGCGCTGCCGAGAGCCGACTCCCCGAGTCGACGTGGATGCTCGATCCCGCACGGAATGCCGAGCTGCGCGAACGCCGCGTCGAGCGGCGCTCGCCAGCGGTCGACGGAGTCGCAGACGACGGCGAGATTCTCCGGCGCGGTACCGCCGCGCAGAAGTGCCGCGACGTCGCTCGCGACGAGCTCGACCGTGCCGCGCGTCCCGGCCCCTTCGAGAAACCGAAGCGCCCCATCGAGCGCAGGCCCTGGCGCGCTGTCGTCGGCGAACAGCTCGCGCTCGAGATGTGTGAGCGCCGGGGGCGCCATCGAGACGGAGGCCGGCGGCCGCGCTTCGATCCTCCCGCCTGCGAGCGCAGCGAGATCCTCGACCGTACGAGTGAGCGCGGCGAAGGCAGCGCGTCCCGGCTCGTACGGGATGGAGAGCGTCACGTCGGTGCGTGCGGCCAGGGCCTCGACGAGCCCCCACTCCGCCCCTGTCAAGTCCTCGAAGCCGTACGCGAAAAGCGGCTCCCCGCTCCAGGCGTCGAGGTCGCCGCGCAGGCGCTCGACGGCGTCGCGTCGCATGCCGTCCCGATCTCGGACGCCGAGCTGTCGGAGCTCGGCGCGATACGCGTCGACGAGTGCCGCGAGCTCTCCGTCGACACCGTCCGGATCGACGAGCCCCGCCTCGAGCTCCCCGATCGCGTGCAGCAGCGTGTCTGCGAACCCTGCCGTCGCAGCCGACTGCCGAAGTCCTTCGAGGTCGTGAGCGGCTATCGCCCGTCGGACGGCGAGCGCACGCTGTGTCTCCGTCGCGACGGGAAGGGCTTCGTCGGCGCCACTCGCGACCTGCCGAAAGAGGTCGTCGAACGTCCCGATCGTTCCCGCGAGGAGCGCCGGCCGCCGGCGGATCAGGTCACGCTCGACCCGGTCGACGTCCACCCGGTTCGGGACGACGAGCCAGGGATCGCGCTCGAGCACGTCGAGATAGCGCTCCAGAAGCAGCGCCACCTTGCCGACGTGCGCCGGTCCGACGACGAGCGAGATCCCCATCGGTCCATCGTAGTCCTGGCCTCGGGCACGCCTTCGTACGCTCTGCGCAAAGAGCGTGCATCTTGCACTGTGCAGACCGGAATCTGCGTGGCCGCAGATTCCGGTCGCGAACATCCCTGAAGGCGTCCGCTTCGCGGCCGCACGCGTGTGACGGCGAGCCGCTTGGTCGTTCAGCGGTGCTAGGTGGCGACGGACTTCGGCCGGCGGCCGCGGCGAGCGACTGCCTGGCCGGGCATCCCGGCGGCGCAATCGTCGCAGAGGTCGGCCTGCTTCGACCCACGCCTCGCGTCCGTGTAATTCAGACGCATGACGGCACCGCGACTCTCCGGAACCTCTTTCCCGCAGTTGTCACATACGAGGATGGTCTTTCGTGCCATTCGATTCTCCTTCGAGTTCGATTCGATCGAGGACGGAAGAATAGAAAAGCGGATCTAAAAGCGCAAGCGTATTGTCTTGAGCTCATTTTCGAGACGATGCGCAAGTAGGATCTCGCGCGTGCAGACGATCGTCGTGCTCGAAGGCGACCAGACCGGGCAGGAGCTGCTCGAGGAAGCGCTCCGCACCCTCGCCCCCGACGTCGTCGGCGTGGAGCTCGGCCTGGTTCGCTTCGATCTCTCGCTCGAGGGCCGCCGTGCGACGACGAACGGTGTCGTACACGAGGCGGCCGCGGCAGTCCGCGAGCACGGCTACGGCCTGAAAGCAGCGACCGTGACGCCCGAGAGCGCCGACGACGTCGGCTCGCCGAACCGCATCCTTCGGGAAGAGATCGGAGGAAAGGTCATCGTCCGTACCGGTCGCCGCATCCCGGGCGTGGTCCCGCTCGGCGGTGTGCACGCGCCGATCTCGGTCGTGCGCATGGCGGTCGGGGACGCGTACGGCGCGAAGGAGTGGCGCGAAGGGGACGGCGACGACGAGGTCGCCTTCCGAACGGAGCGCATCGAGCGGCGGATCTGCCACGCGGTCGCGGAATTCTCGTTCCGACAGGCCGAGCGCATGGGAGCCAAGGTCTTCGGCGGGCCGAAGTACACCGTCAGCCCGATCTACGAGGGCATGCTGAAGGAGGAGATGGACGCGGCCGCCGAGCGCCATCCGGGCGTGCCGTACGAGCCGCAGCTGATCGACGCCACCTTCGCGCTTCTGATCTCCTCGAGCGGCGCGCCGATGGTGATCCCGGCGCTGAACCGCGACGGGGACATCCTCTCCGACCTCGTGCTCCCGCTCTTCGGCTCGATCGCCGGCTCGGAGTCCTTGCTCGTCGCGTTCGGCGACGACTACGTCCCGAGCGCTCTCATGGCGGAGGCCGCGCACGGAACGGCGCCGGCGCTCGAGGGCAAGGACGTCGCAAACCCGATGGCCATGATCCTGGCCGGCGCGGCGCTCCTCTCGCATGCGGACGACGAGAAGATCCAGACGGCCGGACGGGCGATCCGCGAGGCCTGTCTCGAGGCGGTCGCAGACGGCATCAGGACCGCCGATCTGGCCGGTCACCACGGTACGACGGCGTTCACCGACGAGGTGATTCGCCGCATCCGCACGAAGATCGACGTCTGGGCATCGCTCTGACGGTTCCGCGACCGCGCCGCCGCCGTCTCTCCGTAGAGTTCGCGGCCGCATGCGAGTCGCGGTCCCGAGGGAGACGGCTGAGGGCGAGCGCCGCGTCGCGCTCGTCCCCGAGACGGTCTCGAAGCTCCGGGAGGCAGGCTTCGAGATCCGCGTGGAGCGTGGCGCCGGCACGGCTGCCGGGTTCGAAGACGACGAGTACATCGCGGCAGGCGCCGAGCTCGCGGACGCGGCGTCGCTGACAGGCGGCGCAGATGCCGTCGTGTGCGTGGCGTCTCCCTCGGCCGAGCTCGTCGGAGCCCTCGCCGAGGGTGCCGTGGTCGTCGGCTTCCTCGAGCCGCTGACCGACACGGACGGCATCGCGCGGTTACGAGACCGTGGGGTCGTCGGGTTCGCAATGGAGTCCATCCCGCGCATCACGCGCGCGCAGTCGATGGACGCCCTCTCCTCCCAGGCAACCGTCGCGGGCTACAAGGCTGTACTGCTCGCCGCGGACCGCGTGCCCCGCCTCTTCCCCATGCTCATGACCGCCGCCGGGACGATCGCCCCCGTGCGAGCGCTCGTCATCGGCGCAGGGGTCGCCGGGCTGCAGGCGATTGCGACCGCGCGAAGACTCGGTGCCGTCGTCTCGGCGTTCGACGTGCGACCGGCGGTCGCGGAGCAGGTGCAGAGCCTCGGCGCGACGTTCCTCGATCTCGGCGTCCGCGCCGAGGAGACGGCCGGCGGCTATGCGACGGAGCTCACTCCCGAGCAGCAGGCTCAACAGCAGGCCGCGCTCGAGGAGCGCATTCCCGACTTCGACGTCGTGATCACCACCGCGGCCGTCCCCGGCCGTCCCGCCCCCAAGCTCATTCCGGCGAGTGCCGTCGAGCGCATGCGGGCTGGATCCGTGATCGTCGACCTCGCCGCGGAGACCGGCGGCAACTGCGAGGTGACGGTGCCGGGCGACGTCGTCCAGCACGGCGCCGTGACCGTGATCGGCACGCGCAACCTCCCGTCGACGATGGCCTTCCACGCGAGCCAGCTCTACTCGCGGAACGTCGGCGCGCTGCTCCTGCACCTCGCCCCCGAGGGAGAGCTCGTCCTCGACTGGGAGGACGAGATCACGAGCGGCGCCTGCGTCACGCGCTCCGAGGGAGCGGCCGCATGACCGATCTGCCGTTCGTCGTCGAGCTGACGATCCTCGTACTCGCCGCGTTCCTCGGCTTCGAAGTGGTCTCGAAGGTGCCGACGATGCTCCACACCCCGCTCATGTCGGGGACGAACTTCATCCACGGGATCGTGATCGTCGGCGCGATCCTCATCCTCGGGTTCGCCGACGACGCCTTCACGAAGACCGTCGGCTTCGTCGCGATGGTGCTGGCGACGGCGAACGTTGTGGGCGGCTGGTTCGTCACCGACCGCATGCTCGAGATGTTCAAGCGTCGGCCCGAGCCCAAGAAGGACGACGAGGCGTGATCTCCGACCCGGACGTCCTCGGCCTTCTCTACCTCGTCTCGATCGTCTGCTTCGTCCTCGCGCTGCGCTTCCTCTCGTCCCCGAAGCACGCACGCCGCGGGAACTGGCTCGGCGGCGTCGGGATGATCGTCGCGATCGCGACGACGCTCCTCGTCGAGGGAATCTCGAACTGGGCCCTGATCGTCGTGGCGGCCGCGATCGGGAGCGTCGCCGGCCTGGTCGGAGCGCGCAGGGTCAAGATGACTGCGATGCCGCAGATGGTGGCCCTGTTCAACGGGGTCGGCGGCGGCGCGGCGGCGCTCATCGCGCTCGCCGAGTTCCACGAGACCGGCGGCGACCTCGTCTGGGACGAGGCCCTCTCGATCTCGCTCTCGGCGCTCATCGGCTCGATCTCGTTCGCAGGCTCGCTGGTCGCCTTCGCGAAGCTCCAGGAGCTCGTGCGCGGGCGCCCGATCGTCTTCCCGGGCCAGAACGTCGTCAACGTCGTCGTCCTCGGGCGTCGCCGCGGCACTCGGCGTCGCGATCGTCGCCGGGCTCGAGGATCAGTGGGCGATCGTCGCCGTGATCGTCCTGGCGCTCGCCTTCGGCGTGATGTTCGTCCTCCCGATCGGCGGCGCGGACATGCCGGTCGTGATCTCGCTGCTCAACGCGTTCACCGGCCTCGCCGCCTCGGCGACCGGCTTCGTGCTCGACTCGACCGTCCTCATCGTCGCCGGGATGCTCGTCGGCGCGTCCGGCACGCTCCTCACGCTGCTCATGGCGAAGGCCATGAACCGCTCGATCACCAACGTCCTCTTCGGTGCGTTCGGGCAGGTGCAGGCCGGCGCAGGCCAGGCCCGGGCCGACGACGGGCGAACGGTTCGGGCGACGCACGGCCGACGACGTCGCCGTCCAGCTCTCGTTCGCCCGCAAGGTGATCGTCGTGCCCGGCTACGGGATGGCGGTCGCGCAGGCGCAGCACGACGTGCGCCAGCTCGCCGACCTCCTCGAGGAGAAGGGCGTCGACGTGAAGTACGCGATCCACCCGGTCGCGGGCCGCATGCCCGGCCACATGAACGTCCTCCTCGCGGAGGCGAACGTCCCGTACACGCAGCTCTTCGAGATGGACGAGATCAACCCCGAGTTCCCGCAGACGGACGTCGCGCTCGTCATCGGCGCGAACGACGTCACGAACCCCGCCGCGCGCAGCGATCCTGGCAAGCCCGATCTACGGCATGCCGATCCTCGACGTCGACAAGGCTGCGAGCATCGTCGTCATGAAGCGCTCGATGAACCCCGGGTTCGCCGGCATCGACAACGAGCTCTACCTCGATCCGAAGACGACGATGCTCTTCGGGGACGCGAAGGAGTCGGTCCTCAAGCTGATCTCCGCCGTGAAGTCGTCGTGATCCCGGTCTTCCGAGCAGCCGACGTCGAGCGAGCCGTCTCGCCACACGAGGCGTACGACGCCGTGCGCGGCGCGTTCGAGGCGCACGCGCGCGGGACGTGGTCGATGCCATCGAAGGTGTACGTCACGAACTACCCGGCCGGCGACTTCCGGGCGATGCCGGCGATCGGCGACGGCCACGCCGTCCTCAAGTGGGTCACCTCGTTCCCCGGCAACCCGGCGCGCGGCCTGCCCACCGTCACCGGGCTCGTGCTCCTGTCCGACGCTGAAGATGGACGCCTCCTCGCCGTCCTCGACGCCGCCGCCGTGACCGCGCTTCGCACGGCGGCCGCAGGCGTGCTCGCAGCGGACACGCTCTGCCGCTCCGAAGCGTCGTCGTACGCCGTGATCGGCTGCGGGATCAACGGAGCCGAGACGGCGCGCATGCTCGTCGCGCACGGCGTGACGCCGTCGTGTGGGACGTCGACGAGGGTCGCCGTCGGTTCGTCGCCGAGCGCATCGGCGCTCGCGTGGCCGAGAGCGCCGCCGAGGCGCTCGCGTGCGAGGTCGTGATCACAGTGACGCCCGGCGCGGAGGTGCTGTATCCGGAGGACTCGCTCGAAGCGGGCCAGCACGTCTCGCTCATGGGAGCGGACGGCCCGGGGAAGGCGGAGGTCGCGGTCGCCGAGCTCTCCCGCGCGCACCTCTTCTGCGACGACTGGGAGCAGGCGAGCCACGGCGGGGAGCTCGCCGCGGGCGTGGACGCGGGCGTCGTGACGCGCGACTCCGTCACCGAGATCGGAGCCGTGCTGACCGGGGTGGCCGACGGGCGGCGCAGCGCGGGTGACGTCACGCTCTTCGACTCGACCGGCCTCGCGATCCAGGATCTCGCCATCGCGAAGGCCGCCTACGCCAAGGTCGGCGAGCTGGGCGGCCTGCAGACGATCGAGCTCTAGTGCACGAGGAGTCGCGTCGGCTCGAAGAGCTCGAGCTTCGGGTCGCTCTCGCCGAGGATGGCGCGGGCGACGAGGCGGCCGCAGGCGAAGCCGAGCACGTTGCCGTGTCCTGAGTAGCCGCCTGCGATCCAGAGGCCGTCCGTGCCGGGAACGCGACCGACGACCGGGAGGAAGTCGAACACCATCCCGAAGATCCCCGCCCAGCGGTAGTCGATGCGAAGCGGCCGCCCGACGTGCTCCTCGACGAAGCGCTCGAGCGCGCTCCTGGACCACCGGCGTCGTCGACCTCCTCGGCGGTGAACTCGGTGTCGAGGGAGACGTCGCGGAACCCGCCGGCCACGATCCGGCCGTCGAGTCGCTGGTGCCAGTAGTCGAACCCGTGCCGGCCGTAGTGGGGAATCTCGAACAGCAGCTCCTCGATCGGCTCGGTCGCGATCACCTGGCCGCGCGTCGGGACGATGAGCCCCTCGATCTCTCCGAGCAGGCCGCTCGGGTACCCGTCGGTCGCGACGACGACGGTGTCCGCGCCCGTCTCGTCCGGCGAGACGACGCCGGTGTGCTCGTGGATCTCGACACCCGCCGTGGCTGCCCGCTCCGCGATCCGCCGTACGAGTCGCGCGGGCTGCAGCACGCCGTCGGGCGGATGGAACAGCGCCGCCGGGTAGCGCTCGATCGGCGCGCCGAGGTTCTCGCGCCACTCGGCGGCGAACCCCGCGTCGCGCAGCGCCTCGTACTCCTCGCGCAGCTCGTCGCGCTCCTCGTCGTCGGCGGCGAGCCGAAGGCTGCCGGTCGCTCGAAACGCGTCGCCGGCGACTCCGGCGAGCTGTTCGAGCTCCGCCTCCGTCCACTCGCCACAGCTCCGCCGTCGCCTCCGAGCCGATCGACTCCGCGAGTACGGGGTACGGAGCCGCGCCGCCGCGCAGCGCGAAGCCGCCGTTTCGTCCACTCGCGCCGCCCGCGATCTCCGCGCGCCTCGAAGAGCCGCACGCGCAGCCCCGCCTCCGCGAGCGCGAGTGCGCACGAGCAGCCGGTGATCCCACCGCCGACGACCGCCACGTCGGCTGCGCCCTCGATGTGAGCCGCGGACAGCGGCTCGGCGGGCTCCTCGAGCCAGTACGAGGTCGTCGACATCGCTCGCGATCCTAGATCGCTGCGCGATACACGCCGTCCTCGAACGTCACCCGCCCCGCGAGCTCGAGCTCCGATCAGCGCCGCCGCGCTCGCACCGGGATCGAGCGCAGTCGCGCGGACGAGCTCGTCGGCGGTCAGCGCGGAGCCGCGGAGCTGCGCGAGCAACGCCTCGGCCAGCAGGCCCGAGCCTCGCCTGCGCCTGACGGCGCGGCGCGAGGCCGTACAGCTCGAGCACGTCCGCCGCGCACGTCACCGGCACCGCGCCGAGCCGGAGCAGCGCATTCGAGCCGGCGGACAGCGAGCTCGTGATCTCGCCGGGTACGGCGAGCACGTCGCGGCCCTCCTCGAGCGCGAAGTCGGCCGTGATGAGCGCGCCGCTTCGCTCGCGCGCCTCGACGACGACGGTCGCCGCGCACAGACCGGCGATGATCCGGTTTCGGGCCGGGAACCGCCACGGAGCGGGCTCGATACCGGGCTCGTACTCCGAGACGACGAGCCCGCTCGCGCGATCCGCCGCGCGAGCTCCGCGTGGGCCGCGGGATAGTCGCGATCGATTCCGCAGCCGAGGACCGCGACGGTCCGGCCGCCGGCATCCAAGCGCGCCGCGGTGCGCCTCGCCGTCGATGCCGCGCGCCATGCCGCTCACGACGACGAGCCCCGCTCGCGGCGAGCTCGCGCGCGAGTGACCGCGCGACGGAGCGACCGTAGGACGAACACGCGCGTGCGCCGACGACGGCGACCGCGGGCTCCGAGAGCAGCCGCACGGCCGCCGATCCCCGGAGGAAGAGCCGCGGCGGCGGATCGTGGATCGCGGCGAGCAGCGGTGGGAAGGCCGGATCGCGGCGCCGGACGCGCCGAATCTCGTTCACGCCGCGGGAAGATCTCCGGGCATGCGATACGAGAGCGCCTCCGCGACGTGTGCCGGCTCGACGGCGTCGGCGCCGGCGAGCGCGGCGATCGTGCGAGCGACGCGCGCCACCCGCGCCCGGCCGCGACCCGAGAGCGGCAGCCGGTCGACCGCGCTCGACAGGAGCTCCGACGCCGCCTCGGTTCGCCGCGGAGTCGCGTTCCTCAGGCGCTCGCGGCGCCGCGACGACGCGCGCGCGGACGGCGGTCGACGACTCGGCCGGCGGTGCGGCGAGCTCCGACGCGCGCGGCCGCGGCATCGCGACGGCGAGGTCGAATCGGTCGAGCGAGCGCCCGCGACAGCTTCTCGCGGTACGCAGCGAGACGCTGCGCGGTGCAGGCGCACTCGACCGCGGGATCGCCGCGTGCACCGCACGGGCACATGTTCATCGTCCCGACGAGCTGGAAGCGAGCCGGGAACAGCGCGTGCCCACCCGACGCGCGCGACCGCGACGACGCCGTCCTCGAGCGGCTGCCTGAGCGACTCGAGGACGGAGCGCGGGAACTCGGGCAGCTCGTCGAGGAGCAGCACGCCGTGGTGGGCGAGCGACACTTCGCCCGGTCGCGGGCTCGGGCCGCCGCCGACGATCGCCGGCGCCGACGCTCCGTGATGCGGCGCCCGGAACGGCGGGACGGCAGAAGCGCCCTCCCCGGAGGAAGCATCCCGGCGACGGAGTGGATACGCGTCACTTCGAGCGCCTCGGGACGTGTGAGCGGAGGAAGGATCCCAGGGAGGCGCCGAGCGAGCATCGTCTTGCCGGTTCCCGGCGGCCCCATGAGCAGCACGTTGTGCGAGCCGACGGCGGCGATCTCGAGCGCACGGCGAGCCCGTTCCTGGCCGCGCAGGTCGGCGAGGTCGGGCGAGGCGGGCTCGGCGTCGCTCTCCTCGAGCGGCTCGAAGCCTGGTGCCGGGATCTCGCCGCGGAAGTATGCGACGACCTCGCCGAGGTGACGGACCGGGACGGGCTCGATGCCGGCGAGCGCCGCCTCCGGCGCCGACTCCGCCGCGCAGACGACATGGCTCAGACCCGCGCGGCGCGCTCCCTCGGCGACGGCGAGCGTGCCCGCGACCGGCCGGATGCGACCGTCGAGCGCCAGCTCGCCGACCGCGGCGTGCTCGGCGAGCCGTTCGGGCGGGAGCTGCCTCGTCGCGCCGAGAACGGCGAGTGAGATCGGCAGGTCGAAGCCCGAGCCCTCCTTGCGCAGCGCCGCGGGCGCGAGGTTGACGGTGATGCGGCGGTTGACCGGCCATTCGAGCGCGGCGGAGACGACGCCGCTTCGCACGCGGTGCTTCGCCTCCTGGCAGGCGCGGTCGGCGAGACCCGACGATCGCGAAGCCGGGGATGCCGGGCTGCAGGTGCGCCTCGACCTCGACCTTCCGCGGCTCGAGGCCCACCAGCGCATGGGTGACCGCGCGAGCGAGCACTCATCCACGGTGACGCGGAGGCGGTCACGCATGGTGACCGCCTCCGTCACGAATGGGTCAAGAAGCGAGCAACTACGACGTCGGCGTGTAGCAGAGGACGTGCACGGTGAACGTGCTGTCGCTCCCGCTGTCGTTCAGGCCGACGCCGAGGAACCCGACGACCTGGCTCTGCGCGTTGAGCAGCGGCTCGAGCTCGCCGGTCATGAGCTCGCGGCCAGCGGCGTCCGTCGCTCCACGACGTCCCGCCCGAGATCGCGCGCTCGTTGCCCTGGCACAGAGCGCGTGACGCGCTGCGAGTTGTACTGACCGTTCTCGGCAGACCCGCCGTCGACTGACCGCGGAGCTCGTACGCACCGTGATCGCCCCGATCACGCCGGCAGCGCCGGCTGGGCCGGCCGGACCGGCGGCGCCCTGCGGACCTGCAGGCCCCTGCGGGCCAACCGGGCCGGCAGGCAGCTGGCCGGGCGCGAAGTCGGAGCGGAGGAGCGAGCGCGCGGCGACCTTCGCGGAGTTGACCGCGTTGTTCTTGATCTTCGGATTCGAGACGGCGCTGTCCTTCAGCTGCGGCGTCCCGACGCTGTTTCGCGCGAGCTGGGTCGCCGCCGCCATTCCGGTCCCGCTCAGCGCGACGAGGAGCGCCGCACACGCGACGACCATGGCCGGCGAGGGCCGGCGCCAGAGCTTTCTCATGTCAACTACCCCTTTCTCGTGGACCTGCCTGCGAGCCAGGCTACCCCCGGTCGTCGGCCGGTTCATCCGGTGCCTTACGTTTCCCGTACACAGACGAGAATCGACTCGAAGTACTCGCCCGCACGACGCCCGGTGCGTCGGTTGACGTGCCGCTCGAGGCGATCGACGAGGACGAGCCCGCTGCCCTCGAGGATCCGTGGATAGAGATCGCGCCGGTCGTTGACGACCACGAGTACGGGCGCGTCCGGCTCGAGGAGCTGGGACTGGAGGCGCAGGACGCGCGCGATGCCGTCGACGTAGCCCTCGATCGCCCGCCGACTCGTGCCGAGCGCCGCCGCGCCGAGCTCGCGGTCGCGCCGGTCGTCGAGCCCGAGCAGCTCGTACGCGTATCGGTGCTGCTCGTGGTAGTCGATGAGCCCCGGGTACGGCGGCGACGTGAGGATGGCGTCGAACCTGCCGTCGAGCGCGACGTCGCCCGAGTCCCCGTGAACGATCTCGGCCACATGCGCCTTGCTCCTCACGCGCTGGAACGCCTTGATCCGCTCGAGCGTGTCGACGAGGTAACGGTCGAGGAACTTCGCCGCCTCCTGCACGGGCGCGCACTCGCGCCGATGCTTGTGGCACCAGTACGGCTCGCGCTGCGGCGTGCGGGGGAAGTCGAGGTCGAAGTGCGTCGTCAGCCGCGCCGAGCGGGCAGCCCGCGCGAGCACGACCCGCAGGACCTCCGCGTGCGCGTACTCCTCGGTGAGCGAGCGGAAGTGGAGGAGCTCCGCAGCCGCCTGCGGCGCGAACCATTCAGCGACGTACCCGCGCGGGCGCCGCGTCGACCGGCCGCCTCGTCCGAGCATGTCCCGGACGTCCGTCTCGAGCTGGAACAGATCGTGTCGGGCCGTCTTCACCCGCATGAGGAGGCAGTTGAACGCAGCCACGTCGACGCCGACGGCGTCGTACCCCGACTCGAGGCACTGGACGAGCGTCGTCCCCGACCCGGCGAACGGGTCGAGGACGCGTCCTCCCGGGCGCACGTAGCGTCCGAGAAGCGCCTCGACGAGCTGCGGGACGAACTTGCCCAGGTACGGGTGCAAGCGGTGGACGTGCTTCGTGCGCTCGCGCTCCGGCAGCTCGCGCTCCGACCACGAGAGGTGCAGTTCCTCGGACAGCTCGCGGTAGAGGGCGGCCTGAGTCGGAGCCATGCAGGCTCGTTCGACGGCAGGTCCTGCGGTCCTACGTGAGCGGCACGCGCTCCACGCTGTCGACCTCGGATGCCCACTGCCTCGAACTCGACGTCGAGGCCTGCGAGCTCCGGCCGTGCGGCGAGCCATCCCGCAGCCGCGCGCCGTACGTGGCGCACCTTCTCCTCGTCGATCATCTCGAGCGGATGCCCGAAGGCATCACCGCCCTTCTCCTTCACCTCGACGACCAGGACGCGGCGCCCCCGTCGCAGCACGAGATCGAGCTCGTAGCGGCCGACGCGCGCATTCGCCGCGAGCAGCCGGTATCCACGGAGGCGGTAGTGGCGGAGGGCGACTCGCTCGCCCCGGTTCACGCCGCCTCGTAGCAGGCCGCCTGGAACGAGCGGCGATGGAGCTCGGACGGCCCGAACGCGCGAACTGCCGTGTTGTGTGCCGGCGTGATGTAGCCGACATGCGAGACGAACCCGTAGTTCGGATACAGCGCGTCGAGACGCCGCATCACGCGGTCGCGGACGACCTTGGCGACGATCGACGCGGCGGCAATCGCGGCGCTTCGCGCATCACCGTCGACGACGGCGCGGTGCGGCGGCGCCGACGGTCCGAGGCGGAAGCCGTCGACCAGACACACGTCGGCGGGCGGATGGAGGTCGGCGAGCACCGCTCGCAGCCCGGCGAGATTGGAGCGGTGGAGCCCGTTCCGGTCGATGGTGCCGACGGGCACCACGCGCACGCTGATCGCGGTCGCGCAGGCGCCGACGGCCTCGAACAAGGCTTCGCGCTCTTCGACCGACACCTGCTTCGAGTCGTTCAGCGTCGCAAGCGGCCTGACGCGAGGTCCGCGCAGCTCCTCGTAGTCGAAGAGCACGCCGGCGACGACGAGCGGGCCGGCGAGCGACCCGCGACCCGCCTCGTCCGCTCCGGCGACGAAGCGCGCGTCGAGCTTCCGATCGAACCCGAGGAGACGCTGGCCGCTGGATCGAGGCACGCGGCCGAGAATAGACGCTAGCTCTGTCGGAGCTCGCGGACGCGCGCCTTCTTTCCCACTCTCTTGCGCAAGTAGTAGAGCTTGGCGCGACGGACGTCGCCGATCGCGGCGACCTCGAGCTTCTCGATCTTGGGCGAGTGGAGCGGGAACGTCCGCTCGACGCCGACGCCGAAGGACTGCTTGCGCACGGTGAAGGTCTCACGGAAGCCGGAGCCCTGGCGCTTGATGCAGATCCCCTCGAACACCTGGATCCGCTGCCGGTTGCCCTCGATCACCTTGAAGTGGACGCGCAGCGTGTCGCCCGCCTTGAACTGCGGCAGGTCCGAGCGCATGTTGCGCTGCTCGAGGCTCTCGATGACGGTGTTCATAGGAAGAGGAGGCCCTTTCGGGCCGGCGGCATGGTACCAGTCGTCACAGCGAGCGTCTTTGCCCGTCCGCACGTGGGATCTGCGTCTGCAGATCCCACGCTCAGCGGAAAGAGATCCGTTGAGGCGGCCAGTAGGTCATGAAGACCTTGCCGATGATGTTCTTGCGCGGCACCGATCCCCAGACGCGCGAGTCGCACGACTGGGAGCGGTTGTCGCCCATGACGAAGTAGCTCCCGGCGGGGACCTTGTAGGCCTCCTCCGGCCCGATGTCGCGCCGGTCGTTCTCGATGTAGGGCTCGTCGAGGCGCTTACCGTCGACGTAGATGTACGCCGCGCCACGCCGCAGCCGGACCTGCACGCGCTCGTTCGGCAGCCCGATGATGCGCTTCACGAACGTGCCTCCTGCCCCGCACTTCTGCTTCGCGGCCGGTGGCGTCTCGAAGACGATCACGTCGCCCCGCTGCGGGTCTCGGAAGTGGTAGATGAAACGGTTGGCGAGAACACGATCGGAGAAGCGCGCCTCGCAGCCTGCGGCCGGCCGGGCGCAGTGGAGCGTCGGCTCCATCGACGAGGACGGGATCCGGTACGGGTTCACGACCCACGCCTTGATCGCCAGCACGATCGCGATCGCGCCGACGATGGTCACGATCCAGTCGACGGCGATCCGGAGGCGGCGCGGGAGCCGTCCGGTGACTCGGTCGAGGGGATGGTGGAACTCGTGGTGCGGCGACGTGATGTCCGTACCCGGCGGCGGAACCGGCCACGAGAACGGCGGGGCGGGAGGCGGCGGCTGCTCGTACGCCTGCGGCATCCGCCAGCCGTCGGCCCGGCCGTCCGTGAGATCGGGCGGGTCGGTCGTCGGCGTGGTGCGCTCCTCGGTGTCGCTCATGAGACTGCCCTGACGTGTTCTCGTCGCCACGCCTCGATCCTGGCGTGATCGCCGGAGCGAAGGATCTCGGGAACGGCCCAACCGCGGAACTCGGCCGGACGAGTGTAGTGCGGGTACTCGAGCCCGCCGTCGAGCGCGGCGGAGAAGCTCTCGACCTCGCCCGAGCCCTCGGTGAGGGCGCCGGGAAGCCTCCGCGCGAGGGCGTCGACGAGCGCGAGCGCAGGGATCTCGCCTCCGGAGAGCACGTACGGGCCGATGGAGACGACGTCCGTGCAGAGGTGGTCGAGGATCCGCTGGTCGAAGCCCTCGAACCGAGCCGACAGCAGCGTCAGCGCCTCCTCGGAGGCGAGCTCCTCGACGAGCTCCTGGTCGAGCTGCCTGCCCTGCGGCGAGAGCGCCACGACCCGGTGGCCGGGAGCTCCGCCGTAGACGGCGTCGAGCGCGGCGGCGGCGACGTCGACGCGGAGCACCATGCCCGGTCCGCCGCCGTACGGGTCGTCGTCGACCTGGCCAGCGGTCAGAGGAGTCGACTCGCGGTAGTTGAAGACGCGGAGCTCGAGCTCGCTGCCGAGGACCGCCGCGAGCGGGCGCCGCTCCCGGATCCACGCGAAGGCGTCGGGAACGAGCGTGAAGACGTCGAGGCGCACGACGCCGAACCGTAGCCGTCAGGCGATGAAGCCGGGATTGAGAAGGATCCGTCGCCCCGGGAGGTCCACCTCGCGGATGCAGTCCTCGACGAGGGGCAAGAGAGCGCCCGTGTCGAGCTCGAGCACGTCGTTCGCCGGCCCGGGCAACACGTCGCGCACGGCGCCGACGCGCATGTCGTTCTCGTCGAGCACTTCCAGCCCCACCAGGTCGGCGACGTAGTAGGAGTCTTCGGGCAGCGGCGCGAGCGCAGCGCGGCGCACGGCGAGCTCGGCGCCGCGCTCGACCGGCTGGTCGAGCTTGATAGCGCGCCGCCTGCCTCCGACCTGCCGCGAGATCTCGATGCGCGCGGGCCGACCCTCGACGAGCACCTCCGCCCCGACGTCGAAGCGGCCGGGCTCGTCGCTCGACTCCTCGACGACGAAGGCGCCGTCGAGCCCGTGCGGACGCCCGACGCGCCCGACGCCGACGAGCTCCTGTCCGGGCTCAGTCGGCAATCTCGAGGATGTAGCGCTCGTCGGCCCGGGCACCGCCGGCGCGGACGATGCTCCGGAGCGCGCGCGCGATCCGGCCCTGCTTTCCGATCACCTTGCCGACGTCGTCCGGAGCGACGTGGAGGTGAAAGACGATCGCGTCCTCACGCTCCTCCGTCTCGACGCGTACGGCCTCGGGGTCGTCCACGAGCCGTTGCGCGAGCCATTCGAGGAGCTCGGCCACGCCCACGGGCCTCAACTCGAGATGCCGGCGGCCCTGATGAGCCGCGACACCGGCTCCGTCGGCTGGGCGCCCTTGGAGATCCAGTCCTTGATCTTCGCCTCGTCGAGGTCGATCGTGGACGGATCGGTCTGCGGGTTGTAGCGGCCGACGATCTCGATGAACCGGCCGTCGCGCGGCGAGCGCGAGTCGGCGACGACGACGCGGTAGATCGGGTTCTTCTTGGAGCCGACGCGAGTCAGCCTGATCTTCACTGCCATGTGCTGGGTGTGCCTTTCGAGTTGATGAAGTCGAAGGCTAGCGTCTCGGCGCGCCGATACCCGGCGGGAGCGTCGGCATCTTGCCCTTTCCGACCTGCTTCATCATCTTCGCCATCTGCTTGCGCGCGGCCATGAGCTTGTTCACCTCGTCGAGCGAGGTCCCGCTCCCCGCGGCGATGCGTCGGCGTCGCTGCATCGAGATGACGTGGGGCATGCGGCGCTCCTGCGGTGTCATGGAGAGGACGATCGCCTCGACGCGCGCGAGCTGCTTCTCGTCGAGGTCGAGCCCCTGGAGCTGCTTCCCCATGCCGGGGATGAGCTTCATCACGCCCTGTAGCGGGCCCATGCGGCGGATCATCCGGTAGCTCGCGAGAAAGTCGTCGAAGGTGAACTCGCCCGCACGGATGCGCTTCTCCATCTCCTCCTGCTCGTCGACCTCGACGGCGGCCTCCGCCTTCTCGATGAGCGTGAGAACGTCGCCCATGCCGAGGATGCGCGACGCCATGCGGTCCGGGTGGAAGTACTCGAGCTGGTCGAGTTTCTCGCCGACGGACACGAGTTTCACCGGCCGGCCCGTCACCGCCCGGACCGACAGCGCCGCCCCACCGCGAGCGTCGCCGTCGAGCTTCGTGAGGATCACGCCGTCGAACGCGATCCGCTCCTGGAACGCGAGCGCGACGTTGACCGCCTCCTGACCCGTCATCGCGTCGAGGACGAGGAGGACGTTCGTCGGCTTGGTCTCGGCCGCGACGCGCTCGAGCTCGGCCATCAGCTCGTCGTCGACGTGCAGCCTGCCCGCGGTGTCGAGGACGACGACGTCGAGGCCGTCCTTGCGGGCGGCCTCGAGCCCCAGCCGCGCCGCAGCGACCGGGTCGCTCCGGTCGAGGGCGTAGACGGGAAGCTGGATCTGCTTGCCGAGCTGCTCGAGCTGGTCGACTGCAGCCGGGCGCTGGAGATCGCAGGCGACGAGAGCCGGGCCGCTTGCCGTCCCGGCGGAGCATGAGCCCGAGCTTCGCGGCGGCCGTCGTCTTGCCCGAGCCCTGCAGGCCGGCGAGCAGGATCACCGTCGGAGGCCGCCCGAACGCGAGCCGCGAGTCGCCCGAGCCCATCAGCGCCGTGAGCTCCTCGTGGACGATCTTCACGACCTGCTGGCCCGGGGTCAGGCTCTTCAAGACGTCCTGGCCGAGCGCGCGCTCCTTGACGGCGTTCGTGAAGTCGCGCGCGACCTCGAGGTTGACGTCCGCCTCGAGGAGCGCGAGGCGGATCTCGCGCATTGCCTTCGAGATCGCCTCCTCGTCGAGGCTTCCGCCACGGCCCAACCCACCGAGGGTCGCCTGCAGCTTGTCGGAGAGCGTGTCGAACACGGCCGGACAGTGTACGTCCGCTACCTTCGCGCGATTCGTCGCGTGGAGGCCGCGCACGAAACGAGCTCTGACCACATCGCTGCGGCCGCCGACCCCGCTGTTCGAGCGGACGGAAGCGCGACTGTCTGGTCGCGCCTCCTACCGCATCAGCCAGCCCAGCTCGCCACCGCAGCCGGAAGGGAGACGGCACCGATCCGGTCGATCATGTCCGGATCGGCTGCGTAGAGGTTGTGAAGCGGCATGAGCC
Source organism: uncultured Gaiellaceae bacterium (assembly GCA_963805135.1). Classification (GTDB taxonomy): domain Bacteria; phylum Actinomycetota; class Thermoleophilia; order Gaiellales; family Gaiellaceae; genus GMQP-bins7. Next base: position 32,708 of record CAWDSX010000016.1, on the reverse strand, counting down.
TGATCTCGGGCTCGCCGCTGATCCCGAGTTCGCTCATGACAGGCAGCAAGCGCTGCTCGAGGAAGCCGTTGAAGGCTTGCTCGGTCTGCCAGACGTCACATACCTCGACACCCTCGTCGGTCACGGCCGCCACGTGCAGCACGCTGCCGGCAGGCGGGTTCGCATCCAGGCCGAGCCTCGCCATGACGGCGTCGTACTGGTCGGAGGTCAATCCCGGCCAGTGCATCAACATCGCGACAGCCATACCCAGTCCTCCTTACCTGCGTCGCTCCAGGGGGTGTTCACAGCGTACGCGGGCACGCCTAGGCGTGCAACGGCACCCTCAATCCCTCGTCCGAGGGAACTTTCCCGACTCCGTCTGAGACCGCGCGTAGCGTAGTTGGGCCAGCCGCGTCGAGGAGCCGCAGATCTGACGATCCGAATCGCACGACCGGACACCGACGGCGTCGGTGCGGACCCTTGGCTCGACCCGCCGCTCGCGTGCGACATCGTCATGAAGGGCGGGATCACGAGCGGTGTCGTGTACCCCGGCGCCGTCGTCAGGCTGGCGAGGCGCTATCGGTTCCGGAGCATCGGAGGCGCATCGGTCGGCGCGCTCGCCGCCGCAATGGCGGCAGCGGCCGAGTACGGCCGTGCGAGTGGCGGATTCCAGCGGCTGTCCACGGTTCCGCGGGAGCTCGCCAGCACGGTCGGCGGCGACCCGTTCATCCTGACGCTGTTCCAGCCGGAGCCCACGACACGACGGCTCTTCGACACGGCAATCGCGTTCCAGCGGTACGGAGTCGTCCGCGGGACTCTGACGGCGATCATCCGGTACTGGAGATTCCCGCTTCTGGCGGTCGCCCTGTTCGCGGTTGCCCTGCTCGTCGTTGCTCTAGGTCTCGGTGGCTTGGCCGGCTGGGTGATCAGCGTCACGCTCCTCGGCCTTTCACCTTGGGTGTTCCTTGGCGGCATCGTGCTCGACCTCCTGGGCGATCTCAAGGCCGTCGAACGCAACGACTTCGGACTCTGTCGTCTGGGACCCGAGAGCGGCGAGAGCACCGCGCTGACGATGTGGATGCACGGCGTTATCCAGGATCTCGCGGGCCGGGCGTCTTCCCACGAATCGCAGGGCGACTCGCCACCCGTCACCTTCGCCGATCTCTGGAGAGGTCAAACGGGGCGAAGTGACGAGTCCGAGGAAGAGCGGCGCGAGCGCATGGTGAGAGCGAACTGGGACACCGAAGCACGCGAGATCGATCTGCAGGTCGTAACGACGAACGTCACGCTCGGCCGTCCGGTTGGCCTTCCGATCTTCCGCGACCGCTGGCGGGAGCGACCCGACGACGGGGGGCTCTTGTTCGACCCGGACGAATGGCGACGGTTCTTCCCGGCAGACGTAGTCGATCACATGGTCAGTCACGCGACGGAGCCCGACGGGGATGTCGCGAGTGTGATCGAGCGAGACGATCCCGGCAGAAGGCTTCTCAACTTCCCGGGAGGGGCGGAGCTCCCGATCCTGGTCGCAGCGCGAATGAGCCTGAGCTTCCCGTTGCTCATCTCCGCGGTGCCGTTGTGGCAGGCCCAGTTTCGAGAGGACGGAAACCACCGCCTGAAGCGACTCCTCTTCTCCGACGGCGGGATCGCGTCGAACTTTCCAGTCCACCTCTTCGACTCGCCGCTTCCCAGGCGTCCGACGTTCGCGTTCAACCTCGCGGGATTCGACCCCGACGAGACGCCAGACCTCGACGATCCGCGCGACTGTGTCCGCGACCCTGCCAGCGCGACGCGAAGCGAACGCCAGACCTGGCGCGAACCCCACACGCTCCTGGACTTTCTCGTGGCGGTCAAAGACGCAGCGCAGAACTGGCGCGACAACGCCCAGGCCAGGATGCCCGGGTTCCGTGAGCGTGTGATCCACATCGTGCTGGCTCGAGAGGAAGGCGGTCTGAACCTGGCGATGGACGAGAACAAGGTCTCGCGGTTGGTCGCTCGAGGCGACCACGCAGGAGGCCGCCTGATCGAGCTGTTCTCCGGTCCGGAAGCAGCTCCGCCGCAGGCCACCAGCCACTGGAACGATCAGCGCTTCGCTCGCTTCCGGATCCTCATGAGCGCCGCCGAGCGCTTCCTTCAGGGAGTCCGTAGGGGCTATACGGCGCCGCTCGACGCCGCGACGCTCCCGTACTCCGCACGTATCGCCCGCGGGGTCGAGCCTCCGTACGCTCTTACGAACGCTCAGCTCGACGCTGCAATGGAGCGACTCGCGCAGTACATCGCCCTCACCGATGCGACGGAGACGCTGGACGACGACAACATCCCGCGCCCTCGCGCCGTCGCGCGCATCATCCCGCCGCTCTAGCGGAACGGGAGGATCAATTCATCACACGGCACAGGCGAACGGCTTGGTTCGCCGCAAGGCGAAGTCGAGCCGCATCGATGCTGCGAGATCGAGCGCGCCACCTGCGCCGGTTCCCGGGAACGTGACGGTGATGAAGGATGGGTCGAAGCCGATCCATGCCTCCTGCCAGTCGGCGCTGAAGAATGCGGCAGGGCGGTTTCTGACGACCGCTCCGGTCGACGTCAGGAACGGAAAGCCGAGAAGCATCCCGCCGTCGACCCCGTCGTACTTGAAAATGTCGAACGTGTCGACGCTGCGCCGACCGGACCCCGTCGAGCTCACGGCGTCGTTGGTGAGGAACGTGGCAACCGCGTCAAGCGCGGTTGGATGGAGTACCCATCCGGGGTTCCTCAGCGGCTCAGCCGCACGAACTGCTCCCACCACGTTTCGAAGCCGCTTCAGCTGCTGGCCCACCCCAGTCGGCTGAGTGATCTGGGGTGCGAGGTCAGCGATCCCTTGCGGACCTCCTCCCGACGCGGTCCCTTCGAGGAACGTTGCATCGGCGCGCTGGGCCAGGCCCTCGGCCAGATCGAGCTTGAGCATGTACGCGACGTCCGGATTCGTATTGATGACTCCCAGGATCGTGAGCGGAACAGCAATGACAGTTTCGAGCGACCACTCTCCAGGACGAAGCGTCGGCGCGATGCCTGCCGGAATTGGTGCAGGTGCTGGCTGGCCGGGCGCCCTATAGGCGGGAGTTGGAGCGAACGACGGAAGCTGAAGCTCGTCACCCGTGAACAACGTTGCGCCTTGTCGAATGACGGCCGAGCGTTCGCAGACCAGCTCCCCGATGTCCGCGCTCCACTCATCCAGATCCAGGAAGACCGCCAAGTGTCGCCCTTCTGCGCCGATCGGCCTTCCCCCGTACGGCCTTGCCCCCGTACGGCTTGCCCCCGTACGGCCTTCCCCCGTACGGCCTTCCCCCGTACGGCCTTCCCCCGTACGGCCTGCCCCCGTACGGCTTGCCCCCGTACGGCCTTCCCCCGTACGGCTTTCCCCCGTACGGCCTTCCCCCGTACGGCCTTCCCCCGTACGGGCGAACGTCCGGGTCGTCGTCCTCGTCCCAGTCCATGGTCTCCGACACAATCGTCTCCTCGAGTCGCCGGCGCCGAGTCTATGAGCTTGCAGCGCGAGTTACAAGATGCTTGTCAGCTGCCGACGCCGGCCTGATCGAGGTGAGCGTTGGCCTCCACGACGCGATAGAAGGCGAGTGCGCGCTCGAGCTGATCGCGCGCCTCGTCGCCCCGCCCGGCGTCAGCCGACATCCCGGCGGCGTTGAAGCGCGCGAATGCCTCATCGGGCAGTGATCCGATGCGCGCGAAGATGTCGGCGGCCTCGCTGAAGTCTCGGGAAGCGAGAGCGACGGCCGCCGACAGCCACGCGGAGCTGTTCGTGACGTCTCCCGCCGTCTCGACGAGCTCATGCGGACGGTCGAGGAGATCGAGCGCCTGGGCGAGGTCGACGACCCAGGACGAGGGCGGATCGAAACCCAGCTTGGATCTCCAGGCGGTAAGGAGCTCGTCGACAATGCGGCTTGCGTCCGCAGGGGCGCCGGAGGTCGCGAGGGCGTGGGCGTAAACGGCAAGCGCGGGATACAGCATCTGCGGCTCCTCCGACTCTCGGGCGAACTCGAGCGCCGTTGCAGAATCGTCCAGGGCACCGCCGACATCACCTCTCGCGAGCAGGATTCGACTCCGCATGTCCCGGCAGTACCCCTCCATGAAGTGGCGCGAACCGACAAGCTCGTCCGCGAGGATCAACGCCTCGTCCCAGCGACCGGTCCAGTAGTACTCGGCTACCTGCTCGCCCTTCAGCCACTGGATGTGCGACGAGTGGCCAAGGCGCTCCGCATGCTCGCGGGCTCGCGCCTGCAGCTCGAAGCAGCGTTCGAGATTGCCCAGGCTTCCCTCGAGATCGGCGAGCACACCGCAATGGTGTGATCCGAGGGCCGAGCCGATCTCCTCGGTGATCTCAATCGCTCGCTCGAGATCGTCACGACCGCGGAGATCTCCCGACATCGCCCGAGACATCCCCATCGTCGCAAGAGCATCGGCTTCGAGATCGGTGAGTTCGAGCGCCCTTGCATCGCTGAGCGCTTCCTCGGCGAGGCGAATCGCCTGCTCATGCTCAGCGACCAGCGCCAGCCACGTCGCGAGCTCGAGGAGCACGAAGGTCCTCGAACGGGACCGTTCGAGCCCCGCGACGAGGCCCATTGCCCGATTCGCATGCTCGAAGACCTGTTCCCGGGACTCGTTTCGCTGGTGTGCGAGCCGTGCGAGAAATGTCGCCGCCTCTGCGGCCGATTCGACGTCCCCGCTCTCGAGCAGCGCGACCTCGGCCGTCGTGAGAACGTCGTCGCCCTCCATGTTCGCGTAGTAGAGGGACATCCCGAGACGCATGAGGAGGCGCGGGCGGTCGGCATCGTGCTCGGGCCAGAGATCGATTGCGGCGCGGAAATGGCGCTCCGCTGCGGCGAACGCGTTGAGCGAGAGAGCGCGGTCGCCGGCGTCGCGAAGCGCTAACCGCGCACCCTCGACCAGCTCGACCGTGTCGTGGCGCGTGGCCAGTGCGTACTCGTACGCCGAGAGGTAGTGGCGCGCGAGCATCTCGGCACGATCGACGGCTCGGTCAGGGCTCAGGGACTCGAGCCATTCCGCGGCGCGGCGGTGGGACTCGGCTCGCCGGGCTCTCGGGAGCTGCTCGTAGGCGACGTCGCGAACGAGGAGATGCCGGAATCGGTACTCGGGCTCACCCTCCACGGACGATGTTCCGGCACGTGTCAAGTACTGCTTGCGAACGAGTTCCTGGAGCGCTCGTTCGACGATCTCCCTCGTGCGGTCGCCGATCTTCGACAGTACGCCCGGCCAGATGACACGTCCGACCACCGCGGCGTCCTGGAGAAGGTTCTTATGCTCCTCCGGGAGCGCGTCCAGGCGCGCGGCGATCACGGCTTGGACCGACTCCGGGTCGCGCCCGTGCTCCGCATGCTCGGCGACCATGCGCACGAGCTCGACCGCGAACAACGGGCTCCCCGCGGCCTTGACGACGATCGACTCACGGTCCTCCGTTCGCCAACGAGCCGGAGCCCAGCAGGGCGACCAGCTCGGCGATCTGTTCAGTCGCGAGTGGCTCGAGGGCGAGCTGGGTCGCGTTCTCCCCGCCTCCCCAAGTCGGTCGCTTCTCGGTGAGCTCGGGACGCGTCGTGCAGACGATCAGGATGCGCCTGTTTCGAGACCACTCCAGGAGATACTCGATGAAGTCGAGAAGGCCGCCGTCAGCCCAGTGGATGTCCTCGAAAACGAGAACGAGGGTGCGTCGATAGGCGACTGCTTCGAGGAAGCGTCGCCAGGCTGCGAACGCCGCTTGGCGACCATCTCCGTGTATCGCTGTCGTCGACCCGATACCGACGAGCAACCCCAGGCTGGCCTCGATCCGCGCCGCCTCGGAGGTGTCCACGACGACATCCCGGACTGCGCGGCCCAGCTTCTCAGCGACGGTCGGGGCGGTGTCGGTTTCGAGTATTCCGGCCTGTGCCTTCACGATCTCGCCGAGCGCCCAGAACGTGAACCCGTCGCCGTACGGCGACGAACGAGCTTGACGCCAGGTGATGAGGACCGGGCTGAGCTCCACCTTGCGGAAGAACTCGACGACGAGGCGGCTCTTGCCGACCCCTGCCTCACCGACGATCGTCACCAGTTCGGGTGAGCGCTGGCGGCCGACCCGGTTCAGCGTTCGCATCAGCAGAGACACGTCATCTCCACGACCGACCAACGGCTCGCTGCCGATCTGGGCGAGGTCGATCCCGCGCCGGGCACGAGGCGCGACCGCCTTCCAGACGAGAATCGGCTCCGCCTTCCCCTTCGCCCGAATCGGCTCGGCTACGCCGTACTCGATCGCATGCCTCGTCGCCCGATACGTCGCTTCGTCGACGAGGATCGCGTCGATCGGGGCCGCGCTCTGGAGCCGAGCTGCCGTGTTGTTCACGTCGCCCCATGCCATCGCCTCACCCTCGCTTGCCCGTGCGTCGAGCGAGACGAGGGCCTGGCCGGTCGCGACTCCGAGCCGGACGTGAAGATCGAGCTCCGGGTCGCCCTCGTTGAGCTCCGCAATCGTGTCGCGGACGGCAAGTGCCGCTCGTACGGCTCGTTCCGGATCGTCCCCGTACGTGCGCGGCGCCCCGAAAAATCCGACGACTGCGTCGCCGATGAATTTCTCGACGGTCCCGCCGAAGCGGACGAGCTCACTGCGAACGCGCTGGTAGTACGGAACGAGCACGCGGTGAACGTCCTCGGGATCGACGCCTTCTGCGCGTTCGGTCGATCCGACGACATCGCAGAAGAGCGCGGAGATGACCTTGCGCTCCTCCTTTCGGCCGGGTCGTTTCGGGTGTGGGAGCGGCGCTCCGCAGGCCCCGCAGAACTGGAACCCGTCTGGGCTATCGGCACCGCAGCGTTCACAAGACATGTCCCCGATGGCATAACCCGGGGCATACGGATGTGTCAAGGGTCACGAGGTCGTTGACCCGCACCGGGCCACGTGTGACAGTTCTCCTTGTCGGAGGAGAGGAGCCGCCGCGTGAGGATCAGATCGGTGTTGGTGGGCGTCGACGTGTACGAGCAACCCGACGTCCCTCGTCTCAGCGGGTGCGTGAACGACGTCGCCCTCGTGCGGCGGATCCTGAAGCAGTACTTCGGAGTCCCGAACGAGGACATCCGCGTCGTCGTGAATCAGCGGGCGACGAAGGAATTCATCATGCAGAGGCTCCGCACGACGATCGAAGAGGCGGAGCACGGCGATGTCGTCGTCTTCTACTTCTCCGGCCATGGATCGCAGATCCGCGATCGCGATGGCGACGAGCTGGTGGACCACCTCGACGAAGTGCTGTGCCCGTACGACATGGACTGGGATCGAGGCACGTACATCGTCGACGACGACATCGATGCCCTCTTCGCCGAGGCTCGAAGTGACATTCTGCTCGAGGCGTTCTTCGACTGCTGCTTCTGGGGTGCTGGGCCTCGCGAGCTCCAAGCGGATCTCCGACCGCAGGCCCTCCGCACCGACGTGAGATACCTCCCGCCTCCACTGGACATCGCAGCCCGTGCCGAAGGCGATGAGGAGATCGTGCACGTCCACCGCTTGCTGGAGTGCAACTGCTTCGGTGACAGCAATGTGGTCTGGGCGGCTTCCGCCGAGGGCGAAGCCGCAGCTGAGGACTACCTCGACGGCCGCGCACACGGTGTCTTCACGTACTGGGGTTGTCGCTTCATCGAGGCGAACGTCGAGCGGCTACTGGTCGAGGAGTACAGCCGCGAGCAGCTACTCGAGGACGTGCGCGACTACATGCATTCGTTCGGCTACGCCCAGTCAGCGGAGCTCGCCGCACCCGTCGAGCTACGCGCGGCAGGCCCGTTCACACGCGGAATCGATGCGCCCGGCCGGTTTCGCAGTCGTAACGCTGCGACCCCGTGGAGTCGCCGCCCTCCGAGACCACTAGCCGCCGCCGGACCTTGGGCAGTACTCACGAGCCGATGAGAAGCGCTCGAGCGTAATCACCGGCGTCGAATGGATGCAAATCGTCGACGCCTTCGCCTACGCCGACGAGCTTCACGGGCAGCCCGAGCTCGACGGCGATCGCGATCGCGACTCCGCCGCGTGCGCTTCCGTCGAGCTTCGTAAGTGCGATCCCGGTCACGCCGGCCGCGTCCCCGAACAGCCGCGCCTGCTGGAGGCCGTTCTGCCCCGTGGTCGCGTCCACGACGAGCAGCGTCTCGTGCGGAGCGCCGTCGATGCGCCCGCCGATGACACGCCGGACCTTCTCGAGCTCGGCCATGAGGTTGGACTGCGTGTGCAGCCGCCCCGCCGTGTCGACGATCGCGACGTCGCGACCCCGGGCGCGGGCGGCTTCGACCGCATCGAAGGCGACGGCCGCCGGGTCGGCACCGCGCGTGGCGCCGACGAAATCGGCGCCCGCCCGCTCCGCCCAGATCTCGAGCTGCTCCTCCGCGGCGGCTCGAAACGTGTCCGCCGCACCGACGAGCACCGAGCGCCCGTGCTCCGAGAGCTTCCGTGCGAGCTTCCCGATCGTCGTCGTCTTGCCCGTCCCGTTGACGCCGACGACGAGGACCACGCTCGGCTTCGCGTCGAGCGCGAGCGTCGGCGGCTCGCCGAACAGCGATTCCACCTCCTCGACCAGCGGCTCCTCGAGCGACCCGGCGACACCGCGCGCCTCGAGCCTGCGCACGAGCTCCGCGGTCGCGGGCACACCGACGTCGCTGCGGATCAGCGCCTCCTCGAGTCGCTCCCACGCCTCGTCGTCCGACGAGTCGAAGGCCGCCGACGCCAGCTCCGCGGTCAACGCGCGCCGGCTCTTCGCGAGCGACTCGCGCATCCGTCCGAAGAAGCCTGTGCGCTCCGGCTCGTCGTCGGCCGTGACCTCGTCGCCGAGGAGCTCGGCCCAGGTGTAACTCACAGGGCAACCATGGTTGCCCTGTGAGTTAGGAGGGGCGTGGGGAACCGGGAGGTTCCCCACGCTCTCAGGAAGAAGGGGGCACACGGGGGAAACATGGTTGCCCCCGTGAACGTTCGCCTTAGGCGAACGTTGCTCACGCCGTCGCAGCGAGGGGCTGTTGGTGCTGCGGAAGGCGGCGGGACACGACCTGCGACACGCCGTCCGGCCCCATCGTCACGCCGTAGAGGATATCCGCGGCCTCCATCGTCCTCTTCTGGTGGGTGACGACGACGAACTGCGCGCGGTCGGCGTACCGGCGGAGGAGCTCGACGAAGCGTGCGATGTTGGTGTCGTCGAGCGCCGCCTCGACCTCGTCCAGCAGGTAGAACGCGCACGGCCGCGCGAGGAAGAGCGCGAACAGGAAGGAGATCGCGCCGAGCGCCTTCTCGCCGCCGGACAGCAGCGTGAGGCGTGTGATTCGCTTGCCGGCCGGGCGGAGCTCGACCTCGACGCCTGGCTCTCCACCCTCGTCCCCAGGTTCGACGAGACGCAGCCGGCCCTCACCGCCGGGGAAGAGCGTCGAGGCGACCTCCTCGAAGTGCTCCGCGACGGCCTCGAAGGTGGCCGCGAATCGGCGCTCGACCGTCGCGGTGAGCTCCGCGCAGAGCGCATCGAGCTCCTCGAGGCTTCGCTCGAGATCCTCGCGCTGCGTCTTGAGGTCGGTGAGCCGCTCCTTCTCGGCCTCGTACTCCTCGCGCGCGAGCGGATTCACCTGACCGAGCGTGACGCGCCGCGCTTCGAGCCGCGTCACCTTGGCGGCGAGCTCTTCACGGTCGTCCCCCTCAGCCGCCTCGACGTCGCCCGCGGACTCGAGACGCCGCGTCGCGTCGCCGGCCTCGGCGTCGATGCGGGCGATCTCGACCTCGGCCGCCGTGAGCGCGCTCGAAGCATCGTCCAGCTCCTGCCGGAGACTCACCTCGGCCGCGCCGAGCGTTCGAAGCTCCTCGCCCAGCTCGCCCGCCCGCGTAGAGCCGGCATCGACGCGAGCGCGAAGCGGCGCCTCGAAGCGGCCCGCGGCGCTCTCGGCGGCGGAGATGCCGTCGCGGAGCCGGGTCGCGAGCTCGACGAGGCGCGCATGGAGCCGGGCGTCGAGCGTCGACGCGCGAAGCCGCGGCGTCTGCCCGTACGCGGCTTCGGCGATGCGTGCCCGGTCTGCCGCCTCGCTCGCGGTCCGCGTCGCCTCCGCGAGCTGCGCTTCGAGCGCGGCCGCCTCGGCCCCGAGCGAGCTGCGCCGACCCTGCAGCTCGAGGAGCACCGCCTCGGCGGTCTCCCCGACGAACCAGAGCTCGCCGCGACCGGGGTCGTAGCCGAAGCCCTCGGGCGTCACGGACGGAGCCGTGACGTCGAGCAGTTCGTCGAGCGATACGACCGGGTACTCGCCCACGAGGTCCTGCGGCGAGCGGCCGGTGAGAACCGTGAGGCTGCCGAGTCCCGCGGCCCTCGCGCGCTGGAGCAGCTCAAGGCCGACCGTGGGATCGTCGGCGAGAATCGCCGAGGCGCGCGAGCGCAGAGCAGCGGCGACTGCACGCTCTCCACCCGGCTCGATCTCCACCGCCGACAACGCGAGAAGCGCGCCGTCCTCCGCGAGCGCCCGCGCGGCGGGAGGCAGGCCCTCCTGCTCCGCCAGCGCCTGCTCGAGAGCGCGAATCCGCTCGCGCACGAGTTGCGTGCGCTCGAGTAGCGCGACCCGCTCCCGCTCGGCGTTGCGGGCAGACTCCGCCGTCTCGATCGCGTCGCGCTCGAGGCGCGCGGTATCCGTCTGCGGCTCGGCCTCGGCCGTCGCCGGAGTCTCGCTCCGGAACCGTTCGAGGAGCGCGGTCGCGGACTCGGCACGCAGCCCAAGGCGCTCGATCCCGCCCTGCAGCCGGTAGCGCGCCGCGACCGCAGCCTCGCGGCGTCCGGCGGCATCGGAGAGCTCCTCCTCGGCCCGGGCGCGATCGCCCAGCAACCCCTCGAGGCGGCTCTGCGCCCCGCGCCGCGAGAAGGACGCGGCGTCGCGCCGCTCCCCGGCCTCGGCGCGGCGGGCGCCCGAGTCCGCGAGGTCGAGCTGCGCGATCCGTGCGTTGAGCGACGCGATCTCGAGGCCGAGCTTCTCGGCGCGCTCGGCAGCCGTCGCCTGGAGCGCGAGCGGCCGCAGGCGCTTACGCACCTCCTCCTCGACGTCCCGGGCGCGCTCGACCTGGAGCGCGACGCGCGCGAGCTTGAGCTCGGCGCGGTGACGCCGGCGCTTGAACTTCCCGAGGCCGGCGGCTTCCTCTACGAACGCGCGCCGGTCCTCGGGCTTCGACGCGAGCACCTGCTCGACCTTGCCCTGCCCGACGATCGAGTGCATCGCGGCGCCGAGCCCGACGTCCGCGAGGATCTCGACGAGATCCGTCCGACGGACGGACGCGCGGTTGACGAGGTACTGCCCCTCCGCGCCGCGCACGAGACGTCTTGCGATCGAGACCTCCGAGAAGTCGAGGTCCGGCCAGGTGCCGTCCTCGTTGTCGAAGACGAGCTCGACCTCACAGTGCTCGGCCGGCTTGCGCTCGGCGCCGCCGGCGAAGAGGACGTCGTCGGGCTTCTCGGCGCGGAGCTCCGACGGCGTCAGCGACCCCGCAGCCCAGACGATCGCGTCCGCGATGTTGGACTTGCCCGAGCCGTTCGGTCCGACGATGACGGCGACGCCCGGCTCGAGCGAGATCTCGAGCGGATCCGGGAACGACTTGAAGCCGCGGATGCGAAGCGTGCGCAGGTGCACCGAGGCCGCATTCTCGCGACACGGACGGACGACAGGCGCCGAGAACAGGCCCGCGCTAGATGCGTTCCGGGACGACGCCGAGCGCCTCGAGCGCCTGGCGTGCGGCTTCCTGCTCGGCGGCCTTCTTCGTCGACCCCCGGCCCACGCCCAGCTGCTCGCCCGCCACGTGCGCCGCACACACGAAGCGCCGATCGTGCGGAGGGCCCTCGACCTCGAGGACGGTGTAGTGCACCTGCTTCCCCGAGCGCGCGAGCGCCTCCTGGAGCTCCGTCTTGTAGTCGACGTGGCTCGAGCGCGCGTACTCGATGCGCTCGCTGAATGCCTCCACGATCGCCGGCTCGATGCGTTCGAAGCCGATCTCGAGATACACCGCCGCGATGGCGGCCTCGAGGACGGCGGCGAGGACGTTCCGACTCCGCGAGATCCGCTGCAGCTCGTCGTTCGGCGCCTCGCGCGCGTAGTCGAGGAGCCGCTCGCCGAGCCCGAGCTCCTTCGCGACCGCCGCGCAGCTCTGGCGCGATACGACGTGGGCGCGAATCTTCGCGAGCCGCCCCTCCGACGCCTGGCCGAAGCGGTCGAACACGGCGCGCGCGATCGCGAGCTCGAGGACACTGTCTCCGAGGAACTCGAGGCGCTCGTACGACGCCGCCCGGTCCTCGGCCCAAGACGCATGCGTGAACACCTGCTCAGCCCGGTCGGCGGGCAGCTCCGCGATCAGGCGGCCGAGCTCCGTCAGGCCCGGCGTGGGCCTCTACCTCAGCCCTGATGCGCGATGACGTAGTCGATCGCCTTGCCGACGGTCGTGAGCTCGCGGGCGTCCTCGTCGGGAATCTTCAGCCCGAACTGGTCCTCGAGGTCCATGACGACCTCCACCAGATCGAGCGAGTCCGCGCCGAGGTCTTCCTCGAACGACGCATCTTCTGTGATCTCGCTCTCGTCGATACCGAGCTTCTCGCTCAGCGCGCCTTTGACCTGCTCGAGGATCTCCTCACGCGAAGTCGCCATCCCTGAAATCTCACCTCTCTGCCGTCGGGGTCGTGGAGCGCGCCGACTCTAACACGCCTGACGACAGACGCTCCTGGAGCCGCTGCACCACGCGATGCTCGACGCCGCGGGCCGCCAGCCGGATGGCATTCGCGACTGCGACACGGGAGCTGGACCCGTGTGCGATCACGACGAGACCGTTGAGCCCGAGCAGGTATCCGCCCCCGTACGTCTCCGGGTCGAGGCGCTCACGCAACCTCCTCGCACCCGGCCTGATCAGCAGACCACCGAGCTTTCCACCGAGTGACGAGCCGAGCTCCGTGCGGAGCGCATCGAGCAGTGTCTTGATCGTCCCTTCGAGCGTCTTCAGCGCGACATTTCCCGTGAACCCGTCCACGACGACGACGTCCGCCCCTCCCTCGAGGAGGAGGCGCCCCTCCATGTTCCCTGCGAAGCGGAGGTCGCGCCGCGCGCAGGAGCTCGTGCGCGTCGATCGTCAGCTGATTGCCCTTCTCGTCCTCCTCGCCGATCGACATCAAACGCACCTCCGGACGCTCGATGCCCAGGATCTCCTCGGCGAAGACCGATCCCATGTGCGCGAACTGGACAAGGTGCTCGGGGCGGGCGTCCGCGTTCGCGCCCGCGTCGATGAGGACGCTCGGGCCGCGCTTCGTCGGGATGACGATCGCGATGCCGGGCCGGTGGACGCCCGGAAGCCGCCGGATGTGCAGGAGCGACGCGGCGAGCATCGCGCCCGTGTTCCCCGCGGAGACGACGACGTCCGCCTCGCCGTCGGCGACCGCCCGGACGGCGCGCACGAGCGACGAGTCCGTCTTCGCGCGGACCGCCTCGACTGCATGGTCGTCCATCGAGATCGACTCGGACGCCTCGACGAGCGGAAGGCCGTGGGACTCGAGGCCGGGCGGGCCGAACAGCGTCGGCCGGATCTCGGACGAGGCAGCGGCAGCGGCGCCCGCGACGATCTCCTCGGGCGAACGGTCTCCCCCGAGAGCGTCGACCGCGACCCGAATCACGGGTAGGACTCTACGGCGCGTCGATGCGGAGCGGCTCGACGTCCCGGCCCTTGTACGTCTTGCAGTTCGGGCAGACGCGATGAGGTCGCTTCGGCTGCTTGCAGGTCGGGCAGACCTGGAGGCGCGGAACGGAGATCCCGTGCTGCGCGCGGCGCTTGTCGCGCCTCGACCTCGACGTCTTTCGCTTCGGAACGGCCATGAGCGGCTGCTGACTATAGCGGCAGCTCGAGCGACCTCGTCGGCGCCACTCGCGCGAGGAAACGCCGGTCGTGCGAGACGACGACGAGCGCTCCGTCGAAACCGCCGAGCGCGCTCTCGAGCTGCTCCACCGCCTCGAGATCGAGGTGGTTCGTCGGCTCGTCGAGGACGAGCACGTTGACGCCGCGCGCCTGCAGCTCCGCCAGGTGCGCGCGCGTGCGCTCACCCGGCGAGAGCGTCGAGGATGCGCCGACCGATGTGCTCGGGACCGAGCCCGAACTTCGCGAGGAGGGTGCGTGCAGCCACCGGTGCGAGCCCGGTCCGCGCGACGAGCTCGTCGACGAGCAGGGCGTCGCCGGAGAACGCCGCACGATCCTGCCCTATCGCTCCGACCACGGTGCGACGGCCGACGGTCCGCGTCCCGGCGATCAACGCCACCGAGCCGAGGAGCATGCCGAGGAGCGTCGACTTGCCGGCGCCGTTCGCGGCCGGCGATCGAGAGCCGCTCTCCGGGGGCGAGGTCGACGTCGACCGGGCCGAGAAGGAAGTCGCCGCGCCGACCGACCGCCCCGTCGAGGGTCAGCACGTGGTCGGAGAGGCGGGCGCCGCCATTCAGCGACAGCCGCAGCTCCCAGGGCTCGAACGGCTTCTCCGGAAGCTCGTTCCGCTCGAGGAGACGCTCCGCCTGCCTCACTTTCGTCTGGAGCGCATGTGTCGCGCGCCGATCCTGTCCTCCCGTCTTGTCCCCGAGTGACGCGCCCTTGGCGCGAGCCTCCGTGCGCCGCGTCGTCAACAGCTCTGTGAGCTCCCTCCGCCGCGCGCGACCCTGCTCGTACTCCGCGACGGCAGCCGCACGCTCGACGTCCCGCGCGGCCGCATAGTCGCTCCACCCTCCGGCCCATTCCCGGGCGCGATGCGATCTCGGGTCGATCGCCACGATCCGGTCGACGATCCGGTCGAGGAGCTCGCGATCGTGGGAGACGAGTATCAGCGCGCCGCGGTAGCCATCGAGGAACGACTCGAGCCGCTCGAGGCCGTCGTGATCGAGGTCGTTCGTCGGCTCGTCGAGCAGAAGCAGGTCGAAGCGGGAGAGGAGGATCGCCGCGAGCGCAACGCGGGCGGCCTCTCCGCCGGAGAGCGCCGAGCGGTCCCGCTCCAGGTCGATCTCGAGCCCGAGATCCGCGCAGACGCTCCGCGCCCGCGGCCGGAAGTCGCCGCCGCCGACAGCGAGGAACGCGTCCAGGGCGTGCGAGTAGCGGTCGTCCGCCGGCTCTCCACGCGCGAGGGCCGCCGCCGCGTCCTCGAGCTCGCGCTCGGAGGCGCGCACACCCGTTCGTCGTGCGAGCGCATCGAGAACGGACTCCCCGCACGCTCCGGCGCTCCTGCTCCAGATACCCGAGCGTGAGCGTGTCGGGGGTACGCGCAACCGCCCCCCTGTCCGGCTCCTCGGCCCCGGCGACGATGCGAAGCAAGGTCGACTTGCCGACACCGTTCGGGCCGACGAGCCCGATGCGGGCGCGCGGACCGATCGTCAGTGTGACCTCGTCGAGGACGACATGTGCGCCGTAGCTCTTGGCGATGTTCGCGAGCTGTACTCGCATCGAGCGGACCTCCGGTGACCGTGGGCGACGCGCACGCCTGTGACGTGCGCACGAACGGGAGATGAACCGGTCAGTCCGTCATGAGCTGGCGCCGGAGCGCCGTCGCGCATCGTAGTCGACGCGGTAAGGGCGATGTAAGGCCCTGTAAGGGGTCCGCAAGAGGTGACGACGTCAGGGCTCTCGAGGCGTCATAACCGGTGTGACCAAGGAGGGGTCCATGTTCAGAGGAGTAACTGCAACGGCGCTCGTGCTCGGTGCGCTCGTCCTTCCCTCTGGCCAGGGAAGCGCCGCACCGGCGACGCCGCCGTCGAATACGGCGGAGCCGGCGATCAGCGGCAGGGCGGAGCAGGGCGCACGTCTCACCGCGTCGACGGGGACGTGGAGCGGGACGCACGCCGATCTCGTTCGCGTACCAGTGGGTCAGATGCGGGGCCGACGGCGGCGAGCCGGACGGCGGCAACTGCGCGATCATCTCGCGGCGCGACCGACCGGCGGTACGACGTCGTTCGTGCCGACGTGGGGTTCCGGCTGCGTGTACGCGTCACCGCGACGAACGCCGACGGCTCGAGAACGGCGGCGTCGAACCCGACGGTCGTGGTCGTCGGAGCGCCGGTCAACACGGCCCTACCGGCGGTTCAGGGCACGATGACGACGGGGTCCGTGGTCACCGCGAGCCCAGGTACGTGGAGCGGGAAGCAGCCGATCTCCTTCTCGTACCGTTGGCTCCGGTGCAACTCCGCGGGCGGGGAGTGCGCCTCGATCAGCGGCGCGAACGGCGGTACCTACCGGCTGACCTCGTCGGATGTCGGCCACAAGATCCGCTTCAACGTCACTGCCCGCAACTCGATCGGGTCGAGGACAGTCATGTCGGGTGAGTCGCCCATCGTCACCGAGCCGCTGCCGAGCGGCGCGATCCGGCTGCCGAGCGGCGAGATCTCGATTCCGGCGACGAGCGTCCCATCCACTGCTCGGCTGATCGTGTCGGTCGTCCAGTTCTCGCCCAATCCCGTGAGGAGCCGGACGAACCCGCTCACCGTGCGCGTGCGTGTGAAGGACACGCGGGGATTCGTGATCCGCGACGCGCTCGTGTTCGTCCGCTCGACGCCTCGCGTGACCGCGGGCGGCGACCGGCAGGCGTCGACCACCGACGGCTGGGTGACGTACCAGCTCGCGCCGAACGGGAACTTCCCGAAGCCGCGAAACGGCTTCAACGTGCAGTTCTTCGTGAAGGCGTACCGCTCCGGCGACCCGGCGCTCGCCGGCATCGCCGCCTACCGGCTCGTGCAGGTGCGACTCGCCGGCTGAGCGGGTGAGACCGAGGCCAGGGCGTGCGCGCTAGCGGGCGTCCTGGTCTCGGAAGAGACCCTCGAGCGCCGACCAGCGAGGATCGGGATCGCGCTCGAGGTGCTCGTGAGGCTCGACGTTCAGGTCCTTGCCGCACACGGGGCAGAGACCGGCGCAGTCCGGACGGCAGAGGATCTGGTCCGGGAGCTCGAGCGCGATCGCGTCACGCGCCCAGGTGCCGAGCTGGAGCTGGTCGTTCGCGACGTACTCCGAGTGGAGCTCGTCCGCGGGAGGCGCGTCTGGATCGTGGAACTCGCGCGCGGCCACCTCGCGCTCGATCTCCGCGAATCCGAGGCACCGCATGCACGCGCCGCTCAGGTGCACGCGAAGCCGCAGGTCGAAGAGAGACGCGCCGGACGGCTGCGAGATCTCGAGCTCCACGGGGATCGTCCCCGGCGTTGACTCGTAGCGCTGCCCGCCGAGCACGAAGGGCTCCACTTCGACGTCGTACGTCTCGCGCCTGACCTCGCCCGGGCGCAGGCGAAGCGTCCTGAGATCCACGATGTTCACGAGGTGAGCGTAACGCCCGGAACAGCCCGCACGGCGCCATTAGCCCTCCTGTTCAGTTGCTACCGTACGATCATGGAATCTGATCGCTGGCTCGGCCTCGATCTCAGGCATCTCGTCGCGCTCAAGGCAATCGCGGACGAGGGCTCCTTCGGGCGCGCGGCCGAGCACCTCGGGCTATACGCAGTCAGCGATTTCCCAGCAGATCGCCGCGCTCGAGCGCATCGTCGGGATGCGCCTCATCGAGCGTCCAGGCGGCCCGCGGCCGATCTCGCTGACCGAGGCGGGTCAGATCCTCCTGCGACACGCAGACGCGATCCAGGCTCGGCTCCTCGCGGCGAAGGCCGACATGGCCGCGCTCGAGGCGGGAGACGCCGGCCGCCTTCGCGTCGGGACGTTCCAGAGCGTCGGCGCGAAGATCATCCCGCGCCTCCTGCGCCGATTCTCCGAGAGCCACCCCCAGGTCGAGGTCGTCCTGCGCGAGTCGCAGGACGAGAGCGAGCTGCTCCAGATGATCGAGCGCGGCGACCTCGACCTGACGTTCTGGACGCTCCCCGTCGCCGGCGGTCCCTACGAGACGCTCGAGCTCCTCCACGATCCGTACGTGCTCGTCGTGCCGGCCGGATCCTCGCTCGCGTCGGCGAAGCGGCCGCCGACGCTCAAGGAGATCGTCTTGCAGCCGATCATCGGCTTCAACCACTGCAGTGCGATGGACCACGTCGAGTCGCAGCTCGCATCGACCGGCAGGGCGCCGAACATCGTGTTCCGCTCCGACAACAACGGCACCGTGCAGGGCCTCGTCGGCGCAGGAGTCGGGGTAGCCGTCTCACCGCGGCTCACGGTCGACGAGGACGACCCGAGCATCGACGTGATCGACCTCCACGGCCGCGTACCTGCCCGCGTCATCGGCCTCGTGCTGGCACACGGACCGCCACCGCAGCGCTGCAGCGGAGGCGTTCGTCGACTCCGCGATCGACGTGTGCCGCGAACTCTCAGCCGAGTCGGCGGCGGCGTAGCTCCCCGCCGAAAAGTCCCAGCCGAAGAGCCCTAGCCGAAGCGGTCGAACTCGGCGGGCTCTGCGGCCTCGATCGGCTCGGGCCCGATGCCGGCGACGACGGTCTCCTGCGAGCGGTCGTGCAGCCGCTCGCGCCCGCGCTTGACGGCTGTCAGGAACTTGTCGAGGTTCAGCTCGAGGGTCGAGAGGATCGAGTCGGCCCAGTCCTCCATCTCGAGCCGCGTCTCGCGCGCTTGCCGCTTGGCGTCGTCGACGATGTTGTCGGCCTGCTTCTCCGCGAGCTTGACGATCTCGGTCTGCGATGCCTCTCGCATCGCCTGCTCGCGCGCGTCCTGGATGATCCGATCGCACTCCCGCTTCGCCTCGGCGAGCATTTCCTGCCGCTCCTTGACGATCCAGCGGGCCTGCTTGATCTCCTCCGGGATCGTCGCCCGCATCTGGTCGAGGATCTCGTAGATCTCCTCGCGGTCGAGACGAACCTGATCGGTGAGCGGAACGGCCTTCGCGTTGTGTACGAGGTCGTCGAGCCTGTCGATGAGCACCAGTACGTCCATGGGGCGCCAGTCTACTCGGAGGGTGAGACAGGAGCCCCCGGCTTGCCGTCCGGATACAGCTCGGCGAAGCGCCTGGCGACCGCCGGCGGGACGAGCTCGTCGACCTTCCCGCCGAACGACGCGATCTCCTTCACGCCACTCGAGGAGACGAAGCTGTAGAGCGGATTCGCCATGACGTAGAGCGTCTCGATGTCAGGCGCTAGCTGCCGGTTCAGATGGTTCATCTGGAACTCCCACTCGAAGTCGGAGATCACCCGTAGTCCCTTCACCATCGTCGTGGCCTCGTGCTTGCGGGCGAACTCGACGACGAGCTCGGAGAAGACGTCGACGATCACGTTGTCGGCCGGCGACAGTGCGTCCTCGAGGAACGAGACGCGCTCCTCGACCGTGAAGAGCGTCTGCTTGTGCGTCGGGTCGCGGACGACGCCCACGACGACGCGGTCGAAGATCGCCGCCGCTCGGCGGATGACGTCGACGTGCCCGTTGGTGACCGGGTCGTACGAGCCGGGGCAGATCGCTGTTATCACCTGGAGAACACCGTGATCCGCGCGGAACCGTAGCGCCGAGTCGTGACGAGGTCGAGAGGAAGGGCAGGCTCGACGCGATCGGCGGTCTCCACGACGGCGAGGCCGTTGTCGGCGAGCACGAGCGGGACGAGCTCCGCGAGCGCGAGCTCGTGGCGTTCCCACTCCTCGTACGGCGGGTCCGCGAGCACGAGGTCGTAGCGCCGACCGCGGTCTCGCTCCTCGCGAAGAGCAGCAGCCGCGTCGCGCGCGACGACCACTGCGCCCGTGAGGTGCAGCTTGGCGAGGTTCGCCTGGATGACGCGCACCGCCTCACGGTCGCGCTCGACGAAGAGGCAGCTCGTCGCACCGCGGGACAGCGCCTCGAGCCCCATCGCGCCCGAGCCGGCGAAGAGGTCGAGCGTACGCGCGCCCTCGACCGACCCGAGGATAGAGAACACCGCCTCGCGCACGCGATCGCCAGTCGGTCGCGTCACGACGCCCTTGGGCGCCTCGATCCGGTGGCCCTTCCTCGAGCCCGCGACGATCCTCACGCTACGACTCGCCGAGGTGCTCCGACTCGCCGAGCAGGCGATCGACGGAGTCGGAGAGGAAGCCCTCCCCGGAGAGCGAGCGGGCGACGTCACGTGCGCGCTCGAGCAGCGCCTGGTCGCGGCGGAGACGGACGAAACGCAGGTCGGAGTAGCCCGACTGCCTCGCACCGAGCAGCTGGCCCTCACCCCGGATCTCGAGGTCACGTTCCGCGAGCTCGAAGCCGTCCGTCGTCGCGACCATCGCCTCGAGACGCTCGGCGGCCATCTCGGAGAGCTCCTCCTTCGGGCGCGACACGAGGAGGCAGTACGACTGCTCCGCTCCTCGGCCCACGCGCCCGCGGAGCTGGTGCAACTGCGCGAGACCGAAGCGGTCGGCCTCCTGCACGATCATGATCGTCGCGTTCGGGACGTCGACGCCCACCTCGATCACCGTGGTCGCGACGAGGACGTCGAGCTCGCGCGCCTTGAAGCTCGCCATCACGCTGCGCCGCTCGGTGGTCGGGAGGCGTCCGTGCAGGCAGCCGACGCGGTAGCCGCGCAACTCGGCCGTGCGCAGCCGTTCCGCCTCCTCTTCGGCGGCGCGCGCAACGCGCGTGTCGGATGCCTCGATCAACGGGCAGACGACGTAGGCCTGGCGGCCGTCGTCGAGATGCCGGCAGAGGCGCGAGTACGCCTCCGAGCTCCGGTCCTCGGCCACCCAGGCGGTGACGATCGGCTTGCGATCCGCCGGCGGGAGCGCAAGCTCGGAGACGTCGAGGTCGCCGTACACGGTGAGCGCGAGGGTCCGTGGGATCGGCGTCGCGGTCAGATGGAGAACGTGCGGACTGCGGCCCTCGACCAGCGCGCTGCGCTGGGCGACCCCGAAGCGGTGCTGCTCGTCGACGACGGCGACGGCGAGGTCCGAGAAGTCGACCTCCTTCTCGATGAGCGCGTGCGTCCCCACCACGACCTGCGCATCACCCGACGCGATGACCTGGCGCGCGGCGGCGTGCTCCTTCGCACGGAGCGAGCTCGTGAGAAGCGTGGCTCGCACGCCGAGCGGCGTGCAGAGCTCGTCGATCGTGAGGAAGTGCTGCTCGGCAAGCGTCTCGGTCGGCGCCATGAGGGCGCCCTGGCGCCCGGTCTCGACCGCGCGCAGGAGCGCGTGCAACGCGACGACGGTCTTGCCCGATCCGACGTCGCCCTGAAGGAGACGCTGCATCGGTACCTCACGGTCGAGATCGGCGTCGACCTCGGCCATCGCCCGCTCCTGATCCGGGGTGAGCGTGAACGGGAGCGAGTGGTGGTACCGGGCCACGAGCTCACCGGGCGCGCCCAGACGCTGGGCAGACGCGCTCGCGCGTGCGGCTGCCGTGCGCAGGAGCGCCAACCTGAGGACGAGGAGCTCGTCGAAGGCGAGCCGCGAGCGCCCGACCTCCGCCTCGGGCAGCGAGCGCGGCCGATGGATGGCGACGAGGGCATCCGCACGCAGCGGGAGGCGCTCCGCCGCGAGCAGGGCGGCCGGCAGATCGTCTCCCACGCATCGGACGAACGCGAGCGCCTGGGCATGGACGTTGCGGAGCGTCTTCTGCGCCACGTCCTCGGTCGCCGGGTAGACCGGTGCGAGATCGCCGGTCTCGGCGTCGCCGCCCAGGTCGTACGAGGACACGGCGAAGCCATGGCGGTTGGCGCGCCCGCGGATGCGGATGGACGTGCCGGGCGCGAGCTTCGACTCCAACCAGGGCTGGTTGAACCACGTGGCCTTGATCTCCCCCGTCTCGTCCGCCACTCGCGCGGTCAGGATCTTCAGGCGGCCTCGGCGCCGGCTGGACGCCGAGCGGACGACGACCTCGATGACCGCCTCCTCGTCTCCGAAGAGGTCGCAGATCCGCTTCGTCGGCGCCGGCTCCTCGTAGCGCCGCGGCCGCTGCCAGAGGACGTCGTCGACGACGGCGAGTCCGAGCTTCGCGAGCCGACGTGCGATCGTCGGCCCCACGCCCTGCAAGGACTCGACCGCTGCGACGAGTCGGTCCGGCCTCGGCGCAGACCGCGGTCGCGGCCAGTACTCGGGAGCATCGGTGCCGGCGAACCCGCGCAGCGCGGTGCGAGCAATCGTCCCCATCGTCTCTCGGGGGACTATAGGTCCAGGGGTCGGCTCTCAGCCGTCGATCGCGAGCGTGTACAGCCAACCCGGCTGCCAACGGAACGAGCCCTCGACGAGCTCGTCGAGCGGCGTACCCTCGAGGATGTGGTCGAGCGCCCACTTCGTCGCCGAATGGCCGATGACCGCGACACGCCGTTCGGCGTACCGCGCCGGGAGATCGTGGATGAAGCTGCGCACGCGCGCGACGACGTCGACGTAGCTCTCGCCGCCCGAGTACGGGTCGAGCACGTGCTTCGTGCGCTCGACCTCGAGCCTTGCGACCGCAGTGCCGTTGAGCAGCCCGTAGTTGCACTCGCGCAGGCGCCAGTCGTGGAAGATCGGCAGCCCGCGCCCGCCGAAGGCGATCTGCGCCGTCTCGACCGCCCGTCCGAGGTCCGAGCAGAAGACGGCGACGATCTCCTCCTCCGCGCGGCGCTCACCGAGCTCCTTCGCCTGACGGCGTCCGAGTGGCGAGAGCTGGGCGTCGAGCCAGCCCGACGCGACCCAACGCTCGTTGTCGGTGGTCGTCGAGTGCGTCTCGAAGACGATCTCGATCTTGGGCAGTCTTCTGCGCCTCATGTCGGAATCCGCTAGCGGATTCCGACGGCGCGAATACCCCTAAAGGCGTCCGCTACGCAGCCGCTATGCATGCGCCATCTCATGGGCGTCGTCGTCCTGGAACCAGAAGAACCCGACGGCGCCTGGCCCGGCGTGCGTCCCGACGACAGCGCCGAGCGTCGACGTGAACTCGATCTCTGCACCAGGCCGGACGCGCCAGACCAGCTCGGAGAGCGTCCCGACCCACTCTTCGGCGTCGGCATGCGCGATCGCGATGCGGAGACCCGGCCCATCCGTCGTCGCCCCGACGAAGCGGCGCTCGAACTCGGCAACCGCCTTCTGCTTGCCGCGCACCCGTGCCACCGCGACGACCTCGCCGTTCTCGACGCTGAGGATAGGCCGCAGGTTGAGCAGGCCGCCCGCGATCGCCTGCGCCTTCCCGATGCGGCCGCCGCGCTGCAGGTACTCGAGCGTCTCGACGGTGAACAGCACGTCGCAGCTCGCGCGGAAACGCTCGACGAGGCTCGCTATCTCCTCGTCGGTCGTGCCTCGTGCGAGCCTCCGCTGGATCGCATGCGAGAGCATCGCGATCGCGAGCGACGCAGTCTCGGTGTCGACGACGCGCACCCTGTCCGCCATCTCCTGCGCCGCGAGCTCGGCGCTCTGGAACGTGCCCGAGACCTTCGCCGAGACGTGGAGTGAGTAGATCCGCTCGTAGGCGCCGAGGTCCTCGTACGCCGAGATGAAGTCCTGCGGTGTCGGCTGCGCCGTGGCCGGCGTGACCGGCGAGACGCGCAGCTTCTCGTAGAACTCGGCCGGCCCGAGCTCGACGTAGTCGCGGTACGCCTCGTCCCCGAACCGCACGTAGAGCGGGACGAAGCGCATGTTGGGGAAGCGCGCCGGTGCGTCGGGGTAGTCCGACGTCGAGTCGAGGACGATCGCCGTGTTCTCGCTCGTCAGGTTCATGGAGCTCACCTCCCGGCTGCCGCGCGGATTGCGACGAGGAGCGCGTCGATCCCCTCGTCCTTCCGCACGAGGGCAGCGCCGGCGCTCGACGCGGCATCGTACTCGTCGCGCCCGGCGGAGGCGCTCAGGAAGACGACTGGGCCGCGCAGCTCGGACGCGACCGTCGCGCCGTCGACGTCCGGCAGCCGGAAGTCGAGGACGACGACGTCCGGGTCGTGCTCGGTCGAAGCGCGCGAATCGCCGAGTCGCCGTCCCCGACGGCCGCGACGACGTCGACGTCCGACCTCGTGCCGAGCAGGAAGACGAGCGAGTCGCGGTAGACCTCGGAGTCCTCGACGAGGAGCACGCGAATCGGCGTCGCGGCCGTCACTGAGCGACGACGAGAAGCGGATAGTGCGGTTGGCCGCCCGCGTGGACGTCCAGCGCCTCGAGCTCCGGGTGACGCTCTTCGAGCGCCGTCAGCAGCCCGTCCAGGGGCGGCGCGTCCTCGCCGGTCAAGATCGTCAGGTAGCTCTGGCCGCCGGCGAGCACACGGTCGACGACTTCGTGGACGACGACGTCCAGCTCGGGGCCCGACGCGATCGCGACGTCGTCCACGAGCCCGAGGTACGAACCCTCGCGAATGTCGACGCCGTCGAGGTTCGCATCGCGGGATGCGACGGTGATCTCGCCGGTGACCGCCGACTCGAGCTCTTCGAGCATGGCCTGCTCGTTCTCGTCGGGAGAGGACGTCGGGACGAACCTGCTCATCGCCGCGAACCCCGCCTGCACCGACTTCGACGGGAGCACGCGTACGGTCTTCTGGCTGAGCCCTGCTGCCTGCTCCGCGGTCAAGACGACGTTCGAGTTGTTCGGTAGGACGAGGACGGTGTCCGTCGGCCACGGACTCGATCGCCTCGAGAATGTCTGCTGCAGACGGGTTCATCGACTGGCCTCCCTCGATGACCCGCGTCGCGCCGAGACTCTCGAAGAGCCGCCGGTTGCCGCGGCCGGGACAGACGGCGACGAGCCCGGTGTCGAGCGTGGCGAGGGCCGTCGGAGCGCCGCCCTCGAGCAGCCGTTCCTCGCGCTGCGCGGTCTGGACGTGCATGTTCGCGATCTCGACGCCCTCGACCACGCCGAGCGCCGTGCCCAGGGTCAGCGCGCGTCCGGGATCGTCCGTGTGCACGTGCACCTTGAGCGCGGCCGAGTCGCCGACGACGAGCAGCGAGTCGCCGATCTCCTCGAGGCGGCTCTCGAGCGCGTCCTTGTCGAGCCGCTCGCCCTCGACGACGAACACCGTGCAGTAGCGGTACTCCGAGAGCTCCTGGTGGATCGCATCGAGCCCGAGCGACTCCGTCTCGACCGGCGCCTCGGGGAGCTCCTGACCGATCGCACCGTAGACCATCCCGCGTGCGATCTCGACGAGCCCGGCACCGCCCGCGTCCACGACCCCCGCATTGCGCAGGACGTCGAGCATCTCGGGCGTTCGCGAGAGGGCGTCCTCCCCGCGCGCGAGCACGACCTGCAGCAGCTCGTTGGGACGCAGGTCGCGATGCTCCTTCCGCTCGCTCTCCTCGGCCATCTCGCGGATGACGGTGAGCATCGTCCCCTCCACGGGCCGCTTCACCGCCCGGTACGCCGTGTCGCTCGCGCCACGGAAGGCACGGCTCAGAAGGGACGCGCTGACCCCTTCGTGCTCGCCGAGGACCTCCACGAACCCGCGGACGACCTGCGAGAAGATGACTCCCGAGTTCCCGCGCGCCCCCATGAGCGCCGCCCTGGTCACGTCCTTGGCGACGGCCTCGCTGTCGGCCGCCCTCGACGCGTCGAGGGCCTCGACGATCGAACGCAGCGTCAACGTGAGGTTCGTGCCGGTGTCCCCGTCCGGGACGGGATAGACGTTGAGGTCGTCGATCCGGCGGCGGTGGGCCTCGAGGTTCTGGAGCGCGCTCCGCGCGAGGTGCCGGACCAGTTCGAGCTCCATCAGTGCCTGACCCCGTCGATGTGAACCTCGAGCGACGTGATCGGGAGCCCAACCATCCGTTCGAGCTCGTACTCCACGCGTGAGCGCACCGTCGCCGCGACCTCCGCCAGCTTGACGGTGTGCTCCACGATCACGCGCAACTCGACGACGAGCCCGTCGTCGCGCAGGCCGACGTCGACGCCCTTCTTGATGCCCCAGGGCACGAGCCGCGAGAGTCGTCCCCGACCGGCGAGCGCGACGACGCCGTAGCTCTCCGCCGCTGCCGCGCCGACGATCTGTGCGACCGCTCCCGGCGCGATCGAGATCCGCCCGCGCTCGGTCGTGGCGATCACGAACGGCTCGCGCTCCATGAGGCGCGAGCCTACTAGGCCTATACGGCCTTCTGGACCTTGCCGGCCTTGAGGCAGCGCGTGCAGACGTAGGCACGCGTGGCGCGGCCGTCGAGCATCATGCGGACGCGCTGCAGGTTGGGGTTGAAGCGGCGCTTCGTCGCGACCATGGAGTGGCTGCGGCTATTGCCGAACCCGGGCTTCTTCCCACAGATGGCGCACACCTTCGACATGAGCGGCTGCGGAGTGTAGCGCTCAGCGGGCAGCGGCCGCTCGCAGGTGCGCGAAGAGATCCGCCATCTCGAGCGCGCTCCGAACCGCCTCGGCGCCCTTCCCGACCCGCGCCTCGGCCTGCTCGATGCGATCGAGCGTGAGGACGCCGAACGAGACCGGAACGCCCGTCTCCAACGCGGCGAGCTGGAGACCGCTCGCGGCCTCGCTCGAGACGTAGTCGAAGTGCGGGGTGTCGCCACGGATGACGCACCCGAGCGCGACGATGCACGCGAAGCGGCGCGTCTTGGCGAGCGCCGTGGCGGCGAGCGGGAGCTCGAATGCTCCGGGGACGACCATGATCGTGATCGCCTCCTGCCGGACGCCGGCCGTGGCGAGCTCGGCGAGCGCACCGTCGAGGAGCTGGGACGTCACGTGGCCGTTGAACCGCGAGACGACGACGCCGACCGCCCGCCGGCCGCCCTCGGAGACGCCCTCGAGCACCGCGTAGCCGTCCGGGATGTGGAGATCGCCCGCAGCATGCTCGTGGGAGAGCTCGAGGTGCATCGGCGTCTCGTCGAGCTCGGGCTCGTCATCGGCCTCCGCGACCTCGTCCTCGGCGACGTCGGGTGACTCGTCGGCGATCTCGGTCTCCGGCTCCGGCTCCGCGACGGCAGCGGCGTCCTCGACGGATTCCGCCGAGCTCGTCGCCGTGCCCCACGCCGGAGCGTCGTCCTCGGCCGCTTCGCCGCCCTCGACGACGAGCTCCTCCTGCTCTCCCGACTCGTCGCGCTCCACCTCGTCGGCCTCGTCGCGCGCCCAGTCGTGGAGAACGTTCTCGCTCGTCGTGTCGATGTCGCGGCTGCTCATTCGGTTTCCTCCGGCTGCGTCGCTCTCGAGGCGAGCGCCCTGGTGGTGGAGCTTCGTGATCGTGTGGCCGAGCTTCTCACGTTTCGCCGCCAGGTAGCGCTCGTTCTCGGCGGTCGGCTCGACCTCGAGCGGGACCTGCTCGACGACGGTGAGCCCGTAGCCGTCGAGCCCGGTGAGCTTGCGCGGGTTGTTCGTGAGGATGCGGATGGTCGTCAGCCCGAGGTCGGCGAGGATCTGGTTGCCGATGCCCCACTCGCGCGCGTCGGGCGGGAACCCGAGCGCGAGGTTCGCCTCGACCGTGTCGAGCCCGGTCGCCTGCAGCCCGTATGCGCGCAGCTTGTTCAGAAGCCCGATGCCGCGACCTTCCTGCCCCATGTACAGGACGACGCCGCGACCCTCCGCCTCGACCCGTGCGAGCGCCTGCTCGAGCTGGTCGCCGCAGTCGCAGAGGAGCGAGTGGAAGACGTCTCCGGTCAGGCACTCGGAGTGCACGCGGACGAGCACGCTCTCGGCGCCGTCGACGTCACCCTTGACGAGCGCGAGGTGCTGCTTGTCCGTCAGGAGCTCCCGGTACGCGATCGCCTGGAACTCGCCGTACTCGGTGGGGAGCCGAACGGACACGACCCGCTCGACGAGCTTCTCGATGCGCCGGCGGTACTCGATGAGGTCCGCGACCGTGACCATCTTCAGGTCGTGGCGCTCGCAGTACTCGACGAGGTCGGGGACGCGCGCCATCGTCCCGTCGTCCTTCATGATCTCGCAGACGACGCCGGCGGGAATCAGTCCCGCAAGCTTCGCGAGATCGACGGCCGCCTCGGTCTGGCCCGAGCGCTGCAGGACGCCGCCGGGCTTCGAACGGAGCGGGAAGACATGGCCCGGTTGCACGAGGTCGTGCGGCACCGAGCTGGGATCGATCGCGACCTGGATCGTCCGAGCCCGGTCGTGTGCGGAGATCCCTGTCGACACACCCTCGCGCGCCTCGATCGACACGGTGAACGCAGTCCCGAGCGGAGTCTCGTTGTGGTCCGTCATCGGACGCAGCTCGAGCTCGTCGCAGCGCTCCGGCGTCAGGCAGAGACAGATGAGGCCGCGCCCGTGGGTCGCCATGAACGCGATCGACTCCGGCGTGACGAACTGCGCGGCGATCGTCAGGTCCCCCTCGTTCTCACGGTCGGCGTCGTCGACGACGACCACGAAGCGTCCCGAGCGGATGTCCTCGATCGCCTCTTCGATCGTCGCGAACGGCGACGACGTCTCGGGCGTGGTGAGGTCCACGGTCACGCGCGGATCGTAGCCCTCAATGCGAGATCAGACGCTCGACGTACTTCGCGAGCACGTCGGCTTCGAGATTCACCTCGTGCCCCGGACGGAGCTCGGAGAGCGTCGTCGCCGCGAGCGTGTGCGGGACGAGTGCGACCGCGAAGGCGTCGTCGCCGAGCTCGGCGACCGTGAGCGAGACCCCGTCGACCGTGATCGAGCCCTTTTCGACGCAGTACCGCAGGACTCTGGCAGGCGCCTCGACGAAGACGCGTAGTCCTTCGCCCTCCGCCTCGACCGACCGGATGTTCCCGACGGCGAACAGGCAGCGCAGCTCCAGGCGTGACCGACTTCGGAGCCTCCGAGGAGACCGCCCGCCCCGCGACGCCCGCCGACCTGGCCGCCCTCGTCCCCCTGGTCGAGGCGGCCGCGACGGAGAAGGCCGCCCAGAAGGGCGGCGCGTTGGACCGGCGCGAGCGGCGCACCGGCCCGATCGTCGAGGCCCTCGCCCATGCGGTCGACGCCCCCGACTATGAGCTGGCCGTCGGGGTGTGGGACGGCACCGTCGTCGGCTACGCCCTCGCCCGAGCCGACCGGCTGGCCGACGGGGGCTGCTGGGCGTGGTCGACGACCTCTACGTCGACCCCGGCGCCCGCGAGGTCGGCATCGGCGAGGCGCTCATGAACCACCTGCTCGACTGGTGCCGGGCGGAGGGGTGCTTCGGGGTCGACAGCATCGCCCTGCCAGGCGACCGGACGACCAAGAACTTCTTCGAGTCGTTCGGGCTGGTGGCCAGGGCGATCCTGGTCCACAAGCCGCTCAGCTGAGCCACCTTTGCTGCTCGGCCTCAGCGGCCCTTCCACTGCGGCGGGCGCTTCTCGATGAAGGCGGTGAGGCCCTCGCGAGAAGTCCTCGCTGCGCATGGCCACGCCCATGCCCTCGATCGACATCTTCCAGCCGACGTCGTCGGGCGCGTTGGTGGCCTCGAGCACGATCTTGCGGGTCTCGCGCACGGCGACCGGGGCGTTGGCGCAGATCTGCTCGGCCAGGGCGATGGCGGCGTCGAGCGCCTCGCCCGGCTCGACCAGCCGGTTGACCAGGCCGAAGTGGTGGGCCCGCGTCGGCGTCGATGGGATCGCCGGTGAGGGCGCAGCTCCATGGCGATGTTGAGCGGGATCTTGCGGCCGAGGCGGAACAGCCCGCCGGCGCCGGCGACCAGCGAGCGCTTCACCTCGGGGATGCCGAAGGTGGCGGTGGTGGACGCCACGACCAGGTCGCAGGACGAGCACGATCTCGGTGCCGCCGGCCAGGGCGGGACCGTCGACGGCGGCGATGATCGGCTTGGTGCGCTCCCGCTGGACGATGCCGGCGAAGCCGCCCCTTGGCCGTGGCCAGGCCGCCGGCGTTGCCGGCGTTGATCTCCTTGAGGTCGGCGCCGGCGCAGAACACCGGCGGCTCGCCGGTGAGGATCCCGACCCAGACGGCGTCGTCGGCCTCGATCTGGTCGATCGCGTCCTCGATGCCCTTGGCGACGGCGCCGTTGACGGCGTTGCGGGCCTCGGGCCGGTTGATCGTGATGACGGCAAACGGCCCACGGCGCTCGAGCTCGACGGGCGTTGCTCGCTGCTCCTGGCCCTTGGTCGGCCCGCTCGGGGCTCCCTCGCTCATGCCGTTCACCCTAGTCATCGCACTCTGACTGCAATCAATGGCCGCGTCTCACGTTACGTGAGGCAGGCGAGCCGAAAATCGGCGAAACCTTCGGTATGGTGAGGTGGTCGAACCGAACGATGCGGGTGGTCATGGGACAGACCAGGTCCGACAGGGGAACAGGCAACGACCGGATGGATGACGAAGACTGCGGACACCTCCAGTGCCCCTTCTGCCACGCCTACCAGGTCGAACGGCTCTACATCGGCTCGCTGCACATCGACTCGTGCACCTGTGAGGCGTGCGGTGCCCGCTGGGACGAGGACATCGAGACGGGCCGCTACCGCGGCCGTGGCAGCATCGAATCGGTGATCGTTCCCCGCCAACACTGATCGCGGCGTGCGACTCCGGGCCACAGGCACGGCGGCGCACTCACGGCGCGTGAGGCATCCGCCGCGGGGTCAGGCGTCCAGCACGCCCGGGAGCACCGGCTTGAGGTCGATGACCGGCGTTCCGTCCAGGGCCTCGAGATTGCGAACCCGCAGCCGGCCGCCGTCGCTCGAGAGGACCTCGACGAGGTGGAGGCCGATGGGGTTGGGGCGGTCGGGCGAGCGGGTGCTGAAGACACCGACCTCCGGATTGGCGAGGTCGTCGCGGGGATGGGTCCGCAGGACGTCGCGGCGCAGCCCGGTCGAGCCACGTGAGAACGATGACCCGGTCGCCCGGCCGGATGTCCTCCAGCCCTTCCAGCACGCCGGGGACGAACTCGAGCCATGCGTCGGGCGATCCTTCGTGGCCCTGCTTCGGCGCGGTCGCCCGGTCGGTCAGGGGAGACCGGACCGTTCCGATCGACGCCACCTCGTAACGCGCTGGGCCCATGGGTGTGTGACGCATGCCCTGAGGCGGCTGCCCGAGCAACCGATTCCCTGGCTACTTGGCCGTCGCCTCTTCGGGCGTGTTCGCAGGGCCGGGCTCGCCATCCGTCGGGCTCTCGGAGGCGGCAGGCCCGTCAGCATCAGCGGCCGGCTGCGGCTCGCTGCGGGTCTTCTTGGACCGGGAAGCGCCGCGGCGGACCGGAGCGCGTGGAGGGTCGCCCGGCCAATTCCTCGGGCTCGATGGCGAATATGTGGGCGATCTCGGGTAGCCGGGTACCCAGCCGGGCCACGGTCGCCCGGAGCTCGGGTGACAGCTTCGTCGGCAACGACTCAGGGACCACCCGCCTGCGGATGGGAGAGAACGCCAGGGCGTCGAGGACGGTGGCCCAGCGCTCCTGGCCGGTCTCCGCCGTGAGCGCCGCCGCCGCTCGCCTCCACGAGCTGGTTGGCCAGGTCGCCGGGGATGGGCGCCCCCGCCTTGGGCGGACGCGAGCTCAGGCGGAGCGCCCGCACCACCCGTCCGGCCCGGAGGGTGTCGGCCAGGTCGGCGAGCCAGGCGGCGTGCTCCTTCTCGACCCGGTTGGCCAGCGCCTCCCGCAGCTGGGCGGCCAGCGCCCGCGCCTCCTCGTCACGTCCGGCGTCGCCGGCGGCGTTGACGACCGAACGCAGGTCGCGGAGGTCGAGCTCGTCGACGGCGGCGATGGCGGCCTCGGCGCGGTCGCGCCACACGGCCGCTGCGGCCCGGTGCCGCAGCTCCTCGGCGACGCGCAGCAGCTGATCGGCCTTGACCTCGGTCTTGCCCTCGGCGCGGCAGGCCCTCGTTCTGCTTCTCGATCGCCTGGCGCACCGACGGGATGCCCCCCTGCAGGAGCTGCTCGGCGATCGGCCGCTGCTCGGGCGGCGACGGCCTCGAGCAGGGCGGTGCGGTGGACCTTCCCGGGCCGCAGGCGCTTGGGCTTCGGCTTCGCCTCGACCGGCGGGGGAGCGGGCCGTTCGGGCCGCTCGCGGCCGTCCCTCCGAGCGGGCACGGGCCGGGCGTCCGCGGTCGCGGTCGGACCGTCCGCGCTCACCCTCGCCACGCTCCCGCCGACCGGTGCCCTCGCGCCGTTCGCCACGGTCGCCACGGCCGCCGCGGTCACTTCGGTCACCCCGCTCACGGCGGTCGCCGCGCCGACCCGGGGCGCGGCGCTCGTCGGTGCGCTCCCGCACGAGCGTGGTGGTGACCAGCGGTCGATCGCTGCCGCCGCCGTGCAGCTCCAGCCGCTCCGGCTCGCGCCGCGGCGCCCGGGGCGGAAGGACGGCCACCACGCTCATCCGTCGAGGTAGCCGTCGATCTCGGCACGCAGCACGTCGCCCACCTGGGCTCCGCCCGGGACCAGGGCACCCTCCAGCGTGCCCCGGGGCTCACGGGCGCCGGCCGCGCGCCACGTCCAGGAACCGTCATCCCGGGAGCTGGTGAGCTCGATATCGATCCGGCGGGACATAGGCGATCAACGCTAGCGCGGCGCGGTTCATGCCGACATCAGCGTCGCAGCCACGCGTCCGGCTCGCGCAGCAACTTCGTCGACCTGGGCGGGCAGAGTGCCCGGCGGCAACGTCGGCCAGCGTCACCTCTTCCAGGACGGTGCGCAGCGCGGCCCGCGTCGCGACCCAGACCCCCTGAAGCCCCGCCGCGGCGCCCCGGTACTCGACCTGTTCGGGCGGCGTGCCGTGGACGTCGGCCAGCGGCCCCTCGACGGCCCGGATGATGTCGGCCACGGAGACGGTCGGAGGCGTCGGCGGCCAGCCAGTAGCCACCCTCGGCGCCCCGCTGGCTGGCGACCAGGCCCGGCCCGTCGGAGGTCGGCGAGGATGTTCTCCAGGAACTTGGCCGGGATGCGCTGGCGCTCGCGCGATGCACATCGCCCTTGACGGGGCCCCGGGGGCGGCCAGCTCGTGCCGGCCCGCACGGCGTAGTCGACCTTTGCCGTGATGCGCACCGGGCCA
>CAWDSX010000015.1:0-28266 GCA_963805135.1 uncultured Gaiellaceae bacterium | reverse complement strand
CTTCTGGCGTTCGCTTCCTGGTGGTTATTGGTGACGTTGGGTGATGGAATGAGAATGGACGGAATCCCAAAGCGCCGTAAGCTCAGCGAGCGAGGAGGCGCCGGAACGGCCTCCGACAAGCTCGGATGCTGCAAGCACCTCCGGCATGTTATGCAAATAAGGCAGCACCTGAAGAGCCCGGGGCAGGCTGGATCCAGCCTGTTTCATCCGGCTCATCGTCTGCTGCCTGATCGCTTTCTCCCGTTACAAATACAAAGTGGATACCCGGCAGCTGATCCAGCAGCGGCATCATGTCTACCATCGCATCATTGATTGCTTTCGCGCCGCGGCTGCCTCCCGCCATTCCAGCAGCCCGGCTTCCCGCAGGCGAGCCAGTGAGGCGAAGCCCTTGTCTCTGCTTGCTGTTACGACATGCGTTGCGCAAGGATTGCCCGTATAGACGGCATGTTTGGAACGTTTGAACTGCGGCAGTGAATCTTTGAAGCTGACTGCCACGCGGCTTGATAAGCGGGTCAAAAACTGATTTGTTAACCCGGAAACGGCATTCTGTTCATGAATTAATGTCGGGATACCGACTGGCTAAGGCATAGACGACAGGTCCGCACACATCCCGCCGGTTCCTACGACAACATCCGGCTTAAATTCCCGCCGAGAAGCTGCTTAGACCGCCGTACGCCTTTGAGAAAGCGCATGACGGTCTTTAAATTATCAAGCGATAGCTTTCGTTTGAAACCAGTCATATTCAACGGCTCAAAAGATATGCCTTGAGCTGGGACAATAACGGCTCTCAAGCCCCTTTGGGGAGCCTATATATATAAAATGGCAGAGCCCGGGATATCCGCGAGCGCCTGCTGCCGACTGCTAAAGCGGGATAAATGTGACCGCCAGTTCCGCCGCCGGTCAATACGATACGCATATAGAAAACGCGCTTCGAATAACGCGATATATAAGGAGAATACCAAGCGATGTTAGAATGGAGCGTCAAAAAGTCAGCCGCCATAGCTAACCAAAGGAAGTGTGATTCCCGTTACCGGAAGCATGCCGATAACAACGCCAATGTTAATGAATACCTGAACCGCTATAATGCTACGATTCCGACTGCAAGCAGACTCCCGAACGTATAGGATGCGATGGCTGCACGCATACCGCGCCAAACTAAGATGGCGAACAACAGAATAATTGCCGCC
Organism: uncultured Gaiellaceae bacterium; assembly: GCA_963805135.1. Taxonomy (GTDB): domain Bacteria; phylum Actinomycetota; class Thermoleophilia; order Gaiellales; family Gaiellaceae; genus GMQP-bins7. The sequence goes on along the minus strand of CAWDSX010000015.1, from coordinate 27,079 downwards.
CCACCAATAAACCCAAGCTCTTCTGATACGATTGAGAAAATAAAATCAGTCTGCGGCTTCGGCAGTAACACAAATCTTTGCCGGCTAACGCACAAGTCCCAGCCCTCCAGACCTCCGGGACCGATCGCATATAGCGACTGAATAATCTGGTACCCTGATCCCAGCGGATCCGACCATGGGTCCAAGAAAAGGCGGTAATTCGCAGCATCCGGTAAGGCGCTGCAAGAATTAAGCCGACTAAAACCGCGACGCCAACCATGGCTAGCGAGCCCAGATGGGCGATTCTAGCGCCAGCGGTGTAAATCAGCGATTAATGATGCTCCAACCATAACAGCGCCTGAACCAAGATCCGGCTGCATCATGATGATCCCAAAAGCGAAGCCTAAAATGCCAAGGGGCGGTAAAAGTCCTTTCATAAAAAGCGTGACCGTTTGCTGCTTCTCAGCCAGCATCTTGGACAGAAACATGACCATCGCCAGCTTCATAAATTCAGAAGGCTGGATACCGAAGGAGCTGATGCCAAGCCAGCTGCGGGCGCCCCCGCGTACAACACCGATTCCGGGAATAAGCACGATGATAAGCAGACCGAAGCAGACGAGCAGGCCTCAACGCGCCCATTTCTTCCAAATCCAGTCATCTGCGTTCATCGTCACGAACATCGCGGCTATGCCAGAGCAGCAAACAGCACTTGTCGTATTCGTGCATCGTAAAACTTATCGCCAAAATCATGGAAAGCGAGCACGGCACTTGCGCTGTACACCGTTCAAGGCCGATATGGCGAGTATGAGCAAAATAGAAACAATCATCCACACATCCGGAGCAGATCTGGCTTTCGCCATAGAGCAAACGCCTCTTTTGCATGCGTAAGTAGGGACGAGCCCCCTACTTACAGCGTGTATGCGCCAATTGTCAAATTGCGCCCGCTGCTGGTCAGGATTTGAACATATCCCAGCTTGCGCAGGCCGGAGAGAGAAGAACAATATCTCCAGACTCGGGCGATGGAGGCTGCATCGCGCACTGCTTGCTGCAGCGCTGCTTCGGCGTTCTCTTTCAGTTCAAGCGGTGATGATCTCCTTCGGGATCGTCAGCGTCACCTTGATCCGGACCTCCTGGCTCTCACCGGTGTCCTCGACGCCGACCTCGAACCTCAGCTCGTCGGTGACCTTGATCGTCGTCTCCGTCGTCGTCGAAAGGAGCTGGCCGCTCGGTAGCGCCTTCACGTAGGCGATGCCGCTGCCGTGGAGCCCTGTCGGCGTGCCACCCGTCGACGCGCCCTGGATCCGCTGCCAGATCGCGGCGAGCGAGCTCTGGCTGACGAGATCGTCGGTCGTGATGAACTCCGACGACGGAACGTCGAGCCCTTCGACCCCTTCTCCTGCAGGACGACCTCGGCCGGCTCCTGGAACGAGTCCGTCCAGATGATGTCGCTCGCGAGCAGACGGCGGGTCTGGGCGAGGAGCTGCTCCCCCGCGACGCTCGCGTCCGTCTCGTCGGCGGTCTCCTTGAATGCCGCCTGGAGCCCGCGCAGCCGTTCACCCGGTAGCGCAAGGCCTCGACAGCGCCGCTGTTCGGCACGACCATCGGTCCGGGTGCGTCGAGGTCCTCGGCCTGCTGCATCTGGTTCTCGGCGGTCTGGACGTAGCCGCCGAGCTTCGCGTCCAGATCCTCCTGCTTGAGGCCGGGCGTCGTCAGCGTCGTCCCCAGCTGCTGCCCGAGCTTCGCCGAGGCGTTCCCGATCGCGCCGATGTCGGCGAGGTACGTCCGGTTGCGGTCGAGCTTCGCGTCCGCGGCGCACCCCTCGACCCAGACCACGAGCAGGACGACGACGAGGATCGCGAGCGCGATCAGGCCGATGAGACGGAGGAGCGGCGTGAGGTTCCGTGGCGGGCGGAAGCCGCGAGCCACGTCCCCTCCGGCCGCGCTCGGCGCCGGCGGCCTGGGGATCGAAGCCCTCGGGCTCGTCCCACGACGGTGCGTCCTCCTCGTCGAAGAAGTCGAAGTCGAGAATGTCGTCGTCGCGCGTACTCATGCGGCCGCCTCGGGGATGCTAGATGAGCGGTAGGAACGACTCGTAGCCGAGCTCGGATGGACCGGCGACGCCTTTGACTTCCAAGGAGTCGGCCGGGCCGTGGCAAAGAGTGTGCCTGGCGGTGTCGTCCGTCGCGGCTGTCCCATCCACCCAGGAGCTCGTTCTCGGGCGCTATCGCCCCGTGCGTCCCCTCGGGAGCGGCGGCTCGGGCTCGGTCTGGCTCGCGCTCGACGAGCGGAACGGCCTCGACGTCGCGCTGAAGATCATCCCCCGCGAGGGCAAGGCCGCTGCCCGCGCGGAGCGCGAAGCGCTGGCTGCACGGCGCCTGCGCCACGACCGCTGCGTGCGCGCCTACGACGTCGGCCACGACCCGAGCCACGTCTACATCGCCTACGAGTACGTGCCCGGGCGGACGCTGCGAGAGACCATTCGCGCAGGCGCGCTGAACGACCGCGACGCCGTCGAGGTCGCCGCGCAGGTCCTCGACGCGCTCGCGCACGCGCACCGCGCCGGCATCGTCCATCGCGACGTCAAGCCCGCGAACATCCTCGTCGAGGACCGCGACGACCTCTCGATCCGCCTCCTCGACTTCGGCCTGGCGCAATTCGACGGCGCCGACACGCTCACGGCGGTCGGCGACGTCCCCGGGACGCTCGCGTACATCGCGCCGGAGCGGCTGGCGGGAGCCGACGCGACCCCGCAGAGCGACGTCTGGTCGGTCGGCGTGCTCCTCTGGGAGACGCTGACCGAGCGCCACCCGTTCTGGGGCGTGCCCGATCCAGGAGGTCGCACGCGCGATCCAGGAGGGCGCGCCGCCGCTCGCCACGGAGCGCCGCGGCCTCCCGCGCCGGCTCGTCGCCGCCGTCGACGCCGCGCTCGCGCTCGATCCCGCGCGACGCCCGACGCGCCTCCGATCTCGCCGCCGAGCTGCGCAACGCCCTCCGGCGCCACAGAAGCGACAACGCACGCGCACGGCGCGCGCCGACGCAGGAGGACGAGCCCACCGTCGCCCCCGCGCGGCGCCACGCGCGCCGCGTCGTCCCCGTCGCGCTGGCCGCCGTCACGGCGCTCGTCGGCGCCACGCTGCTGCCGTTCTGGCCGCCGGTGCTCGTCGCAGCATCGTCGCGGCGGCCGCCGCGGCCGCGCTGGATCGACCCGCGCGTCGGCCTGGCGCTCGCGCTGGGCGCCGCCGTGTTCCCCATCGGCAACGTCGCCGAGAGCGCGGCGATCCTCTACGGCGCGTTCGCGATCGCCTGGCTCGTCGCTCACCTGGCGCGACGCACGGCACGGGCTCCTCTTCGTCGCCGGTCCGCTCCTCGCGGCGGTCGGCCTGCTCCCGCTCGTCCCGCTCGTGGTGCAGCGTGCGCAGCGGGACCGCTGCGGCGCGCCGCGCACGGCGCGCTCGCCGTCCTCGCCGCGGCCTCCGTCGCCGGGCTCGCCGGCGAAGCACGCTCCCGGTGGCGGACGAGTCGGCCGGCGCCCTCGGCATCGAGCCGCTGACCCCGCGTTCCGGATGCGGCGCTCGGGCGTCTGGAGCTGGCTCCTCGGCCATCCGGCGTCACGCTGGCGGCGATCGCGGTCGGCGCGGCAGCGGCACTCCTGCCCTGGGCGCGCCGTTCGCACCGCTTCGGCGTCCTCGGATCGGCTTCGTTCTCGTCGCCGCCTCCGTGCTCGCGGGGGCGGGTGTCGTGAGCACGTTCGTGTGCCTGGCGGTGTGGGCAATCGCGGGTTTCTCGGCCCGCGTGCTGCGCCGGGTCTCGTAGCCGCCCGTACCGGAGCGATCTCTACACTCGTCGCGGAAGTCCCCGTCTCATGGCCGTGCTGCGCAGCATCGAATCCAAGATCGAGGGCCTCTTCGAAGGCGTGTTCGGGCGTGCCTTCCGGACGCACGTCCAGCCGATCGAGCTGGCCCGCAAGCTCGTCAAGGAGATGGACGACCACCGGAACGTCTCGGTCTCGCGCGTGTACGTCCCGAACGAGTACACGCTCTACCTCTCGCCCGACGACCGGAAGCAGTTCGACGGCTACGAGGAGGCGCTCGTCGGCGAGCTCCAGGAGTACCTCGCCGAGCACGCGCGCCGCGAGCGGTACGCGCTCCTCGACGCCCCGCGTCGTCAAGCTCACGACGGACGACGACCTCGCCGTCGGCGAGTTCGGGATCGCGACGCGGCTCGTCGCGGGCGAGGGCGACGCCCGCTGCGCCCCCGCCGCGTCGAGCTTCCCGTCGAGCAGCCCGCGCAGACGATGATCTACCGCGCTCCCGCGCCGCCGACGCCGGAGGCGCCGGCTCCCGAGCCCGTCCGAGAGGTCGTGACGCTCACCGTCGCCGGGCGCGCGCACGAGATCACGAAGCCGAGCGTCGTCCTCGGCCGCTCGCGGGAGGCCGACGTCCGCGTCGCGGACGTCAACGTCTCCCGCCGCCACGCCGAGCTCCGCCAGGAGGGCGCCGGCTACTGGATCGTCGACCTCGGCTCGACGAACGGACTCGAGGTCAACGGCAAGCGCACCGACCGCGCGCGGGTGCGCGACGGCGACCGCATCACGATGGGCTCGACGGAGATCGTGTTCGGTCGCTCGCTTCCGTCGTGATGGTCGCGTCGTCGCGCTCGAGACCGACGAGACGCTCCTGATCCTCAAGATCGCGTTCCTCGTGCTCCTCTACGGCTTCATCGTCCTCGTCGTGCGCTCGGCGACGAAGGGGATGGATCAGGCCCCGCAGGAGAGCATCGTCCTCGGGGCCGCCGAGGCCGCCGCTCTCCGCGCGGAGCACGGGCTTCCGGCGACGCGGCTCCTCGTCGTCGCGAGCCCCGAGCTGGCAGCAGGGAGCGACGATCGAGGTGTCGGCGCCGACCGTCGTCGGACGCGACGCGCAGAGCGGGATCCGCCTCGACCGCGACGAGTTCGCGTCGAGCCGCCACGCGCGCATCGAGCCGCGACCCGAACGGCGCCTGGGTCGACGACCTCGGCTCGACGAACGGCACGTTCGTGAACGGCTCGAAGCTGAAGAAGGGACGGATCGCGAAGGCCGGCGACGTCATCAAGATCGGCGCGACCGAGCTGCAGGTGCAGGCATGAGGATCGGGCGCGCCACCGCCGTCACGGACACGGGCCGGCGTCGGATGCGGAACGAGGACGCGTTCGTCTTCGAGCCGCCGCTGTTCGCGATCGCGGACGGAATGGGCGGCGCGCGCGCCGGCGAGATCGCAGCGGGCATCGCGGCCGCGGCGCTGAAGGAGCAGCCGCAGACTCGGTCACGGACGAGGACAGCCTCGAGGCCGTCATCGACGAGGCGAACCGCCGCGTCTGGGAGCGCTCGGTCGCGGACCCGGGCACGTCCGGCATGGGCACGACGGTCACCGTCGCGCTCGTCGACGCCGCGCAGGACCGCGTCGTCTTCGGCCAGGTCGGCGACTCGCGCGCCTATCGGCTTCGCGGGGACACGCTCGAGCAGGTGACGACCGACCACTCGCTCGTCGCCGAGCTCGTGCGGAGCGGCGTCCTGACCCCCGAAGAAGCCGAGCGGCACCCGCAGCGCTCGGCGATCACGCGCGCGGTCGGGACCGAGAGCGACATCGAGGCCGACGTCTTCGCCGTCCCGGCCGAGCTCGGCGACCTCTACCTGCTCTGCTCGGACGGCCTGACGGACATGCTCGGCGCGGACGAGATCGCGGCCACGATCCTGGGCGCCGACCGCGACCCGGTCGCGGCCGCCGAGGCGCTCGTCGACGCCGCCAACGCGAAGGGCGGCGACGACAACATCACCGTCGTCCTCTTCGAGCTCGTCGAGGGCGAGCCCGACGCCGAGCCCGAGGTCGAGCCGAAGACGGACGGGCCAGCCGGGACTGCAGACCGCAGCCGACGGCAGCCGGATCCGGCTCCGGACGGCCGGACGTCCGCACGCACGGCGCCGGCCCCGGCGGCCGTCTCGCGGCGCTCGCGTTCATCGCGATCGTCGTCGGCGTCGGCGTGCTCGTCCTGTACTGGGGCATCTCGAAGTGAGCGCTCGCAGCCGCGAGCTCGCCGGGCTGATCGTCGCGGCGCTGCTCGCGGGCATCGCACTCGCGAGCGTCACGATCGCCCGCGACGCGGAGGTCTCCGCGAGCGCCGTCACGTGGGGCGCGCTCTTCCTCGCCCTCTACCTCGTCGCGCACGTCGTCGTGCGGCGAACGGTGCCGTACGCGGACGGCGCGCTGCTCCCGCTCGCCGCGGTGCTGACGGCGTTCGGGATCGCGACGATCTACCGCCTCGACGCCCACGACGGCGGGAGGCAGGCCGTCTGGGTCGCCGTCGGCGTCGGTGCGCTCTGCGCGACGCTCATCGCGCTCCGCCACGACTACCGCGTGCTCGAGTCGTACCGCTACCTCTTCGGCGTCGCCGCGGTCGCGCTGCTGCTCCTGCCCTCGGTGCCGGGCATCGGCGAGCGCGTGAACGGCGTGCGGCTGTGGGTCGAGCGTCGGCCCGCTCCAGTTCCAGCCGGGCGAGCTCGCGAAGATCTTCCTCATCCTCTTCCTCGCGGGCTACCTCCGTGAGAAGCGCGAGGTGCTCGCGCAGGGGCGGCTGAAGGACTTCGGCCCGCTGCGTCGCGATCTGGGGCGCCGCGATGCTCGTCATCGTCCAGACGAACGATCTCGGCAGCGCGCTCCTGAACTTCGGGATCTTCCTCGCGATGCTCTACGTCGCGACCGGTCGCGCGCTCTTCGTCGCCGCCGGGCTCGCGCTCTTCGTCGGCGGGGCGCACGGTCCTCTACAACGCGATCGAGCACGTCCAGGACCGGGTCACGATCTGGCTGCATCCCGTGGACCGACGAGCGCGTGTTCTGCGCGCTCAACGGCGAGCTCGAGTACCGGCAGGACTGCGCCTCGTACCAGCTCGTGAAGAGCCTCTACTCGATCGCGAACGGCGGCTTCGGCGGCACGGGAATCGGTGAGGGCACGTTCACGTCCGTCGACGGCACGCCAGCTCATCCCCTACCTCCGCACCGACTTCATCTTCTCCGCGATCGCGCAGGAGCTCGGGCTCGTCGGAGCTGCGGCGCGTGCTGCTCGTGTTCATGGTCTTCGTCGTGCGCGGGATGCGGGTCGCGCTGCAGGCGCAGGACGGGTTCTCGAAGCTCCTCGCCGCAGGTCTGACGTTCGGCTTCGCACTGCAGACGTTCATCATCGTCGGCGGCGTTCTGCGGGTCGTCCCGCTGACCGGGATCACGCTGCCGTTCGTCTCCTACGGCGGGACGAGCATCGTCGCCAACTTCGTCCTGCTCGCGCTGCTGCTCCTGGTCTCGAACCGCGCGAACACACCACGATGAACAAGCAGATCGTCCGGCTCACGCAGGTCGCGCTCGTCCTCGTCGGCGTGCTCGTCGTCATGACGACGTACTGGCAGACCTGGGCGGCGGCGGGCCTCGCCGACCGGCAGGACAACGCGATCCGGCGCGTGCACGAGTTCTCGATCGACCGCGGGCTCATCTTCTCGTTCGAGCCGCGCAAGCGCCTTGCGCGGAACCGCGAGCGCGTCGTCGACGGTCGGACCCTCTACTTCCGCCGCTACCCGTACGGGCCGCTGACGGCCCACGTCGTCGGCTACTCGACGGTGGGCCGCTCTCGGACCGGGCTCGAGCGCTCGCTGAACGACTACCTGACGGCGTCGAACGCGAACCTCTCGACCGTCGTCGACAAGGCGCTCGACGAGCTGCGCGGAAAGACCGTCGCGCGGCAACAACGTCGTCACGACGATCGACCTCGACGCACAGGCCGTCGCCGCGGAGCAGCTGGGGACGAACTGCGGCGCCGTCGTCGCGCTCGACCCGCGCACGGGCCGCGTCCTCGTCATGGCGGCCTCGCCCAGCTTCGATCCGAACCGGTCGAGAACGACTTCGACTCGATCTCCGCGATCACCGCGAACTGCACCCCGGCGTCGCCGCTCCTGAACCGTGCGAGCGCCGGCCTGTACGTTCCCGGCTCGACATTCAAGGTCATCACCGCTTCGGCGGCGCTCGAGTCCAAGAAGTACACGCCCGAGTCGACGTTCTACGACCCCGGCTACTGCACGGTCTACGGCAAGCGGGTGAACAACTTCGACACGAGCCGGCCGTACGGCACGGTGACGCTGTTCGACGCGCTCACGTACTCGGTCAACTCGGTCTTCTGCAACATCGGCCTGAAGCTCGGAGCGAAGCGCATCCTCGACACCGCGAAGCGCTTCGGCTTCTACGAGAAGCCGCCGCTCGAGACACCGGAAGACGAGCGGCTCGCGAGCGGCCTCTACCGCAACGGAAGACTCTTCTACCCCAAGGTCGACGCGAACGTCGACGCAGGGCGCATGGCGTTCGGTCAGGAGCGGATGCTCGTGACGGCGCTCCAGAACGCGATGGTCGCCGGGACGATCGGGTTCCACGGACGGCTGATGGAGCCGCACGTCGTCGACAAGATCGTCGGCCCTGGCGGAAAGGTGATCGAGAAGCAGGAGCCGCATCTCATCCGGCAGGCCGTGAGCGAGAAGACGGCGGACGAGGTGGCCGACATGATGCGAAGCGCGGTTGCGCGCGGAACCGGAACCGCGGCGCAGATCTACGGCTACTCGATCGGAGGCAAGACGGGAACGGGCGAGACCGGCATCCCCGGCTCGAACACGACCTGGTTCATCGCGTTCGCCGGGAAGCGACGAGGAGAGCGCACCCGAGCTTGCGATCGCCGTCGTGCTGCAGAACCAGAGCGGGGTGGGCGGAACCACCGCCGCTCCTATCGCCCGCTCGGTCATGCAGGCAATCTTGCAGGGGACGGAGAATCCCTAACCTCTAGGCACTCTTCGCATCGGCCATGACGACCCAGGACACCCTCTCCGGCACCCTCTTCGCGGGGCGCTACCGCATCGCTCGCAAGCTCGGTGGCGGCGGCATGGCCGACGTCTACCTCGCGGAGGACCAGGAGCTCGGCCGCCGGGTCGCCGTCAAGATGCTCCACGCGCGGTACGCGAACGACGACCAGTTCGTCGAGCGCTTCCGCCGCGAGGCGACTCACGCGGCCGGACTGTCACACCCGAACATCGTCTCGATCTTCGACCGCGGCGAGTTCGACGGCTCCTACTACATCGTCATGGAGTACGTCGAAGGTCGAACGCTGAAGGAGCTCATCCGCTCGCGCGGCCTGTGCCCGATCCCGGTGGCGATCGCGTATACGCGCCAGATCCTCGCGGCGCTCCGCTACGCGCACCGCAACGGGGTCGTCCACCGCGACATCAAGCCGCACAACGTCATCGTCGACTCGGAGGGCGTGGTCAAGGTCACGGACTTCGGGATCGCGCGCGCCGGCGCGAGCCAGATGACCGAGGAAGGCGCGATCATCGGCACCGCGCAGTACCTGTCGCCGGAGCAGGCGCGGGGCGCGCCGGTCGACCAGACGTCCGACCTCTACTCGACGGGGATCGTCCTCTTCGAGCTCCTCACCGGTGAGGTGCCGTTCACCGGCGACAGCCCGGTGGAGATCGCGATGAAGCATCTCGGCGAGACCCCGCCGCTTCCGTCCGACCTCCGGACCGACGTCCCGGACGACCTCGACCTCGTCGTCGTCCGCGCGCTCGCGAAGGAGCCCGCCGACCGCTACCAGTCGGCTGCCGCGATGGACGCCGACCTCGAGACGGTCGCACGCGGCGGTCGAGTCGCGGCCGAGACGGCCGACGCGGCGACGATGGTGCTCGCCGGTGACCGCGCCATCGACGCGACGGCGGCCACCCAGATCTCCCGACGACCTCCCCCACCTCAGTACGAACCGCCGAAGCGCGGCGGCCCGCTGTGGCCGTGGCTGGTCGGCGTCGGCGTGCTGCTCGCACTCCTCGTCGCCGGCTGGTTCTTCTACGACTCGATCCAGCGCCAGATTCAGGGCGAGGAGACGGTCGCGGTGCCCTACGTCGTCGGGATCCCGCAGGCGCTCGCGAAGAAGAACATCGAGGACGCCGGGTTGATCCCGCAGGTCCGCCAGGTTTCGAACTCGGACGTCGAGGAAGGCGTCGTCTTCGGTCAGAACCCGACGGAAGGGACCCGGGTCGACAAGGAGACGGTCGTGCGCATCGATGTCTCCTCCGGAAAGCCGGAGGTGACGATCCCGAGCGTCGTCGGCCAGAGCGACGACGACGCCGTCGCCGAGCTCACGCGCGCAGGCCTCGTCGCCCAGGTCGTCGAGGTCAACTCCGACAAGGACGTCGGGACCGTCACCGCCCAGTCGCCTGCCGCCGGCATCGTCGTCGTCGAAGGGACGCAGGTGCGGATCAACGTCTCGAAGGGGCCGAAGCCTGCGACGATCCCGAACGTCGTCGGGCTCCCGTACGATCAGGCCGCGTCCGAGCTCCAGCGAGCGGGATTCGCTCCCTCGAAGATCGAACAGGACTCCGACCAGGCTGCGGGCATCGTCATCTCGCAGACACCCAGCGGCGGCTCCGAGGGCTCGAAGGGCTCGACCGTCACGGTCACCGTGTCGAAGGGCCCGTCGACGTCCGCCGTCCCCGACGTCACCACGCAGGACTTCGCAATCGCCCAGGCCACGCTCGAGAACGCGGGCTTCCGTACGCGCTTCGTGTACGAGGATACGGAGGACTCCGCGATGGACGGCATCGTCCTCTCGCAGGATCCGGTCGGGGGCACGCAGGCCAAGCCCAACGCGCTGATCACGCTGCTTCGTCGGACGCTTCGTCGAGACGACCACGACTCCGTGAGCGCGCGCGTACGCGTCGCCGTTCTCGCCGGCGGTCGCTCGAGCGAGCACGACATCTCCGTCGCCTCGGCTCGCTCCGTGATCGCGGCGCTCGACCCCGACCGTTACGAGACCGTGGTCGTCGAGATCGACCGCGCAGGACGCTGGGAGCTCGCGTCCTCGCGGGGCGAGCTCCCGGAGGCGAGCGTCGAGACGCTGCCCGTCGTCGCCGGGTCGCCACCGGCCGCGACCCTCGGCCAGGTCGATGTCGTCCTCCCGATCCTCCACGGCCCGTTCGGCGAGGACGGGACGGTGCAGGGGCTCCTCGAGCTCGCCGGTGTGCCGTACGTCGGCGCGGGCGTGGCGGCGTCGGCGCTGTGCATGGACAAGGACCTCTTCAAGGCCGTGCTCCGCGACCGCGACATTCCCGTCGCCCGCAACGTCACGCTCCGCGACGGCGACCCGCCGCAGCATTCGTTCGAGTACCCGGTGTTCGTGAAGCCGGCGCGCCTCGGCTCGTCCGTCGGCATCTCGAAGGTGCACGACGAAGCCGAGCTCGGGCCCGCCGTCGAGATCGCACGCCGACATGACGACAAGGTGCTGATCGAGGAGGGGGTTCCCGGCGTCGAGGTCGAGTGCGGCGTCCTCGGCAACCGCGACCCGATCGCGTCGGTCGTCGGCGAGATCGTCGCGCACGCCGAGTGGTACGACTTCTCGGCCAAGTACGACGAGGGCGGCATGGACCTCGTCATCCCGGCGCGCATCCCACCGGAGGCCGACGCCCGCGTGCGTGAGCTCGCCGTCGAGTCGTTCGTCGCGACGGAGTGCGAGGGCATGGCTCGCATCGACTTCTTCGTCCGCCCCGACGGCGAGGTCGTCGTGAACGAGATCAACACGATCCCGGGATTTACGTCCACGAGCGTCTACGCGAAGCTCTTCGAGGCCGCCGGGGTGCCCTACGCCGAGCTCCTCGAGCGCCTGATCGCACTCGCTCTCGAGCGCCACGAGCGGCGCTCGCAGCTCCTGTTCTAGAGCCCGGCGAGCAGCAGCTCGGTTTGCGCGCGGTGCCAGTCCAGCCGGCGCTCCACGAAGAGTCGATCGGCGCGCTCCAGGAGCCCGTCGTCCTCGTGCACGATTCCGAGCGCGCGCAGGGCGAAGGGCTCGAGGAACTGTCCGTGCCCGACGTACGCGGGCGCGACCTCCTCGACACGTGCCCGCTCTCGGAGAGCCGCGAGCGCGTCGAGACGCGCAGTCATCACGCCCGGCCCGTACACGTGCATGCGAAAGACGTCCAGGTCTAGCCAGCACTCCAGCTCACCCCGATCTCCGCGCAGGAGACCCAGCCGGATCCCCGGAGACGCAAGCCCACCGGCCGACCATCCACGCTGTGCGAGCTGAAGCGCGCGCTGCTCGAGCGCGGGTGCATCGCCACCGGTTGCCAGTAGGTGATGCCGTCCCCGTAGGCAAGGCAGCGACCGGTGCGCGCGACCGGCACGGGCTCCTCGGTCGCGAGCGCGGCCCAGAGCTCACGGACGAGGCGCGACTTGCCGACTCCGGGCTCCCCGATGATCGTCACCAGGTGCGGCTCGGCCTGGGCAGCGACACGGCGGTAGGTCGCACGCAGGAGATCGAGCTCGGTCTCGCGGCCCACGAAGACGCGCGGGATGCCACTCACACCCCGTGGGCGCATCGTCCGCAGCGCACGGAGCACGGGCGTGCCGGACACTCCACCGGGCTTGCCCTTCGCATCGACCGTGCGGGCCGGCCCGAACTCGAACGCCCCGGCAGCGGCTGCCGCGGTCCGGTCGCCTGCGAGCACCTCCTCAGGCTCGGCCGCCTTCTGGAGCCGGTCCGCGACGTTGACGGCGTCGCCCGTCACGAACGAGCTTCCTTCGCGCGGAGCTCCGACGACGACGTCGCCCGTGTTGACTCCGATCCGCATCCGCAGCTCGTCGCCGAACAGGCCGTGCAGCCGTTCCTGCATCGGCGAGCGCGGCGTGCAGCGCGCGCTCCGCGTGGTCCTCGAGGGCGGCAGGAGCCCCGAAGACCGCCATCACTGCATCGCCCGCGAACTTCTCGACCGTGCCCCCCGTCAACTCGATCTCGTCACGCATGGCGCCGTAGAAGCGCTCGAGCTGCGCCCGGACGCGCTCGGGGTCACGCTCTCCGGCGTAGGCGGTCGAGCCGACGAGGTCGGCGAAGAGAACCGTGACGAGCTTGCGCTCCTCGCCCGCGCGCATCTGGTGAGTGTCCCGAACGCAGACGCGCCGCGCTAGCCGAGAACCACTGCGAGCGCCTCTTCCCACGCGCGGAGGCCGTCGTCGAGCTCGGCTTCAGAGGTCGTCAGCGGGCAGAGGACGCGGATGCAGTTGCCGTTGACGCCGGCCTTCAGGAGCAGGAGGCCATGCTGCAGCGCGGCGTCGACGACGGCCTCCGCGAGCTCCGGCGCAGGCTCCTTCGTGGCGGGGTCGCGAACGAGCTCGATCGCGAGCATGGCGCCGAGGCCACGAACGTCCCCGATCTGCGGCCAGCGCGCCTGCCACGTGAGCATCCGTGCGCGCAGGGCGTCGCCGAGGATCTCGGCCCGTGCGACGAGCTGCTCCTCGGCGAAGACGTCGAGGACGGCGCACGCGGCTGCGAGCGCGACGGGATTCCCGATGAACGTGCCGCCTATCGCACCGGGGTGCGGGTGGTCCATGATCTCCGCCCGTCCGATCACTCCCGACAGCGGCAGGCCTCCCGCGATCGACTTCGCAACGAGCATGAGGTCGGGCTCGACGTCGAAGTGCTCCATGGCGAACATGCGAGCCGTTCGCCCGAAGCCCGTCTGCACCTCGTCCGCCACGAGGACGATGCCGTGCTCGTCGCAGATCCTCCGCAGTCCTTCGACGAACTCTGCCGGAGCGGGGATGAAGCCTCCTTCGCCCTGCTGCGGCTCGAACACGATCGCCGCAACGTGCTCGGGCGCCACGTGCGTCACGAACATGCGCTCGAGCGCGGCAAGCGCCGTCGCCGCGTCCGGGCCGCGGTACCCGTTCGGATACGCGGCGCGGTAGACCTCCGGGGCGAACGGCCCGAGGTTCTTCTTGTAGGGATGTGTCTTCGACGTCATCGTCAGCGCCATCCACGTACGTCCGTGGAAGGCGCCCTCGAACACGATGACGCCCTGGCGCCTCGTGTACAGGCGCGAGAGCTTCACGGCGTTCTCGACCGCCTCCGCGCCCGCGTTGAAGAACGCCCCGCGCGTCTCGCCACTGATCGGCGCAAGGGTGCCGAGCCGCTCGGCGAGCTCCACGTACCCCTCGTACGGCACCACCGTGAAGTCCGTGTGCAGGAACCGCTCGCTCTGCTCGACGATCGCGGCGACGACCCGTGGGTGGTTGTGCCCGACGTTCGCGACCCCGACGCCGCCGACGAAGTCGACGAACGTGTTGCCGTCGACGTCGGTGATCGTGGATCCGCGAGCGCGGTCGGCCACGACGGGCTCGTGCACGATCAGCGGATGCGCGACGGCATGGCGCTCGCGCTCGAGGATCTCGCGGCTGCGCGGACCGGGGATCTCCGTCCTGATCTCGATCACGCGAGTAGCCGCCACGCGCGGCAGACTAGATGAAGGATCCTGTCGCGGCATGGACGAACCCGACCTCGCAGACGACCCTTTCGAGCAGCTGCGAGCCTGGCTCGACGACGCGCGCGAGGCGGTCCGGCAACCCGACGCGATGACGCTCGCGACCGCGAGTCCCGAGGGCAGGCCGTCTGCTCGCGTCGTCCTCCTCCGCGGCCTCGACGATCGCGGGATCACGTTCTTCACCAACCGTACGTCGCGCAAAGGTGAGGAGCTGGATGCGAACCCGTACGCCGCGGCCGTCGTCCACTGGTGGGACCTCGGGCGGCAGGTGCGGATCGAGGGCGTCCGTCGAACGAACGACCGACGCCGAGTCGCTCGAGTACTGGACGACCCGCCCGCGCGGAAGCCAGGTCGCGGCCTGGTCGTCGCCGCAGTCCCGCCTGCTGAGCGGACGCGACGAGCTCGAGGCGCGAGTCGACGAGACGGAGGAGCGCTTCGCCGGAGGCGACGTTCCGCTCCCGCCGTTCTGGGGCGGCTACCGGCTCCTACCCGTGAGCATCGAGTTCTGGACGCACCGCGACGACCGTCTCCACGACCGCGTGCGCTACGTGCGCGACGGCGACGGCTGGCGTCGCGAGCGCCTGGCGCCGTGAGCTACGAGGGCGCGAGCGCGCCGTCCGTGTAGACGCAGTCGGCGTTCCAGAGCATGTAGCCCTTCGCCCCGGAGAGCCGCGCCGCGTCGATCTGGGCGCGGACCTCGTCGATGCCGTACGGGACCGTGAAGCTGAAGTCCTGCACCCACGGCACCACGAGCGCATCGCGTCCGCGCAGCGCGAGCTCGAACCTCCGAAGCGCACGGGCGACCGTCGCGCCGGGCGACCGGCTCGGGTCCTGCAGCCCGAGCTCGCCGTTACCGAAGAGCGACGGGTAGGTCATCGCGTAGACCGTGTCGACGTAGGGCGCCATCCGCCGCGGGATCTGACCGATGCCCATGTCACGTGCGGCCGAGAGCCCGAAGACCGCGGCCGAGAGCCGGATGCCGGACGGCTCCAGCCGCCGCTTCGCGTACCGGAGGAACGCGGGGACCGCCTCCCGTTTCCCGAGCGAGCCCTGGCTTCCGTACACGGCACGGCCGACGTCGCCGTCGGACGGGAAGCGGACGTAGTCGAACATGATCTCGTCGAATCCCGCGCGCGCAGCGGCGGTGGCGAGGTCGACGTTGTACTTCCAGACGCGCTCGTCGTACGGGTTCACCCAGCCGAGCCCCGCCGCGTCGCGCCAGACAGAACCGTCGGCGTGACGGATCGCGAAGTCCGGACGGGCGCTCGAGAGCACCGGATCCTCGAAGACGACGATGCGCCCGATCAGGTAGATGCCGCGCTCGTGCGCGCGGCGGGCCACGTCACGTGGGTCGTAGTAGTCGCGTGCCGCTCCCGACGAGCGCGCCAGACGGACGGAGGACGGCACGAAGCCGACCTCGCCGTTCTCGTCCTTGACGTCGAGCTCGAGCGCCGTGAGCCCGTTGCGTTCGAGGTCGAGGTACTCGTCGAGCTTTCCCGGCAGCGACGCGAGCGCGGCCGTGAGATGAACGCCACGCACCTCGATCGGCAACGTCCTCGGCCCGTTCGCGGGCGACGCTGCGAGCGTCGCGAGATCGGCGGCAGGCTGCTGGCCCTCGCTCGAGCCCACGAATCGCGCGCCCACCCCGAGCACGGCAATCGCGAACAGGAACGCGCCCACGGCGGCGCTGCGACGCAGACGCTTCCTACGCCTTACCGTAGCCCGACGCTCGCGAAACCGCTCGTTCGGGTCGATGGGTGGGAACAGCATCGACACCGGGGCGTGGACCTTATCGCAGCATTCGTAGAATCGCCGCGTGGTCCTCTCCGATCGCACCATACGGCGCCTGCTCGACGAAGGCCGCATCGGTATCGATCCTTACGATCCGGGTCTGATGCAGCCGTCCAGCCTGGACGTGCGCGTCGACCGCTATTTCCGCGTTTTTCGCAACTCGCGCTACCCGTTCATCGACGTCAAGGCCGCGCAGGAGGAGCTGACGGAGCTCGTCGAGGTCGAGGGTGAGGAGGCGTTCATCCTGCATCCAGGCGAATTCGTCCTCGGCTCGACGCTCGAACGCGTCACGCTTCCCGACGACCTCGTCGCGCGACTCGAGGGGAAGAGCTCGCTCGGCCGACTCGGACTACTCATTCACTCGACGGCCGGGTTCATCGATCCGGGCTGGGACGGGCACGTGACGCTCGAGCTCTCCAACGTCGCGAACCTCCCCATCACCATCTACCCGGAGATGAAGATCGGGCAGCTCTCGTTCGTGCAGCTCTCGGAGGCCGCGGAGCGGCCGTACGGGTCAGAGGGGATCGGCTCGAAGTACCAGGGCCAGCGCGGCCCGACACCGAGCCGGTACTGGCAGAACTTCGAGACGCCGCCCTAGGGGCTGCAGTCGGCCGGGTCGCCGCCGTCGATCCGTGCGAGGAGCGCGCTGAGCTCGCCGAGCTCGGACGCGTCGTATCGAGCCGTGAAGTACTCCTCGATCTGCGCCACGTGCGTCTCCGACGCCTGCTGCAGCTTCTCGACGCCCTCGTCCGTCAGCACCGCGTAGACGACCCGGCGATCCGAGTCGCATGAGCCGCGCGCGACGTATCCGTGACCCTCGAGCCCGTCGAGCAGGCGCGTGATCCCCGATGCGGTGAGGAGTACCTGCTCGGCGAGGTCGACGCGGCGCATCCGGCGCTCGGGCGCACGGGACAGACGGAGCAGCACCTCGTAATCCGAGATCGTGAGGCCGTGGTCCGCCGTGAGCTGCGCGTTCAGCTCGCGCGTCGCGTGCGTGTACGCCCGCAGGAGCGAGACGAACGACTCCACCGAAACAGATTGCTCACTCAATACTTGACTCATCAGCTATCTCCGTGTACAGTTCCTTGCGTACTCAATAGTAGTGTACTCAAAGGAGAGGTTCAATGTCCATCCTCGCAGAGACTTCGGCCACCGTCATTCCACCGGGCACCTGGACGATCGATCCGTCCTGGTCGTCCCTCGAGTTCGAGGTTCGCAAGCTCGGGCTCGTGACCATCAAGGGTCGCGTTCCGGGCTTCTCCGGCACGATCGCCGGCGGCGAGAGCGCCGACGGTCGAGGGCGTCGTCGACGCCGCGACCATCACGACGTTCGACGCA
This sequence comes from uncultured Gaiellaceae bacterium, assembly GCA_963805135.1. Classification (GTDB taxonomy): domain Bacteria; phylum Actinomycetota; class Thermoleophilia; order Gaiellales; family Gaiellaceae; genus GMQP-bins7. Next base: position 9,614 of record CAWDSX010000015.1, on the reverse strand, counting down.
GACCGCGACGCGCACCTGCAGTCCCCCGAGTTCTTCGACACGCACGCGCTACCCCGAGCTGCGCTTCGCTTCGACGTCGGTCTTCGCGGACGGCGACGAGCTGGTCGTCTCCGGCGACCTCACGATCAAGGACGTCACGAGGCCGGTCGAGCTCCGCGGGCACGCTGACGCGGCCCGGAGAGCGACCCGTGGGGCAACGACCGCATCGGCCTCGAGCTCGAGCGACGGTCGATCGCACGGCTTTCGGGCTCGAGTGGAACGCACCGCTTCCGGGCGGCGGCTTCCTCCTCCCCAACGACGTCGTCCTCAAGGCCAACTTCGCGGCGACGAGGACCGCATAGCCGATGCGGCTCCTCGCCATCTCCGGCAGCCTTCGGGCGGGGTCGTACAACACGGCGCTCGCCCGGGCGGCGGCAGACGTCGCTCCGGACGGGGTCGAGGTCGAGATCTTCGACGGGCTCGGCGAGCTGCCGCTCTTCGACGCCGACCTCGAGGGGGACGCGCATCCGGCCGTGCGACACCTGCGCGAGAGCATCGCGGACGCCGACGCGGTCCTCTTCGTCACGCCGGAGTACAACGGCTCGATCCCGGGCGTCCTCAAGAACGCCGTCGACTGGGCTTCGCGCCCGCGCGACGACGCCGCGCTCCGGAACAAGACGGTGGCAGTCGCAGGCGCGAGCACGGGCCAGTACGGCGCTCTCTGGGCGCAGCAGGACCTCCGGCGCGTGCTCGGGGTCGCCGGCGCGCGGGTCGTCTGCCCCGAGCTCCCGGTCGGGCGGGCGCAGGACGTCTGCGACCGAACGGCGGACCGAGCGCGCTCGTCGTCGAGCGGCTCCGGACCCACGTCACGGAGCTGCTCCGGAAGCCGCGCCGATGCCTGTCGCTGCCTGATCAGCCTCGCGCAGCCTATCGCCACGCTGCGAAGCAGCCGCCTCGGAGATCCCGCGATCCGGAACTCCGCGCGAGCGGATTCCGGATCTGCGCAAAAGAAGGGCCGCGTTTCCGCGGCCCTTCTCGAACGGATACCAGCGTTGGATTTGGTAGAGGCGCTTCCGGCTCGGTGCGAGCACCCAGCGGCGCGAATCGCGAGCCCCCTACGCTGGCTAGGCGTTTCCCGGTGGTCCCGGGGGCACACCTCTACCCGCTGGTACCTCCACTGCCCGTACTGTCATCACTCAAGTCGGACCACCTCCTTTCCGCGGTAGCGCCAGCATACGCACTGCGAGCGGATAGCGGGAGGGCCGCGACCTCCTCGACGATGCGCGCTGCCTCGGCGAGCGTCTCGAGGTCGCCGGCGCTAGCCGGTCGAGCAGCTCGCCCTTCTCTTCGCGACCCCGACCGGAACCTGCACGGGCTCATGGCAGAGGTGAGGTAGCTCAGACGAGGACGACCGTCAGCTCGAGCCCGCGGTCGAGCGGCACGGTCACGCTCGACAGCGTGGGGTCCGCCTGGCGGGCGGCCGAGTACGCACCGAGCGTCTCGACATGTGAGAGGACGTTGTCGGCGACGACCAGGGCGCCCGGTTCGAGCAACGGTCGGACGAGCCCGAACAGCGTCTCGTACTGGTCCTTCTCGGCATCGAGGAACACCAGGTCGAAGACGTCCTCGCTCTGCGCGAGCGTGTCGTGGGCATCGCCCTCGTTGAGCTCGGCCCACTCCTCGAGGCCCGCCGACGCGACGTTCGAGCGCCACGCTGCGCACCTCACCGGGTCGGCCTCGAGCGACACGAGACGCCCTCCGAGGACGCGGGCGCCAGCAGCGAGCCAGATCGACGAGTACCCACGCGAGCCGCCGATCTCGAGCACCTCGATGCCTGCCTGGGATGCGGCGAGCCCGAACAGGAATTGACCCGTCGCCGGAGGCACCGCTCGCGAGCGCTCGACCGCAGGGAGGCCGGCTCCGCGCTCCGCGGCGTCCTCAGATTCGAGGCTGGCGAGCGTCGCGAGGACACGCTCGTCAAGCATCGGGCACCTCGAGCACGACGACGCCGTCGCCGCGAACCGAGACCGGATAGGTCTCGACCGCCGCGAACGCCGGCAGCGACATCGGGATCCCGCTCTCGAGATCGAAGCGCGATCCGTGCCGCGGGCAGACGACGACGCACGCCTCCGGCTCCCATTCCCCCTCGCAGAGCGGGCCGTCGTCGTGCGAGCAGCGGTCCTCGATCGCGAGGAGCCTCCCGCCGCAGTTGTAGACGCCGATCGTGAGCGCTCCGGCCTCGACGAGCTTCATCTCGCCGGGGCGCGAGCGGCCCAACCTCGACCTCGGCCACGCCTATTCCAACACCAGCTCGTTTGCCGACGTGCCCCACTCCTCGGGCAGCGGCGTACCGCGAGCCTTGTGCAGCGCGAGCTTGAGCACGCCGAGTCCGAGGATCGCGCACTTGAGCCGGACCGGCGTGAGCGGGATCCCGAGCTCGTCGAGAAGCTCCTCCTTCTGCATGGCGGCCACGTCGGCGGCGGTGCGGCCCTTCACGAGGTCGCTGAGCATCGACGTCGCGGCCTGGCTGATCGCGCAGCCGCGGCCGTCGAACCCGACCTCCTCGATCACGTCCCCCTCGCCGAGGCGCACCGAGACGGACACCTCGTCCCCGCACAGTGGGTTCTGACCCTCCGCCTGCGCGTCGGCAGGATCGAGCAGCCCGTGGTTCCGCGGGTTCTTGTAGTGGTCCAAGATGAGCTCGCGATAGAGCTGGTCGAACTCGCTCATGTCTAGCCGAGGCTCTGCTTCGCCTTGTGGAGGCCGTCGACGAGCCTGTCGACCTCCTCCGAAATCGAGTAGACGTAGAAGCTCGCGCGCACGGTCGCCGCGACGCCGAGCTTCGTCATGAGCGGCTGGCGTGCAGTGGTGCCCCGCACGCACCGCGATGCCCTCCCAGTCGAGCACCTGCGCGACGTCGTGCGGATGCACGCCGTCGACGTTCATCGAGACGATCCCGGCGCGATGCTCCGGCGCCGGCCCGTACGTCGAGATCCACGGAAGCTCACCTAGACGTGCGAGCGTGTACTCGACGAGCTCGCGCTCGTGTGCCTCGATCGCAGGCAGGCCCGCTTCGAGCACGTAGTCGACGGCTGCGCCGAAGCCGACCGCCTCCGCGATCGCCGGCGTGCCCGCCTCGAACTTGTACGGGAGCTCGTTCCACGTGGTCCGCTCCATCGAGACCGAGCGGATCATCTCGCCGCCAAGGTTGAACGGCGACATCGTCTCGAGCAGCTCGCGCCGGCCCCAGAGCGCGCCGACGCCGCTCGGGCCGCACATCTTGTGGGAGGAGATCGCGAGGAAGTCGCATCCGAGCGCCTGCACGTCCAGCGGACGGTGTGGCGCAGCCTGGGCAGCGTCGACGACCATGATCGCGTTGCGCTCGTGAGCCCAGGCCGCGAGGTCGCGCACCGGGTTCACGGTGCCGAGCGTGTTCGACACGAGGTTCGAGGCGACGACCTTCACCGCTGCCCTCGCGCTCGATCTCGTCGAGCGCGCCAAGCTGCAGCTCGCCCTGCTCGTCGATCGGTATCGCCTTGAAGGCGGCCCCCGTCCGGCCCGCGACGTACTGCCACGGAACGAAGCTCGAATGGTGCTCGAGGTCCGTCACGACGACGACGTCACCCGGGCCGAGGTTGTCGAGACCCCAGGCGTACGCGACCAGGTTCAGCGCCTCCGTCGCACTGCGCGTGAAGACCACCTCCCGCTCGGACGGAGCGTTGACGAAGCCGCGCGACCTTGCCGCGAGCGGTCTCGTAGCCCGCCGTCGCGCGCTCGGCGAGCCGGTAGACGCCGCGATGGACGTTCGCGTACGAGTGCTCGTAGAACTCGCGCATCGCGTCGAGCACCTGGCGCGGCTTCTGCGTCGACGCGGCCGAGTCGAGGAACGCGACGGGCCGCCCGTTCACGAGCTCGTCGAACACCGCGAAGTCCGCGCGCAGTCGGTGCGCGTCGAGCTTTGGCTGCGTCGTTACTGCCACGCCGCCATCGTACCCGGGTCGGTTCGCCCTACCGACCTCTCGCGAGTCTCAATTGAGACTTACCCTGGAGGCGGGCGCTAGCGCGCCCGCGCGTCAGCCCAGGTCAACTCGACCGTTCGTCGTCGCGCGCTCGGCCGCCTTGCGCATGCGTCGAGCCGCGAGCACCGCGTGCTCGAGGAGCTCCTGCACCAGCTCGATGCGGCGCCGCTCGGAGAGCTCGCGGAGGAGCATCAGCTTTTCCCCGGGTGCGAGCTCGACCTTCCCCGCGAGCGCGAACGAGAGCTGTGGCGACGCAGGATCGGGAGGGTCGACGTCGCTGCCCGTCACCTCTCGGAGCACTCCGAACACGCGCATCGCATCCTCGACAGCCGCAGCGGCCGCCGCGTCGTCGGCGTCGTCCACCGAAGACACCTGCGCAGTCTGGAACGAGCGGCCGTCGGTGAGCTCGTCGACGTGGAACCGCTCACCGCCTTCGACGAGGATGTTCAGGCGGCCGTCCTCGAAACGCGTGAGCACCTCCGCGATCCGTGCTCTCGTCCCCACGTCGCGGATTCCGTCGCTGTCCGCGTAGACGAGGCCGAACTCGGCGTCCTGCTCGAGGCACTCCTCGACGAGCTCCTTGTACCGCTCCTCGAAGATGTGTAGCGGCAGGCGCTCGGTCGGGAGGAGGACGAGGCCGAGCGGGAAGAGTCCGAGCTCGTCCACGGCGCGTCCGTCAGGACGGGCGCTCGAGGTCGAGTGCACCGGAGTTGATGCAGTACCGCAGACCCGTCGGCGCCGGGCCGTCGTCGAAGAGGTGGCCGAGATGACCACCGCAGGTTGCGCACATGACCTCCGTGCGGACCATCCCGTAGCTCGTGTCGGTCTCGGTGACGACGCTGTCGAGCGTCGTCGGCTCGTAGAAGCTCGGCCACCCGCTCCCGGACTCGAACTTCGTGTCCGAGCGGAAGAGCTCGGTCCCGCAACCCGCACAGCGATAGACGCCCGGCGAGTGCTCGTCCCAGTACATGCCCGTGAACGCGCGCTCGGTTCCCTTGCCGCGCAGGATCTCGTACTGCTCGGGCGCCAGCCGCTCGCGCCACTCGGCGTCGGTGAGCTCGACCTTGTCGGTCATGCCTGCGGAATCCTCGACTCGAGCGCGGCCGCGAGCGCATCGCGTACCGGCTCGAGCTCGACCCGGTCGAGCACGTCCTGGAAGAACCCGCGGACGATCAGCCGCTCGGCCTCCGCGCGCGTCAGGCCGCGCGTCATGAGGTAGAAGAGCTGCTCCCGGTCGACCTGGCCGAGCGTCGCCCCGTGGGTGCAGCGCACGTCGTTCGCCATGATCTCGAGGCCGGGGATCGAGTCGGCGTGCGCGCTCTTCGAGAGCAGGAGGTTGCGGTTCTCCTGGTAGGCGTTCGTCTTCTGCGCGCCCTCCTCGACGCGGATCATCCCGCGCCACACCGCGCGCGCCGTGTCGCGGAGCGCGCCCTTGAAGGCGAAGTCGGACGTCGTGGACGGCGCCATGTGCTCCTGGAACGTGTCGTAGTCGAGGTGCTGCGTCCCGTCGGCGAAGTACGCGCCCGTCACACGCGACGTCGCGCCCGGCCCGGCGAGGTCGTTCTGGATCCACACCTTGCCCTTCGCAGACCCGAAGCCGCCCGCGACCCAGTCGAGCTCGGCGTCGCGCTCGACGCGCGCGTGGTGCGAGCCGAAGTGCCACGTGCCGCGGGACAGGTTCTGGACGGAGACGTACTCGACCTTCGCGGCCTGCCGTACGACGATCTCGACCGCGGCGTTCGTGTAGGCCTGCAGCTCAGGGGTCGCGGACGCGTACTCCTCGATCAGCGTGAACCGGCTCTCGGGCTCCGCGACGACGAGCAGCCGCCAGAAGAGCGAGCCGCCCTCGACCGCGTTCGCGAGGCGGACGTACAGCGGCTTCTCGAGCTCGACCCCCTTCGGGACGTGGACGAGGAGCCCGTGCTCCCACATCGCGGCGTTGTGCGCCGCGAACTTCTCGTCCCAGCCGACGAGCGAGTACAGGAGCTCATGATCCTCGGTCAGGCGCTCGAAGCGAATCCCGTCCGGCGCGCGACACGACCTCGAGACCGGCTTCCCCGACGTACGCGACACCGGATGCGTCGAGCTCGAGCATCGTGGGAGGCGAGGCGATTCCTCGTCGGCGCCGTTCGCGGACCACGCGTCCGGGTCGAACCCGGAGAGGTCCGTGAAGCGCCAGTGCTCGTCCTTCGTCGTCGGAAGGGGAAGCGCGCGGTAGCGGCTCGAGCGCGTCGGCCCTGCTCACGCGTCGAACCGCCGGTGCAGCATGAGCGCGTTGCCGTCGGGGTCCTTGAACCACGCCTGTCGGCAGACGCCCGTCTGGATCGTCTCGCCGTCGAACACGACGCCCTTCGCCTCGAGCTCGCTGCGCGCCGCGTCGACGTCCGGGACACGAAGCGCGATCCCCGCGGGGCTCGGCGCGAACGGCTGGCCGATGCTCGACGGGTCGAAGATGTCGAGCGTCACCTGCCCGCACGGAACTCCATGTCGCTCTCGCCCTCGGTCTCGATCTCGAGCCCGAGCACCTCCGAGTAGAAGCGCTTCGCCCGGGCGGATGTCCTGGGTCAGGAAGGAGACGAAGTCGACGCGCTCGACCTGCATCACGGCATCGTCCCGTCGGGGTACGGCGCGTAGCGGCGGTGGAGGAGGATGCGGTTGCCGGCCGGATCGCTGACGCCCGCGCCCTTGCACGCGCCGGAGTCCCACATCTCGCCGACCTCGAGACCCGCCGCCTCGAGCTTCGCCTTCGCGGCGGCGACGTCGGCGACGCGCAGCGCGATCGTCGAAGGCGGCAGCGCGGCGAACTCGTAGTCGTGCGTGTGCGGCGTCATGACCGCGAGCGTGACGTTGCCGGCCTCGTACTCGACCCAGTCGTCGTCCGGCGAGTTCGGATTCCGCTCGCAGGCCGAGCAGCTCCCCGTAGAAGTGGCTCGCCTCGTCCATGTCCGTCACCGGGACGCGGATGTAGTCGACGCGCTCGACGCCGATCACGACGATGCCTCCGGGTACGGCGCGTACCGCTTGTGCAGCGTCAGCGGGTTCCCGTCCGGATCGGTGAAGTTCGCCATGTGGCAGACGCCCGTGTCGAAGGTCTCGCCCTGGAACTGCACACCCTTCGCCTCGAGCTCGGCGCGCGCGGCGGGCACGTCGTCGACGCGAAGCAGGACGATGCTGTTCGCCTGCGGCTGATACTCGACGCCGAACTGCGCCGGCTGCCAGATCGCGAAGCACGTGTCACCGACCCAGAACTCGTAGCGCGCGTTCTCGTCGGGCCGAAGCCCGAGGTCTCGACGTAGAACTCGCGCGACCGCTCGGGATCCGTCGACGGGATGCCGACGACGTCGACCTTGCTGATCGGACTAGCCAAACTGGGCTCCTAACCGACGGAGCCTTCCATCTGCAGCTGGATGAGCCGGTTCATCTCGACCGCGTACTCGAGCGGGAGCTCCTTCGTGATCGGCTCGACGAAGCCGGAGACGATCATCGCGGAGGCCTCGGCCTCCGAGAGGCCGCGGCTCATGAGGTAGAAGAGCTGCTCCTCGCCGATCTTCGAGACCGTCGCCTCGTGCCCGAGGTCGACGTCCGACTCGTCCACCTGGATGTACGGGTACGTGTCCGAGCGCGACTCGTCGTCGAGGATGAGCGCGTCGCAGACGACCTTCGACTTCGAGCCGACGCGCGCCCTTCGCGACCTGCAGCAGCCCGCGGTAGCCCGCGCGGCCGCCGTCCTTCGAGATCGACTTCGACGTGATCACCGACGACGTGCGCGGCGCGACGTGGACGACCTTGCCGCCCGCGTCCTGGTGCTGTCCCTTGCCGCCGAAGGCGATCGAGAGCACCTCGCCGTGCGCGCGCTCGCCCATCAGCCAGATCGCCGGGTACTTCATCGTCACCTTCGAGCCGAGGTTCCCGTCGACCCACTCCATCGTCGCGTCCTCGTACGCGACGGCGCGCTTCGTGACGAGGTTGTAGACGTTGTTCGACCAGTTCTGGATGGTCGTGTAGCGGCAGCGACCACCGCGCTTGACGACGATCTCGACGACCGCCGAGTGCAGCGAGTCGGACGAGTAGATCGGCGCGGTGCAGCCCTCGACGTAGTGCACGTAGGCGTCCTCGTCGACGATGATCAGCGTCCGCTCGAACTGGCCCATGTTCTCGGCGTTGATGCGGAAGTAGGCCTGGAGCGGCATCTCGATCCGCACGCCCGGCGGCACGTAGATGAACGACCCGCCCGACCAGACGGCCGAGTTCAGCGCCGCGAACTTGTTGTCGTTCTGCGGGATGATCGTGCCCATGTACTGCTTGACGATGTCCTCGTGCTCGCGCAGGCCCGAGTCCATGTCGAGGAAGAGCACGCCCTTCGCCTCGAGGTCGGCCTGGAGCTTGTGGTACACGACCTCGGACTCGTACTGCGCGCCGACGCCGGCGAGGTACTTCTTCTCCGCCTCCGGGATCCCGAGCTTGTCCCAGGTGTCCTTGATGTCGGCGGGTAGGTCCTCCCAGGAGTCGGCCTGCTTCTCCGTTGGCCTGATGTAGTAGTAGATGTTCTCGAAGTCGATGCCCGAGAGGTCGGCGCCCCAGCTCGGCATCGGGCGCGCGAAGAAGTAGTCGAGCGACTTGTGGCGGAACTGCCGCATCCACTCGGGCTCGTTCTTGTGCTCCGAGATCGCCTCGACGACCTCGTGGGAGATCCCTCTCCCCGACTTGAAGAAGTAGTCCTTGGCTTCGTCCGGGTTCGAGAACCCGTACTTGTAGTCGGAGCGAATCCCGCGGACGACGTCGGTCTCGTGCGTGCTGCTCATGACGGAACCTTCCCGTTGCCGTTGGCGCCGAACGCCTCGTAGCCCTCCGCCTCGAGCTTATGCGCGAGCTCCGGCGCCGCCCTCGGCGACGATGCGGCCGTCGACGAAGACGTGCACGAAGTCCGGCGTGACGTAGTCGAGGATGCGCTGGTAGTGCGTGATCACGAGCGCGCCGGTCTCGGGCCCGACGAGCTTGTTCACGCCGTTCGCGACGATCCGGAGCGCGTCGATGTCGAGGCCCGAGTCGGTCTCGTCGAGGACTGCGATCTTCGGCTTCAGCATCGCCATCTGCAGGATCTCGACGCGCTTCTTCTCGCCACCCGAGAATCCGTCGTTCAGGTACCGCGAGGCGAGCTCGCGCGGCACCTTGAGCTCTTCCATCGCGGCGAGCAAGTTGGTGCGGAACTCGGGGATCGGCACGGGATCCTCCTCGCCGCCGCTCGCCGCCTTGCGGTTCGCGTTGATCGCGCTCCGCAGGAAGCTCGTCACCGTGACACCCGGGAATCGCATGCGGATACTGGAACGCCAGGAAGAGACCGCGCCGGGCGCGCTCGTCGGCGCCGAGCTCGGTCAGATCCTCTCCGTCGAAGAGAATCTGGCCCTTGGTCACCACGTACGCGGGATGGCCCATGAGCGCGTATGCGAGCGTCGACTTGCCGGATCCGTTCGGACCCATGATCGCGTGCTTCTGCCCGAGGTCGACGTCGAGGTCGACACCCTTGACGATCTCGGTGCCGTCCTCGAGGGCGACGTGCAGATTCTTGATCTCGAGCTGTGCCATGCGAAAAAGGGAGCCTCCTCGGTGTCGAACCGG